>JAKBBP010000014.1:3477-32886 GCA_021808445.1 Pseudomonadota bacterium
CAGCGGCGCCCTTCCCAGCGGCGCGCCCCCCGTCAGCGGGCTTCCCCCCGTCGCTGCGCGCGAGGTGGAGGACTGGCTGCGCACCCATCCGCTGTTGCGCGATCTGATGGCCTTGCGCGAGACCACGTGGTTCAACCCGGCCATGCAGCCGGCCGCGCAGGCCCTGGCGGGCTGCGGCCTGGGCGAGGCCGACGTGGACGAGGCGGACCACCGCCTGCAGCGCTTCGCGCCATGGGTGGCGCGGGTGTTTCCCGAGACGGCGGCGCTGCATGGGCTGATCGAGTCACCGCTGCGGCGCCTGCCATCCATGCGCGATGCGCTGCGCGCGCGGTACCGCGCGCCGCACCAGGGAGATCTGTGGGTGAAGCTGGACAGCCACCTGCCGATTTCCGGTTCCATCAAGGCTCGCGGAGGCATCCACGAAGTGCTGCAGCACGCGGAAGCCCTGGCCCGGGAGGCGGGACTGCTGCGCACCGACGACGATTACGCGCGCCTGGCCGATGCTCCGGCGCGCGCGCTGTTTGCCGCGCATCGCATCGCGGTGGCATCCACGGGCAACCTGGGCCTGTCCATCGGCATCGTCGGTGCGGCGCTGGGATTCGCGGTCAGCGTGCACATGTCCGCCGACGCGCGAGCGTGGAAAAAGCGCCTGCTTCGGGACCGCGGCGTGCGCGTGGTGGAACACGCCAGCGACTACAGCGCGGCCGTGCGCGAAGGCCGGCGTGAAGCCGCCGCCGATGCACGCTGCCACTTCGTGGACGACGAGAACTCGCGCCAGCTTTTTCTGGGCTACGCGGTGGCCGCGCGGCGCCTGCGGGGGCAGTTGGAGCAAGCGGGCTTGCGCGTGGATGCCGAGCACCCGCTCTGGGTGCACCTGCCCTGCGGAGTCGGCGGCGCGCCGGGCGGCGTGGCCTTCGGCCTGAAGCTGGCCTTCGGGGATGCCGTGCATTGTCTGTTCGCCGAGCCCACCCATTCGCCTTGCATGCTGCTGGGCGTGTACACGGGGCTGCACGACGCGGTGTGCGTGCAGGACTTCGGCATCGACAACCGCACGGTGGCCGACGGCCTGGCCGTGGGTCGGGCATCGGCCTTCGTCGGACGTACCGTGCAGCATCTGGTCGACGGCTACTGCACGGTCGATGACGAGGAGATGCTTGCCCTGCTGCGCCTGCTGGAGCGCAGCGAGGGCCTGCGCCTGGAGCCCTCGGCCCTGGCCGGCTTCGCCGCCAGTGCGAGGGTCCCGGAATCGACGCGGGTCGCCACCCACCTGGCGTGGGCGACCGGCGGAGGCATGGTCCCCGAGGAGGAGATGCGCGCCTATCTGGAAGGCTCGCAGAACCCTCGACCCAGCCCCGCGAGCGCTCGGTGAAGCTGTTGAAGATTCTCCAGGTTCGTGCGCTCGAGGATGGCGCGGATCTGGGTGCGGATGGTCGCGATGGAACGTCCGCAATGCGTGGCGACATCCTCGGGTGACAGGCCGCGCGAAAGGCAGGCCGCCACACGGGCCTGGGCTGGCGTCAGACCCAGCCAGCTGCTGAGCGCGGACTCGTCCAGGGCGCCCCGCTCTCCGAAGGGATCGAGGATCAGCACCCGCTGGCTCAGCCTGGGCCGCTGCTCGAGGATCGCCGTGACGGCAAAAGTCTGCGCGCTGCGCGCCGCCGTGGCGGGCCGGTGCAGGGCGAAGAATTGGGGCCTGCCCGTCTGCTCCAGACGCCGCAAGGCCTCGGACACGCAACGCCCCGCGACGCCGTGGGGTGTCAGGCGCCCTTGCTGCAGGCGCAAGGGGCCCTCGGGCCCCAGGCAGGAACGCGCGACATCGTTGGCATAGAGCAGGTCGTCCGCGCCACCGAGGGCCATCACTCCCTGGCCCGCATGCCGCACCGCCGCCGCGAGCGCGGTCGCGGCCGCCGTCGGGTCCGGACAAGCCCCTTCGCGGCCAGCCGGCACGTGCGCGGCCTCAAGGGCCGTCTGCGGAGATGGGGATCGGGAAATCGGACAGTGGGCAGACATATCGAAACGGGTGAATCCGACGCACATGCGCGTGCCCGGGCGCCAGCATCTGGAATGCTCCTGGATTATTCCGTACATCCGAATATTCGACTGGTAACACAAGGTAGTTTTTGGTAATCGAGCGCTTCCCTGGATCATGAAAATGCAGATTCACAAATCGCCTTCGCGGGAATGTAAGGAATTTGCAAGAAATCCTGTCTATCGACGCTCCGCGCAGAGGCTGCGCGCGGGCTCTTGCGTCCCGGACGGCAGCATCATGCCCCATGCGGGGAAACGGATGGAATATTCCGTGGCGTCGACGGATTTTCCGTCGCACGCGAGGCCCTGCCGCGTCATTTCAGGCAATGCCCCCACGAATACGGGGGTATGCGCACTATTGATGAATTCCGCGCGAGCCGGCTTGGCTCTAATTCCAGCTGGAACCCTCGCCCATTTTCAGGGTCGGGTCCATTCCAGAAATACGATGCGTAAATCCCTGCTGCGCGGCCTCGGTGCCGCACTGGCCCTGGGCGCCGCCCAGGCCCTCGCCCATGGGGCACCCACCCCTTTGCAGCGCGCCCAGCTGGACGCGCACGAAGAACATCGGCTCGGCGTGGGCTTGCTGCTGCTAGGCCGCGGAGAGGAGTCCGCGCAACTCGCCGCGCTGATCCACTCCGAGGCGGCCCGTTACGCCCTGAGACGCCTCGATCTGGTGATCCTTCGCCAGCGGCGCGACGGTACCTACCGGGTCGAGCGCCTGGCTCGTGCCTGCGACGGAGTCCAGCCCTGTGCCCAGGAGGAATTCCGGCGGGAGCTCGACGCGCAGCAGGCTCGCGCATTGGCGCAGGGCCATCTGGGCGGCCCGATGTTCGTGGTCTACCCGGCCAACGGAGATCCCCGTCCCAGCGGAATCGCCTTCGGCTTCGACGGGCTGGACAGCATCGTGCAATTCGCGCGCGCCCTGCGCCACGCCTCGCCGGGACAGCCGGCGCTGTTCGAGGACCGGCAAGTCCTGTCGCGCAATCCCTGAGGCGGCGGATCGCCCGTTCGCGGGCGATCCCTGCGGACATCTCAGCGGCTGGCTTCGGGCGGCGCCTCGGCGCTGCGCCGCAATGCGGCACGGGCATCGGCCCGCTGGATCACCCGATGCAGCACCAGCACCAGCCATACGCATGCCATGCCGAACACCAGCGTGGCCAGCGCCCAGCCCCAGATCACGCGATCCCCCTGGGAAGCGCTGAGGGATCCGAGCGGCTGCCCCGACATCGGCACCAGCATCCACGCCGACAGCGCGGCGCCGGCCAGCACGAACACTCCCACGGCACGGATGAACAGATTGGCTCGCATGTCCGGCATGGTAGCGCCCTGGCCCCGGCGGGACGGAGTCAGGCCGCCTGCGCTGCGCGCGGCCTGCCCGCCTCGCGCAGATGGGCCTCGGCGCGCTCGACCACCTGCGGGAACTCCGAGCCCGGCACCGGCTTGCCGAACAGGAAACCCTGCGCCAGGTCGCAGTGCAGTTGTCGCAGATAGTCCTGCTGCGCGGGGGTCTCGACCCCCTCGGCCACCACGCGCAACTGCAGGCGCTGCGCCAACGCGACGATCGCCGACACGATGGCCGCGTCGTCGGCATCGTGCTGCACGTCCCGGATGAAGCCGCGGTCCACCTTCAGCTCGGTGGCGGGCAGGCGCTTGAGATACAGCAGGCTGGAGTAACCGGTGCCGAAATCGTCGATGGACACGCCCACCCCCATGGCCTCGAACTGCTTCAGGATGGCCATGCTGGATTCGACGTTGCGCATCGCGGTGGACTCGGTCACCTCCAGCACCAGCGCGCGCGGGGGCAGGGCATGCCGGCGCAGCGCGTCGCGGACCGACTGCACCAGGTCCGGGTGATCGAACTGCAGCGCCGACAGGTTCACCGCCACGCTCCAGTTGCGCCTCCCCGCGGCGCGCCAGGCCGAGGCCTGGCGGCAGGCCTCGTCGAGCACCCAGTCGCCGATGGGCACGATCAGCCCGGCCTGCTCGGCCAATCCCAGGAAGCGGTCGGGCGGAACGCTGCCGCGGCTGGGGCTGACCCAGCGCAGCAGGGCCTCCGCACCCACCGCGCGGCCGCTGCGCAGGTCCAGCTTGGGCTGATAGTGCAGGCGGAACTCTCCGCGCGCAAGCGCGCCGCGCAGCTCGGCCAGCAGCTCCAGGTTCTCCTGGGCATTGACCAGCATCGAAGGATCGAAGAACTGATGCGCGTCGCGACCGCCCGACTTGGCGCGGTACATCGCGGCGTCGGCGTGGCTGATGAGTTCGCGCGCCGTGGCCCCGTCCTGCGGGTACAGGGCAATGCCGATGCTCGCCGAAATGCGCACACTGTGGCCGTCGACCACGAATTCCTGGCGCAGCACGGAGCCCAGGCGCGCGGCCAGGACGTCGACATCCTCGCGGCGAACCGCCTCGGCCACCACGACGAACTCGTCGCCGCCCATGCGCGCGGCCATGTCCTGGGGGCGCAGGGTCTCGCGCAGGCGCTGCGCGATGAGGCTCAGCAGCCGATCGCCGGCCTGGTGCCCGAAGGCGTCGTTGACGGCCTTGAACCCGTCGAGATCGAGGAAAAAGACCGCACAGGGCTGCCCGTTGCGGCGGCTGTCCCGCATGGCCTGCTCCAGACGACGCTCCAGTTGCAGGCGATTGGGCAGCTTGGTCAAGGCATCGTGCAGGGCCAGGAAGGCGATCTCGCCATGCGCCTGCGACAACGACGACTCCAGCATGGCGTTTTGCAGCTCGAAGCGCCGATCCAGCATGGACAACACGATGGCCGCCGTCAGCACGGCCACCGCCGCGGTCAGCACCATGGGGGCCAGGCCCTGCCCGCTCCAGCCGCCGGCCAGCGCGCCGCACTGGCTTCCCGTGGGAAACCCGGCCGCGGCCATGCCGGTGTAGTGCATGCCGGCGATCGCCGCGCCCATGAGGCTGGCGGCCCCGGCTCGCAAGCGGTACAGGTGGTGGGTGCGGCGCCGCAGGCGGAAGGCGATCCACAGCGCGGCGCCGGAGGCGCCGACGGCAATGACGATCGACACGAGGACCAGCACCGGGTCGTAGGCGATGAACGGGCTCATGCGCATGGCGGCCATGCCCGTGTAGTGCATCGCGGCCACGCCGCCCCCCATGCCGAGGGCGCCCACACCGAGCCGGGCACGGCTGAGATCCGCGCCACTGACCAGGTACAGCGCGAATCCCGAGGCCGCGATGGCGATGAGCAGGGACAACAGGGTCAGCCCCGGATCGTAGGCCAGGGGCACCGGCAGCGTGGCCGCGAGCATGCCGACGAAATGCATGGACCAGATGCCCACGCCCATGCACAGGGCTCCGCCAGCCAGCCACCAGATGCGGGCCTGCGACGAGCGCGCGGTGGAAATGCGCGCGGCCAGATCCAGCGCCGTGTAGGACGCCAGAACAGCCACGATCAGGGAGGCCAGGACCAGGGGCCAGGCGTAGGAAACATGATCCATGCAGGAATTCCGGAGCGGTCGCGGAGGCACGCAGCGGTGGTCGCAGCGCGCGGGTTCCGCCGCCGCCTGCGGATCCACGGAAACATTGTGCTAGACATTCGTCGGCTCAGGGCTGGGCCACATCCGAGATTCGTGATGCAATCGCGCATTAGTTCACGGTTGGGTCGGAAACGGTTTTCCGGCAGGAAAGGGGGACAGTTTGGCCAGGGGATGGGGAGCGGTGCGCAGGGCGGCGGCATGCGCATGCAGTCTGCTGGGCATGGTCACGGCGCATGCCAACCTGGCCCCGCAAGCGCAGGTGGCGCCGGATGCCGGTTCCCGGGTGATCCGCCTGTGGCAGCAGGATCCCCTGCTCCTGCATGCGGCTTCCGCGATCGTCGTCGACGCCGGCACCCAGAGGGTGCTGCTACGCAAGAACGCCGACGTGGTGCGCCCGATCGCCTCGCTGACCAAGCTGATGACCGCCATGGTGGTGCTGGACGCGCACCAGCGCATGGACCGCTGGATCACCATCCGGCGTGCCGACATCGACACCCTGAAATGGAGCGCATCGCGCCTGCGTCCGGGCATGCGCTTCACGCGGGCGAGGCTGCTGCAACTGGCCCTGATGTCCTCGGAGAACCGTGCCGCGCACGCCCTGGCCCGCCACTACCCCGGGGGCCTGACCGCCTGCATCCGGGCGATGAACCGCAAGGCACGCGCGCTGGGCATGCTGCGAACGCACTATGTGGACCCCACCGGACTGTGGCCGGGCAACCGCTCGGACGCGCACGACATCGCGCTGCTGGTGGCCGCGGCCTCGCACTACGCAGCCATCCGCAGCGACACCACGCACGTCAGCACCGTGGTGCATGCCGACGGCGAGCGCCTGGTCTACCGCAACAGCGACCACCTGCTGTACGGCGGGGGCTGGCACATGGTGGTGTCCAAGACCGGTTTCATCAACGAAGCCGGCCACTGCCTGGCCTTCGACGCCTGGCTGCGCGGGCGTCCGGTGATCGTCGTGCTGCTGGATAGCTGGGGCGCCTACAACGACTTTGTCGACGCCATGCAGATCCGCGACTGGCTGCATGAGACGAGCCTGGAGCAGTGGGCGCGCCTGACCGAGCTCGCCCCACCCCTGAACTGATCAGGCTGGCCGGGCTTCAGCTCTGCGCGGGCTGCCCCTGCACGGGCCTGTCGAAATCCGAAGCGTCGTGGCGCTCGGGCAACTGCAGGGCCGGATCGCCGAAACTGCGGTTGACCCTTCGGCCGCGCTGCACGGGGACCCGTGCCGCCAGCTGCTTCGCCCAGCGCTGCACGTGGTGGTAGTCCTGCACCTGGAGGAACTCCGCAGCCTCGTACAGATCGCCCAGCGCGAGCTGCCCGTACCAGGGCCAGATGGCCATGTCGGCAATGGTGTAGTCGTCTCCGGCCACGTAGGCACATTGCGCGAGACGGCGGTCCAGCACGTCGAGCTGTCGCTTGGTCTCCATCGCGTAACGGTCGATCGCGTACTCGATTTTCAGCGGCGCGTAGGCGTAGAAATGGCCGAAGCCGCCACCGAGGAAGGGGGCACTGCCCATCTGCCAGAACAGCCACGAAAGACACTCGGCCCGCTGCGCCGGATCGGTGGGCACGAAGGCTCCGAACTTCTCGGCCAGGTACAGCAGGATCGCACCTGATTCGAACACGCGGATGGGCTTCGGGCCGCTGCGGTCGACCAGGGCGGGAATCTTGGAATTCGGATTGATGTCGACGAATCCGCTGCCGAACTGGTCCCCCTCGCCGATGCGGATCTGCCAGGCGTCGTACTCGGCACCGGAGTGGCCGGCCGCCAGCAGCTCTTCCAGAAGCACGGTCACCTTCACGCCATTGGGCGTGCCCAGCGAGTACAGCTGCAGGGGATGGCGTCCGACCGGCAGCTCCTTGTCGTGGGTGGGCCCGGCCACGGGCCGGTTGATGTTCGCGAAACGCCCACCGTTGGCGGACTTCCAGGTCCACACGCGCGGCGGGGTATAGCTGTCTTGTTCACTCATGCGTGATTCTCCAGGACGAATGCACCATGAACCATAGCGCGCCCCCGGAAAATCTGCAGGACCCGGCTGGGGTCAGCCCGGAAGCTGCGCCACGTCCACCCACTGCGCCCCGGTGATGCGAACCAGTCGCTCGGGCTCGATGCGCAGCGCGGAATGGATCGAGCCGGCCGCCGGCAGCACCACGTCGAAACGCCGCAGGGACAGGTCGGCATACACGGGCAAGGGATGGGCCAGCCCGAAGGGGCAGACTCCGCCGACCGGGTGCCCGGTCCAGTGCACCACCTCCTGCGCGTCCAGCATCTTCGCCTTGGCGCCGAAATGCTGCTTGTACTTGCGGTTGTCCAGGCGCGCGTCTCCGCCCATCACCACCAGCACCGCCCGGTCCTGCAGCCACAGCGACAGGGTCTTGGCGATCTGAGCGGCAAGCACCCCGTGCGCGGCCGCGGCGGCGGCCACGGTCGCCGTGGGCTCGGAGCTTTCCAGCACCTCGATGTCGGGCGCATGCTGGCCGAGGAAGGCCCGTACCGATTCCAGGCTCATGCCGCCCTGCCGGGCCGCAGCCCCAGACCGCCCACGAAAGCCGCCAGGCGCTGCAGCCCCTCCTGCAACTGCTCGCGCGAGGCGGCGTAGGAAAGACGCACGTGACGACTGGCGCCGGATACGCCGAAATCGTTTCCGGGCGTGAGCGCCACGCCAGCCTCGTCCAGCGCGCGCTCGCAAAAGCGCATGGCGTCCAGCCCCGTGGGACCCACGTCGATGTACACGTAGAAGGCTCCGTCGGGCTCCACCGGCACCAGCAGCCCGGCGTCGCGCAGGCCCTGGAGCACGAGGCGCCGCCGCGCCGCGAACTCGGCCCGTCGCTGCTCGCACACGGCGATGGCCTCCGGGGTGAAACAGGCCAGCGCGGCATGCTGCGCCAGGCTCGACGCACAGATGTAGTAGTTCTGCGCCAGGCGCTCGACCACCGGCACCATGTCGGGTGGCACCACGCACCAGCCCAGGCGCCATCCGGTCATGCCGAAGTACTTGGAAAAGCTGTTGATCACCACGGCCTCGTCGTCGCAGGCCAGCACGCTGGGCGCGGGGCGGCCGGAGGCGTCGCCGTCGGCCAGGTCCAGGTAGATCTCGTCCACCACGCGCCAGGCGCCTCGCTCGCGGGCGAAATCGCACATCGCGCGAAGCTGCGCGGGCGGTGCCGAGGTGCCCGTGGGGTTGGACGGCGTGGCGATCATCAGCCCGCGCGTGCGCGCGCTCCAGTGGGCCCGCACCAGGGCTTCGTCGAGCTGGAAGCGGGTGGAGGCATCGGTGGGCACCAGGCGCACGTCCGCGCCGAAACCGGCCAGGAATTGGCGATTGCAGGGATAGGAGGGGTCTCCCACCAGCACCTCGTCGCCAGGGTCCACCAGCGCTGCGGTCACCAGCAGCAGCGCCGCGGACGCGCCCGCGGTGACGACGATGCGCTGCGCATCGACGCGCACGCCGTGCGCGCGCAGGTAGAAGCCCGCGATGGCCTCGCGCAACGCGGGCAGGCCCAGCGCGGCCGTATAGGTCAGGGGCGTGCCGCGCGCGACCTCGGCCGCCGCCTCCAGCACCTGGGGCGGCGCTCCGAAGTCGGGTTCCCCGATGTTGAGCCGCACCACGGATCGCCCAGCCGCCTCCAGGGCCGCGGCGCGCTTTCCGAATTCCATGGCTAGAAACGGCGAGATAGCCTGAGAGCGTGCTGAAAATTTCATGATCATCCAAAAAATGGCTCGCGGCCCCTGGGGATCTCAATGGCCTGACCAGGCCGGCTGGGCCAGGCGCCGGCGTTGCGCGGGACGGGCGACGGCCACGTAGGCCAGCAACGCGCCCCCCGAGCACAGCACCATGGTCAGGCTCATCGAGTGCGCGCTGCTGCCGTCGTCGAACCAGGCCACCAGTGCGGACGCGGCTGCTCCGACGGCCATTTGCACGAATCCCAGCGCCGCCCCGGCCACGCCGGCGATGTGGGGCATCGGATGCAGGGCTCCGTGCACCGCGTTGGGCGAGATCAGGCCGTAGCAAAAGGTGCCCAGCATGAGCAGCGGCAGGTAGGCCGCCAGGCCGGCGTGCGGCACCCAGCCCAGCGCGACGAGCATGCATGCGGAGAGCAGGGCCCCGGCCAGCCCGGCGCTCAGGGGCAGGTGCCCTGGCACATGACGGCGCCCCAGATAGCCGCTGGTGGTCGCCCCACCGACGATGCCCAGCGCGGTGCAGGCGAACACGATGCCGTACTGCACGGCCGACAGGCCCAGCACCCGCGTGACCAGCAGCGGCGAGCCGGCCACGTAGGCGAACAGGCTGCCGAAGGCCAGCGCATTGACCATCGCATGGCCGAAAGCCTCGGGGTGCGCCAGCATGTCACGGTAGTTCGCCACGAGCCTGCGCAGGCGCAGCGCGTGCGGATCGGGCTGGCGCAGGCTCTCCCCCAGCCCGCGCCAGGCCAGCAGGGTGACCAGGCAGCCGAAGACGGTGAGCGTGGCATAGATGCCTCGCCAGGAGCTCAGGCGCAGCATCCATGCGCCGATGGAGGGCGCCACGATCGGTGCAATGGCCCGGATCAGGTTCAGCGTGGAGAGATGGCTGCGCGCCCTCGAGCCCTCGAACAGGTCGCGCACCACGGCGAGCACCACGACCATGCCGGCACCGGCTCCGCAACCGGCCACCAGGCGCGCGGCCAGCAGGGTCGGCATGCCGGGCGCCAGCGCGCAGGCAGCGCTGCCCAGGCTGAACAGCATGCAGCCGGCCAGCAGGGCCGGCCGGCGCCCGATGCGGTCCGACAGAGGGCCGAAACCCAGCTGCGCAAGCGCGAAGCCGGCCAGGAACAGACTGAGCGTGAGGGTGGCGTCGCGCTGAGGCGCGTGCAGCGCCACGGCCAGCGCCGGCAGCGCCGGCAGTCCCATGTCGATGGAGAGTGACACCATCGCGCTGAGGGCGCCCAGCAATCCGAGCAGGCGCGGGGAATCGGCGGGAATGGGGCGCATCGACGGGATTTTAGAAGCTTGCAAGAAAGTCGGCCGGAGCCCTGGCTACACTTGCCATTGCACGGGCGCCGGGCTGGCCCGGTCCGGCTCGCGCCCCGGCGGGGCAGGCCGGCCCAGGAACCGGTTGCCTCGAAGATGGTCCCGCCTCATGCCTTCACCCTCGCCTTCACCCTCCGACACCTCCTTCGTCACCGCCCTCGGCCGCTTCGAGGCGGCGCGCCGGCTGCCCCGCCTGGCGCTCGAGCATCCCGCGCACGGACTGCACGGACACGGCTTCGAGCTGCGGGCCCAGCTTCCCGCCCCGGCCCTGCGCGCGCAGCCGGGCGCCGAGGTGCAGGCCCTGCGCGAGCAGCTCGGGCAGGCGCTGGCTCCCCTGGCCTACTGCGACCTCAACCGGCTGCTGGAACATCCGGACGACGGGGCGCTGGCCGCCTGGCTCGGCGAGCGCCTGCGCACGCAAGCCGCCTTGCCGACGCTGGAGTTGCGCAGCACTCCTTTCCAGGGGGTGCGCATGGGCGCGCAGGGTGAACTGCTGAGTCTGCGCCGTTACCGCTTCCAGGCCGCGCATTTCCTGCCCCGGGTTCCCGCAGGGC
Organism: Pseudomonadota bacterium; assembly: GCA_021808445.1. GTDB lineage: Bacteria > Pseudomonadota > Gammaproteobacteria > Burkholderiales > Burkholderiaceae_C > Thiomonas_A. The sequence goes on from JAKBBP010000014.1 coordinate 14,580, forward strand.
ACAAATGCGGGCGTATGCACGGCCATGGTTTCGAGGTGGAGTTGTGCGCGCAATCCACCTCGCATGACACGCTCGACGCACACTGGGCGCCGCTGGCCGCGCGCCTCGACCATGTGCTGCTCAATGACATCGAGGGCCTGGACAATCCCACCAGCGAAGTCCTGGCGGCATGGATCTGGCAGCGCCTGCGCCCGGAACTGGACACCCTGCGCACCGTGTCGGTGTTCGAGACCGGCTCCTCCGGCGCGCGCTACGACGGCCAGGGCTATCGCATCTGGAAGGAATTCGGCCTGGACAGCGCGGTGCGCGTGCGCCGCGCGCCCGCGGGCAGCCCGCAGGCGCGCCTGCACGGCCAGACCTTCCGGCTGCGCCTGGGCCTGAGCGCAGCCCTGGACCAGGTGCTGGGATGGGTGGTCGATTTCGGCGACGTCAAGACGCTGTTCCGGCCGCTGTTCGAACGCCTGGACCACCAGCCCCTGTACGAACTCGAGGGCCTGGACGATACCGACACCTGCACCCTGGCGCAATGGATCCTGCAAGCCTGCCGGCCGCAGCTCAGGTCACTGGACTCGGTGCGCCTGCTCGAGGCTGACGGCTGCGGCGCCCTGGTTGGCCACGCCCCATGAAAACCACCGAACCTGCTCCCTTGCCCGCGGACCTTCCCCAGAGCCCCTGCGTGGGCATCTGCTCGGCCTGCTTCGACGACGTCTGCCGCGGCTGCGGCCGCACCCTGACCGAGATCTCCAACTGGCTGTTCATGAGCGACACCGAGCGCCAGGCCATCTGGCGCCGCGTGCTCGCGCAGGGGTGGCAGCCGCGTCAGCACGGCCGCCGTTCCTGAGCCCCCGAGCTTGCCACGCCCTGCCTCATGGACCCGGCCACCACTGATTTCCTGCGCCGTACGCGCACCCGCGGACGCCAGCCCCTGAGCGGACTGAGCGTGCAGCAGGCTCGCCAGTTCCCGAGCTGGTTCGAGCTGCTGTTCGGCCCGGCGCCCAAACTGGCGACGCTGCGCGAGCTGCACATCCCCGCGCTCGACGGCACCCCCTTGCCTGCGCGTCTGTACGCCGACTCTCCGACGGCCGACTGCCTGGTCGTGTATTTCCATGGCGGAGGCTGGGTGCTCGGCTCGGTGGCCTCCTTCGAGCCCTACACGGCCCTGCTGGCGCAACGCACCGGAACCGCGGTTCTTTCGGTGGACTACCGCCTTGCGCCGGAGCACCCCTTCCCCACCCCGGTGGACGATGCGCAGGCCGCGTTGCGTTTCGGCGCCGAGCAGGGTGAGCGCCTGCTGGGCCGACCGCTGCGCCGCCTGGTCGCCATGGGCGACAGTGCCGGCGCCACGCTGGCCACCGTGGCGGCGCGCCGCCTGGCCGCCGCGCGGGACACGCGCGGCGCGGACCTGCAGGTGCTCGTCTATCCGGTCACCGACGCCGGATTCGACACGCCGAGCTACCGGGACTACGCCGAGGGCCATCTGCTCACGGCCGATGACATGCGCTGGTTCTGGAACCACTACTGTGCCGGCCCCGCGCTGCGCCTGCACCCCGATGCGTCACCACTGCGCTCGGACGGACTCCACGTGCTGCCGCCGACCCTGCTGTTCACCGCCGAGCTGGACCCGCTGCGCGACGAGGGTGAGCGCTACGCCGAGCGCCTGCGTGCGGCCGGCGTGGACTGCGAGATGCTTCGCTGCCCCGGCGTGCTGCACAGTTTCCTGGCGATGGCCCGCACCCTGCCCGCCGCGCGCAGCGCCTTCGATGCCCTCTGCGAGCGCATGCGCGCGCGCCTGCTGGCGTGAAATAGATCACGCAAAGGCGATTTTTCGTGGCCTGGCGGACGGCCGCGAGGGCCTGCGGGAACCGAGAATGAGAGCGAGGGGACGGGCACGCCGGCGACGGCCCGACCTTCGCCCACCCACTGCCCGGAAGCCCCGATGGAAACCCTGCTCGATTTCCTGCAGCTCAGCGCCGACGAGACGCGTGCGCTGCGCGAGCACGCGCCCGCGTTGCTGGCCCGCGCCGATGCGGCCGCGGCAGGCTTCGAGGAGCAGGCGCGCGCAATGCTCGGGCGCGGGGAAATGCTGGAGGCGCTGGGCGAGGAGTCGCTGGGGCCGTTGCTGCGACTGCACGCCGCCCACTATCGCGAGTTGCTGGCGCCGCACTACACACCCGAGCTGCAGCAACGCATGCTCGAGGCGGGCCGGCAGTTCCATGCCTGGGGCCTGGGTCCCTTGTGGATCATGACCCTGTCGTCGGGCTTCGCCGCCGATTTCGAACTGTTCGCCGCGGGCATGTCGCTGCAGCAGCGCCGCCCCTTGATGGGGGCGCTCTACAAGCGCCTGCGCCGCGACGAGGCCTGGCAACTCGAAGGCTACCGCCAGGCCGCCGACGGCCTGCGCCGGCGCCTGGAACAGAGCCCGCTGCGTGATGGACTGACCGGCCTGCTCAACCGCGCCGCGCTGGACGAAATGCTCCCGCTCGCGCTGGAGCGCAGCCGGCGCGCCGGCAAGCGCATGGCCGTGGCCGTGCTGGACTTCGACGCCTTCGAGCAACTCAACCTGGCGCACGGACGCGCCGCCGGGGACGCCGTGCTGCGCCAGTTCACGCAGCGCCTGCTGCGCGCGCTGCGCAAGACCGATCTGGTGGTGCGAAGCGAAGGGGACGAATTCGTGATGGTGCTCGAAGGCCTTCAGGGCATGCACAACATCGCGCCCCTGTTGGAGCGCCTGCAACTGGATTTCGACGTGCCCTACGCGCTGTCCGACGCCCTGTACTGGCAATGTCCGATCAGCATGGGCGTGACCCTGTTTCCCGACGATCGCGGCGATGCCGAGGATCTCCTGCTGCATGCGAAATGCGCCATGCAGCAGGTCAAGGCGACCAAGTCGCAGCGCGAATTCTTCTGGGCCTTCTACCGTCCCTGAATCCGCGCGCGTCTGAGTACACTGGCTCCACGGCGCATCCCGCGCCGTCCACGACCAAAACGACGGCCAGGCTCGATGTTGCGGTGCACACCGCGGATCGGTGCCATGCCGAACACGGAGCCAGAAGTCCCATGAATGCCATTCCTCAGGCCGGCGCGCCGGGCACGGTGCCCGACTACGTGCGCAACGCCAAACTCATCGCCTGGGTTTCCCGCATCGCCCACCTCACGCAAGCCGAAAAGGTGCACTGGTGCGACGGAAGCCAGGAGGAATACGACCGCCTCTGCCAGCAGCTGGTGGACGCCGGCACCTTCCGGCGCCTCGACCCGCTGCTGCGCCCGAACAGCTACCTGGCGTGTTCCGACCCCTCCGACGTGGCGCGTGTCGAGGACCGCACCTTCATCTGCAGCGTGCGCCGCGAGGATGCCGGGCCGACCAACAACTGGGTGGACCCCGCCGAAATGCGCGCGCTGCTGCAGACCGGCGAGAAGGCCCTGTTTCGCGGCTGCATGCGCGGACGCACCCTTTACGTGGTGCCCTTCAGCATGGGGCCGCTGGGTTCGCCGATCTCGCACATCGGCGTCGAATTGTCGGATTCCCCCTACGTCGCGGTGAACATGCGCCTGATGACCCGCATGGGGCGATCCGTGGTCGAACTGCTGGGCAACGACGGGGATTTCGTGCCCTGCGTGCACAGCGTCGGAGCACCGCTGCGGCCCGGCCAGGCGGACGTGCCGTGGCCCTGCAACTCCGAGCACAAGTACATCGTGCATTACCCCGAGACTTCGGAGATCTGGTCCTATGGCTCGGGCTATGGCGGCAACGCGCTGCTGGGCAAGAAGTGCTTCGCGTTGCGCATCGCCTCGCGCATGGGGCGCGACCAGGGCTGGCTGGCGGAACACATGCTGATCCTGGGGGTGACCACTCCGGCCGGGCGCAAGTACCACGTGGCGGCCGCCTTCCCCAGCGCCTGCGGCAAGACCAACTTCGCCATGCTGATCCCGCCGTCGACCATGCCCGGCTGGAAGATCACCACCCTGGGCGACGACATTGCCTGGATCAAGCCGCGCGCGGACGGGCGCATGGTGGCGATCAACCCGGAGGCCGGCTATTTCGGCGTGGCGCCGGGCACCAATGTCGAGACCAACCCCAACTGCATGCGCAGCCTCGAGCGCGACGTGATCTTCACCAATGTCGCGCTGACCGACGATGGTGACGTCTGGTGGGAGGGCATGGGTCCCGCGCCCCGCCATGCCATCGACTGGCAGGGCAGGGACTGGACGCCGGAGATCGCAGCGGCCACCGGCGCGAAGGCGGCCCACCCGAACGCGAGGTTCACGGTGGCCGCCACCAACAACCCGGCGCTCGATCCGGCCTGGGACGACCCGGCGGGGGTGGCCATCGATGCCTTCGTGTTCGGAGGGCGCCGCTCCGACACCGTGCCGCTGGTGACCGAAGCCCGCAACTGGCTGGAAGGCGTGTACATGGCCGCCACCATGGGCTCGGAAACCACCGCCGCGGCCACCGGCAAGCAGGGGGTGGTACGCCGCGATCCCTTTGCCATGCTGCCCTTCTGTGGTTACCACATGGGCGACTATTTCCGGCACTGGGTGGACATCGAGCACAAGCTGCAGGGGGCATCGGCCACGCTTCCCCGCATCTTCTGCGTCAACTGGTTCCGCAAGGGCGCCGACGGGCGCTTCGTATGGCCGGGCTACGGCGAGAACGCCAGGGTGCTGCAGTGGATGATCGGCCGCATCGAGGGCAGCGCCCAGGGCCTCGACCATTTCTTCGGCATCAGCCCCCGCCGCGAGGACCTGGACTGGACGGGGCTGGACTTCAGCGCCGAGGATTTCGCCAGTGTCATGGAGGCCGATTGCGCCGACTGGCGCAAGGAGCTCGGCCTGCACGACGAATTGTTCGCCAGGCTGGCGCCCCGGGTTCCCGACGAACTCCTGGCCGTGCGCCAGGCTCTGGAGGCGAACCTGGAGGGGTAGCGCCCATGCCACGGGGGTGGGTACCGCCCCCCGGGCTGGGCCCTGCCCAGCCCGCGCGCCCGCGCCTCAGCGGCTTCGCGGAGGCGAGGCCAGCTCCAGGTCCGCGGTCGCGGCGGTCCTGCCGCAGCTCAGCAGCAGGCTGCCCACGCGCACACCGAACTTGCGGATCTCGATGCGGTTGAGCAACAGCGCGTCGCTGACCAGGTACATGCGGTCGTCCATGCGCAGGCGCAGCCTGAAGCGCCCGACCGGCAGCTCCATGAGGTAGCTCCAGCGCATCTCGTTGCCCTGGGCACGCCCGCGCGCGGTTCCCACGACGTCGGGCGCGGTGGCCTCGTAGCGCCACACGCCTTCGTGCGCGGGAAACCTTCGCAGGCTCCAGGTGCGCTGCTGGCGCTCGCCGTCGTCGAACACGTAGGATTCCTGCAGCCGTCCCCAGTCGCCCTCCCACAGGGCCTGCATGTCGATGCGCAGGCGCCTGCGCACCCGGCCACGGCGGTCGCACAGCACGCCCTCGGCCCACAGCCTGCCGTTGAAGAACTGCTCCATGCGCAACGGACGCTCCGGCAGCGCGGGTTCGCCGAGGTTCTCGGGCGGCGCCTCGGGCTGCCCGGGCACCGGCTGGCCCGCGACCGCGGGCTCGTCGCCCAGGGTGTCGACCACGGTATCGGGATGCAGCTCGAAGTTGACGGGTCTGCGCTGGATCATGGAGGGGAGTACTCGCGGAATACGGGCGCGCAGACAGCCGGCCGGCCAGCGCCGCGCGAAGCCGTGATGGTACTGCTCGCAGCCCGAGACCGTCGCTGGGAACACGCGCATCCCCCGGACACGTCATGGTCAGGCCTTGTCCAGGACAATTGCAAGCCGGATGAGCGCGAGGACCCCGTCCCCAGTATCATGGCGGCTCGCTATGCCCCAGCAACTCACTCCCCTGAAAATCCACGCGCCGGCCGTCGAGGAAGTCCTCGATGACGCGCGGGGCCTGAGCATCGCCACGGTCGAGCGCGACACCGGATTGTCAAAGGACACTTTGCGCATGTGGGAGCGACGCTACGGCTTCCCCTCCCCCTTGCGCAACGCGACCGGCGAGCGCCTGTACCCCGCCGAGCAGGTGCACAAGCTGCAGCTGCTGCGCCGCCTGATGATGCAGGGCCACCGCCCGGGGCGCATCGTGGCCCTGCCGCGCGAGCAGCTGGAGGCCATGGCGCCGCGCGCCCCGGCGCCGCCGGCGCCAGCCGCTGCCGCCGGCTCCAGCCTGGAGCATTGGCTGTCCCTGCTGCGCGGCCATGACGCCGAGCGGCTGCGGCGCGAGCTGCAACAGGCGCAGATCCGCCTGGGCCTGGAGCGCTTCGTGGCCGAGCTCGTCGCGCCGCTGACCACCGCCGTGGGAGAGTCCTGGATGCGCGGCCAACTGCAGGTGTTCGAGGAGCACCTGTATTCCGAGACCATGCACCGGGTGCTGCGCGGTGCCATTGCCGCGCTGGGCGCTGCCGAATCGCCGGCCCGCGAGCGTCCCCGGGTGCTGCTGACCACCATGGCCCAGGAGCCCCACGGCCTGGGCCTGCTGATGGCCGAGGCCATGATGTCCCTGGAGGGGTGCCATTGCGTATCCCTGGGCGTGCAGACCCCGGTGGCCGACATGCTGCTGGCCGTGACGGCGCACCACGCCGACGTGCTGGCGCTGAGTTTCAGCGCCCAGCCCGCGCGCGCCCAGGTGCGCGACACGCTGTCGGCGCTGCGGGCCGCGCTGCCCGCCCGGGTGGAGATCTGGGCGGGCGGTTCCTCGCCCGCGCTGTCGCGGCCGCCGGCCGGGGTGCAGGTGTTGCGCAGCCTGCAGTCGCTGCCGCGGCGTGTCGCGGAGTGGCGTACCGAGCACGGGCTGGCCTGAGGGCGGATTCGCGGCAGCTTCGCGGCAAGCCGGGGGGCTGGCCCGCGGCGGCTTGGCGACGGCACCAGGGGCTTCCTATACTGGACGCGAAGTCATCGCGTCGCCGGATGCCATGCCCGGCGCCAGGTCCCGCCCCTGCACAGGAGAACGATGTGTTTCCCGAATACCGCGACCTGATTTCCCGGCTCAAGTCCGTGGATGCGCATTTCGCCAGGCTGTTCGAACGCCACAACGAACTGGACCAGCGCATTCGCAACCTGGAGGACGGCATCGAGACGGGAGACGATGTCACCATCGAAACCCTGAAAAAGCAGAAGCTCAAGCTCAAGGACGAGCTGTACCTGATGCTGCGAAAGGCCGCGGCCTAAGTGAAATCCCGGGGTACGGATCGTTGGGCTGGCCTGGGGCCGGCCCGGGGCGCCATCGTCCACCTCAGCCGCGTGGTGTTCAGCCGCTACTTCACCAGCGGCCTGATCTCCGCCACAGGCACCCTTGCGCTGGGTTTTGCCGGCTACGCACTGGGGGGCATGGGCATGGCGCTCAGCCTGGGAAGCGGCGCGCTGATGGTGTCCTTCGCCGACAATCCTGCCCCGGTCGGCCTGAAGGCGGTGGAACTGCTGTTCGCCTCCTTCGCCGGCACCCTGTGCTTCGCCGCCGTCTGGGCCAGCGTGGCCCACCCCTGGGCGCAGCTCGCCGTCGTGCCGCTCCTGGGTTTCCTCGCCGGTCTGGTCAGTCTGTGGGGCAAACGGGCGGTGGCGCTGGCCTTCTGCCTGCTGTTCATCACCATCATCACCCTGGGCATTCCGGCGCCGAAGGACCCGGTGCACCTCGTCGAGGGGACCGGCTTGCTGCTGGCGGGCGCGCTGGCCTACACGGTCTACGCCCTGCTGATCGGGCGCTGGCTGCGCTCCCGGGTGAAGGAGCAGGCATTGGCCGAGCTGATCGACAGCATGAGCGCCTACGCCCGCTGGCAGGGCTCCATGTACCTGCGTCAGGCTGCGCAGCCGGCCGCGCCCGGCGACGGCGACGCCTATGCGCAGGCGGCCGCACTCCAAGGTGCGGTCAACGATGCCCTGCAGTCGGCCCGCGACCTGGTGCTGCGCGAGGGCCATGCGCCACGCGACGCGCTGTGGACCCACATGCTGCTGGTGGCGCTGGACCTGTTCGAGGCCCAGCTGGCCGCGCAGATCGACGCAGCCCCGCTGCGGGAGACCTTCGACGGCAGCGACGTACTGGACGCGCTGGGCGAGGGCATGCATCGCAGCGCCGACGCCCTCGGTGCGCTGGCCCTGGCGCTGCTGTACGACCGCGAGTCGCCGCAGCGCCCTCCCCGCCCCGAACGCTGGGACGCCGTGCAGCAACGAGCCGATACCTGGCTGGGCAGGCGTGGGCAAGGCGAACTGCGCGATGCGCGCTCCCAGCTCGACGCACAACTGCAGACCCTGAGGCAGACCGACCAGCTGATTGCCGCGCTGGACCAGGCCTACGCGATGCGCGACGCCCCGCCCCGCAGCCCCGACGTGCCCGACGTGCGCCTGTTCGTCAGCGCGTGGCGCTACGACCCGAAGCAGGTCCTTTCGCATCTGCGCCTGGGTTCGCCGATCTTCCGGCATGCGGTGCGTCTTGCGCTGGCGCTGGGCGTGTCGCTGCTGGTCTCGCGCCTGCTGTTCGCGCATCAGACCCACGATTACTGGATCGCGCTGACCATCGCGGTGATCCTTCGTCCCAACTATGGCGTGACCCGCCAGCGCATCCGCGACCGTCTTCTGGGCACCATCGCCGGATGCGTGCTGGTGGCGCTGTTCGTGGCGCTGCATCCGGGCCTGTACTGGCTGCTGCTGGCGCTGTTCCTGGCCGTGGCCCTGGCCCGCACCTTCGTCACCACCCACTATCGCTTCACCGCGATGGCCGGCAGCGTGCTGGCGCTGCTGCTGGCGCAACTGCTCCAGGAAAACACCCACATCCTGGTCCAGCAGCGCCTGCTGGACACGGCCATCGGCGCCGCTCTGGCCTGGGCCGCCAGCCACGTGCTGCCGCGCTGGGAATACCTGGACGCGCCTCGCCAGCTGCGCGAGCTGCTGGGCGCTCTCAGCCGCTATGCGCAGGTCGCGCTGGGCAGCGATGTGAACCGCGAACGCGAGGCCCGGCTCGCGCGCAAGCAACTGTTCGACAACCTGGCGGCCATCACCGGCCTGTACGGCCGCATGCTCGAGGAGCCGCAGGCCCAGCGCCGCGCACCGCGGGAACTGGCCCAGATCATCACCCACGCCTACCTGCTGGCTTCCCAGCTTGCGTCGCTGCGCCTGCTGCGGGCCCGGCTTCAACCCCAGGGCCGCATCGACGCGCAGGCGCTGCAGTGGATCGAGACCTGCCGCGATCGCGTCCTGCGACGCCTGACGCCCTCGGCCAGCGCCGAAGCCGGCCCTGCCGAGGACTGGCTGCTCAACGACGATCCGCTGCTCGCGCGCCTGGCCCGCATCGGGCTGGAAGCCGCGCGCATCGGGCAGATCCGCCAGCGCCTGCAACGCGAAATGCGCAGCGCGGAGGCCCACGCGCGCGACGCAGGGGCGAGCCGCGCCTGAAACGGGGCCCCGCATCCCGGCTCGCCGATCCCTGCGACCGCGCAGGCATGCCGTCGTGCCGGCAGGGGGACGCCGCGAGCGATCCAGGCCGCTCCAGGGGCCCGGGCGCGGCCTGCAGCGCGACGTTGACAGCGCGTGAACCCTCCCCGTATGTTCTTCGGAACTGCCGGGCCGGCGCGTTCGCGCCCCGTCCAGCCCGCCCCCCGCCCCCGCGCCCGCCGATGGAGCCTCGCGACAGGTCAATGCCTTCCCGGCGAAGCGCCGCCTACGCGCTGGCCGTCGTGCTGCCGCTGGCGGCCCTGGTCCTGCGCGAAGGGCTTGCGGGCGTCTACGGCGAGCGTCCGCTGCTGGTGCTGTTCATGCTGCCGATCACCGTGTGCGCCCTGCTCGGCGGACTCGGTCCGGGGCTGCTGTGCACAGGCCTCAGCGGCCTGATCGCCGCCGTCGGGCTGCAGGATCTGCCGGGTCATTTCTCCATCGTCCATGCGCGCGACCTGCTGCAGTGGGGTCTGCTGGTCGGCAATGGCGTGCTGGCCAGCGTGCTGGCCTGGTTCGTCGAACGGGCCCAGGCGGCCGAGGGCCATGCACGGGCACTGCAGGCGGACACGGAGTCGTGGTACCGGGCCGTGGTGGAGAGCTCGGACGACGCGATCATCGGCACCGACCTGGAGGGCATGATCATGGGCTGGAGCCACGGCGCGCAGGCCATGTTCGGCTATACGGCCCAGCAGGCCCTGGGCCGCAGCCTGGGCATCCTGTTCCACGCCGAGGATGCGCTGGAGCGCGAACGCCTGCTGGCCAGCGTGCGCCGTGGCGAGGCTGTGCAACACCACGAGGCCCGCCGCGTGCGCAGCGACGGCAGCGAACTCACGGTGTCCGTGTCGGTCTCTCCCATCCGGGACGCCGAGGGACGACCCGTGGGCTCGGCACGCATCCTGCGCGACGTCACGCATCTGCGCAGGACCCAGCAGCAGTTGCGCGAGCAGGTCCTGCAACTCAATGCGGATCTGGAACGTCGCGTGGCCGAGCGCACCGCCGAGTTGAGCGCGGCCAATCGTGAACTCGACGCTTTCGCCTACGCCGTGTCCCACGACCTGCGCGCTCCGCTACGCGCAATGAGCGGTTTCAGCCAGGCCCTGCTGGAGGACCACGCCGATGAAATCCCCGAGCAGGGACGCCTGTACCTGCGCCAGATCGACATCGCCAGCCACAAGATGGGCGAGCTGATCGAGGGCATCCTCGCGCTGTCCCGCAGCACCCGCGGCGAAGTCCGGCGCGACCCGGTCGATCTGTCGGCCCTGGGCGAGCAGTTGCTCGGCGAGCTGGCGCGCGAGGAGCCGGGACGCCACGTGCAGTGGGAGGTGCAGGCCGGGCTGCAGGCGCAGGCGGACCCCCGCATGGTCGAGGCGGTACTGCGCAACCTCCTGGGCAATGCGTGGAAATACACGGCACGCACCGACTCCGCCCGCATCCGGCTGTGTGCGGCCGAGCTCGACGGCGCGCCGGGCTTCGCGGTCGAGGACAACGGCGCCGGATTCGACATGGCCCATGCGGCGCGTCTGTTCCGGCCCTTCCAGCGCCTGCACCGGCAGGACGAGTTCGCCGGCCTGGGCATCGGGCTGGCCACGGCGCAACGTATCGTCACACGCCACGGCGGTACCATCCGCGCGCAGGCCGCGCCCATGCAGGGCGCGCGTTTCGAATTCACCCTGGCACCGCCGGTCGTGCCGCAGCCGAGCCCCGCGGAGTCCCCGGACCCGACGGACCACGTCATCGCAACCTGAGGAACGGCGCAGCCATGAGCCCACCGTCGGTATTGCTGGTCGAGGACAACCCGCAGGACGAAATGCTGATCCTGCGATCCCTGCGCAAGATCCACCTGGCCAACAAGGTCGAGGTGATGCGGGACGGCCAGCAAGCGGTCGACTACCTGATGGCCGAGGGCGAGTTCGCGTCGCGTGACCGCGGTCAGCTTCCCGCCGTGGTCCTGCTGGACATCGGCCTGCCGCGCCTGTCGGGCATCGAGGTGCTGCAACGCCTGCGCGACTCGGAGCACACGCGACTGCTGCCGGTGGTCATGCTGACATCCTCCGACGAGGACATGGACCGTCTGCGCAGCTACGAATGCGGCGCCAACAGCTTCGTGCGCAAGCCGCTGGACTTCGGCGAATTCGCCGAGACCGTGGCCAGCCTGGGCGCCTACTGGCTGATCACCAATCGCCCACCCCCCACCGAGGGCAACTGAAACGCGCGCGAGCGGCCTCGAAAGCCCGCTGCTTGTTTCCCGCGATCGATTTCGGGTATGATGCAGGGCTTTCGGGGGTATAGCTCAGTTGGTAGAGCAGCTGACTCTTAATCAGTAGGTCCAAGGTTCGAATCCTTGTGCCCCCACCAGAACAGGATGCAGCCAGGCCGGCCCGCGAAGCGCGCCGGCCTTGTTTTTTTCGGTCGCCAAGTAGGATGTGGGCATCCGGCACCTTCATGCCGGCCCCACCTTCTCGAACACCCAGATGACCGACCCCATCCTCGTGACCGGCGGAGCCGGCTATATCGGCTCGCACACCTGCGTGGCCCTGATCGATGCCGGCTACACCCCCCTGGTGCTGGACAACCTGTGCAACAGCAGCGCCGAATCGCTGGCCCGCGTGGCCCGCATCACGGGAGTGCGCCCCACCTTCATCGAGGGCGACGTGCGCGACCAGGCGCTGCTGGAAGGACTGCTGGCCGAGCACAGACCCCAGGCCGTGATCCACTTCGCGGGCCTGAAGGCGGTGGGCGAATCCGTGCAGCAGCCCCTCGAGTACTACGACAACAACATCGGCGGCACGACCACGCTGCTGCGGGCGATGCAGGGTGCCGGGCTGCACAACATCATCTTCTCCTCGTCGGCCACCGTGTACGGCGACCCGGCCACGGTACCGATCCGCGAGGATTTCCCGCGCAGCGCGACCAACCCCTACGGACGCAGCAAGCTGGTGATCGAGGACATCCTGGCGGACCTGCGGCGCGCCGACTCGCGCTGGCGCATCGCCCGCCTGCGCTACTTCAATCCCGTAGGCGCGCATCCCAGCGGCCTCATCGGCGAAGACCCTCGCGGGGTGCCGAACAACCTGCTGCCCTACATCACCCAGGTGGCGGTCGGACGCCTTGCGCACCTGCGGGTATTCGGCGGCGACTGGCCCACACCGGACGGCACCGGCGTGCGCGATTTCATCCACGTGATGGATCTGGCCGAGGGGCACGTGGCCGCGCTGCGCCACCTGCTGGCGCACGACGGGATGTTCACGGTCAACCTGGGCACTGGCCAGGGATGCTCGGTGCTCCAGCTGCTGCAGGCGATGGAACGCGCCAGCGGGCGCAAGCTGCCCTACGAAATCACCCCGCGGCGAGCGGGGGACATCGCCGAGTGCTGGGCCGACCCCACCGCAGCGCGCGAACTGCTGGGCTGGAGGGCCGTGCGCGACCTCGACACCATCTGCGCCGACGCCTGGCGCTGGCAGCGCTCCAACCCCGAGGGCTTCGGCGCCGCCTGAGCTGCGCCGCGCCTGCGGCCCGCCGCAGGCGCGCGGCCGCCGGCGACCGCCCCCTCAGCTTCCCGGCGAGTACACCGGGAAGGCGTCCGCGAGCTCGCGTACCTGGGCGCGCACGCGCTCGAGTACGGCCGCGTCCTCCGGAGCTTCCAGCACGTCGGCGATCAGGTTCGCGGTGCGCACCACCTCGGCTTCCCGGAAGCCACGCGTGGTCATCGCCGGGGTACCCACGCGAATACCCGAGGTCACCATGGGCTTCTGCGGATCGTTCGGGATGGCGTTCTTGTTCACGGTGATGTGCGCCTGGCCCAGCAGCGACTCGGCCAGCTTGCCGGTGATGTTCTTGGCGCGCAGATCCACCAGCATGAGGTGGCTTTGCGTGCCGCCGGAGACGATGCGCAGGCCGCGCGCGGCGAGCGCATCGGCCATGGCGCGGGCATTGGACACCACCTGCTGCTGGTAGACCTTGAACTCCGGCGCCAGCGCCTCGCGGAACGCCACGGCCTTGGCGGCGATCACGTGCATCAGCGGCCCTCCCTGAAGTCCGGGGAAGATGGCCGAGTTGATGGCCTTCTCGTGCTGGGACTTCATGAGGATGATGCCGCCGCGCGGGCCGCGCAGGGTCTTGTGGGTGGTCGACGTGACCACGTCGGCATGGGGCACCGGGTTCGGATAGACACCGGCTGCGATCAGCCCCGCGTAGTGCGCCATGTCGACCATGAACACCGCACCGACCTCGCGCGCGATGCTCGCGCAGCGCTCGAAGTCGATGTGCAGGCTGTACGCGGAAGCCCCCGCGATCAGCAGCTTGGGACGATGCTCCAGCGCCAGGCGGTGCATCTGCTCGTAGTCGATGCGCTCCTGGGCATCCAGGCCATAGGGCACCACCTTGAACCACTTGCCGCTCATGTTCAGCGACATGCCATGGGTCAGGTGCCCGCCTTCGGCCAGGCTCAGGCCCATGATGGTGTCGCCGGGGTTGAGGAAGGCCAGGAACACGGCCTCGTTGGCCTGTGCGCCCGAATGGGGTTGCACGTTGGCGGCCTCCGCGCCGAACAGCTGCTTGACCCGATCGATCGCCAGGCTCTCGGCAACGTCCACGTACTCGCAACCGCCGTAGTAGCGGCGCCCGGGATAGCCCTCGGCGTACTTGTTGGTCAGCTGTGTGCCCTGCGCCTGCATCACCGCGGGCGAGGCGTAGTTCTCGGAGGCGATGAGCTCGAGATGCTCGTGCTGGCGGCGGTTCTCGTTCTGGATGGCGGCCCAGAGCTCGGGGTCGGCCTGGGCAATGGCGATGGAGCGGTCGAACATGGAGGATTCCCGGGAAGCGAAGCGCGCACAGGCGCAAGGAACAGCCGCCCCGGCCCGGAAAGCGACCCGGCGGCATGGTAGAGCCCAGGCGAACGGCGGCAACGGCTGCGCTTCCTGGTGGTCAGTCCCACCTCGGCCCGTGGCGGCCACGCCCGCAGCCGGCCCGCGGGCCGACTCAGGCGTTGCCGGGCCTCATCGCCAGTCGCGCAACCAGGATATGGTAACCGAGACCCGGCGCGGCGTTGCCCCGCAAGGCACGCCGTCACCAGGGTCGGAAAGCTCAGGTGGCGGAGGCAGGGCGCAGCGGTTCGCTGCTGGCCGTCTGCACCCTCGAGGCCATGGCGCGGGGGCTACGCTGCCTGACCGAGGCGATGACCTGCTGAAGCCGCGCCTGCTCGGCCAGCACCTTGTTCGCGTAACCGCCTTCGCTGGAGACCGAGGAGGCGCCCACGTACATGCGCAGGCCGGCTTGCAGCGAGCCGCCTCGGTCGATGGCGTCGCGCAGCACCAGCGCTCCCACGCGCACATTGGTCAGCGGATCCAGGCTGGCCCTTGCGCCGCCGTAGGGCGCGAACTTGTCGCGGTGCACCTTGGCCATCACCTGCATCAGCCCGGTGGCGCCCACCGCGCTTTGCGCGTAGGGGTTGAAGGAAGACTCCACGGCCATCACCGCCAGGATCAGGGTCGGATCCAGATGCTCCTGACGCCCGGCCGCCCACGCGCCCGCCACCAGCTCACGCATGGCCGCGGGGGCGATGCTGTAGCGGCGTGCCAGCCAGTCGGCCACTGCCAGCTGCGCCGGTTGCAGCTGCGGCAGGGGCTGGGGCTCCAGCACCGCCGCGTCGGCGGTGGAGATGCCCGGCCCCATGTCCGCGGCGCGCTGGCCCAGCGACTGCAGTTCCTGCATCGCCATCCTGCGTGCGGAAACCCATTGGACGACGTTGCGTTCCAGGGACAGCACCGATTGCGGGTGCAGGTACAGATAGGCACCTGCGGCAACCACGAAAAAACCCACCATCATCAGCGTGTTGTGGGTCCACTGAAGGACCTCGGCGCCGATGCTTCGCCAGCTGGGAAGCCGGACTTGCGCGTCTTGCGACATCGTCTTCTCCTGTGTCGATTGGCGGAGCAGGCAGCGCCGACTCGCGGCGCCGCGCTGGCCTCCACCGGGCACAGATCCGGAACCGGCGCATCGAAGCGGGCGTGCCTGGCCTACGATGCGGCTGACACGTCGTCACCGGGCTCGGGGCCGGGACGGTTCCGGGGCGATTCCATCGCACGCCCCGCGCAGGGCGAAGCCCGAAGGCTGCTGCGTAGGCCCTGACCCCAAGCGAGCAGGACCGATCGGTGGTGCGAGAACAGCTGCCATTTTAGACCCTGCTTATATCCTGTCAATTGACAAGCCTTTTAGCTTTCAAACTTTCCGTTATATGAAATACCGCGATCTCAGGGATTTCCTGGATGTCCTGCGAGCTCACGACGACCTGATCGAGGTTGCGCAGCCGGTGGATCCCCGGCTGGAAATGACCGCGGTCTGCGATGCCATGCTGCAACGAGGCGGTCCGGCGCTGCTGTTCAAGCAAGCCGGCGCCCATGGCATTCCGGTCCTGGGCAACCTGTTCGGGACCACCCGGCGCGTGGCGCTGGGCATGGGTGCGCAAAGCGTCGACGAATTGCGCCGCATCGGGGAGGTGCTGGCGGCCCTGCGCCAGCCCGAGCCACCGCGCGGGCTCAAGGACGCGGGCGAGCTGTTCCAGCTGGTGCGCGCGGTGTGGGACATGCGCCCGAGCACCCTGCGTCGTCCGCCCTGCCAACAGGAATGCCTGGAAGGCGAGGCCGTGGATCTGGACGCGCTGCCGCTGCAGACCTGCTGGCCCGGCGACGCCGCGCCATTGCTCACCTGGGGACTGGTGGTCACCCGTGGCCCGCGCAAGCCGCGCCAGAACCTGGGCATCTACCGTCAGCAGCGCATTGGCAGGCGCCAGCTGATCATGCGCTGGCTGTCCCACCGCGGCGGTGCGCTGGACTTCCGGGACCACGCGGCCATGCATCCGGGACAGCCCTTTCCCATCGCCGTGGCGCTGGGGGCCGATCCGGCCACCATCCTGGGCGCCGTCACCCCGGTGCCCGATGCGCTGTCGGAGTACCAGTTCGCGGGCCTGCTGCGCGGCGCGCGCACCGAGGTCGCCGACTGCCTGGGTCTGCCCCTGCAGGTTCCTGCGCACGCCGAAATCGTGCTCGAAGGCCACATCCCCCCAGCCGAGCCGGGCTTCGAGGGGCGCAGCGACACCGGCGTGCCGCTGAAGGAGATCGGTGGCTGGCTGCATGCACTGGAAGGCCCCTTCGGCGACCACACGGGCTACTACAACGAGCAGGACTGGTTCCCGGTCTTCGAGGTGCAGCGCATCACCCGACGCTCGGCCCCCATCTACCACTCCACATACACGGGCAAGCCACCGGACGAGCCGGCCGTGCTCGGCGCTGCGCTGGGCGAGGTCTTCGTGCCCCTGCTGCGCCAGCAGTTCCCGGAGATCACCGACGTGTACCTGCCCCCGGAGGGCTGTTCGTACCGACTCGCGGTCGTCTCCATGCGCAAGCAGTACGCGGGACATGGCAAAAGGGTCATGATGGGCCTGTGGAGTTTCCTGCGACAGTTCCTTTACACCAAGTTCATCATCGTCACGGACGACGATGTGAACATCCGCGACTGGCGCGACGTGATCTGGGCCATCACCACCCGCATGGATCCGGTGCGCGACACCACGCTGATCGACAACACGCCGATCGACTACCTCGACTTCGCCTCGCCGCAGGCGGGCCTGGGCGGGAAGATGGGCCTGGATGCCACGCACAAGTGGCCGGGCGAGACCTCGCGCGAGTGGGGTCGGCCGATCGTGCCGGATCCTCAGGCCCAGCGCCGCGCCGAAGACCTGGTCCGACAGTTGTGGCCAGCCGGACGCGCCAGCGCGCGGCCTCTTTGAACGACAGGATCTTGCGCTGAACCCACAAACTTTGGGCGGGTTTTGTTCATAATGCAGGCATCATGCCGCCCTACGCCCGTGTTTCGCTGCGCTGGTCGCTGCGCGTCCTGGCCGTGCTCGCGCTGCTGCTGCTCTTGCTGCTGGCCGCGTCCCCCTGGGCCGTGCCCTCGCTGCTGCGCCGGGAGATCCCGCGGCTGGGCCAGCAGCACCTGGGCCGCGTGGTCCGCGTAGGTTCCCTGAGCTTCAACCCCATCCTGCTGCGCCTGCGCGTGCGCGACCTGGAGGTCCTCGACGCGTCGGGGCACGCCGATGCGCTGCGCCTGCAGCGAGGCAGCGTGCGTCTGGACTGGAGCTCGCTGTGGGGCCTGCACGCGCGACTCGGGAACGTGCGACTGCAGGGCCTGCAGCTTCGCGTCGTGCGCGACGCCGCGGGGCACCTGGATTTCGAGGACATCCTGCGCCGACTGGCCGCCGGGCCCTCCCGTTCCCCGGGCAGCACGCCGGGCTTTGCGCTCGACGCCTTCGAGCTCAGCGATGGCAGCCTGCGCTACGAGGACCTGGGCAGCGGACTGGACACGAAGCTGCAAAAGCTGCACCTGCGCCTCACCCAGCTGTCGACGCTGGGCAGCGCCGACGGCTCGCTGCACGCCAGCGCCCAGGGCTTTCTGGACGACGCGCCGCTGAGCCTTCGCCTGGGCGGCACGGTCTTCGGCGCCAGGCCCCTGCTGCGGGTCGACCTGCAACTGGACAAGCTGGCGCTTGCGCGATGGGCGGCGCTCCAGCCCAAGAACCTTCCGGTGCGCCTGACCCAGGGCACCCTGGACACCACGCTGCACATGCAATGGGCCCTGCGGGGCCCGGACGGCCCGCAGATCTCCGGCCATCTCCAGGTCCGGGACCTGAAGCTGGAACGCGCGGGCCAGGCGCTGGCGCAGGTGCGCTCGGCGGGCCTGGACCTGATCTCCCTGCTGCCGCTGCAGCACCGCCTGCGCCTGGGCCAGCTCCGCATCGAGGGCGTGCAGGCCCGGCTCGACCGTTCCGAGCTGACTGCGGCTCCCGGCACCGCGGCAGGCCCCGAGGGCGCGGCGCCTC
>JAKBBP010000014.1:32986-63275 GCA_021808445.1 Pseudomonadota bacterium
CGGGCCGGGCGCTGCATGCCGTGCTGACCCAGGCGCAGTGGAAGGACTTCAGCTGGCAGCCCGCGGGAGCCGACGCCGGCCAGGGGCCGCGCGCCCAGGCCATCGTGCTGCGCAACGCCAGCCTGGACTGGAGCCGCAGCCCTTCGGTGCTACGCATCGACGCGGGAGCCCTGGACGTCGAGCAGCCCGCCATCGGCGGCCCGGCCGGCATGCACGCCACGGCCCTGCAGCTGCGGCAGGCCAAGGTGGATCTGCAGGCGCGCAGCCTGAGCCTGGGCAGCGCCACGCTGCTGCAGCCGCAGGTGGCACTGGCCCGGGATTCGAGCGGCGCGTGGTCGCTGCAGCATCTCTTGCCGGCCGGACTGTTGCCCCCGCCGCAGCGGACCGCGAAGGCCGGCACGGGAAGCGCCGAGCGCGGGACCAAGGCCGCCGCCGCGAGCCCGTGGCGCGTGCAGGTCGCCGACGCCAGCATCCGCGGTGGAACCCTGGGCTTCGCCGATACCCATGCGGCACGCCCCGTGGTGCTGTATTTCAGCGGCATCGATGCCGAACTCCACCACGCCGCCTGGCCGATGCGCGAGGCCGCAGGCCTGAACCTTCGGGCCCACGTGCTCGACGCACGTCAGGCTCCGCTGCCTTCGGCCCAGGCAAGCACGAAACGCACCGGGGCAGGCGCTGGGGCATCGCTCAGCCTGCAAGGCCAGCTGCGGGCTGCCCCATGGCGCCTTCGGGGCCGCTTGCGCGCACAGGGATTGCCGGTCCAGGTGGCGGGGGACTACCTGCCGCGGGTAAACGCCCGCGTGATCCGCGGCACGGCCGATGCCGACGGCAACATCGACGTCTCCCTGCCTGCGGGCGGCCCGCGCCTGGGCTTCGAGGGTCGCGTGGCGCTCGAGGGCCTGGCCCTGAACACCCTGCAGCCCGATGCCAGCCTGCTGGGCTGGCGCTCGCTCCAGTTGCAGTCGCTGCGCCTGCGCCTGGATCCGGCGGCCAGGCCCCACGCGCGCGTGGACGTCGGCCAGGTGCTTTTGCACAACTTCTACGCGCGCCTCACCCTGAGCCCGCAGGCGCGCCTGAACGTGGCCGAGGTGCTTCGCCCGGCCGGCACGGCCTCCTCCCCATCCTCGCCCTCCTCGCCCTCCTCGGCGCCCACGGCCTCCTCCACCTCCTCCGCGACGCCTCCGCGAGCCGGCAGCGCCGCCGGCGGGAGCCCCCCGGGCCTGAGCCTGCGCATCGGCGGCATCACCCTGGACGGCGGACGCATCGACTGGGCGGATCATTTCGTGCAACCCAACTATTCGGCCAGCCTGGGCGAGGTGCACGGAAGCATCGGGGCCTTCTCGTCCGACTCGCCATCGCAGGCCACGGTGGACCTGCGCGCGGTCGCCGAAGGGACGGCGCCGGTCACCCTCACGGGCAAGGTCAACCCTCTGCTCAGCCCCCCTCAGCTCGACGTGCACGGGCGGGTCGATGATCTGCAACTGGCGCCCCTGTCGCCCTACTCGACGCGCTACGCGGGCTACGGCATCGAGCGCGGCCTGCTTTCCATGAACGTGCACTATGACATCGACGCGGGAGGCAAGCTGGAAGCCGACAACAAGCTGGTGCTGCGCCAGCTCACCTTCGGCCCCCGCGTGGACAGCCCCACGGCCACCAAGCTGCCGGTGCTGCTGGCCGTGGACCTGCTGAAGGATCCGAATGGAAACATCAACCTGGACATCCCCATTTCCGGCTCCCTGAACGACCCCCATTTCAGCCTCGGCGCGGTCATCGCGCAGACCGTGGGCAAGCTGATCCTGCGCGCCATCACGGCCCCCTTCTCGCTGATGGCCCACATGTTCTCGGGCTCCGCGCCGCCGCCGCAGCTCAATGTGGTCCCCTTCGCCCCCGGCCAGGCGCAGCTCGGCGCGGGCGACGCCACCCGCCTGGCCGACATCGCCAGGTTGCTGCAGGCCAAGCCTCGGCTGGTGGTCACCATCACCGGAGGGACCTGCGGCGCCTCGGAAGCGAAGGCCCTGCAACAGGCCGTGCTGGAACGCCGCCTGCTGCAGGCCTGGAGGCGCGAGCTGCCGCGCGCCGAGGCCTATGCGCATGCGAAGGACACCCAGGTCCCCGCGAAATACCGCGACCAGGCGCTGGCCGAGCTGTACCGCTCCACCTCGCTGCCCGACAAGCCGCGCAATGCCCTGGGCCTGGCACGCAGCGTGCCCCCGCAGACCATGCAGGAGCTGCTGCTTCGGTCCATTCCCGATGGAAGGGATCAGTTGCAGGCGCTGGCCATGCGCCGTGCCATCGCGCTTCGCGAAGGCCTGAGCAAGCTGGGGGTGCCCGCGGCGCGCCAGTTCATCGCGGCGCCGGAGACTCTCGCAAACGCCGCGTCCGCATGCTCCCCCAGCGCCCGCTTGAGCGTGAGTCTGCCCTGAAGACACAGGCCCGTCGCGGGCCTTGGAGAGGCTCGAAATTTTTTGCGCTGCTGCCCTTGACGCTGGCTTGGCGCAGGCCTAGATTGGGAACCGTCGCGGGGGTTTGAGCCGCCACGACCGCCGGCCCGGGTGCAGCCTGGGCCGAGCACGCCAACTCCGGCACTCGGTGCCGGTTGCGGTATCCGGCATCACACCCGGGCACCGCGGTACCCCAGGCCGCGTCGCCGCTCCAGGCGCGCGGCCTTCTTGTTGGTGCAAGCCAGGCGGCCGCTGCAGGCGAGCGCGTGACGGCGTATCTTTCGTTCTCAGGAGCCCCTTTCCATGTCTACGACCCTCCCGAAGGACGCGAACGCGAGCGGCGCGGTACCGTCCCTGGAAACCATCACGCTGGCCGGTGGATGTTTCTGGTGCGTCGAGGCCGCGGTGCTGGCGCTCGACGGCGTGCTGGAGGCCACCAGCGGCTATGCCCAGGGACATGTGGACCACCCCAGCTACGAGCAGGTATGCGGCGGACGCACCGGACACGCGGAAGCCGTGCGCGTGCGCTTCGATCCCGAGCGCCTGAGCCTGCACAGGCTGCTCGACCTGTTCTTCACCATCCACGACCCGACCACGCCAAACCGCCAGGGCGCCGACGTGGGCCCGCAGTACCGATCCGGCATCTATTGGGAGCAGCCCTCCCACGAGGCGGCGGTGCGCGAGTACGTGCAGCGCCTGCGGGACAGCGGGCGCTACGGCTCGCAGCCCATCGTCACCGAGCTCGAGGCGCTGCGCGTGTTCTGGCCGGCCGAGGCCTATCACCAGCGCTATTTCGAGCAACACCCCGAGCAGGGCTATTGCCAGGTCGTGATCGCACCCAAGATGGCCAAGGTGCAACGCGAGTTCGCCTCCCAGCTGCTGCGCCGGGCCTGAACGGCGCACGCCTGGCAGCGGGCAGGCCCCACGGGCCGCGGATGGCCCGCAGGGCAGGCGCAGAGGATCAGGCCGGCGCCGCGAATCAGGCCAGCCCCGCGAGGATGGTGTGCAGCTGTTGGTCGGAGGGAACCCCGACGAACATCTCCGCCCGGCCGCCGCGCCGCTTCCACACCATGACCGGCACGCCGAACAGCTTGTGGCTCCGGTAGATCTCCAGATTGCGCTGCAACAGCCGGCGGGTCGCCGGCTCGATGGTCGTGGCCGGCACGATGCCTCCTCCCGGCTGGCCGTTGGCGGCGAAATCGTAGTCGTGCTCGTTGAGCTCGAAGGCCTTGAGCCGATCCGGCGCCTGCAGGATGGCGGCTGCCTTGGGCAGGCTGCTGGCCGTCAGCATGCCCAGGGCCACCCAATGCACTTGCAGATCGTCCCTGGCCAGGCGCGGAGTCAGCTTGAGATACAGCTGGTGGCAATAGGGACAGTTGGGGTCGAAGAACACGTAGAGCCGGCGAGGGCCATCCCCCTGGCGAATGCTCGTGGCCCCTTCGATGGCCGCGAGCACAGCTGCTGCCTGCGCCGAGCCGTCGGCGCCTGCCACGGGCAGGCCGCCAGCCACAAGCCCGCCCGCGGCTGCCAGGCCCAGCAGACGGCGACGTGACAGGCTCGGATTCGAAACGTGGACAGTCATCGGATGCACCCCTGGGAGTGTTTCGCGGCCTGATTGTGACACCTCTGGCGCCACCACGCATGCCGCACATGTCCGGCATCCCCTGGGGGCCCAGGTATGCGTCGCGCACCTGGGGACGCTGCCCCCTTAGGGCGCCAGGCGCTGACGGCTCCAGAGGCCCTCAGGTCCCAGGCGGTAGGCCAGTCGGTCGTGCAGGCGCGAGGGGCGCCCCTGCCAGAACTCCCAGGCGTCCGGCAGCAGGCGAAAACCTCCCCAATGCGGCGGCCTGGGCGGCTGCAGCCCGAATTGAATCCCGTAGGACGCCGCCCTGCGCAGCAGAACCGAGCGGTCGGCGATGGGCTGGCTCTGCTCCGAGGCCCAGGCCCCGATGCGCGAGGCCAGTGGGCGGCTGGCGAAGTAGGCGTCGGACTCCTCGTCGGACACCTTTTCCACGCGCCCCTCGATCCGGACCACCCGCTCGAGTTCCACCCAGTGGAACTGCAGGGCCGCGAAGGCATGCAACTGCAACTCCCGCCCCTTGCGGCTGAGATAGTTGGTATACCAGACGATGCCCCGGGAATCCACGCCCTTGATCAGCACGACACGCGTGGACGGCCGCCCAGCCTCGCCGACGGTGGCCAGGGTCATGGCGTTGGGCTCGGGAAGGCGCGCCTGCACGGCCTCGGACAGCCAGCGCTCGAACTGCTTCATGGGATCGGGGTCGGCATGCGCCTCGTCCAGTTCGGCGCGGGCGTAGTCCTTGCGAAGATCGGCCAATTTGTCCATGGACTCAGTATAGAAAAGTGCCCCGGGCCCCTGCGGCCGACGCGGCTTCGCCCTTCGAGGGGAACTTCGGGCTGGCCATGGCGTCAGAGCCTGCATGCGGTCGCTTCGCGCCGCGGCAACCCGAGAGGACTTCCGATGAAACCGCTTCGTCCCGGCTGGCTCGTAGCCGCCTCCATTCCCTTGCTGGCGGGCCTGCTGGCCATGCCGCGCCCCGGCCATGCGCAGTCGGCACTGCCGTCCGGGCCACCGGGCGCGCAGGACCCCGGCAAGCTGGCGATGTTCTGCATGCAGACCCTGGACGACAGCTACGACCGAAACCTCTGGTGGGGCGAGGACCTGCGGGAATCCACCGGCGCCCAACTGATGGAACTCAAGTGGATTCCCGTGCCGGGCAACGAACAGCGCGGCACCGTCGAGTGCATCTACGCGCCCAGATTCTCGCGCTGGCCCTACCCCAAGCTGCACAGCCGGTTCCAGGCCTTCCGGCCCGACGCGCCTGGCTGGATGCGCCCCAGCCCCACGGTGAACTGGCTGTTGTGCAGCGGCGCCACCATGACCCATTTCGACGCCAGCCAGTGCCCGTTCCTGCCGGCCGAACCCCTGCCGCTGGCGGATCAGGCTGCCACCCCGTTCGGACCGAAGTCGCCCTGACGGGCTGTTGAAGGAGCCGCGAAGGACGCCGCGAAGCCTCAGCGCGGCAACTCCGTACCGCCCATGAGAAAGCGGTCGACCTCGCGGGCGGCCTGGCGGCCTTCGCGCCGCGCGGCCCTCCCAGGGCTGCGCTCGTCCATCACCTCGCCCGTGGGCGAGCCGCGAAGGACGCCGCGAAGCCTCAGCGCGGCAACTCCGTACCGCCCATGAGAAAGCGGTCGACCTCGCGGGCGGCCTGGCGGCCTTCGCGGATCGCCCACACCACCAGGCTCTGGCCGCGGCGCATGTCGCCGGCGGCAAACACCTTCGGAACGTTGGTCGCGTAGCCTCCCCCGTCCTCGGTGCCGGCGCTGGCATTGCCCCGGGCGTCGCGCTGCACGCCGAAGGCCTCCAGCACCGGTGCCACCGGGTGCACGAAGCCCATGGCCAGCAGCACCAGGTCGGCCTGGAGCATGAACTCGCTGCCCGGCACCTCCTGCATGCGGCCGTCCTTCCACTCGACTCGGCAGGCCTGGACCTGACGAACCTTGCCCTTGTCCTTGCCCGTGCCGGCCACGAAGGCCTTGGTCGCGACCGACCAGTCGCGCGAACATCCTTCCTCGTGACTGCTGGAAGTGCGCAGCTTGATCGGCCAGTAGGGCCATACCAGCGGCTTGTTCTCCTGCTCCGGCGGCTGCGGCAGCAGTTCGAACTGGGTCACGCTGGCCGCACCGTGGCGATTGCTCGTGCCCACGCAGTCGCTGCCGGTATCCCCGCCTCCGATCACCACCACATGCTTGCCGGTGGCGAGGATCTGCCCCTTGAGCTTGTCACCGGCGTTCACGCGGTTCTGCTGGGGCAGGAACTCCATCGCGAAATGCACGCCTTCGAGCTCGCGCCCGGGCACCGGCAGATCGCGCGGATGCTCCGAGCCGCCCGTCAGCAGCACGGCGTCGAATTCCTCCAGCAACTGCTGCGCGCTGCGGTGCTGCACCGACAGGTTGGTGACGGTGGCCCCAGGCCCCTCGGCCGGCAGCTCCCCGACCAGGGTGCCGGTCTCGAATCGCACGCCTTCGGCTCGCATCTGCTCGACGCGGCGGTCGACATGGCTCTTTTCCAGCTTGAAATCGGGAATGCCGTAGCGCAGCAGGCCGCCGATGCGGTCGTTTTTCTCGAATACGGTCACGTCATGCCCGGCGCGCGCCAGTTGCTGCGCGGCGGCGAGCCCGGCCGGCCCGGAGCCGACCACGGCCACACGCTTGCCACTGCGGTGCGCGGCGGGCTGGGGCTGCACCCAGCCCATCTCCCAGCCCTTGTCGATGATCGCGTGCTCGATGGACTTGATGCCCACCGGCGCCGCGTTGATGCCCAGCGTGCAGGCCGACTCGCAGGGTGCGGGGCAGATGCGCCCGGTGAACTCGGGAAAATTGTTGGTCGAGTGCAGCACGTCCAGCGCCTCGCGCCACTGGCCGCGCCAGACCAGGTCGTTGAAATCCGGAATCACGTTGTTGACCGGGCAGCCGTTGTTGCAGAACGGGATGCCGCAATCCATGCATCGGCCCGACTGCAGCTTGGCCTTGTCGTCCGGCAACTGGTGCACGAACTCCTTCCAGTTCTTCAGGCGCACCGCGGGAGCCTCGTAGCTCTCCTCCTGGCGCTCGAATTCCATGAATCCGGTGGTCTTTCCCATCTCGACTCCCTCGATGCTGTGCGCTGCGCGGACCGGCCCCAGGCCGGTCCGCCACGGATTTACCTGGTCTCGGCCTGTGCCGACTCGGCTGCCTTGCGGGTGGCCGCCGCCGCTTCGCGACGCGCACCCATCTCGCCCAGCGCCCGCTTGTATTCGTGCGGGAACACCTTGACAAAACGTCCGCGTGCGCCTTCCCACTGGTCCAGCAGTTCTCGCGCGCGCAGGCTTCCGGTCCAACGGTGATGCGCCTGCAGCAGCGCTCGCAACTGCTCCTCGTCGGTACGCCCGCGATGCCACAGCGCCTCGCCCAGGGTGGCGCGCTGCTCGGCCTCGGGCAGCACGCGCTCCAGCGCCACCATCGCGGTGTTGCAGCGGCGCGAGAACTGTCCGTCGGGGTCGTACACGTAGGCCACGCCGCCGCTCATGCCGGCCGCGAAATTGCGCCCGGTCTCGCCCAGCACCACCACCGTACCGCCGGTCATGTATTCACAGCCATGGTCGCCGGTGCCCTCGACCACCGCGGTGGCACCCGAGTTGCGCACCGCGAACCGCTCGCCGGCCACGCCCCGGAAAAAGGCCTCGCCTTCGAGCGCGCCGTACAGCACGGTGTTGCCCACGATGATGTTCTGCGGCGCGTCGCCGCGGAACTCGATGCTCGGACGCACCGCGATACGGCCGCCCGACAGCCCCTTGCCCGTGTAGTCGTTGGCGTCGCCGATCAGGTACAGGGTGATGCCGCGGGCCAGGAAGGCGCCATAGCTCTGCCCGCCGGTGCCTTCCATCTGGATGTGGATGGTGTCGTCCGGCAGCCCGTCATGCCCGTAGCGCCGCGCCACCTCGCCCGACAGCATGGCACCCACGGTGCGGTTGACATTGCGCACGTTGTGGATGAACTGCACCTTCTCGCCACGCTCCAGCGCGGGCCGGGCTCGCTCGATGAGCTGGTGGTCCAGGGCCTTGTGCAGCCCGTGGTCCTGCTCCTCGACCTGGCGCACCGCCACGTCGTCGCCCAGCGCGGGGCGATGGAACACCCGCGAGAAGTCCAGCCCCTGGGCCTTCCAGTGCTGGATGCCGGCGCGCATGTCGAGCAGGTCGGCGCGCCCCACCAGCTCGTCGAAGCGGCGCACCCCCAGCTGGGCCATGATCGAGCGCACTTCCTCGGCGATGAAGAAGAAGTAGTTGACCACGTGCTCGGGCTTGCCCTGGAAGCGTCGGCGCAATTCGGGATCCTGCGTGGCCACGCCCACCGGGCAGGTGTTGAGGTGGCACTTGCGCATCATGATGCAGCCCTCGACCACCAGTGGCGCGGTCGCGAAGCCGAACTCGTCGGCCCCCAGCAACGCGCCGATGACCACGTCGCGCCCGGTCTTGATCTGCCCGTCCACCTGCACGCGGATGCGCCCGCGCAAGCGGTTCAGCACCAGGGTCTGCTGGGTCTCGGCCAGGCCGATCTCCCACGGCGAGCCCGCATGCTTGATGCTCGACAGCGGCGAAGCGCCGGTGCCGCCGTCGTGCCCTGCGATCACCACGTGGTCGGCCTTGGCCTTGGCCACGCCGGCAGCCACCGTGCCCACCCCGGATTCGGACACCAGCTTGACGCTGATGGAGGCGCGCGGATTGGCGTTCTTCAGATCGTGGATCAGCTGCGCCAGATCCTCGATGGAGTAGATGTCGTGGTGCGGCGGCGGGGAGATCAGGCCGACTCCGGGTACCGAGTAGCGCAGCATGCCGATGTATTCGGAGACCTTGCCTCCCGGCAACTGGCCGCCCTCGCCCGGCTTGGCACCCTGGGCCATCTTGATCTGGATCTGATCCGCGCTGGCCAGGTACTCGGCGCTGACGCCGAAGCGGCCGGAAGCCACCTGCTTGATCTTCGAGCGCAGCGAGTCGCCGGCACGCAGCGGGATGTCGCTGACCACGCGTTGCGGGCCCAGCACGCTGCCCAGGGTGGCGCCATCGCCGATGCCGGAGTTGCCGGTGCGCATTTCCTCGCGGTAGCGCAGCGGATCCTCGCCGCCCTCGCCGGTGTTGCTCTTGCCCCCGATGCGATTCATGGCCACGGCCAGCGTGGCGTGCGCCTCGGTGGAGATGGAACCCAGGGACATCGCGCCGGTGGCGAAGCGCTTGACGATCTCGGCGGCGGGCTCCACCTCGTCCAGGGGGATCGCACGCGCCGGATCGACGCGGAACTCGAACAGTCCGCGCAGCGTGAGCATGCGGCGCGACTGGTCATTGATGATCTGCGCGTATTCCTTGTACGTCTGGTAGTTGTTCGAACGCGTCGAATGCTGCAGCTTGGCGATCGCGTCGGGTGTCCACATATGTTGCTCGCCGCGGGTGCGCCACGCGTACTCGCCGCCGGCGTCGAGCATGCCCGCCAGCAGGGGACTGTCGCCGAAGGCGTCGCGGTGCAGGCGCAGCGCCTCCTGCGCGACCTCGAACACGCCAATGCCGCCGATCTGCGAGGACGTGCCGGTGAAGTACTTGTCCACCAGCTCGGAGGACAGGCCCACCGCCTCGAAGATCTGCGCCCCGCAATAGCTCATGTACGTCGAGATGCCCATCTTGGACATGACCTTGAGCAGGCCCTTGCCGACCGCCTTGATGTAGTTCTTGACCGCCTTGTCCGGCCCCAGCTCGGGCGGCAGTTCGCGCGCCAGGTCGACGATGGTGTCCAGCGCCAGGTACGGGTGCACGGCCTCGGCACCGTAACCGGCGAGCACGGCCATGTGGTGGGTCTCCCGGGCACTGCCGGTCTCCACGACCAGGCCCGTCTGGGTGCGCAGGCCGAGCTGGATCAGATGCTGGTGCACGGCGCTGGTGGCCAGCAAGGCGGGAATGGCCACGCGCTCGGCGCTCAGGCGGCGATCGGTGACGATCAGAATGTTGTGGCCGCTGCGCAGCGCGTCCACGGCCTCGGCGCAGATCGAAGCCAGACGTGCCTCGATCCCCTCGTGGCCCCAGGCCACGGGGTAGCAGATGTCGATCTCGTAGCTGCGGAACTTGCCGCCGGTGTGCGCGGCGATGTTGCGCAGCTTGGCCATGTCCTCGAAGTCGAGCACGGGCTGGCTCACTTCCAGGCGCATGGGCGGGTTGACCTGGTTGATGTCCAGCAGGTTCGGGCGCGGGCCGATGAACGACACCAGGGACATCACCATGTTCTCGCGGATCGAATCGATCGGCGGGTTGGTCACCTGCGCGAACAGCTGCTTGAAGTAGTTGTACAGGGTCTTGGGGCGGTCCGACAGCACGGCCAGCGCGGCGTCGTTGCCCATCGATCCCACCGCCTCGTCGGCGTTGGAAGCCATCGGCGCGAGCAGGAACTTCAGGTCCTCCTGCGTGTAGCCGAAGGCCTGCTGGCGATCCAGCAGCGCGAGCTCGCTGGCCGGCTCGTCGCCGCAGTGCTCGACGTCATCCATGCGGATGCGCAGGTTCTCGATCCACTGGCGGTAGGGGCGCGCCGCGGAGAGCTGGTCCTTGATCTCCTTGTCATCGACGATGCGTCCGACCTCCATGTCGATGAGGAACATCTTGCCCGGCTGCAGGCGCCACTTCTTGACGATCTGGCTCTCCGGCACCGGCAGCACGCCGGCTTCCGAGGCCATGATCACCAGGTCGTCCGAGGTGACCACGTAGCGCGCCGGGCGCAGGCCGTTGCGGTCCAGCGTGGCGCCGATCTGGCGCCCGTCGGTGAAGGCAATGGCCGCAGGACCATCCCAGGGCTCCATCATCGCGGCGTGGTACTCATAGAAGGCTCGCCGGCGCTCGTCCATCAGCGCATGCTGCTCCCAGGCCTCGGGAATCATCATCATCATGGCGTGCGACAACGGGTAGCCGGCCATCACCAGCAGCTCCAGGCAGTTGTCGAAGCTGGCGGTGTCGCTCTGGCCCGCGTAGATCAGCGGCCACAGCTTGCGCAGGTCCTCGCCCAGCACCGGCGAGCTCACGGCGCCCTCGCGCGCGCGCATCCAGTTGTAGTTGCCCTTGACGGTGTTGATCTCGCCGTTGTGCGCCACCATGCGGTAGGGGTGCGCCAACGGCCACTCGGGGAAGGTGTTGGTGGAAAAGCGCTGGTGCACCAGGGCCAGCGCCGAGACCACGCGCGGATCCTGCAGGTCCCGGAAATACTCGCCGACCTGGTCGGCCAGCAGCAGGCCCTTGTAGACCACGGTGCGCGCGGACATCGAGGGCACGAAATACTCGCGACCGTGGCGCAGGTTCAGGCGCTGGATGGCGTGGCTGGCCACGCGGCGGATCACGAACAGCTTGCGCTCGAGCGCGTCGGTGACCATGACGTCGGGGCCGCGACCGATGAAGATCTGGCGGATCACCGGCTCCTTCGCACGCACCGTGGGCGACATCGGCATGTCGCGGTCCACCGGCACGTCGCGCCAGCCCAGCACCTGCTGCCCCTCGGCGCGCACGGCGCGCTCGATCTCCTGTTCACAGGCCAGGCGGGATGCCGACTCGCGAGGCAGGAAGATCATGCCCACGCCGTACTCGCCCGGAGGCGGCAGTTCCACGCCCTGCGCGGCCATTTCGGCACGGTAGTAGGCGTCGGGAATCTGCAGCAGGATGCCGGCGCCGTCGCCCATGAGCTTGTCGGCACCCACCGCGCCTCGGTGGTCCAGATTCTTCAGGATCAGCAGGCCATTGCGCACGATGTCATGCGACTTGTGGCCCTTGATGTGCGCGACGAAACCGACCCCGCAGGCATCGTGCTCCTGGGTCGGGCTGTACAGGCCATGCCGGGCCAGGTCCTGGATCTCGGTTTGCTCGGGCTGCTGCTGCATGGTCTGCTCCACGACGAAAGACACAAAACGCCGCAAAAACTGCGATCGGAGCAGGGACTCTACTGCAATGCCGCAGAGGGGGCAAGAAATGTTGCTTCAATCCGTCCCCTTTTCATGGCCAGAGGCCGCGCCCACCTGCAAAAAAAGGGACAGATCAGCTCGCGTTCCCCGGAATCCGCGGCCTTCCGCGGGCCCGCGGACGCAGGCTGCGTCCGAGCTGCTGCTCGGCCCAGGCCAGGTAGGCATCGTCGCCCAGGGCGCCTGCGGCGCGCAGCGCGCGCTCGATGGTCTCGCGATGTTGCTTCGCAGCATCGGCGCTCAGCAAGGCCGCGTAGGCCGCCTCACGCGCATAGGGGGTGTTGCCCAGTTCCCAGTAGGGAGGAACCTCGCGCAGCCAGGCGCTGGGCCGGCGTCCGGTGTGATGGGCCAGGCTGCTCCACGGCCAGGCGGTGGCCTCGGCGCAGGCCCCCTCGGACTGCGGGGCCATGTCCACCGCGCACAGGGCGGGCAGAAGCCAGCTCTGCTGCAACAGCGCGCTTCGGTAACGCCCCTGCCAGATCCCGGCGCCCTCGCCGCGCCGGCGACTGGCGCAGCGGGCCAGGGTCTGCATGAGCGCCGACAGGCCGGCGCAATCGCCCGGTGTGAGCACCAGCCACACGGCCCTCGGCACAAGCGCGTAGCCATGCACCTGCACCCCCGAGCGCTGCGCGGTCTGCGCAAGCCGCCGGAGGTAGTCCTCGTAGTCGTCTGCCTCGCGGAACACCTCGGCGCCAGCGCGTTGCTGCACCAGATGCGCCTGGCCGGGCAGGCAAAGTCGTGCTTGACGGGCCATGGCACGCATTGTGCGCCAGCATGCGCGCAATGCGTGCTGCTGGCTGCCTCGATCAGACGTGCCCTGTCCCGCTCGTCTGCAGGGCCGGGGCCTTGCCAGCCAGGTGCTCGCGCCATTGCAGCGCCGCTCGTGCGATGGCCTGTCCGCTGCGCACGGCCGCGGCCGGGTCCGCGGCGCTCACGATCGCGCTGACCACGGCAAAGCCGTCCAGGCCGCAATCCAGCGCGCTGGCGGCACGCTCCAGGCTGATGCCCCCGATGCCCACCAGGGGATACAGGGGCTTGCAGCGCGCGGCCAGCGCGCGCAATCGCGCCAGGCCCAGCGGCGCATGGGGCGTCTCCTTGACCGTCGTCGGCCAGACGGGCCCCAGCGCCAGGTAGCTGGGCCTCAGCGCATGCGCACGCGCCAGTTCCGCAGGATGGTGAGTGCTCACTCCCAGACGCAGCCCGGCCTGACGGATCGACTCGATCTGCGGCGCGCGAAGTTCCATCAGGTCTTCCTGCCCCAGGTGCACTCCCCAGGCTCCGGCATCCAGCGCCTCGCGCCAGTGGTCGTTGATGAACAGCTGCGCACCACGCGCACGCGCGGCATCGGCGGCCGCGCGCACCTGCGCACGAAGCTCCGCCCCCGCCAGGGCCTTGGCGCGCAACTGCACGGTGTCCACCCCGAGTTCCAGCAGGCGCAGCACCCAGTCGGAATCGGGCACCACCGGATACAGGCCCGGCGGGCGCAGCAAGGGCGCGAAAGCCCGGGCCTCGGTAGGTGCCCCGGAGTGCAGCGACGGGAAGTCGCCGCTGTCGGGCAGGGCCGCGGCATGGACCATGGCGCGCCCGCCGGGCGACATCCAGGCCTGGGCGATGGCCGCGTGGGTACGCCATTGCGCCTCCACCGCGGCCTGCTCCAGGTCCGCGCCCTGCGCGAGCATGCCCGCCAGCGCGGACGCGTACACACAGCCTGTGCCGTGCACGCGCCCGCCCGGCCCGTCCGGCACGCGCGGCACGGACAGCGCGTGCACAGCTTGCTGCGTGCACAGCCAGTCCACGCTGCTCGATCCGCGGGCATGCCCGCCCTTGAGCAAGACCGCGCGTGTACGCCCTCCCTGCAACCACTGCTCGCGCAGCGCGCTCACCCAGGTCCGCGGCGGCTCGCCCTCGTCTTCCCAGGCCGGCAGGCCCAGGAGTTGCGCAGCCTCCACGCGGTTGGGCGTGATCACGGTGCTGGCGCGCGCCAGCCGGCGCAGGGTCTCGGGCTCGGCCTGCAGCAGCGAAACCCCGCCCGCGGAAGCCCCGAGCACGGGATCCCATACCACCGGCGAATCGAGGGCCTCGCAAAAGGCGGCCACCTCGGCGGCGACCTGCGCCCCGCCCAGCATGCCCAGCTTGACGGCCGCCGGCCGCAGCTCGCGGCGGGCCGCAGCAAGCGCGCCGCGCAATACGGGAAGGGGTGTCGGCTGCACGTCGCGCACCCCCTGCGCGTCCTGCACCGTCAGCGCCGTGCACACACTGGAAGCATGCAGCCCCATGGACTGCCAGACCGCCAGGTCGGTGCCGATGCCGGCGCCGCCGCTGGGGTCATGCCCCGCGATGCTCAACAGGGTGGCATGTACGCTCAAGGCCTTTCCCCGGCCCGGGCGTCGCCCTTGCGCTGGGCCTCGTGCCAGAAGGGCATGCCTACCGTGGGGGTCGACGCCTGCGCCGTGTCGCGTTCGGGCATGATGCCGGCGAGGAATCCGTCGCGTCCTGCGCGTACCGCGGCTCCGAAGGCGCCGGCCATGCGCACGGGGTCGGCGGCCTCGGCCACCGCGGTGTTGAGCAACACCGCATCGAAACCGATTTCCATCACCTGGGCCGCGTGTGAAGGCCGGCCCAGGCCCGCGTCGCATACCAGCACCGCATCCGGCAGGCGCTCGCGAAGCGTGCGCAGGGCCTGCAGGTTCTGCGGGCCGCGCCCGGAACCGATGGGCGCGGCCCAGGGCATCACCGCGACCACCCCGGCATCGAGCAGGCGCCGTGCCAGGACGAGGTCGTCCGTGGTGTAGGCGAAGACCGAGAAGCCCTCGGCGGCCAGCACGGTGGCCGCTTCCAGCGTGCCGAAGGGATCGGGCTGCAGGGTGTAGTCGTCGCCGATCACTTCCAGCTTGATCCAGCGGGTGCCGAACAGCTCACGCGCCATGCGTGCCAGGTTCACCGCCTGCTGCGCGCCGTGGCAGCCCGCGGTGTTGGGCAGCAAATGCCCGCCAAGTGCCCGGATGCGCTGCCAGAAGGCCTGACCGCCGCCGCTTTCGGGTTGCAGGCGCCGCAGCCCGACGGTGAACACCTGCGCTCCGGAAGCCTGCGCAGCCTGTGCGAGCACCTGCGGGCTGGGATAGCGGGAGGTTCCGAGGAACAAGCGCGAGGCCAGGCTCGCGCCGGCCACGCTCCAGGTGTCGCAGCCGCTGGACGCGACCAGGGGCTCGTCGGCGCCGACGGCCGTGGGCAGCACCGGCGCACCCGCGGGCGCGGACACGACAAGGCTTTCGGGGGAGGTGATCTCGGTTTCCATGGGAACTCCAGGGGACTGAGGGCATGCGCCGGACGGATCCGCCGCCCCCATCATCCGCCCACCACGGGGGCGACGATGTCCACGCAATCGCCGTCGGCCAATCGCTGCCCGGACCATTGCGCGCGGGGCACGAAGCAACCATTGACTGCGCAGGCGAATTCGCCGCGCGCGAGGTCCAGGCCGCGCTCGCCCAGCAACTCGTGCAGGGTGAGCGCGGCGCTGCGCAGGCTCTCCCCGTTGACCCAAAGCGCCAGCGGCACCGCCGGCGCGCCGCCCGGGGGCACGGGCTCATGCGGCATCGCGCAGCTCCTCGTCCGCGGCCGGGGGCAGGCCCAGGGCGTCGGCAATGCCCTGCTCCGCCTCGCCAACCACCGCGGGGGCAATCAGGTAGCCATGGCGGAACAATCCGTTGATGCGCCATACGCCCTGGGCGTCGGGCGCCGCCACGGGCTGGCGATCGGGCAGCGCCGGGCGCAGCGCCGCGGCCAGGCGCAGCACCCGCGCCTCGCCGAAATCAGGATGCAGGCTGTACAGCGCGCTGCCCAGCTCCAGGGTCGAGCGCAGGGTGATCGGACCCGGATCCTCGCTGTCCAGCTCGGTGGCGCCAACGATGAACCGCCCACCGGGACGCGGCGCCACGTACAGCGCATAGCGCGGGTGGATCAGGCGCACGGGGCGGCGCAGCTCCACGCCAGGCGCAGCCACCGTGAGCACCTCGCCGCGAACCCCGTGCAGGCCCGGCATGTCCCCGCGCGCGCCCACGCCTCGGCAGTCGACCGCGAGGTCGAATGCGTGCCGCGTGCCATCGCGCGCCAGCAGCTCGCGCGGCCGCACCGATTCGATGGCACAACGCTCGTGCCAGGCTCCCGCGCAGGCCGCCAGGGACGCATCGAGCGCCACGGCCAGCGCCTCGTAGAGCTGGTCGTTGGCCAGCTGGCCTTCCTGCGGCAGGTACAGACCATCCGCGAAGCGGCCCGCCAGCAGGGGCTCCAGGGCCCCGATGCGCTGGGTGTCGGCGCCCTGCACGCTTGCCGCGGCCTCGGCTGGCGGCAGATGCGCGCGCAGCAGCGAGGCATAGTGCGCCAGCGACGCTCGATCCGCGGCGTGCGCCACCACCAGCGTGCCTTCGCGCCGAAAGTACACCTCGCGGCCGGTCTGTGCGTGCAGGGACGCCAGCCAGCGCGCCCACAGGTCCAGCGAGCGACTGCCGAGAGCATGAATGTGCGCATCGGCCACCGCCAGCTCCGCCGTGGGCGAGAGCATGGCCGCGGCGGTCGGGCCTGCACTTCCGCGATCGTCGCGCGAGCCGGCATCGAACAGGCTCACCCGCGCCCCGCGGCGCAGCAGTCGCCAGGCCAGCAGGCGCCCTGCCAGCCCGGCGCCGGCGATGCCCACGTGCGGCGCAGCCGCCATTGAACTCACTGGTAGATCTCCCCGCCCGACTTGCGGAACTCGGCCGCCTTGCGCGCCAGCTCGTCGCGCAGCGCGCCGGCGTCGGTGGCCTGCCGGGGCTCTGCCGCCGCAGCGTTGCGGATGTCCTGGCTGATCTTCATCGAGCAGAACTTGGGGCCGCACATGGAACAGAAGTGCGCCGTCTTGGCCGCCTGCTTGGGCAGCGTGGCGTCGTGGAAGGCGCGCGCGGTGTCGGGATCCAGCGCCAGGCGGAACTGATCCTCCCAGCGGAACTCGAAGCGGGCGCGCGAGATCGCGTTGTCCCACAACTGGGCTCCCGGATAGCCCTTGGCCAGGTCGGAAGCGTGGGCCGAGATGCGGTAGGCGATCAGCCCCTGCTTGACGTCCTCGCGGTCGGGCAGGCCCAGGTGCTCCTTGGGGGTCACGTAGCACAGCATCGCAGTGCCGGCCCAGCCGATGTTGGCGGCACCGATGGCGCTGGTGATGTGGTCATAGCCCGGCGCGATGTCGGTGGTCAGCGGCCCCAGGGTGTAGAAGGGCGCCTCGTAGCAGTGCTTGAGCTCTTCCTCGACGTTCACCGCCACCATGTGCAGGGGCACGTGGCCGGGGCCTTCGATCATGACCTGCACGTCGTGCTTCCAGGCGATCTGCGTGAGCTCGCCCAGGGTGTGCAGCTCGCTGAACTGGGCCTCGTCGTTGGCATCCGCGATGGAGCCGGGACGCAGGCCGTCGCCCAGCGAGAAGGTCACATCGTAGGCCTTCATGATCTCGCAGATTTCCTCGAAATGGGTGTAGAGGAAATTCTCGCGATGGTGCGCAAGGCACCACTTGGCCATGATCGAGCCTCCGCGCGACACGATGCCGGTGACCCGTGCGGCCGTCAGGGGTACGTAGCGCAGCAGCACGCCGGCATGGATCGTGAAGTAGTCGACCCCCTGCTCCGCCTGTTCGACCAGGGTGTCGCGGAACAGTTCCCAGCTCAGGTCCTCGGCCACGCCGCCGACCTTTTCCAGCGCCTGGTAGATGGGCACGGTCCCGATGGGCACAGGGCTGTTGCGCACGATCCATTCGCGGGTTTCGTGGATGTGCTTGCCGGTGGACAGATCCATCACCGTGTCGGCGCCCCAGCGGATCGCCCACACCATCTTGTCCACCTCGTCCTCGATGTCGGAGGTCACGGCCGAGTTTCCGATATTGGCGTTGACCTTGGTGAGGAAATTGCGCCCGATGATCATCGGCTCGATCTCGGGGTGATTGATGTTGGCCGGAATCACCGCGCGCCCGGCCGCCACCTCGCTGCGCACGAACTCGGCATCGATCGGACGCTGCGCCTGGAACCAGCTGCCGCGGTGCTGGCCGCCGTTCTGCCGCAGCGCCTCGGGCAGCTGGGCGCGCTGCAGGTTCTCGCGCAGCGCGATGAATTCCATCTCGGGGGTAATGATGCCGCGACGCGCCAGATGCATCTGCGTGACGTTGGCGCCAGCGCGCGCCCGGCGCGGCTGCGGCGGCGAGCTGAAGCGCAGCGCGGCGGTCTCCGGATCCTTCTGGCGCGCACGCCCGTACTCGCTGCTCGGGCCGTCGAGTCGCTGCATGTCCTCACGCGCATCCAGCCAGGCACCGCGCAACGCCGGCAGGCCGGCGCGCACATCGATGGACACCTTGGGGTCGGTGTAGGGGCCGGAGGTGTCGTACACGCGCAGCGGCGCGTTCTTCTGCAGCTGGGTCACGCCGGGCGCGGTCTCCAGCAGGGTGTCCGACAGGGCGATCTCGCGCCAGGGCACAGGCACGCCAGACACCTCGTCGAGGTAGACCTTGCGCGATCCCGGGAAGGGGCTGCGGGTGATGCGGCTGGAAAGGCGCGCCGGATCGACGCTGCGGCGAACTTCGGACATGGCTGGTCTCCTGGGTGTGTGAGGCCTGCCGAAGCGCTGGGGCGACTTGGTTTCCTACGCGGGAATGACCCCGATCAGGTTCTGCGGATTCCGCTACGGGGCGGTCTCAGCCGGCACGCTGCACGCGTCCGGCACTCCGACAAGCATGATTCAGTATAGACCTGTTGGCCCGGCGTCGGAACGCCCCGTTGCGAAAACCGCGTCCGAATCGCTCAATGCGCAGCGTGCCTGCGCGCGGAGTGGCGCGGATACAGGCGCGCGGCGACCGCGCTGCCGGCGCCGACGGCCAGCAAGGTGCCCAGCAGCACCCCCATGCGCGCGGCATCGAAGGCAGCCGCGCCGTCGGGCCAGGCCAGGTCCGCGATGAACAGGGACATGGTGAATCCCACGCCGCAAAAACCCGCCAGCGCCAGCATGAGACGCCAGCTGTACCCCGGTGGCAGGCCTCCACCCGCATGGGCGGCGGCGAACACGCCCCCCAGGATCCCCATGGGCTTGCCCAGCAGAAGTCCCAGCGCCACGCCCCAGGTGACGGGACTGCGCAGGAGTTCCCCCAGGGAGCCATGCAGTTCGATGCCGGCGTTGGCCAGCGCGAACAAGGGCAGCACGCCCCATGTGACCACGGGAGCCAGCGCCCGCTCGACGCGCTGCCCGGCGCCTCCATCGCGCTGCTGGGGCAGCAGCACGCCGGTGAGCACGCCGGCCACCGTGGGGTGCACGCCCGAGTGCAGCACCCACCACCAGAGCAGCAGCCCCAGCGCCAGGTAGGGCCAGGCGCGGCGCAGCCCGAAATTCGCCAGCAGGCCCATGGCGATCACCGTGGCCACGGCCATTCCCAGCATCGGCCCGGACAGCTGCGCCGTGTAGAAGGCGGCGATGATCATCACCGCGCCCAGGTCGTCGAGCACGGCCACCGCGGTGAGAAACACCCTCGCGCGGGCGGGAAGGCCGCGAGCGAACAAGGCCATCAGGCCCAGCGCGAAGGCGATGTCGGTGGCCGCGGGCACCGCCCAACCGGACAGGTTGCCGGGATGCTCGGCATTGACGGCCGCGAACACCAGCGCCGGCACCAGCATGCCACCCAGCGCGGCGGCCACCGGCAGCACGCGGGCCCGGCGGTCGGACAGCGCACCGAACAGCCACTCGCGCTTGATCTCGATGCCCACCTGCAGGAAAAACAGGGTCATCAGCGCATCGTTGATCCAGCGCAGGTTGCTCTCGACCAGATGCAGGGGCCCCAGCGTCAGCCCCCAGCGGGCATCCAGCAGCGCGTGCCAGCCCGCGGCCAGCACGCTGTTGCTCAGCACCATGCCCAGCAGCGCCGCGGCGGCCAGCGCCAGGCCGGCGCGGGCACCGGCATCGACGGGTGCAGCGGCGCCGTGGGCCCGGTTCATGCGCCGCCCCGCGCCAGGCTCAGCTGCGGTCGACCTGCGCGTAGCGCTTCGCGCTGGCGGTGATCTCGGCGCGCGCGGCGTCGGCGTCACCCCAGCCCTCGGTCTTCACCCACTTTCCGGCTTCGAGGTCCTTGTAGTGGTTGAAGAAATGCTCGATCTGTCGCAACAGCTCGGGGGCGAGATCCTCCGGCGAGCGGATGTTGCGGTACACGGGCAGCAGCTTTTCCACCGGCACGGCGATCAGCTTGGCATCGGGGCCGGCTTCGTCGGTCATCTTCAGCATGCCGACCGGACGGCAGCGCACCACGCAGCCGTGCACCAGGGGAATGGGAGTGACCACCAGCACATCGACCGGATCGCCGTCCTCGGACAGGGTCTGGGGGATGTAGCCGTAGTTGCAGGGGTAGTGCATCGCCGTGGCCATGAAACGGTCGACGAACAGCGCACCGCTGGCCTTGTCGACTTCGTACTTGACCGGCGGCGCGCCGGCGGGAATCTCGATCACGACGTTGAAATCGTCGGGCAGGCTCTTGCCGGCGGTGACTTGGAGCAGACTCATCGGAGTTCGACCTCTGGTTTGGAAAAATCGCGAGCCCCCGCGCCTCCCCCGGCATGGCCGGGGCCCCTCCGGAGCCCCGACCGCATCGGCCCTCAGGGCTTGGCGGGCTGCACCGGCGCCGAGCCGGGCGGGGTGATCGGAGTCTGCGAGGTATTCGGGTACTGGGTTTGCAACTGCTGGGGGCTAATCATAGTGAACAGCGTCACCACCTTCTTGACGCCGGACACCCTCGATGCGTCGTCTGCCGCGCGCTGGGCCTCGGCCTGGGTGACGATGCCCTGCAGGTACACCACGCCTGCGGAGGTGGTGATCTGGAAAGCCTGCGAATACAACTGGGAGTCGTCGATGAAGGTGGCTCGCACCTTGGACGTGATGTAGGTATCGTTGGCCTGCTCGCTCAGCGAGGAATTGGGGCCGACCACCAGCTGGTTGGCCACCGACTTCACATTGGGGATCGCCGCCACGATGTTCTGCGCCTGCAGCTTGTCCGCCTGGGTCGGCACCTGCCCCGTCAGCAGCACCTGCTGGTTGTAGGAGTCCACATTGACATTGCCGGCGCCCGCCAGCAGATCGCTGATGCGGCCGGAGGCGGTGAGCTGGATGTTCTTGTCCTCCAGCTGCGAGCCGGCCGTGCGCCGGTCGGTGGCCACCATCGCGGTGCCTCCGACGGCGGCGGCGCCCAGCACGAAACAGCCTTGCAGCTGGCTGGCAGCCAGCACGGTGGCCAGAAGCCAGCCCGCGCGGCGCGCCGCCGTGCGGCCGCGTGGCCTCGTGCTGCCTGGGGTTGCGGGATTGCGTTGCGTGGGTTGCATCATGTCGATTCCTCCGGGTTGCCCAACAAGGTCCAGTCGACGCCGTCGCAGATGCAGTGCAACAGCAGCAGGTGCACCTCCTGGATGCGCGCGGTGCGTTCATGCGGAACGCACAGGTGCACGTCGACGTCGCTGAGCAAGGCGCTCAGCTTGCCTCCTCCCTTTCCGCTCAGCGCGACGATCAGCATGTCGCGCTCCTGGGCCGCTCGAACGGCCTCGATGACGTTGGGCGAGCCGCCGCTGGTGGAAATCGCCAGCAGCACGTCGCCTGGCTGACCGAGCGCGCGCACCTGGCGCGCGAACACCTGCTCGAAGCCGTAGTCGTTGCCCACCGCCGTGAGGATGGAGCTGTCGGTGCTCAGCGCCACCGCGGCCAGTTCGGGTCGCTCGCGCTCGAAACGTCCCACCAGCTCGGCGGAGAAATGCTGCGCGTCGGCGGCCGAGCCGCCGTTACCGCAGGCCAGGATCTTGCCGCCGTTGCTCAGCGCGTTGGCGATGGCGCCGATGGCCTGCGCGAGCGGCTCGGCAAGCAGCTCGGCGGAGCGCAGCTTGAGCTGCGCGCTTTCCTCGAATTGTTGGCGGATTCTGGACTCGAGCATCTGGGAGTTTCCGTGACGGCGGCTTCCTGGGCCTGCCCCGGGGGCCGCACCGATGACGGCATTTTTCCACGTTTCCGTCCCCCTACCCTCGACAGCCCGGCCAGCCCCCCCCGGAGGCATCGAAGGCGCCGCGAATCCAGCGCAGCCGGGCCCCGTCGATGGCCACCACGTCGAACCGGCAGGCGAGCTGCGCCGACGCGGACCCGGCGAAGGCCAGATAGTGGCGCGCCGCGAGCACGATGCGCGCAAGCTTGCGTGCATCCACGCTGGCTGCCGCGCCGCCCCAGCCCGCGTAGGCGCGACTGCGCACCTCGACGAACACCAGCACGTTGCCTTCGAGGGCGACGATGTCCACCTCGCCGCCCCGCACGCGATAATTGCGCCGCAGCACCCGCAAGCCGGCGCGTCGCAGGCGCTCGCAGGCCGCGTCCTCGCCGTCCTGTCCGCGCTGGCGCGACGCCGCGCTCTGCCGAGAAGGAACGGGCCCTG
This sequence comes from Pseudomonadota bacterium, assembly GCA_021808445.1. Classification (GTDB taxonomy): domain Bacteria; phylum Pseudomonadota; class Gammaproteobacteria; order Burkholderiales; family Burkholderiaceae_C; genus Thiomonas_A. The sequence continues at coordinate 55,419 of JAKBBP010000014.1, forward strand.
GGCGCCTGCAGGCAACGGCCCCCGGATCGGTCCCCGGGGCGAAGCGCGCGTCGATGGGCCCGGCCTTGTCCCGAGGCGCTCCCACGCCGCTCTGTCGCCGTCCCGACGCCACTCCATCCCCCTTCTCCCGTCGCTGCCCGAGCGCCATCACGATGTCCGAATCCACGTCGCCCCCCATGTCGTCGCCCGAAGTGCCGTCGCCCGAAGTGCCGTCGCCAGAAGCGTCGTCGCCCGAAGCACCGGATTCGACGCAGCCCCTGGCCGCGCCGGCCGACGTGCGAGCGGCCGACGTGCGAGCGGCCGACGTGCAAGCGGCCGACGTGCAAGCGGCCGACGTGCAAGCGACCGACGCGACGCGCATGGCCTTGGCGGCGGCGCGTTCATTGTGTGCCACGCAGCAAATCCCTGCGGCGTGTCTGCTCATGGTGGCCACGCCCATCGGCAACCTGGCCGACGTGGGTCTGCGCACCCTGGCGCTGCTGCAGCGCTGCGATGTGGTGGCGGCCGAGGACACGCGCGCCGCGCAACGCCTGCTGCGGGCCTGGGGTCTTTCGCTGCCGGTGTTGCGCGCGGACCGGCACCGCGAGCAGGCGGCGGCACAACAGGTGCTGCAGCACCTGCAGGCGGGACGCCGCGTGGCCTTCGTCAGCGATGCCGGCACGCCGGCCATCCGCGATCCCGGCGCCGCGCTGGCGCGTGCGGCGCGCGCCGCCGGCCATGCGGTGCTGGCACTGCCCGGCCCCAGCGCGGTGACCACGGCGCTGAGCGCCTGCGGGCTGGAACTGGACGAGGGCTACGTATTCGCCGGCTACGTGCCGGCCACGCAGGGACAGCGCGCCGATTTCTACACCCGCCAGCTCGGCAGTGCGCGGGCGGTCGTGTGTTTCGAGACGCCGCACCGCATCCATGCCAGCCTGGCCGTGCTCGGCGAACTCGCGCCGAAGCGACGGCTGGTGCTGGCCAAGGAACTCACCAAGCAGTTCGAGACCTTTGTCGAAGGCAGCGCGCAGGAATTGCTGGCCTGGCTGGACGCCGAGCCGCGCCACGCGCAGGGCGAGTTCGTGCTCATCCTGGCGCCGGCGCCCGCCGACGCCGGCGCAGCGTTGCCCGAGCAGGCGCTGCAATGGGCCTCGCGCCTGGCCCGGGAGCTTCCGGCCTCGCGCGCCTGCGCGCTGGTGGCCGAGATGACCGGCGCCGACCGCCGGGCCTTGTACCGCTGGCTGCTCGACCAACCCGGGCGCGGCGACGACGCCTGCACGACCTGATCGACATGGGCCGTACCATGCGGCGGCAGCCCCATGCGAAGCAGGGAAACCTACCATCGACGGCAGCACCCAGGAGTCGGTAGCCATGCATGAAATCATCTGTCCGCATTGCGGCAAAGCCTTCAAGATCGACGAAGCCGGATACGCGGACATCCTGAAGCAGGTTCGAGACACCGAGTTCGAGCAGCAGTTGCATGAGCGACTCGAACTGGCCGAGCAGGACAAGCGCAATGCCGTCGAACTGGCCACCACCAAGCTCGCCGGCGAGTTGCGGCAGGCCGCCGCGGCCAAGGACGCCGAGATCCTCGAAATGAAGGCCAGGCTGGATGCCAGCGAGTTGGCGCGCAAGCTCGCCGTGGCGGAGGCCCTCGGCGCCGTGGAGAAGGAGCGCGACGCGCTCGCCAGCGAACTCCAGCAGGCCAGGCACGACAAGCTCACCGCCGCCAAGGTCGCGGAGTCGCGATTCGAGAGCGAACTCCAGAAGGCAGCCGCCGCCAAGGATGCGCAGATCCAGGAACTCAAGGCCAGGCTCGACGCGGTCGGCCTGGAGCAGCAGTTGGCGCTCACGCAGGCGAGGAGCGCCCTCGAGAAGGAGCGGGACGAACTGAAAGGCGAGCTCGAGCGCGCGGCCCTCGAAAAGCAGCTCGTCGAAAACTCGCTCAAGGAAAGGTACGAGATGCAGCTCAAGGATCGCGACGACGCCATCGAGCGCCTGCGTGACATGAAGGCGCGTCTGTCGACCAAGATGGTGGGCGAGACCCTGGAACAGCATTGCGAGACCGAGTTCAACCGCATCCGCGCGATGGCCTTTCCGCGCGCCTACTTCGAGAAGGACAACGATGCGCGAACGGGAAGCAAGGGCGACTACATCTTTCGTGATTCCGACGAGGCGGGCACCGAGATCGTCTCGATCATGTTCGAGATGAAGAACGAGAGTGATCGCACGTCGACCAAGAACCGGAACGAGGATTTCCTGAAGGAGCTGGACAAGGATCGCACGGAAAAGGGCTGCGAGTACGCGGTGCTGGTCTCCCTGCTCGAACCCGACAGCGAGCTCTACAACACGGGGATCGTCGACGTGTTCCACCGCTACCCGAAGATGTACGTGATCCGGCCGCAGTTCTTCCTGCCCATCATCACCCTGCTGCGCAACGCGGCGATGAACGCGCTGAAGTTCAAGTCCGAGCTGGCGCTGGTGAAGGCCCAGAACGTCGACATCACGCATTTCGAGGAGGGACTCGAAGCGTTCAAGGCGGCATTCGCGAAAAACTACGACCTGGCATCGAGGCGCTTCCAGACGGCCATCGAGGAGATCGACAAGTCGATCGACCACCTGCAGAAGACCAAGGAAGCCTTGCTCGGCACCGACCGCAACCTGCGCCTTGCCAACGACAAGGCCCAGGACGTGACCATCAAGAAGCTGACGCGCGGCAACCCGACCATGGCAGCGAAGTTCGCCGAGCTCCGGAATCAGACGCCTGCCGACGCCGACTGAAGCCGATCGCTTCCCTGAAAACCGCGGTCGCGACCTTCACGGCGCCGCTTCGGGTTCGGGCGCGTCAGCCTCGGCCGTGCCCAGGCGCTTGCGCATGGCCTGCAGGCGCGCCAGGGCCTGCGCGCGGCCGTCGGTCTTGGGCAGCTCGGCGCGCAGCTCGGACAGGAATCGGCTGGGCTCGTAGACCTTGCCGCCGCGCCCCGCCGCGCGGCGCTTGCGGCAGTGACTCAGGGTCAGGGTCTGGCGTGCGCGGGTGACGCCCACGTACATCAGGCGGCGCTCCTCCTCCAGCCCGCTGTCGGTGAGCGGGCGCTCGTCGGTGTACAGCGGCAGGACCCCCTCGTCGCAGCCCGCCAGCCACACATGGGGCCACTCCAGCCCCTTGGCGGCGTGCAAGGTGGACAGCGTGACGGCATCTTGCTGCTTGCCCCGCTCGGCCAGCTGGGTGATCAGCGCCACGGTCTGCGCGATGCGCTTGAGGCCCACGTTGTCCTCCTGCGCCTTGCGGGCGATCCAGTCGCAGAAGTCGTTCACGTTGGCCAGGCGCTGGGTGGCTTCGCGTTCGTTGTCCGAGTTGTCGCGCAGGTAGGCCTCGAAACCGATGCTCTCCAGCAGCTCGCGCAGCAGCTCGCCGGCCGGCGCGGTGCGCTCGCGCCAGTCGATGTCGTGCATCAGACGCGCGAACTCGCGCAGCGAATCGGCCTGGCGCGCGCCGACCGCGGCCACCACGGCGTCGCGGAACAGTGCCTCGAACATCGAGACCTTCCACTGGGACGCGAAGGACCCCAGGCTCTTGAGCGTCGCCGCGCCGATGCCTCGCTTCGGGGTGCTCACCGCGCGCAGGAACGCGGGGTCGTCGTCGGGGTTGGCCAGCAGGCGCAGGTAGGCGCACACGTCCTTGATCTCGGCGCGCTCGAAAAAGCTCTGTCCACCGCTGACCGCGTAGGGAATGTTGGCCCGCCGCAGCGCCTGCTCGATGGGGCGCGACTGATGATTGGCCCTGTACAGCACGGCCACGTCGGCCCACTTGCAACCCCGCCCCCCGTGCAGCGCCTGCAGGCGCGCGACGATGCGCTCGGCCTCGTCCTCGTCGCTGTCGGCCTCGCGCACCTCGACCGGGTCGCCCTCGCCGTGCTCGCTCCACAGGCGCTTGGGGTAGATCTTGGGGTTGGATGCGATCACCGCGTTGGCGGCACGCAGGATGGCGTTGGTGGAGCGGTAGTTCTGCTCCAGCTTGATGATCTCCAGGTTCGGATAGTCCTCCGGCAAGCGCCGCAGGTTGTCCAGCGTGGCTCCGCGCCAGCCATAGATGCTCTGGTCGTCGTCCCCCACGGCGGTGAAGCGCCCCTTGGCTCCCACCAACAGGCGCAGCAGCTGGTACTGGGCGTCGCTGGTGTCCTGGTATTCGTCCACCAGGACGTAGCGCAAGCGCTGGTTCCAGCGTTCACGCACCTCGTCGTGCTCGCGCAGCAGGCGCAGCGGCAGCACCATGAGGTCGTCGAAATCCACCGCCTGGTAGGCATGGAGGGCTTCGTTGTAGCGCTCCCAGACTTTCGCCGCCTGCACATCCTCCGGGTCGCGTGCCTGCGCGGCCGCCTGGCGGGGATCCAGCAGTGCGCCTTTCCACTGGCTGATGCGCCAGGCCCAGGCGCGCGCCTGCTTGATTTCGGTGGTCCCGCCGGCCTCGCGCAGCAGCGAGGCGACGTCGTCACTGTCCAGGATGGAGAACTGCGGCTTCAGGCCCAGAGCCTCGCCGTCCTCGCGCAGGATGCGCACACCCAGCGCATGAAAGGTGGAAATCACCAGCTGCCTGGCCGCCTTGGGATCATCGAGCAGATCGCGCGCGCGCTCGCGCATCTCCGCCGCCGCCTTGTTGGTGAAGGTGATGGCAGCGATCTCCGAGGGCGCGTAGCCGGCGCGCAGCAGGCGCGCGATCTTGTGGGTGATCACCCGTGTCTTGCCGCTGCCGGCGCCTGCGATCACCAGGCATGGACCGCCGAGATGGGCCACGGCGCGTTCCTGGGCAGCATTGAGCATGTTCGAGACTTCCGGAAAACGAGAAAAAGCGACCCTGGCGCCCGCGCGGGGCGCCAGGCGGGATCGGAATGGATACCGGCTCCGCCGCCGGCCTCAGCGCCCGGCGTGGCTGCGCAGGGCGTCGTATTCGGCCTGCGGGCCCAGGTGGCGCAGCCAGCCGGGAGCCAGCGCCTCGGCGCTGGCCGGATGCGCCACGCCCAGCTCGGGCGCGAAACCGGGCAGCTTACCCTGCGGCACGCTGGGCACGCGCATCGAGTCCAGGTTGTCGCGGCTCATCAGCGGGCCTCCGGGGGCCAGCTCGAGCAGCGCCGCCAGCGGCACAGCCAGCGCATGCGGCAGCCCCAGCACGAGCCTGCCGCGCCCGTGGTTCACGCCGGCCCACACTCCGGCCTTGTGCACCAGTTCGCGCAGGGTGCACTCCTGCGGTCCGCCAAGCTCGTAGATGCGCCCCACCGTGGCGGGGGCCTGCGGCCCGATGAGCGAGCTCACCACGGCCTGCGCGACATCGCCGACATAGACCGGAGCGAAGCGCTGCGAGGCGCCCCCCAGCAGGACGATGGGCAATCGACGCTGCAAGCGGGCGAACAGGTTGAGGAAATCGTCTTCCTCGCCGAACACGACCGAGGGACGCAGGATGGTCCACTGCAGGCCAGCCTCCTCGGCGCGCACGGCGGCCTCGCCATCGCCCTTGGAGCGCAGGTACATCGACGGGCCCTGGCTGTCGGCGCCCAGCGCGCTGAGGTGCACGAAACGACGCACGCCCGTCTCGGCGCAGGCCTGCGCGAGCTTTTGCGGCAGCCGCACATGCGCCCGCGCGAAATCGGACCCGTAGGGTCGGCCGCGCCGCCCGTGCAGGATGCCCACGAGGTTGACCACGGCATCGCGCCCCTGCACCAGGCGCCGCAGGGTCGCGCTGTCGAACGTGTCGATCTGCACCAGGTCGACCGTGGGCAGCGGCAGCAGATGCTTGGCGCGCTCGCGTCGGCGCGTGGGCACCAGCACGCGGCAACCGGCTGCGCTCAGCCGCGCCACCACCTGCGTGCCGATGAATCCGGAACCACCGAATACGACGATGTCTTGCATACCTGGTACTCGTTGCTGTAGGGCCGGGCCGCCGCAGGAGCTGCTGCCACGGGGCATCGAATCAGGGCATCGGCTGCCCGCCGGACATCTGCGCCGGCGCAGCCAGTGCCAGACGCGATTCTAGGGATTGCGATCGACCTCCGAGCAATGCGGAGTAGACGGTCGCATTGGCCAGCACGCGCTTGACGTAATCGCGCGTCTGCTCCACGGGGATGCTTTCGGTGAACACCGCGCCCGCCAGGGCGTCCTCGTCGGGCAGGGGCATGCCGCGCCAGCGCGCCGGGCGGCCCGGCCCGGCGTTGTAGCCGGCGGCGGCCATGGCCTGCGAGCCGTCGAAACGCTGCAACAACATGCCCAGGTAGGCCGAACCCAGGGTGACGTTGGTGCCGACCTCGGTCACCTGCGCCGACTGGAAGCCTTGCAGTCCGATCTTGTGCGCCACCCAGCGCGCCGTGGAGGGCATGAGTTGCATCAGCCCGTTGGCACCCGCCCAGGAGCGGATACCCGAAGCGAAGCGGGATTCCTGACGCATGATGCCGTAGAGGAAGGCCTCGCTCACACCCGTGCTGCGCGAAGCCTGCGCCACCTGCTGGCGAAAAGGCATGACGTAGCGCTGGGTCCAGTCCACGCTGCCCTGCATGCGTTCGCTGGCCGAAATGCACAGCAGCCAGGCACGCTGCTCGCAGGCCAGCTGCGCCGCGGCATGCAATTGCGCGTCGTCGGCGCCATCCAGCGCGGCGTGCCATTGCCAGGCGGCCGGCGCGTAGGCCTCCACCTTGTACAACAACAGCGCCTCGCGCACGGCATTGCGCGAAGCCTCCTGGGCCACCACGCGCATGTCCGCCGGTGCAGGCGCCTGGGTGGGCAGGCTGACCGGGCGCCGCAATGCCTCGGTGGCCAGTTGCCCGTAATACGTCCAGGGCTGGGCCATGCCGCGCCACAAGGCCCGCGCGCGACGGCCCTGGCCCGTGGCGCTCAGCGCCACCGCGCGCCAGTAGGTGGCCTCGGCGACATCGCCGTCCTGCCCGTCCCGCAGCAGCGCCGAGGTGGCTTTTTTCACCAGACTCCAGCGTGACTCGCGAAGCGCGGCGCGCAGGCACCATTTCCAGCTGTCGGGATCGGCTTGCCACGCGGGATCGATGCGCAGGGCCTTGACGAACAGTTCCGCGGCGCCCGGGAGCAGTTGCAGCGAGGCTGAGCGAGCGGCACGCCAGGCGATGCTCGCGCGCAGATCGGCACGCAGCCCCCGCAGGCTGGTGTCGAGCAGGCGCATGGTCTGCTGCGGATCCTGGCCCGCCATGTTGAACAGCGCGAGCACCAGGACCCGGCGTTGCACGATGTCGGCGGGAATGCCGGTGCGTGCCGCGTCGAGCACGATGTCCAGGGGGTCTCCGACGGCCCGGCGCAGCGCCTTGCCCGCGGGTGTGGGCAAGGCCGAGGAGAACGGCAGGGCGGCGCGCGCCTGTCCGGCGGCGAAGAATCCGCGCAGCCGGGCCCACAGCGCGTCCTGGCCGATGAGTCCGGCCCCCAGCAAGGCCTTCGCCGCGCTGTTGCAGCCCGGCCCGCCGGAAGGCTCCCGGGCCCACAGCGCCAGCACCTGGGGAGCGGTGTCGACGCCGCTGGTCTCGAATCGCGCCTGGGCCTGCAGGCACTGCAGCTGCGCATCGTCGCCGTCATAGGCGGAATAGGCGCCCAGGTAGCCCACCCAGTCCTTGCGCCGGGCCAGCTGGAACAGCCACTGCGAGCGCAGTCGCTGCAGCGGCAGACTGTCCGGCCACTTCCTGGCGAAACCATCGACTTCATCCTGGGTGGCGCTTTGCAGGCGCGGCTCGAGCGCCCAGTAGGCGATCCAGGGTTCCAGCAGGCTGCCCCGCAGGGCCGGCAGCGCCTGGGTCGCGGGGTCCGGATCACCGCGCTCGAAGCCCAGCCAGGCCTGCCGGGCGAGCGAAGCCGCTACCGGGTCCAGTGCCGGCAGGG
>JAKBBP010000014.1:63375-65932 GCA_021808445.1 Pseudomonadota bacterium
GCGCAACCCGTTCGACGAACTTCATAAACCCCAAGCTTAGCTTGAGCATGGTCTTTGCAACATCCTTTGCGCATGCGGCCGCCGGCAGCACGCGCACACAGCTTCGCGAGACACTTCGCCACAAACGCGAGGGTTTGCCGCAGCGCGGGCAACGGGATGCCGCGCTGGACGTTGCGCTGGAAAACGAATTGCGCGCCCTGCAAGCCCGCTGCATCGGAGCATACTGCGCGAGCCGGGGTGAATACGATGCCCTGAGGGTCCTGGCGAGGGTCGGTGCGGCCCTGGAGTGGCCCTGGCGCATCGCGCTGCCCGTGGTGCAGCCTGCCGTTCGCGGCATGCGCTTTTGCGTCTGGGCCCCCGGGCAGGCCCTGCGCGAGGGTCCCTACGGCATCGAGCAGCCAGTCGACTGCGGCGCGGAGGTCGAACCCGACGTCCTGCTGGTGCCCTGCGTCGGCTTCACCGAGGACGGCCTGCGCCTGGGCTATGGGGGTGGCTACTATGACCGTTACCTGGAACATCGCCCCCAGGTGCTGACCGTGGGGCTGGCCTACGACGCCTGCCGGGTCGAGGGCCTGGTCGCACAGCCCCATGACCGCCCGCTGGATCGGGTGCTCACCGAGACCCGTCGCTACCTTCGCGCGGCGTCGAAGCCATGAGCGACACAGGGGCGGTACGCGCCGAGGCCTTGCAGCGCGGCGCGCACGGCGAGCCCTACAGCGCGCGCTACGGCGACGTCTATGCCAGCCGTGCCGGGGCCGCCGGGCAGGCACGCGAAGTGTTCCTGCGGGGATGCGGCCTGCTGGGCGAGCAGGCGCGCTGGCGCGATCGGCGCCAATTCGTGGTGCTGGAGACCGGCTTCGGCCTCGGGACCAACTTCCTCGCCACCTGGCAGGCCTGGCGGGACGATCCGCACCGCCCCGAGGTGCTGCATTACGTGGCGCTGGAACTTCATCCCCTGCCCGCCGAGGATCTGCTGCGCGAATGCGCGGACCCGCAATGGCGCGAATTGGCTGCGCAACTCCGCGACCACTGGCCGCCCGCGATCCAGGGCCTGCACCCGGTGGGGCTGGAGGCGGGACGCCTGCGCCTGCTGCTGGCCTTCGGGGACGCCACCAGCCTGCTGGAGCGGCTTGAACTCGGGGCCGATGCGGTCTACCTCGATGGCTTCGCACCTTCGCGCAACCCGCGGATGTGGAGCCGCGAGCTGCTGGCACAGGTCGCGGCGCTGTGCCGGCCGGGAGCCCGCGCGGCCACGTACACGGTGGCCGGCACGGTGCGCGAGGGCCTGCAGGCCGTGGGCTTCGACACCCGCAAGGCCCCCGGCTACGCCGGCAAGGCGCAACGCCTGGAAGCTGAACTGCGCGCGCCTGCCGCATCCCGCGCGCGCGCCGGGCGAGCCAGCGCAGGCTCGGCCCTCGTGGTCGGAGCCGGTCTGGCCGGCGCGGCCAGCGCCCAGGCCCTGGCCGCGCGCGGCTGGCAGGTTCGCGTGCTGGACGCGCGTGGCGCAACCGCGGGCGCCTCGGGCCTTCCCGCCGGCCTGGCACACCTGCGCCCTGCCGCCGCCGACGAGAACCTGGCGCGCCTGACCCGCGCCGGGCTGGCCTGGCTGCACCAGTCGCTGGACCCTCGGGCCGGGGGCCTGCTGGCCGGCGACGGCGTGTGGATGTCGGCTGGACATGCGCGACTGGCCCGGCTGGCTTCCCACGCCGCGGACTGGCCGGAGCGACTGCTGCGCCACGTGGACGCGCAAGCCTGCGCCGCGCAGACCGGACTGTCCGGGGCGCCCGCGGCCTGGTGGACGGCCGGCGCTGCGGTGGCCGTCAGCGCACTGTGCAACTCCTGGCTGCGGGAGCCCGGCATCGAACTGCGCGCGCCCTGCGCGGTGCACGCATTGCGCTTCGATGCGGGAAACGCATGCTGGCTGGCCCTGAATGAGCAGGGACAGGTAGTGGATCGGGCGCCCGTGTGCGTGCTGGCCTGCGCGGGCGATGGCGAGCGCCTGCTGCGCGCCAGCGGCCTGCTGCACGGCGCCTGCGGGCCCATGCTGCGCACCCAGTCCGGGCAGGGCTTCATCGTCGCGGCGGGCGACATCGGCGCCCTGCAGGAGCTGCGCTGCGGGGTGATGGGCGCAGCCTACGCGCTGCCGCTGCCGCCGGCCGCGGTCGCCGCGCGCGGCCTGGACCCCGGCCAGCATTGGCTGTTCGTCGGAGCCACCCACGAGCACGCGGGCAAACCGTCCTGGACGGTACACCAGGCCTGGGAGCACGTGGGCGCCGGCCTGCGGGAATGGTGCAAGGGCCAGAGCTGGCCGGCGTTGCCGCCCCACAGCGCGATCCCCTTCCGCGGCGAGCGCGCCGGAGGCGCCGACCGGCTGCCCCTGGTGGGACGCTGGCCCTGCGCACCCGCTCACGACGCACCGGGCCTGTACCTATGCCTGGGCATGGGCTCGCGTGGCCTGTTGCTGTCCACGCTGTCGGCTCAGCTCATCGTCTCCGAGCTGGAAGGCGAGCCGGCTCCACTGGAACGCGAGCTGCTGGACCTCCTGGACCCCTGCCGC
>JAKBBP010000056.1 GCA_021808445.1 Pseudomonadota bacterium
TTCTGTGACCCGCACGCCTGCCCGGGAGGCGTTGCGGGGTGAAGTGGAACCGGGTTTTCGAGCCAGCCGCTCGGTGCGCCCCAGCAGCGCGCCGTGGTATGGCACCTGGCTGGCGCAGGCCGCCTAGTCAGGTGTCCCGCTGGTTGTAGCAGGCTCGCGCAGCACCAGCGCGAGCTCGATGTATTCCTCCGCGCTCACCTCCTCGGCGCGGCGTTGCAGGTCGAAGTCTCCCTCGTAACCCTGCTCTTGCAGCCATGGTCCCAGACCGTGGCGCAGCAGCTTGCGGCGCTGCGAGAAGGCGGCGGCAGTGAGGCGCTGCAGCGTCGCCGCGTGCAGTCCGCGCAGCTCGGCGGGCGCGCGGGGCTGCATGCGTACCACCGCGGATTCCACGCGCGGCGGCGGGGTGAAGGCCTCGGGCGGCACGTCCAGCACCGGCCACATGCGGTAGCGCCATTGCAGCATGACCGACAGGCGTCCATACGCGGCGCTGCGCGGAGACGCGACCATGCGATCGACCACTTCCTTCTGAAGCATGAAATGCTGGTCCACGACCTGAGCTGCGCAATCGAACAGGTGGAACAACAAAGGACTGGAAATGTTGTAGGGAAGATTGCCAAAAACCCGCAGATCTTCCCCGAGGCTGCGGAAATCCAGCGCGAGGGCATCGCTTTCGATGACCCGCAGCCCCGATTCGGCGCGAGCGCGCCAGCGCTGCGCCAGGTCGCGGTCGAGTTCGACCACCGTGAGCTCCTTCGCGCGCGCCAGCACCGGCAGGGTCAGGGCGCCCAGCCCGGGGCCGATTTCCACGAGTTTCTGCCCGGGGCGCGGATCGATGGCCTCGACAATGCCATCGATGACCGAGGCGTCGGTGAGGAAGTGCTGGCCGAAGCGTTTACGCGCCGTATGCCCGTCGAGGCGTGCGGCCACGCGCCCGTCCATGCGGCGGTCCATGCGCCCATCACCACGCGCCTGCGGGCGCCCGCCTGCGCGAGGGCTTCGCCCTTCGCCCCTACGCGCAGGCATCAGGAATCGGCGCCGGGGATGCGCACGTAGGTGCGCTCGCGCACGTCGCGCACCAGGTCGTGGAAATTCTTCTCCGCCTTGCGCCGCAGCAGTTCGCTGCGCACGACTGCGCGCTCCTGGCCCGGGCCCAGCGGATGTTCGCGTCGGTCCACCAGCTGCAGCAGCACCACCCGCCCGGGCACGACCAGGGGCTGGGAGATCTGGCCCGGATTCAGGCTGTCCAGCGCGCTGTCCAGCGCCGCGGGCAACTGCCCGGGCAGCAGCCAGCCCAGGGAGCCGCCCTGCGGGGCCGTGCCCAGGTCCTGGGAGATTTCCCTGGCCTTGGCCGCGAAGCTCACCTCGCCGGCCAGCACCGCCCGGCGTACCGCCTGCAGCTCATGCACCGCCGCGGCGCGCGCGCTGTCGTTGTCGGCATCGAGCACGATTTCACGCACCTCGGTCTGCATGGCGGCCCTGGGCATTCCCGAAGCATGCTGGCGCCCGACCATCTCCAGGATGTGAAAACCGGCCGGACTGCGGATCACCGAGCTGATCTGCCCGGGCTCCAGATTGCGCACGGCGTGCACGAACAGGTCGGGCCACTCGCCGGCCGGGCGCGTGCCCAGGTCGCCACCATGCGCGGCCTCAGGCCCCTGCGAGAACTGTTGCGCGACGACCTCGAAGCGCCTGCCCTGCTGCAAGGCCGACGCGGCCGCGTCGATGCGCGAACGGGCCTGCGCGACCTGCTGCGCATCGGCATGCTCCGGCAGCGGCACGAAGATCTGCGCAAGGTGCAGTTGCTCCGTGGGCGCCACCTGTCCCTGCAGCGTGCGCATGTGGGAGAGGTAGTCGTCGACTTCCTGGTCGCTGACGCTGACCTTGGCGGTCACGTCGCGCTGGCGCAGGCGGTCGATGAGGATTTCGCGCCGCAACTGACCCTCGAAATCCTTCCATCCCATGCCCTGCTCGCGTACCTTGGCATGCAGTTGCTCCACATCGACGTGGTTGGCCGCGGCCACCTGGGCCACGGCGCGCTGCAGCGTGTCCTCGCCAACCTGCAGGCCACTCTGCTCGGCGTATTCGGCCAGCGCGTACTCGTCGATCATCTGTTGCAGCACCTCGGCCCGGACCTGGTCCAGCGGAGGCTGGGCGCCCGGATGTTCGCGCGCCAGCTGGCCCAGCGTGTCGTCCACGCGCAACTTCAGGTCATACTGCGTGATCACCTGGTCGCCCACCACCGCGGCGATGCCGTCGCTGCTCGGCGAATGCGTGCCGCCGCCCGAGGCCTGCGGCTCCAGGCCCTGCGCGGAGCCCGAGCTGCCAGGCAGGGTCATCTGCGCGTGGGCCGCGACCCCCGACAGGCCGGCACCGAGTACGGCGAGCAAGGCAAGGCGCGGCAAGAATTTATTCATAGTTCACGTAGCGGCTCGGGACGGCCGTCGGTTGGTGCACCAGTTGATAACCGGGGATATTTTGCTGCAGGGGCCCCAAGGGATTGTTGCCCAGACGTGAAAAGCCCGAGAGCTCCAGCTGGAACAGGATGCGCGTGGTACCGCTGACGGCGGTCAGCGACTGGCGCTGCAGCACGATGCGCCCCACCCAGCAACCCCCGTCGTACTCGAAGCCGAACAGTCCGTTGTTGAGGCTTCGGTCCTGCAGGCTGTAGTCGGCCTGCCCCACGGAATACCAGCGCGCCGACAGGCGCCACTGCCAGGCACCGTTGACGTAACGCAAGGGAATCTGGGTGGCGGTGGCACTTTGGGTCAGGTAGGACAGGCTCAGGTTCTTGAAGTCGCCGACATGCCATTGGGCGCCGAAACTGGCCTGCGCCAGCTCGCGCAAGCCCATGTTGTAGTCGATTCCGGCATTGGCGCTCCAGTTGGGAGTGACCGACAGGGAACCCAGCAGAAAGGTGTCGCTGAGCCCCTTCGGCACGGGTGTCCCGGTGAGCGTCACGCGCTGCGGGCTCAGCAGCACCCGCTGCGCTGCTGTCAGGCTGGCGTATTCGGCGCCGCTGCTGGCGTCGAGCCATCGCGTGGTCGCGCCAGCGGTGATGTTGTTGGCGTCGGCGATGCGATCATTGCCCGAGAACACGTTGTCCGTGTAGATGGTCGCCAGGTTCAGGTCCAGCGCCGCACTGTCGAAATTCGGCAGGTACTGCTGCGCACGATACGGGGTGTAGACATAGTACAGGCGCGGCTCGAGGGTCTGGGTCAGCTCGTGCCCGAAGGCATGGGTGCTGCGCTCGAACACCAGGCCCGAGTCCAGGCTGAAGCTGGGGACCGTGCGCGTCGCCGACGTGGCGCCGTTCACCATGGGAGAGTCGGTCGTGTACGTGGCGGCGTACCAGTGCAGTGCCGGCGTGACGAAGCCTTGCGGCGCCACGAATGGCAGGCTGATGGTGGGATCCACGTAGCTGCGATCACCCGAGAGCAGCGTGGGGGTGCTGTTGCTGAAGCGCGCGGTGGCGGCGTCCAGCTGCCACTGCAGCCCGGTATCGTTGGAGCTGTGCCAGCTGCCCAGCAACTGATGCTGCACGTCGTAGGGCACCGCCACCGGCGAGACCGTGCTCTGCAGGGTCTGCCAGGTGTTGAAACTGGCCTGCAGCATCCCATGGGGCTGCGACCAGGTGATCTGTCCCTGCTGGGGCAGGGTTCGATTGCCGGCGATCACGGGATCGACGCTGCCGAAGTCCTGCCACCAGTTGTTGTCGGACACCCGCTGCAGGTTCAGGCCGTAGCTCAGGTTGCTGGCCAGGCTGCCGCCTTGCTGGAACACCGCGGCCCAGCGCGAATTGCCGTCGTCGCTGCGGTCCTCGGGCAGATAGTCCACGATCGCATTGCCGTTGTAGCTGGGTTGCAGCCAGCGCACCGAGGCGCTGCCCATCAGGCCCCGGCGCAGCAACAGGCGCGGGGTGATCGTGGCGTCGTAGTTGGGTGCGATGTTCCAGTAGTAGGGCTGGGCCCAATCCAGGCCGTTGCGGCTGTCCAGCCCGATGGTGGGCGGCAGCAGCCCCGACTTGCGCGCGGTGCTCAGCGGGAAGCTGGCGTAGGGCAGGGGCAGGATGGTCACGCCCTTGAACTTCACTCCGCCGTCCTCGGCCACGCCGGTGTCGGAGGCGAAGTTCAGGTCCAGGTGGGTGGCTTGCAGGACCCAGTCGGCGGGGGACTCGGTGCAGGTGGTGTAGGTGGCCTTCTCAGCCTGCAGGTGCTGGCTGCCGAGGAACTGCACCGCGGCAGCCTGGCCACCGCCCTGGGTGCGGTTGAAGAAATAATGCGCATCGGGCATGGTCCCGGTGCTGTCGTCCAGGTTGAACTTCAGGCTGGGGCCGCTGAACACGTTTCCGTCGCGCAGGACGCGCACATGTCCGCGGGCGTCGATCTCGTTGGTCACCAGGTCATCGTGCAGTGCATCGGCCTTGAACACGATCGAGTGGCGGCGCAATTGCACCGCGCCGCTGGCATCCAGCCGGATGTCGGGCTGCAGGCTGAGTTGCCCGGCATCCACGAACACAGGTTCCTGGGACTGCGCCTGGACGGGCAGCTTTTCCGCCAGGGTCGCGCTCGGCTGCAGCTTCAGCCCCGGGCTGCTGGCTCCCGGGGCGGGAGCATCGCCGGCCGTGGCTGCGCGGGCCAGCATCAGGCCGATGGCGGCGGCCAGCGCGCGAACACGGGCGCGGCGCGGGGCACGGGGCGGGATCTGCGGCAAAAGGAGCACTGGACGGGCGGGTTACGGGCCCTGGCGCGGTCGGACCCGCGCACGTGGCCGGCGGCCACGGTCCGCGGCCTCCTAGAATCGGCGCCGATTATAGGAATCCCCCGGCGCTTCCGAAGTCGTGAAGCCATCGCCACCCTGCCCATGACGCCCAACCGCCCCGAATCCGCCCCTGCCATCGAGGTCGATGCCCGGCTCGCCGCCCTGCGCGTGTGGCTGCAGTCCTCGCCGGGAGGTGTCTGCCTGCTTCCCGCCAGCCTGCGCCCGGCGTCGGCCGACGCCAGTTTCCGGCGCTATTTCCGGCTGGACGCGTCGGCTGCAGACGACCCCACCTTCATCGTCATGGATGCGCCCCCCGGGAAGGAGGACGTCGGACGTTTCTGCGAGGTGGCCGAGGTGTTGCGAGCGGGCGGGCTTTCGGCCCCCAGGGTGCTTGCACGCGACGACGCGCAGGGCTGGGTGTTGCTGTCCGACCTGGGGACCACCACCTATCTGGATGCCTTGCTGCAGGCGCGCGCCGGCGGGGACATGGTTCGCTGCGACGCCCTGATGCGCGACGCGCTGGGCGCGCTGGTGCGCATGCAGGGCCTGCAGGCTCGCCTGCCCGTCTACGACCGCGAGCGCCTGCAGACCGAGATGGACCTGTTCGAGACCTGGTACGTGGGCCGCCAGATGCAGGCGGAACTTGACGAGCCGGAGCGCCAGGGACTGCGGCGGGTCATGGATGCCCTGCTCGACAACGTGCTGGCGCAGCCCGTGGTGCTGGTGCACCGGGACTACCACAGCCGCAACCTGATGGTGCTGCCCGCAGGGCGCGAACAGGGCAACCCCGGCGTGCTGGATTTCCAGGATGCGGTGCTGGGACCCATCACCTACGACCTGGTCTCCCTGCTGCGCGACGCCTACATCGCCTGGCCCGAACAGCAGCAGATCGACTGGGCCATCCGCTACTGGGAGGCTGCGCGTGCCGCAGCCTTGCCGGTGAACCCCGATTTCGGCGCCTTCTACCGGGATTTCGAGTGGATGGGCCTGCAGCGCCAGCTGAAGGTGCTGGGCATCTTCTCGCGTCTGTACCACCGCGACGGCAAGGCGCAGTACCTGAACGACCTGCCCCTGGTGCTGGACTACGTGCGCGCGGTGGCCTCGCGCTACGCGGAGTTCGCGCCCCTGCTGCGCCTGCTCGACCGCCTGCAGGGCGTGGCGCGACGCGACGCCTACACCTTCTAGGCGACGACCGGCATGAAAGCCCTGATCCTGGCCGCCGGACGCGGCGAGCGCATGCGCCCCCTGACCGATCGGCAGCCCAAGCCCCTGCTGGAGCTGGCGGGCAAGCCCCTGATCGTCTGGCAGATCGAGCGCCTGCGGCGCGCCGGGCTGCGCGAGTTGGTGATCAACCTCGGCTGGCTGGGGGAGCAGCTGGCGGCGGCACTGGGCGACGGCTCGCGCTGGGACCTGCGGATCGACTATTCGCGCGAGCCCGAGCAGGCCTGGGAGACGGGCGGCGCCGTGGCGACCGCGCTGCCCCTGCTGGGGGGGGCCGACGCCCCCCCTTTCGCGGTGCTCAGCGCCGATATCTACACCGAATTCGACTACGCGCGCCTGCACCAGGCAGCGGCGCGCATCGCGGCCGACCCGGGATCCACCAGCGCGCATTTCGTCCTGGTCGACAACCCCGCGCACCATCCCGGCGGCGACATGGCGCTGGGTCCCGACGGGCGCGTGCGTCGCCAGGGTCTCATGCTCAATTACGGCAACATCGCCGTGTTCCATGCCGGACTGTTCGCCGGGCGCCCGGCGCGCCAGGCCTGGAAGCTGTTTCCCTGGCTGTATGCGGAGGTCGAAGCCGGGCGGGTCAGTGGCGAACACTGGCGAGGCGCCTGGCACAACCTGGGCACTCCCTCGCAGCTCGCCGAGCTCGATGTCCGGCTGCGAGCCGAAAACGGGGTATCGAGCGTCCCCGAGCGGCCCGGGGCCGCTCGGGGGTAAGCTCAAGGCTGCCGCGCCTTGCGCGCCCTCCGATCCCGCTCCACGATGTCCGCAGTCCCCGCCCTGTCCACCGCCACCGCCCCCGAGCTTCCCGACGCGCAGTTGCTGCGTCAGTGCGCCCTGCGCCGCGCCCAGCTGGCCCGGCGCATCGCCGATGCCGGCGGCGGCGTCGTCCTGGTTCCCACCGCGCCGGAGCGCATGCGCAACCGCGACGCCGATTACCCCTACCGGCACGACAGCTATTTTTACTACCTCAGCGCCTTCACCGAGCCCCACAGCCTGCTGGTGCTGGAAGTGGAGCGCGATGGCCGTTCGCGCAGCACCCTGCTGTGTCGCCCTCGGGATCCGGAGCGCGAGATCTGGGACGGCGTGCGCTTCGGCCCCGAGGGTGCACGCGAAGCCTTCGGTCTGGACGCGGCCGCGTCCATCGACGACATGGACGCCTTGCTGCCACGCATGCTGATGGACCGGGCTGCCGTGTGGTGGCCCTTCGGCGTGCACGAGGGCCTGGAGACACGCGTACAGGGGTGGCTGCAGGCGGTGAGGGCGCAGGCGCGTGCCGGTCGCCATGCGCCCACCGTGCAGCAGGACCTGTGCGCGGCCCTGGACGAAATGCGCCTGTTCAAGGACGACTACGAACTGCAGGTGATGCGCCGCGCCGCGGACATTTCCAGCGAGGCGCATCGCCGCGCGATGCGTGCCGCGGGGGCCGATGCGCCCGCGGATCTGCGCGAATACCACCTGGAGGCCGAACTGCTGCACGCCTTTCGCCGTGCCGGCGCCCAGGCTCCGGCCTACGGGAGCATCGTCGCCGCGGGGGCCAATGCCTGCATCCTGCACTATCGCGCGGGCAATGCGCTGCTGCGTCGAGGCAGCCTGTGCCTGATCGACGCCGCCTGCGAGCTCGACGGCTATGCCAGCGACATCACCCGCACCTTCCCGGTGGGTGGGCGATTCTCGGGACCGCAACGTGCGTTGTACGAGATCGTGCTGGAATCCCAGCGCGCCGCGATCGATGCGACGCGTGCCGGGGCCCGCTTCACCGACCCCCACGAGGCCGCGCTGCGTGTGCTCGCCCAGGGTCTGCTCGACACCGGCCTGATCCCGCGCACGACCGCGCCCGACGTCGACGCGGTGCTGCACACAGGGGCCTACCGCCGGTTCTACATGCATCGCACCAGTCACTGGCTGGGCATGGACGTGCACGACTGCGGGGAATATTCCGAGCCCGGAGAGCCGCCGCGTGCCCTGCCCGACGGGAGCACCGTGCCGGCAGCCCGCGTGCTGCGCCCGGGCATGGTGCTGACCATCGAGCCCGGCCTGTATGTGCGCGCTGCCGCCGATCTGCCCGAGGCGTACCACGACATCGGCATCCGCATCGAGGACGACGTGCTGGTGCGCGAGCAGGGGGACTGCGAGGTGCTGACCCGGCAGGCCCCGAAGGCCGTGGCCGACATCGAGCAGCTGATGGGGGCCTGATGCGCGAGACCTGTTGCGTCGATCGGTTGCACCGCGATCGCGCCGCACCCGCTCAGCCGCAGCCTCGGGCCGTGCGCGTGGCCGTGGTCGGCGCAGGCCCGGTGGGCCTGAGCCTGGCGCTGCGCATGCGTCAGCTGGGAAGCCGGGCCGAGCTGCAGGTCTTCGACGCGCAGCCCGATGCACAGGCTGCGCTGGCCGATCCGCGCGTGCTCGCCTTGTCCGAGGGCAGCCGGCAGCTGCTGCAGGCACTGGGGGCCTGGCCTGGCGACGCGGCCACGGCGATCCGGCACATCCACGTCTCCCAGCACGCCTCCGGGCTGAGCTCGCTGCCGCGGGTGATGTTGCGCGCAGAGGAAGCGGCGCTGCCGGCCCTGGGGTACACGGTGCGCTACGGCGAATTGCTGGGGGCACTGCAGGCCGCTGCACGCCAGGCCGGCATCGAGGTGCGCTACGCCAGCCCGGTGGCGGTGCGGGAAGGACAGGAGTCGGTGCGCCTGTGCCCGTCCAGCGAAGCGGGGGACGCAGCGGTCGGTCCCGCCGATGGGAGCGCCGATGGGAGCGTCGGGTCCGGGGCCGGCGATGCCGCGCAGGACTTCGACCTCGCCGTGCTCGCCGAGGGCGGGGCTTTCCACAATCAGCCGCAGCGCGAGCTGCATCACGACTATGGACAGACGGCTCTGATCGGCCAGCTGCGCTGCGATCGTGCCCACGACGGCCTGGCGGTGGAGCGATTCACGCCGGACGGCCCGGTGGCGCTGCTGCCTCGCGGCGCCGACTATGCACTGGTCTGGTGCGTTCCCCCCCAGCGTGCGCAAGACATCCTGCGCCAGGGGGCGACCGAGGCCCTCCGGGCGTTGCAGGGACTCCTGCCCGCCGTGTGCGGACGCGCGCTGGACGTGCAATTGTTCGGCAGCTACCCGCTGGGGCTCAATGCCCGCGTGCGCACCCGCCGGGGGCGCACCGTGCAACTGGGCAATGCCGCGCAGACCCTGCACCCGGTGGCCGGACAGGGCCTGAACCTGGGCTTGCGCGACAGCGCGGTGCTGGCACGCCTTCTGGCCGAAACGGATGCCGCCGGGCTGGAGGCCGCGCTGCGGCGCTACGACCTGGCGCGCCTGCCCGACCGTGCGGTGCTGCTCGGTCTGACGGATCTGCTGGCGCGCGGCTTCACCTGGGATCTTCCCGGCGCGCCCGCGCTGCGCGCGGGTGCGCTGGCTGTCCTGTCGGCTGCGTGGCCGCTGCGCCGCGCGCTGCAGCGGCACATGCTGTTCGGCTGGCGTTCCTAGGCGTTCCCAGGCGTTCCGAGGCGTTCCCAGGCGCTCCCAGGCGCTCCCAGGCGCTCCCAGGCGCTCCCAGGCGCTCCCAGGCGCGTTCGGGAGTTTCTAGGCGTGCTCGGGCGAGCCCGGCGCGGGCCACCCGGCCCAGGCCGGGGCGAGGTCGTGGGCGAGCCCGAACTGTTCGAGCACGCGCCCGAGGGTGTGGTCGACCATCTCCTCCAGGCTGCGGGGGCGCAGGTACAGCGCCGGCAGCGGCGGCATGATCACCCCGCCCATTTCGGTGACCAGGGTCATGTTGCGAAGGTGGGCCAGGTTCAGCGGGGTCTCGCGCGCCATCAGCACCAGGCGCCGGCGTTCCTTCAGGCACACGTCGGCGGCACGCGACAGCAGGTTGTCCGACAGGCCGTGGGCCACGGCCGCGAGGGTCTTCATGGAGCAGGGGGCGACCACCATGCCCAGCGTGGCGAAGGAGCCGCTGGCGATGGTCGCGGCCACATCCCCGATGGGGTGCAGCTCGTCGGCCAGCGCCTCCACGTCCCGGCGCTCCATGTCCGTTTCGGCGCGAATGCTCATCCAGCCGGCGGGGCTGACCACGAGGTGGCTGCGTGCCACACCCAGGCGGCGCAGGTGCTGGAGCAGGCGCACGCCGTACACCGCGCCGGTGGCCCCGGTGATGCCGACGATCAGGCGGGGCGCCGCTGGGCGGGGGGGCTCGGGTCGTGCGCGCGCCATGGTGGGGATTCAGCGCGCGGGGTGGCGCCGGTGCGGGTCGGGGACGGGAGGAGCCTGGAGCCGCCGGGGGCGCCTCAGGAGCCGCCCAGCAAGTCCTTGAGCTCGCCGCTCTGGTACATCTCGGTCATGATGTCCGAGCCGCCGACGAATTCGCCGCGGACGTACAGCTGCGGAATCGTGGGCCAGTTGGCGTATTCCTTCACCGCCTGGCGCACGTCGTTGTCTTCCAGCACGTTCACGCTGGCGTATTGCGCGACGCCGCAGGCCTTGAGGATCTGGACCGCACGGCCGGAAAAACCACATTGCGGGAACTGCGGGGTGCCTTTCATGAACAGCACCACCTCGTTGGACTTGACCAGCTGGTCGATGCGTTGCAGTGCGTCGGACATCGGGGGCCTCGGGAATCGGGAATCGGGAATCGGGAATCGGGAGAAGCGGAAGACGGAAGAAGAAAATGCCGCGAATCCCCGAATTGTAGGAAAGACCGGCGCTGCGCGCCGTCCGGGGCCTATTTCCCGGCCCGCCCCGCGGTGACCCGCTCGATACCTGCCAGGTCGCGCAGGCTGTGCACCTCGCGAAGCCCTGCGCGCTGCAGCAGGTCGCGCACGGCCGCAGCCTGGTCGTAGCCGTGTTCCAGCGCCAGCCAGGCCCCGTCGCGCAGGCGCGGCGCTGCCTGCGCGACGAGCACGCGGATGTCCCCCAGCCCGTCCGCGCAGGCACGTGCGCCCACCAGCGCCAGGGCTGGCTCATGACGCAGCGCGGCCAGGTGCGGATCGCCCGCAGCCACGTAGGGTGGGTTGGAGACGATGAGATCGAAATCCCCGACCTCGGGTCCCAGCGCTCCCATCCAGTCTCCCTGGTGCCAGAGGGCTGCGCCGCCGGGGCGCTCGGGGGGCAGCAGGCGCTCGGCGTTGCGCCGCGCCAGCTCCAGCGCTTCGGCGCTGGCGTCCACGCCGCGCACGCGTGCCAGGGGTCGCTCGTGGGCGATGGCGATGGCGATGGCCCCGCTTCCGGTGCCCAGGTCGAGCACCTCGGCCGCAAGGGAACGGTCGAGGTGTTCCAGCGCGAAATCCACCAGCACTTCCGTGTCGGGGCGAGGGATCAGCACATGTCGGTTCAGCTCCAGGCGCAATCCGTAGAACTCGCGCCAGCCCAGCACGTAGGCCAGCGGAAGTCCGCCGCGCAGGGCTTCGGCTGCCCGTTCCAGCGCTTCCAGGCAAGCCGAGTCCAGACCGGCCTCCGGATGCGCCAGCAGGGCCGCGCGCGACACGCCGGCGAGTTCACGCAGCAGCGCCAGTGCGTCGGAGCGCTCGACGCCGCTGGCGCGCAGCCATTCGTCGCGGGTCATCCCAGCGCGGCCAGTTGTTCGGCCTGGTGCTCGGCATGCAGCGCGTCGAGCAGTTCGTCGAGTTCGCCACCGAGAATGGCATCGATCTTGTGCAGGGTCAGGTTGATGCGATGGTCGGTCACCCGGCCCTGCGGCACGTTGTAGGTGCGGATGCGGTCCGAGCGGTCGCCGCTGCCCACCAGACTCCTGCGCTGCGCCGCCTCGCGCTCCTGCGCCTGCTGGCGCTGGCGCTGCTCCAGGCGCGCCGCGAGCACCTCCATCGCGCGTGCCTTGTTGCGATGCTGGGAGCGGTCGTCCTGGCATTCCACGACCAGACCGGTGGGCAGGTGGGTGATGCGCACCGCCGAGTCGGTCTTGTTGATGTGCTGGCCTCCCGCGCCCGAGGAGCGGAAGGTGTCGATGCGCAGCTCCGCCGGGTGGATCGCCACCGCCGTGTGCGGGTCGGGCTCGGGCATCACCGCGACGGTGGCCGCGCTGGTGTGGATGCGCCCCTGCGACTCGGTGGCCGGCACGCGCTGCACGCGATGCCCGCCCGACTCGAATTTCAGGCGTCCGTACACGCCCTCGCCGGAGATCCTCAGAACCGCCTCCTTGACGCCGCCCAGATCGCTGTCGCTGTGGCTCAGCAGCTCGGTGCGCCAGCCACGGCGCTCGGCATAGCGCGTGTACATGCGCAGCAGGTCGGCCGCGAACAGCGCCGATTCCTCGCCCCCGGTACCGGCGCGCACTTCCAGGAAAGCGGCCTTGCGGTCGTCCGGGTCGCGCGGCAGCAATGCGCACTGCAGCTCGTCTTCCAGATGCTGGATGCGCTCGCCGCAGCTTCGCAGTTCCTCCTCGGCCAGGCTGCGCATCTCCAGGTCGGCCAGGAGCGCGCGCGCCTGGTCGCGCGCCGCCTCGCAGGAACGCAGCTCGGCATGCAGCGCCACCACCGGAGCCAGCTCGGAGCGCTCGCTGCCCAGCTCGCGCAGGCGTTGCGCATCCGTGCCTTCGGCACCCAGCAAGGCATCGATTTCCTCGAGCCGGCGGGCGGCTGCGTCGAGCTTGTCGCGAAGGGAGGCTTTCATCGTCGGGCCTGTCGGGGCAGGCGGTCGGGCCCGCGGCGCGTACGCCGCGGGACAGGACGCTAGGAGTTGCTGCCGTAGCCGCGGTGCGGCGTCAGGAACAGGCGCTGCACGGCACGCGTGACCTGGTCGCGGTGCTGGGGGTCGGTGTGGTGCATGGCCGCGAAGGCATTGTGCAGGAATTTCTGCGACAGGTTGCGCGCCAGCAGCTCCATCACCGCATCCGGGGAATCTCCGCGAGCCAGCGCGCGACGCGCGCGGTCCACCTCCGCCTGCTGCCAGTTGCGGCTCTGCTCCTGCAACTGGCGGATCAGGGGAACCTGCTCGCGGTCGTCCATCCACTGCAGGAATCCCTGCACGCGGTTCTCGATGATCGACTCGGCCTGATGCACGGCGGCCTGGCGGCGTTCCCCGTTGCTGCGCACCAGCTCGGTGAGGTCGTCCACCGAGTACAGGTACACGTCGGGCAGTTGCGAGACTTCCGCCTCGATATCGCGGGGCACGGCCAGGTCGACCATCACCACCGGCTTGTGGCGGCGCTGGCGCACCATGCGCTCGGCCGCGCCCAGGCCGATGATCGGCAGGGTGCTGGCGGTGGAGCTGACCACGATGTCGAACTCGGCCAGGCGCTGCGGCATGTCGGCCAGGCGCATGGCCTCGGCCCCTACCTGCTGGGCCAGGCGCGCGCCGCGCTCCAGGGTGCGGTTCGCAATGGCCATGTGCCTGGGCTGGCGAGACGCGAAGTGAGTGGCCACCAACTCGACCATCTCTCCGGCCCCGATCAGCAGCACGCGGCAGTCGGCCAGGCTCTCGAACACCGCCTCGGCCAGCTTGACCGCGGCGGCCGCCATGCTCACCGAATGCGCGCCGATCTCCGTGGTGCTGCGCACCTCCTTGGCCACGGCGAAGGTACGCTGGAACATCTGCCCCAGCGTGCCGCCCAGGGTGCCGGTGTCCGAGGCCGTGCGCACGGCGTCCTTCATCTGGCCGAGGATCTGCGGCTCGCCCAGCACCATCGAGTCCAGCCCGCTGGCCACGCGGAAGGCGTGGCGTACCGCGCCTTCGTGCACCAGGCGGTAGCTGTGCTGCATCAGATCAACCTCGCGCAATTCGCGAGAATTGGCCAGCCAGTTCACCAGCGCCTCGCGCGGATCGGCCTGCGCGGCGCAGTAGATCTCGGTGCGATTGCAGGTGGACAGGATCGCGGTCTCGACCGCGCTGCCGCCGGTGCGCGCGTGCAGGGTGTCGCGCAGAGCGCGCAACCCTTCCTTCAGCCCTTCGGCTGAAAATGCCAGACGCTCGCGCAGGTCCAGCGGCGCGGTCTGATGGTTGACTCCGACGGCTGCTAATAACATGAGATATTCAATTCTACGAAGCTGGCCGGGTTTTTGCGGATGACCAAGGTCAAAGCCGCGCACGATTTCACGCCGGACGCCCCTTTGCGCGTAGATTCAATCTGTCCCCTCCCCCCCCCCTTCCCCCACGCCCCTCGATGATCGCCCTGATAGCCCTGCGCTGGCTGCTCACCACCAGCGTCATGCCGCTGTTCGTCGGCGCTGGCACCGGGCTGGCCGCGCGGCGCCTGTTGCGACCCTGCCCGGGGCGCTGGAGCCGCCAGGCCGCCTGGGCTGCGCTGGCCGCCTGGAGCGTGCATGTGCTGCTGACCGGGGCCGGACTGTTGCGCGACGGCGCCATGCTGGACTACGCCGCGGTGCTGCTCGCCGCCGTCGCCGGCAGCTGGATGGCCTGCGCGCGGGGTTGATCAGGCGGTCGCGTGCTGCGGGCGGCGCCGCCGCAGCATGCTTTCGGCGATGTACAGGGCGATGCCGGCCCACACCAGTCCGAAGCCCAGCGCCCTGGAGGCGCCAAAGGCCTCGTGGTACACGGTGATGCCCAGCACCAGCAGCAGGGTGGGTGTCGTGTACTGCAGGATGCCCAGCAGCGAGAAGGGAATGCGACGGGCGCCGGCCGCGAACATGAGCAGCGGAATGGCGGTGACCGGCCCGCTGGCCATCAGCAGCAGCTTGAGGTCCAGGCCGCCCTGCGCGAAGGCGTTGTCGCCACGCAGGCTGGTCCAGCCCAGGTACAGCAGTGCCAGCGGCAGCAGCACCGCGGTCTCCAGGGCCAGGCCCTCGAGCGAACCCAGCGGCGCGATCTTGCGCAGCAGGCTGTAGCTGCTGAAGCTGACCGCCAGGATCAGCGCCAGCCAGGGCATGTGCCCCACGCCGAAGGCCATCCACAGCACCCCGGCCGCGGCCACCGCCACAGCGGCCCATTGCAGCCGGCGCATGCGCTCGTGCAGCAGCACGGTGCCCAGCGCCACGTTCATCAACGGATTGATGTAGTAGCCCAGGCTGGCCTCGACCACGTGGCCGTTGTTCACCGACCAGATGTAGGTCAGCCAGTTGCAGGCCAGCACCAGCGCGCTGGCGGTGAAGCGCACGATCACCTTCGGATGTTCCCGCAGCTGGCGCACCCAGGACCAGCGGCGCAGGGCCAGCAGGATCAGCAGCACCAGCAGCGCCGACCAGACCATGCGGTGGGCCAGGATCTGCGGCGCGGGGAGGGCTTCCAGCAGGTGAAAATACAGCGGGAACAGACCCCAGATGATGTAGGCGCCCAGAGCGTAGGCGATGCCGGGATTCATGGTCGGGCCGCATCCGCGGCTTCAGGGAAATCCCGAATGGTACGCGCAGATCGCGCCGGCATGGGGTCCACCCGGGCGGCCGAGCTCGAGCCGGCGATGCAGGGCATGCCGTTCGATGTCCACCAAGCACCTCGGGATGCCCCTGATCCTGGCTCCCGGCGCGCACGCCATGACCCGGCAGGCGGCGGCCCGAACGTCCTGGGTCCTCTGCAAAAGGCGGTCCGTCGCAATTCCGTTGCGCATGGTCGGGGGTCCTCCCAGGAGGGCTTCAGGCCGGGGGCGCGTTGATTTCCCGCGGCAGCGATGGGCAGAAGTATCGCCAGGTTGACGGGGTGGCATGGACCAAAATCAGGCCGGCGCGCCTATGTTCTCTGGAAGGTTTTTCCAAGTCGGGGGTGGGCTCATGGAACAACAGGAAGAGCTGGAAACGCAACGCGAACTGGATCGCATCGACCGGCGCATCCTCGACGCCCTGCAGGGGGACGCGAGGTTGACCATGGCGGAACTCGCCGAGCGCGTCTCGCTTTCGCCATCGCCTTGCTGGAGGCGTGTGCAGATCCTGGAAAAGGCCGGCGTGATCATCGGCTATCACGCGCGCCTGGACCGCAGGCGCATCGGCCTGGGCGTGCATGGCTTCGTCTACGTGCGCATGCAGGAGCACACCACGCGCAGCGCGGCCAGTTTCGAGGCGCAGGTGGTCGCCCTCCATGGCATCGTGGCCTGCCAGAACCTGTCGGGCCACTACGACTACCAGCTCGAGCTGGTCGCCACCGACCACGATGCCTTTGCCAGGCTGGTGCGCGACAAGGTCTGCGCCCTGCCCGGCGTACGGGACATTCACACCAGCCTGTCGCTGCGCGAGGTCAAGGCCGCAGGCATGCTGCCCGTGGAGATCTGAGCAGGGCGATGAACCGCCGGGCCGCGGCCTGCGCGGGCGGCTGACCTGGGCGCGCCCTCAGACGTTGAACAGGAAGTTCAGCACGTCGCCGTCGTGCACCACGTAGTCCTTGCCCTCGGCACGCATGCGTCCGGCATCCTTGGCGCCCTGTTCGCCCGCGTATTTCACGAAGTCGTCGAAGGCGATGGTCTGTGCGCGGATGAATCCGCGTTCGAAATCGGTATGGATCACCCCAGCGGCCTGCGGCGCGGTGGCGCCCACCGGGATGGTCCAGGCGCGCACTTCCTTCACCCCCGCGGTGAAATAGGTCTGCAGGCCGAGCAGCGCGTAGCCCGCGCGGATCAGGCGGTTCAGCCCGGGCTCGCTCTGCCCGAGCTCGGCCAGGAATTCGATCTTTTCCTCCGCGGACATGCCGGCCAGCTCGCTCTCCAGCTTGGCGCAGATGGCCACCACCGGCGCGCCCTGCGAGGCCGCATACTCGCGCAGGCGCTCCAGATGCGGGTTGTGCTCGAAACCGTCCTCCAGCACGTTGCCCACGAACATGGCGGGCTTGGCGGTGATCAGGCACAGCGGCTTGAGCAGCGCGCGGTCCTCCTCCGACAACTCCAGCGCGCGCACCGGACTGGCCTGGTTCAGCGCGGCCTCGCAGCGCTGCAGCACGCCGAGCAGGCGCTGGGCCTCCTTGTCGCCGGCGCGGGCCGTCTTCTGCGCGCGCAGCACGGCCTTTTCCACGGTGCCCAGGTCGGCCAGGCACAGCTCGGTCTGGATCACGCCGATGTCGGCCAGCGGATCCACGCGGCCGGCCACGTGCACCACGTTGGGATCGTCGAAGCAGCGCACCACGTTGACGATGGCGTCGGTCTCGCGGATGTGCGCGAGGAACTGGTTGCCCAGGCCCTCGCCCTTGGACGCACCGGCCACCAGGCCCGCGATGTCGACGAATTCCACCACCGCCGGCACCACGCGCTGCGGCTTGACGATCTCGGCCAGCTTGTGCAGGCGCGGATCCGGCACCTCCACCACGCCCACGTTGGGCTCGATGGTGCAGAAGGGATAGTTCTCGGCCGGGATCGCGCTCTGGGTCAGCGCATTGAACAGGGTGGACTTGCCGACGTTGGGCAGGCCCACGATGCCGCATTTGAGGCTCATGGAAATTCCTTGTGGGTCGCGCTCCGGGGCATTCACGCTCCCGGCCCGCGCGGGCCGGTGTCGGCAGGCGACAGGGCAGGCGAGGCAGGCTGCCGAAACCCTTGACCCTGCTGCAGCCCGGTAGAGATCCCGGAATTGTAGTGAGGGCCCACGCCGGTGGCGGCGAAGGCCGAGAGCGTCGAGGTTGTCATCCTGAACCAAGGTGAGGACCCGACCCTTGAGGAAGACTTCGCGAAGGACGTGCTGGAGATCGTCACGGTCTTCCCGGCGCGTCCGTACGCAAGCCGCTCGCGCAAGAAGCAGAAGCTCACCGCGCTGTGTCCGACATGGACTTTACGGAACCGCGCCGCAAGGTGCGTGTGAAACCGGCCTCCGTGAAGCAGGAATTGACATCCTCCCCGCCCTTGGCCTTCGGCCACCGCTTGCGCGGGAAGGGCGGAGATTCCTACTGCGCTCAGGCGCGGCATGGAGCCGCTCCCGAGTCGCTTCGGTGGGTTCCTGCTGCTGGCGGC
>JAKBBP010000113.1 GCA_021808445.1 Pseudomonadota bacterium
TTCGCGGCATTGAGCTTGATGTCCTGACGCGCGCGCTTGCGCCCGGAGGGCGTGCGGGCGCTCTTCTTTTTCGCTTGCGCGGATGTCGCCATGGAAATTGACCTCGAAAAAATTCTGGGAAAAGTGTCGAGTATAGCGGCAAAGGCCCGTTGCGCAAAGACCGGCGGGCTCCGGGACGCGGATCCGGCCCCGTCCGCCTCTATAATCCGTCCCCGTGAACCTGCTGCGCGCCGCCTACACCGTCTCGCTGATGACCCTGGTGTCGCGCATCACGGGCCTGGCGCGCGAGGTCCTGATCGCCCGCTATTTCGGCGCCACGGCGTGGACCGATGCGTTCAACGTCGCCTTCCGCCTGCCCAATCTCCTGAGGCGCCTGTTCGCCGAAGGCGCATTCTCGCAGGCTTTCATCCCCATCCTGGCAGCGTCGCGCGAGAACGACAGCGCGGAGGACAACCGGCGCCTGATCGATGACGTCGCCACGGCGCTGGCCTGGATCCTCACGGGCGTGAGCGTGGCGGGAATGATCGCCGCGCCCTTGCTGGTGCTGCTCACGGCATCGGGCCTGCACCCGGCCGCCTTCGACGCCGCAGCCTGGATGACCCGCCTGATGTTCCCCTACGCAGGCATCATTTCCCTGGTGGCGCTGTCGGCGGGCATTCTCAATACCTGGAAGCACTTCACCGTATCGTCGCTGACCCCGGCGCTGCTCAACCTGAGCGTGATCGCCGCGGCCGTGCTGCTGCACGGCGTCATGCACCCGCCGGTCTACGCGCTGGCGCTGGGGGTGATGGCGGGGGGCATCGTGCAACTGGCCGTGCAGGTGCCGGCGCTGCGGCGCTATGCCATCCTGCCGCGCCTGCACCTGAATTTCCTGGCGGCCTGGCGCTCGCCCGGGGTGCGCCGCGTGGTGCAACAGATGCTGCCGGCCAGTCTCTCGGTCTCCGTGGCGCAGGTCTCGCTGGTCATCAACACCCAGATCGCCTCCCACCTGCGACCAGGCAGCGTGTCGTGGCTGGCCTATGCCGACCGATTGATGGAATTTCCCACGGCGCTGCTGGGGGTGGCGCTGGGCTCGGTGCTGCTGCCCAGCCTGTCGCGTGCCCATGCGGCCAGCGATACCCGGCGCTACAGCTCGCTGCTGGACTGGGGGCTGCGACTGGCGCTGGTGCTGGCGCTTCCGGCGGCCATCGCGCTGGGCGTGTTCGCCACGCCGCTGGTGGCCATCCTGTTCCAGTACGGGCACTTCAACGCAGCCGACGTGGAACAGACCACGCGGGCGCTGCGATGCTACGGAGTCGGCCTGCTCGGCCTGGTCGGCGTGAAAATCCTGGCGCCGGGTTTCTACGCCCGCCGCGACATCCGCACGCCGGTGAAGATGGCGCTGATCGTGCTGGTGTGCACCCAGTTGCTCAATATCGTGTTCGTGCCGCGCCTGGAGCATGCGGGCCTGGCGCTGGCCATTTCCTGCGGTGCTCTGCTCAATGCGAGCCTGCTGCTGCGGGGCCTGTGGAGACGTGGAAGCTACCGCGCGCAACCGGGCTGGGCCGGCTTCGGCGGCCGCGTGCTGCTGGCCCAGATTCCGCTGACCCTCGTGCTCGGCTGGGGCGCTGCGCGCCTGCCCTGGCTGGACTGGCCCGGTGCCCATGCCCACCTGCTGCGCCTGGGAGCGGCCTTCGGCCTGCTCGCTGCGGCAGCACTCGTCTATTTCGCCACCCTGGCCCTGCTCGGCCTGAGGCCCGGGCACTTCCGCCACGCCGAGTGAGAAGCCGGCTTGCCGCGGATCAAGGACCGCGGACCCGGGGTCGGACACAATCGGATCCAGGACGGCTCCCGCCGTCGCCGGAGACCGCCATGCCGCTCAGCCCGCAGGACCTGCAACGCATCGAACAGGAACTCCGCGGCCGGCGCGCCGCCGTGCTCGAGGAACTGCGACACGAGACCCGCGACGAGGACGGCCTGCTGAGCCTGCCCAGCCACCGGGGCGAGAGCGACCGCGGCGTGGATTTCGAGATGGAGGCCGTGGACCTGGCGCAAAGCCTGCGCGATGCCGGGGAGATCCAGGCCATCGACGCCGCGCTGCGGCGCCTGCGCGACGGTCAGTACGGACCATGTGCCGATTGCGGCGAGCCCATCGATGCCGAGCGCTTGCTGGCCCAGCCTGCCGCGCTGCGCTGCGCCGCCTGCCAGCAGCATTTCGAGCGCACCCACGCCAGGGCCTGAGCCCGGCGACGTCACCGCCGCTTCAGCGCGCGACCACCGCGGCCTGGCCCTCGGGGCGCGTGGCGATGTGGCCGATGCGCGCGCAGGTCTCCCCCGCCGCCTGCAGCGCCTGCTGCGCAGCATCGGCCAGTTCGGGCGCCAGCACCAGCACGTAGCCGATGCCGCAATTGAAGGTGCGCAGCATCTCGTGCTCGTCGATGCCGCCTTCGCGCTGCAGCCAATCGAAGACCTCGGGGCGGCGCCAGGAGCCCTGCTCCAGCACGCATTGCAAACCCTCCGGAAGCACGCGGGGTATGTTTTCCAGAAGGCCGCCGCCGGTGATGTGGGCCATCGCGCGCACCTCGGTGTCGGCCAGCAGCGAAAGCACCGGGCGGCAGTAGATGCGCGTGGGCATCATCACCGCATCCCGGAATTCGATGCCGTCCAGGCGCTCGGGCAGGCGCGACTGCGCACGCTCGATGATCTTGCGCACCAGGGAGTAGCCGTTGGAGTGCACGCCGCTGGAGGCCAGGCCCAGCACCACGTCGCCGGCACGCGTTGCGCGGCCGGAGATCAGGCGCGACTTCTCGGCCGCGCCGACGCAGAAGCCCGCCAGGTCGTATTCGCCGTCCGGGTACATGCCGGGCATCTCGGCCGTCTCGCCACCGATCAGCGCGCAGCCCGCGATCTCGCATCCGCGGGCGATACCCCCGACCACGCGCGCGGCCACGCCCACCTCCAGCTTGCCGCAGGCGAAGTAGTCGAGGAAGAACAGCGGCTCGGCCCCCTGCACCAGCACATCGTTGACGCTCATGGCCACGAGGTCGATGCCCACGCTGTCATGGCGCTGCCAGGCGAAGGCCAGGCGCAGCTTGGTCCCCACGCCGTCGGTGCCGGACACCAGCACCGGCTCGCGGTAGCGCCGAGGCACCTCGAACAAGGCGCCGAAGCCGCCGATACCCGCCAGCACGCCGTCGCGCATGGTGCGCGCCGCCAGGGGCTTGATGGCATCGACCAGCGCGTCGCCGGCATCGATGTCGACCCCGGCGTCGCGATAGCTCAGGCCGGTGCGGGAGGATTCGTTCTGGGAGGACATATCGGGGTGGTCTTGGCCGCGCGCAACGGCCCGGCGGGCCGCGGCGCCTAAAATAGGCAGACATTGTAGGGTGCGCGTTGGAGCGCCGACACACGC
>JAKBBP010000015.1 GCA_021808445.1 Pseudomonadota bacterium
CGCTGCGCTCCCTGCTGGGCTCCGGAAGCGGCTCCTACCAGGGTGCGCTGGGCGACCGCGACCAGCACTCGCTGGGGGCCTGGGTGCGCGTGGATGGCCTGCCCTACGTGGTGATCGCCGCCGTGCCGCGCAGCGCCCTGCTGCGAAGGTGGGCGCGAGGCCTGCTGCCCTATGCGGCGCTGCTGCTCGGACTGGCCGTGATCGCGGGCTGGCTGTTCCTGCTGGAGATGCGGCGCCTGCTGACGTTGCAAAGACGCAACGCTCAGGCCATGTACATCCTCGAGCGCCTGTCCACGCTGCAGGCCTTCCGGGCCCGCACCCACGAGCTGATCGCCGCCGCGGGCGCCGAGCCGGAGCTCCTGCGCGACATCTGCGAAGCCGCAGTGGACCTTTGCGGCCTGCGCCTGGCCTGGATCGGGCGCATCGATGCTCAGGGTCAGCTGCAGATCGTGTCCGCCGCCGGAGCCACGTCCTACCTGGACGGGCTCCCCATCGCCCTGCGCGCGAACGACGAGCCGGTCGAGCCTTTCGCCGACGCCTGGCGCGGCGGGCTGGCCCAGCTGCACGATGATCTTTCCGGGCCCGGCAGCACCTGGAGCGGTCGTGCGGCCGCGCATGCGGTGCACGCGGCGGCCGCGCTGCCCATCCGCCGCCACGGCCGCCTGGACGCGGTGCTGTCGCTGTATTGGGGCGAGGTGCTGGAGTTCGATCCCGAATACGCCAATGTGCTGCGCGACATGGGCGAGGACATCGGACGCGGCCTGGAGCGGCTGGACCTGATCGCGGCGCAGCAGGAGGCGCTGCGCGCGCACGAGCGCCAGGGCGAGCTCATGCGCACGGTGTTCTCGCAGATCGACGTGCTGATCGCCTCGCGCAGTGAAAGCGAATTGCTCGAGACCGCCTGCACACGCCTGCTGGAAGGCGGGCTGTTCGCGGCCGCCTGGATCGGGCAGCCCGACGAGACCGGACGGATGCATGTGGTGGCGGCGGCCGGCCATGCACGCGAAACCCTGGACGGCCTGGAGTTGTTCGTCCACCCGGACGGCGCCGATGCCCTGTCGCGCACCTGGTTCGAGGGACTGCGGTCGGTGGAGACCGACAGTACCTCGCCACTGATCCAGCCCTGGCAGGCCTACGCCCTCGCCGGATGCACGCAGGAAGCGGTGACCCTGCCGCTTCGACGCTCGGGACGGCTGTGGGCCATGCTGGTGCTGGTGGCCAACGACAGTACCGACCTCGACGCCATCGTGCAGGACACGCTGCTGCGAACCGCCGAGCTGATCAGCCAGGCCCTGACCGAGATCGACCTGAAGCAGCTGCTGCAGGCACGCGAGTCCGAACAGGCGCACCTGGCACGGCACGATGCGCTGACCGGGCTGGCCAACCGCCTGGCTCTCGAGCAGCACCTTCCGCACGCCATGGCGCGCGCTCGCCGTGGCGGACACCAGCTGGCCATCGGCGTGCTGGACCTGGACGACTTCAAGCCCGTCAACGACACCTACGGCCACGCCGCGGGCGATCGCCTGCTGCAGCAGCTGGCCACGCGCCTGCAGGCGCAGTTGCGCGAGTCCGATCTGCTGGCGCGCCTGGGCGGCGACGAGTTCGTGCTGGTGCTCGATGAGCTCGACGCCGCGCATCCGCGACAGGTGCTGTCCAATGTGCTCGGGCGCCTGCACCGCGCCGTGGAGCAGGCCTTCGAGCTCGCCCCGGGCGTGCAGGCGGAGGTGGGCATGAGCATGGGCCTGGCGCTGTACCCCGAGCATGGCGACGAACCCGATTCGCTGCTGCGCCAGGCCGACGGTGCCCTGTACGCCGCGAAGGCCGCCAAGGCGCGGCGCCAGCGCTGGTGGCTGCTCAGCGGCGAGCAGGTGGACGACGCGCAGGAGGTCGAGCTGGACCCCTACGGCGACGCGGCCGCCGAACTGCTGGAAAAGGTGCAGTCGGAACTGGCGCAGGTGGACGACGAATTCCTGGATGAGTTCTGGCGCCAGATGGCGCCCGACAGCGCCAACGCGCGCATCGTCGCCATGCTCACGGAGCAGGAGCTGATCGGCTTGAAGGCGCACCAGACGCGGCACCTGCGCGGCCTGCTGCGCCCGAATCTGCAGCGCGAGGAGCAGGAATCCGCGGCGCTGCGCCTCGGGCGCGTGCATGCCATGATCGGCGTGGACGGCGCCTCGGCCATGGCCGCGCTGAGCCAGTACGGTGCCGCGCTGCAGCGCGCCACCCAGCGACTTCCCCTGCGCCTGGACGCGCGCGTGCGCCTGCAGACCTTGTTGCAGCAGCGCATGGCGCTCGACCTGCACGCCATGCAGCGTGGCGCGCTGGAAGTACAGCACCAGCGCCAGGCCCACCTGGCGGCCATGGAGAGCCAGCTCGACACCTGGGAACAGTCCGGACAGCTGCCGCGCCACGTCGTCGCCCACCTCGGGGCCCTGCCGGGCATCTGCGGCGTGGCCTGCGGGCGCCCCGACGCCGACAACCGCTACGTGCTGGAGTTCGGCTTCGGAGAGGCGCAGGGGTACCTGCAGGCCTTGCGCGACGCCGGCCTGGACCTGGACTTCCGCCGCGGAGCGCTGGAGCGCGCCGGGGCCACCCAGCGCGCCTGGACCAGCGGAACCATCTCCACCGACGCCAATGAACTCGCGGTGGCGGAATTCGCGGACATCGCCAGGCCCTTCGGGGTACGCAGCGTTGCGGCGATCCCGCTGCTGGATCGCCACGGACATGTGCACCAGGTCATCACGCTGCTCGGGCGCCATCCGGGCCAGTTCGAGGCGCCCGGCATGCGCATGTGGCTGGAGTCGGCCCAGCACCACCTGGGGCCGGCCTTCCAGCGCGTGCTCGGCGGCCCTGCCCAGCAACCCATCGCCGCCACGCGTCGCAGCCGCCTGCACGACCTGCTGTACGGCGGCGGCCTGCGCCTGCACGTGCAGCCGCTGGTCAACCTGGTCACGGGGCAGGCCGACGAAGTCGAGGTGCTGGCCAGGCTGCAGGACGGGGACCACGTGCTCATGCCGGGCGCCTTCCTGGAAGCCTTCGGCAACCACGAGCTGCGCATCCTGTTCCGCAAGGGCCTGGAGCTGACCCTGCACTGGCTGCGCACCTGGGACGCGCAGGGGCTGCACCTCGGAGCCAGCCTCAACCTGCCGCCCAGCGTGCTGATGGATCCCGAATGCCCGCAATGGATCGCCCAGGCGCTCGAGCACAGCCGCGTGGACGCGGCGCGGCTGCATCTCGAGCTCCTGGAGAGCCACGAGGACCAGTTCGACAGCGAACGCCGCGACCAGGCCATCGCCAGTCTTTCAGGCCTGGGCGTGCGCCTCATCATGGACGACCTGGGCTCGGGCTACAGCAGCCTGCGGCGCATGCGCAGCCTTCCGTTCCACACCGTGAAGATCGACCAGCACATCGTGCAGCAGGCGCAGGACGAGCCGGTGAAGACCATTGCCTTCGTGGGCGCGCTGGTGCGCATGGCGCAGGGTCTGAACATGCAGGTCACCATGGAGGGTCTGGAAACCCCCGATCTGGTGGAAATGGCGCTGGCCCTGGGGGTGGAGCGCGGCCAGGGGTACGCGCTGGCCCGGCCGATGCCTGCGGAGCACTTCGCGAGCTGGGCACGCAAGTGGCACTGGGAACTCGACGCCGGCAGCCCCGACACCGCGCTCGGTCGACAGGCGCTGCTGTACAGCCGCGATATCGCGCCTCTGGACTGGCAGCGCATCATCGTCTCGCACCAGCAGTACCGTGACGCGCTGGTGCGCGGGCTCAGCGGGGAGGGCACACCGCTGCAGTGGCGCGTGGTCTGCCGCGACGACGCCTGCCTGCTCGGCCGCTGGATGCGGCGCCATGCCGACACCATGTGGCCGTCCACGCGCCCGGTGTTCCTGCGCGCGCAGCAACTGCACACCGAATTCCACCGACAGGCCGGTGAACTGTTGCGCGAAGCCGAGGAATCCCGCCGTCCCGACAGGGCGCTTGCCGAACTGGCGGCCGGCGCGCTGGACCGCAGCTCCGACCGGCTGGTGCGGGCCCTGCACCAGCTCAGCTGGAGCATCGGGGCGGCCGGCGAGGGCGACGAGGTCCTGGAACCCTCCGGGCAGGCTCCGAAGGCACGGCTTCAGGCCTGAGGGCCTCCTCGGCCGCGCCGTCCAGGTTGTCGCTCAGGCGCCGCATCAGGCGCAGGAGATTCTCGCGCTCGCCGGCGTCGATGCCCTCGAAGGCCTGCCGGCGCGCATCACGCGAGATGGCGTGGATCTGACGCAGCATCGGGCGCGCCGGGTCGCACAGCACGACCCGGTGTGCGCGGCGATCGCCCGGATCGGGGAGCCGCTGCACGACACCGGCGGCCTGCAGCCGGTCGAGCAGGCGTACCAGGGCCATCGGATCGATGGAGGCCAACTCGGCCAGGCGGGCCTGGCTGATGCCTTCGTGGCGCTCCAGGTAGGCCAGGGCCTTGCAGGTGGTCAGGGTCAGCCCCGTGCCTTGCGCCAGTTGCTCGAAGCGACGGGTGTAGCGTCGGCTCAGCTCGGCGAGCAGGAATCCGAAATCGCGCAGGCGGTCCATGGAGGCGTGGCGTGCTGGTCGAGCGTGGCGGGCGCTCAGGAGCTTGCGAACGGGGCGCTCGGGGTGCGGTCGCGCGCGGCGGGATGGTTCGCCAGAAGATATCATGCGATATGAACTTCCCGACGCTTCGATGAACTCCGACCCCCCGGCCCACAAGGCCGAGCCCGCCCTTGCCCCGCATCTGCGGCCGCTGACGGGCACCACGCTGGTGGCAGGCACCATCGCGCTCAGTCTGGCGACGTTCATGAACGTGCTGGACACCTCCATCGCCAACGTGTCCATCCCGTCCATCGCGGGCGACATGGGCGTGAGCTCCTCGCAAGGCACCTGGGTCATCACCTCCTTCGGCGTGGCCAACGCCATCGCGGTGCCGCTGACGGGCTTCCTCACCCAGCGCTTCGGCGCCGTGCGGACCTTCCTGGCCAGCATCGCCCTGTTCACGCTGTTCTCCTTCCTGTGCGGACAGGCGCCCAGCCTGCCTGTGCTGATCCTGTTCCGGGTCCTGCAGGGTGCCTCGGCAGGGCCCATGATTCCGCTGTCGCAGACCCTGCTGCTGTCGAGCTACCGGCGCGAGCGCGCCGGCATGGCCCTGGCCATGTGGTCGATGACCACGCTCGTAGCCCCCATCGCCGGGCCCCTGCTGGGAGGCTGGATCACCGACAACATCTCCTGGCCGTGGATCTTCTACATCAACGTGCCGGTGGGGCTGGTGTGCGCCCTGATCACGCTGACCATCTACGGTTCGCGGGAGACGCCGACCCACAAGCTTCCCATCGACTGGACCGGGCTGGCCCTGCTGGTCGTCTGGGTGGGCTCGCTGCAAGTCATGCTCGACAAGGGCGAGGAGCTGGACTGGTTCGGCTCCACGACCATCGTCGCGCTGGCCGTGGCCGCGGTGGTGGGCTTCGTGCTGTTCCTGATCTGGGAACTGACCGACCGGCACCCCGTGGTCGACCTCAAGCTCTTCGCCTTGCCGAATTTCACCCTGGGCACGATCATGCTCTCGCTGGCCTACGGCATGTATTTCGGCTCCCTGGTGCTGCTGCCGCTGTGGCTGCAGGAGTACATCGGCTACACCGCCACCGAGGCCGGGGGGGTGCTGGCCTGGGTCGGCCTGTTCGCGTTGCTGTTCATGCCCCTCGTGGGGCGCTACGCCAGCCGCGTGGACACCCGATGGCTCACCTCCTTTTCCTTCCTGGTGTTCGCGGTGGTGTTCTGGATGCGCTCACGGTTCAGCACCGCAGACACGTACTGGGACTATTCACTGCCCACGGTGATCCAGGGCGTGGCCACGGCGACCTTTTTCATTCCGCTGCTCGGCATCATCCTGGGCGGCCTGCCGCAACAGCGCGTGGCCTCGGCCGCAGGGCTGTCGAATTTCGCCCGCATCACGGCGGGCTCCTTCGGGGCCTCGATCTACACGACCTTGTGGGACAACCGCTCCAGCCTGCATCACGCGCAGCTCGCCCAGCACATCTACGAAGGCAGCCCGCGATCCTCGGCGGTGCTGCGCATGATGGAAGCAGGAGGATTGAGCCACCAGCAGGCGCTGGGAGTGCTCAACCGTCTCATCGACGTCCAGGCCTCGACCCTCTCGGTGGACGAGATGTTCCGGCTCAGCGCGTGGCTGTTCGTCGCCATGATCGTGATGGTCTGGCTGGTCCGCCCCAGCGCGCCGGGCGCGGGCGGCAGCGAGGCCGCGGGAGCGCACTGAAGCTTCGCCCGCGGCGCGGGCCCTGCGCGACGCTCAGGCGTGCCCGGGCGCGTGGCCGTGGTCTCCGTCCAGGCTGACCCGGTTGCGTCCCGCGTCCTTCGAGCGGTACAGCGCGCGGTCGGTGCGGCGCAGCAGGGTGTCGCGCGTGTCGCCGGGCTTGCGGCTGGCCACCCCGAGAGACACGGTGAAGGGCTCCAGCACCAGGTTGTCGCTGCGCCGGCGAAGTCGCAGCGAGGCTACGCGCGAGCGGATGTTCTCCGCCACCTGCGCCGCCTCCAGCAAGGAGGTTCTCGGCAACAGCACCAGGAACTCCTCGCCGCCGTAGCGCACCGCGTGGTCCTCGCTTCGCAGGCACTTGCGGATCGCCTCCGCGACGTGGCGCAGCACCGCATCGCCCAGGGCATGGCCGTGGGTGTCGTTGATGCGCTTGAAATGGTCGATATCCAGCATGAGCAGGCTCAGCGGCGCGTCCGGCTCGACCGCCATCAGCTCGTCGAGCTCGTTGTCCATCGCGCGCCGGTTCCACAAGCCCGTGAGCGGGTCGATCAACGCCTCGCGCCGGTGGCGCTCCAGCTCCAGCTTGAGCTTCTCGCTTTCGGCCAGCGTGACCTGCAGGCGCTGCTGCAGGTGTTCATTGCGTTGACGTGCGCGCTGCGTGGCCACCACCAGCCCCGAGGCGATGATGCGCAGGCTTTGCGCATCGGCATCGTTGCCCAGGTGCCCGAGGGTCGTGTCCAGCGCCTGGCCGAACTCCTCCGCGCCGCGCCCGGCCTCCTCGATGTTCTGGGTCAACTCTCCGAGCAACTGCTGAAGCTCGTTGCCCACGCTGCGCAGCGGGGTCGATCGATCCACGGCGAGGTGACGCTCGTGCAGGTCGCGCAGCACGAAGGCGTCGATCTTGCGCCCGCTGTGCAGGTATTCGTCCAGGGTACGGCAAAGCTCCGGGCTGCCCCCGCTGAGGTATTCATAGGCCACCCCGTAGCTCAGGGGAATCGGCGCGACCTCGTGTTCGAGCAGGAAGTCCACGGCCCGGAACGCCAGGACCTTGGCTTGCTCGACAGTGTGCTGGGTGCTCAAGGCGGTAGCGGGCATGGCGGGGCGAGGTCGAGAAACCTGAAGCAAGGGCCGCCGGCTTGGGCAGTGCCTGCCCGCCACCGCAGCCCACGACATAAATATTCTGTGAATCCAAGATGTTGTGTGATAAATCTTAACGGGTTTCTCAGAAATTTCACCCCGCGAACAGGGGCCGTCCTGCACCTCAGGCCACGCGCTCGCCCTGCCGCAGCCCGATCACCGTGCCCCGCGGGAGGGGCTGCCAGTCGCCCTGGCCCAGCGGAACACTGGCGAACATGGCCATGCGATGCGCATGCGGGTGGCTGGCATGCACCTGCAAGCCCTCCACCTCGTGCTGGTGCGAAGAGGACGCGTCGCGCAGCCAGAGGTGCAGCCCGGGCTCGCGCACACTGCCGTCGGCCTGGTGCCGGCGGTCGGCGTGGGCGAACAGGCAGTCGCCGTCGCTGTAGAGAAAGTTCGCCGGCCCCAGCTCGCGCATGCACCCGGCGAACTCGCGCACCGTGTCCAGTCGCGACCGGGCATCGGGCAGGCCGCCGGCGTCGAGCCACAGCGCCTCGAGCATGCGCAGCAGATGACAAAAGGCGTGCTCGGAATCGGTCTGGCCCACGGGCTGCGCGGCCATGCGGCCCTGGACCGCGGGCAGGGGCCAGCGCGCCTGCACATCCGGAAGATCGCCATTGTGGGCAAACACGTGCACGCGACCACCGAGTTCGCGCACGAAGGGCTGGGTATTGGCCAGGGCCACGGGTCCCCGCGAGGCGCGACGCACGTGCGCGAGCACCAGCGTGCTGTGAAAGTCATGGTCCTCCAGCACCCGCGCGAAGGCGCTGCGCACGGCAGGGACCGGTTCGCGCAGCACATGGGCGTCCAGTCCGTCGAAATAGGCCGCGCCCCAGCCGTCCGGGTTGCCGGGCACTCCGTCGGGCTCGCGCGGCGCGCCGTGGGTCGCGAATTCGGCAAAGCGCAGGCGCACGCGCGCCGCGCGCGCACTGCTGACGGCGAACAATTCGCACATGATCGTCTCCTGGGTCGAGGGCGGGCGCGCTCGTCCAGGCCGCGCCCCTGGGCTTCGTTTCAGCGTAGCAGCCGCTCCGCCGACGAGTCGCTACGGAACGTGACTCGCGTCAACCCTGCGGCGCGTAGGCCGATACGCGCGCACGGATGCATGGCCAGGACCTGCGGCGCCGGCGCGAATGCGCCATCATGGGTCCATGACTACGACCCACACCCACACCCCCGCCCACTCCGACCCCTCGCGCCCGCTGCGCGAAGCCGAAGCCGCCGCCAGCGCCAAGCGGCCCTCCCGCCCGGCACCCGACCCGCAGGCCCGCGAGCAGCGCATGGACTACGAGCGCGACCTGCTGCGCCGCAACCGCCGCATCGAGCAGCAGCTCGACCACGCGCTGGTGGAGTCCTTCCCCGCCAGCGATCCGCTGGCCGTCACGCCGGAAGGCGCATTCCCGGCGCGGAATCCGAAGCTGGCCGAAGGTGCCCCGGACGACGAACCGCCTGCCAGGGATGCACCCGACACGCACGGCAGGCCTGACCCGGCGGATTAGAGAGGCACCCGCTCCTGCAGCAGCTGCGCACGCAGCCAGTCCACCAGCGCCCGCACTTCGGGGCGCTCGCGTGCCTGGTCGCGCAGCACCATGTAGTAGAAGACCCCCGCAGGCTGCGGATCTCCCAGCGGCAACACCAGGCTGCCATCGGACAGCAGCGGGCGGATCAGGCCCATCTGCCCCATGGCCACGCCCATGCCGGCCTGCGCGGCCTGGACCGTCTGGTGGGTGAAGTTCAGGTGCAGCCAGCTCAGCGGAACCACCTCGCGGTGCCCGACCCGGCGAAACCAGGCCTCCCAGGAAAGGTCGTCCAGGTAGGCCAGGCTGAAGCCCGTGCTTCCGCCCGGCCCGACCTCGCCGATGAGCGTGGTGCGCGCGAGATCCGCCGCGCTGCGCAGGGCCGCGCCACGACGTTGCATGTCGGCGAGCAGGCGCGGGCTGCATACCGGAGCGATGCGCTCTTCGAACAGGAGCTGCGCCTGCTCCACGCGCACGGCCGCGTGCCCCGGGCGCGCCAGGCGCAGCGCCACGTCCTGTCCGCTGGCATCGAGGTCCACGATCTGGTCCGAAGCCTCCACGGCGATGTCGACCTCGGGGTATTCGGCCTGGAACAGCGGCAATCGAGGCATGAGCCACAAGCTCGCGAAGGACGCGAAGGTCGTGATGCGAACCCGGGGGCGCCGTGAGGACTGGCGCAATTGCTCCACGGTGGCATCCAACGCGGCCAGCGCGGGGCGCAGCGCCGCCGCCAGGCGCTCGCCCGCCGCCGACAGGCGCACCCGCGGGCCGTCGCGCTCGAACAAGGCCACGCCGACTTCCCGCTCGATGGACTGGATCTGACGGCTCAGCGCGGACTGGGTCAGGGACAACTCGCGCGCCGCCGCGGTGAACCCCCCCAGGCGTGCCGCCGCCTCGAAGGCGCGCAGAAATCCGGTATCGATGCGTCGCGCAGCGGGCAGGCGCTGGCGCTGCGCCCCGGGAGGCTTTCCGGAGGTCTCATCATGCATTCCATGCATGATAGCAATACCAAAATACCGTTTTTGATCCCCCTGGGTTGTTCCTAATATGTAGTCCCGAAGCCCTTGAAATCCCATGCAATCCTCTTCGGAACGCTGAAGGCGCTTCATGAAAGCCCAAGGAGCAAAGCATGATCCTTCGGAATGACCAAACCCTGCGCGTGGAGCGCAGCCGTATCAGCTTGTTCGATGGTGACAGCCTGCACCTGCGCAAGCACGCCGGCGCCCAGTTGCGCGCCTATACCAGCGCCGACGCGGCCGAGTGCCCCGGCATGCTCTGGATCACCGAGGAAGGCGAGCCGGAGGACGTGTTCCTGCGACCTGGCGAGGCCTACCGCCTGCGCGGGCAGGGCCGGGTCGTGGCGACCGCGTGGGGCGCCGTGCAGCTGCGCCTGGTGTCGGCGCGTGAAGTGGCCGCGGAGGCGCGCGAGACGCGTCGGCGCGGGCGGCCGTTTCAGCCTGGTCGGGCCGCTCGCGCCGACGCGGCGCCGGGCCTGGGCTCCTGCGCGGCCTGAGGGGTGCGAGGCGCCGGGGGAGACGACTCGCCCGCGCCTCGCGCGCACAGCCACCCGCCGATGCCGGGCCAGGCTTCCCGCAGGGTGCGCGCGCCCATGAACAGGCCCACGTGCCCGCCCGGAACGACGCGCTGCTGCACGTCGGTCGAGCGCATCAGGCGCTCGGCGGCGAACACCTGCTCGCGCGGCGTGATGTCGTCGGACGCACCGGCCAGCAGATACAAGGGGCAGCGCACCTGCTCCAGCAGCAGGCGACGCCCCAGCCCGACAAAACGTCCATGGGCCAGGTCGTTGCGCTTGAACAGGTGGTCGATCACCTGCAGGTACCAGCGGCCTGGAAGATCCAGCGGATTCTCGTACCAGCGGTCGAAGTCCTCGGCCTTGCGCAGCCAGGCAGGGTCATCGATGTGCTCGTACAGGTCGATGTGCTCCTGCACATAGTGCTGCTCGGGGTGCATGTTCTTCCATCCGGCGAGCATGTAGCGCCCGGGCATCAGCCCGCCGCCGCTGGCCACCAGCTCCTCGTAGAAGCTCATGGGGCTTTCGCGCACCATGCGCACCAGGGGCCCGTGCCCGGCATGCGTGTCGATGGGCGAGCCGGCCAGTACCAGGGCTCGTACCTTCTCGGGAAAGCGCGCCGCCAGCATCGCCGACAGCCAGCCTCCCTGGCATAGCCCGACCAGGCAGACCCGGCCTCCGAGATCGTCCACGCAGGCCAGCAATTCGGCGAGGTACTGGTCGACCTCGAAATCCTTCATGTCCGGCGTGGCGCTGTGCCAGTCGGTGAGCAGCAGGCGCCGCACTCCTGCGGCACGCAGGGTCTGCATCAGGCTCTGCCCCTCGTGATAGTCGGCGATCATCGAGGTGTGACCGGCATAAGGAGCCACCACCAGCGTGGGCAGACCTCCGGCGCCCGGCTCGGAGTAGTCGCACAGTCGCAGGGTCCGCAACTCCAGGCGCACGGCATGGGCGGTGGCCAGGCGCGGCTTGATGCCCCCGTGCAGTCGAGCCTCCTCTTCGAGAAACCGCACGTTTCGCGCCGCCAGTTCCAGGCCCTGCCGGGCCATGTCGGCCGCCATCAGCGCCGGCCAGAACAACGGCACGTTGATGTTGGGCGCGGAGGGAGTCCTGGAAGGGTTCATGGCTCGGCGACGATGGCTGGGAAGGCTCAGCGCATGATGCGCCGCACCATGCTACTCGCTTCCCAGGCCTCGGGGCCGCAGCTCGCCGCGTCGACGGATTCAGCGAAAGCCGGGCCCCCGCAGACGTACGTAACGTCTGCCGGCGTGCACGCCCCAGGCATAGCTGAGCAGCGAAAGCACTGCTGCCAGCAGGCTGCCCCAGGTTTCGCCGAACCAGCCCAGGCCGCCACGCGTGCTCACCAGCGACAGCGCGTAGGTCAGGGCCAGGTACACCAGTAGCCAGGCGCCACCCTGCCAGTCGGCGAAATCGAAGCTCGTCACGGCGCTGCCCGCCCCGCGGCTGCCGGCGCGGCGCGCCCGCAGGTGCATCCACGCGTACCAGCCCACGGCGGCGAGCATCACGGGCAGCGTGGCGCGCAGCACGGACCAGCTCGCCCAGTACATGACCAGGGTGCTGACCACAAAGGCCAGGGGCGCGATGGCTCGCATGCCGGGCAGGCGGTCGGCCGCGGCGCCGATGCCCTCGGCGCGGAACACCGGCAAGGCCACCGCTCCGATGGAAAAGGTGAACACGATCACCGCGCTCAGGGGCCGCACGATGGCGTGCCAGCTGGGCAGCGGCAGCAGCAGGGCCACACCGACCAGGAAATTGACCAGCAGCGCCCGGCGCGGAATGCCCGAGGCTTCATGCACGTGCATCAGCCCGCGCGGCAGCAGGCCGTTCTTGGCCATGCCGTACAGGTTGCGCGCGTTGGCCGACGTGAACACGATGCCCGAGCCTGCAGGCGAGACCATCGAGTCGGCCAGGAGCATCCAGTACAGCCAGCTCATGCCCAGCATGCGAGCCAGATCGGCGAAGGGGGATTTCAGGTTCACGCCCTGCCATCCGCCAGCCAGCAGCTGCGGCGGCAGCGCCACCAGGAAGGCCAGCTGCAGCGCGAGGTACAGCGCGATGGTCAGCACCAGGGTTGCAACCATGGAACGCGGTATGTCGCGCCGCGGGTTCACGGCC
This sequence comes from Pseudomonadota bacterium, assembly GCA_021808445.1. Lineage (GTDB taxonomy): Bacteria > Pseudomonadota > Gammaproteobacteria > Burkholderiales > Burkholderiaceae_C > Thiomonas_A. Next base: position 12,599 of record JAKBBP010000015.1, read on the forward strand.
TCGCCCGAAAGCTCGACGATGTTGCGAAACCCCGTGTAGGCGAAGATCAGGCCCGCCGAGGCCACGGCGCCCAGTGCCTGCCCGTAGCCCAGAGGCGCGAAGCCGCCATGCGCGCCCAGGTTGGCCAGGCCGCCGGAGGCGCTGCCATGGTCGAAGCCGCTGGCCAGCAGCAGCGCCAGCGTGAGCACCGGCACCAGCACCTTGATCGCCGTGACCACGTTGTTGGAGCGGGCGAACAGCTGCACGCCGAAATAGTTCAGCAGCACGAAGCCTGCCATGAGCAGCACGGCCAGCCCCAGGCCCCGCGGCGTGAGCACGCCGGCCGTCGCGTCGTACACGCCGGGCAACCACGCCGAGGCGTACTGCACCACGCCGGCCGCTTCGGTCGGAGGATTGCTCACGTAGGCCAGCCACATGGCCACGCCGATCACGGTGGCGGCCAGGCGACCGTTGGAATACAGGGGATAGCGCACCAGGCCGCCGGACTCCGGGCGCACCATGCCCAGCTCGGCATAGACCAGGGCCACCAGCAGCATCAGCACGCCGCCGACCAGCCAGGACAGCAGCGCGGCCGGGCCCGCGGCCCGCGCCGCGAACATGGACGCGAACAGCCAGCCCGAGCCGATCACGCTGCCGAGGCCGGCAGCCAGCAGGGACCAGAAACCCAGCCTGCGCTGGAGCTTGCGGTCCTCGCGCTGGATCAGCCCGGCATCCTGCGTCGAGTCCTGGGGGGAATGGCCTGCGTGCGTGTTCATCGGAGATTCCCGGGCAAAAGATCCTGGAGGGCGGCCGGTCCTGGCGGGCAGCCGCAGGGGCCCAATCCCGCCGAACATACGCGAGCTCCGCGCAGTCTGCCAGGAACCCGGCGAATCAGCGCACGGGGATCACGGTCAACGCGCCTCGGCGATCCCGTCGGCCGGGCCGGGTGGAGGCCCCTCCGCGCGCCGGCGCTTGGCGCGCTCCAGGTACCAGGTGGCGAGCGCCGCGGCGGCGAAGCCCGAGGCGGCGCCCACGCCCAGGGCCCAGCGCGGGCCGAAGGCATCGGCCACCCAGCCGACCAGCGGCGCGCCCAGCGGGGTGCAACCCAGGAAGATGCCCATGTAGATGGCCATGACCCGGCCCCGCATGAAGGGCTCGGTGGACAGCTGCACGAGGCTGTTGGTGGAGGTGGTGAAGGTCTGGGCCAGCGAACCCACCAGCGCCAGCACGATGCCGAAGCTCCACGGCCCCGGCATGAGGGCGGCCAGCGCACAGGCGACGCCGAAGGACAGGGCGCTCACGCGCAGCAGCACCAGATGGGGCCGCTTGCGCCCGGCCACGAGCAAGGCGCCCGCGACCGAACCCACGGCCATGCACGAGGACAGGACGCCATACAGATCCGGGCCGCCACGGAAGGCCCTGACCGACATGGTGGAAATGTAGATGGGAAAGTTCAGCCCGTAGGTTCCCACCAGGAACAGCATGGTCAGCGCGACGATCAGGTCCGGGCGCCCCCTCAGGTAGCGAAAGCCCTCGACGATGCCCGAGGGCCCGGCCGGCGCATGCGGGGCTCGCCGCAGCTCGTCCGCGCGCATGGCCCCCAGGGCGGCGATGACCGCCACGAAGGACAGGCCATTGATCACGAACACCCATCCGCTGCCGACCGCGGCGATCATCAGCCCGGCCACCGCCGGCCCCACCAGCCGGGCGCCGTTGAACAGCATGGAGTTCAGCGCCACGGCATTGGGCAGTGCCTCGTCCCCGACCAGCTCCGCCACGAAGGTCTGGCGTGCCGGGGCGTCGAAGGAGCTCACGCAGCCGAGTACACCGGCGAAGGCGTAGACCTGCCACAGGGTGACCGTCCCGGCCAGGGTCAGCAGGCCCAGGCCCAGCGCGAGCAGCGCCATGGCCGACTGGGTCACGATGAGCAGGCGCCTGCGATCGAAACGATCGGCGGCCATGCCGGCCAGGGGCATGAGCAGGATGGGCGGGCCGAACTGCAGGGACATCACCAGGCCGACCGAGGCCCCGCTGTGGTGGGTGAGCACCGTCAGCACCAGCCAATCCTGCGCGATGCGCTGCATCCAGGTGCCGATGTTCGACACCAGGGCACCGGCCGCCCAGATGCGGTAGTTGTAGCCTTGCAGGGAATGAAAGGTCCGCAGCAGGGCGCCCAGAAATCGGGCGCGAGGGCCCGCGCCGGGCGTCGACGAGGAAACGTTGGGGTTCATGGGGCATGGCGCCGCGCGGGCCGGGACGCAACGGGCAGACCGATACTCTACGCCGCAATCCGTCAACGCGCAGGCCACGCGCAGTCCATGCGCAGTCCATGCGCACGACGGCCCTGCCCGGCGCCTCAGCCAGGCCCCGCCTGCCCCGCGCGGGCCGGCCCGCGCATCCAGTCGCCGGCCTCGAAGGCCTCCACGAAACGCCCCAGCTCGCCGGCCCGCAAGGCGTCGATCCCACCGGCCGCGGCGCGGCCTGCGCCGCCGAAGCGCCGGCACAGATCATGGGCGCCCCGGGGCCGGCGCATGGGAGCACGCACGCTGGCGACCAGGGTCCCGGAGGCGGTCTCGCGCAAGACCACGTGGGCCTGCTCGGGGCGCTGCCCGGCCAGCAGGTTGGCCAGGCTGCCGCTCACGCGGCGGCTCCACGCCGCATCGGGAAGTCGCCAGATGCGACCGTGCGCATGCTCGCGCCAGGGGCCCAGACGCAGCGCCTGCTCGAGGTCCGCCTCGCGCAAGGCCTCGATGGCGCCGAGCATCGGCTCGTGCTCGAACAGGCGCAGGGGGTCCTCGTGGCGCAGCAGCAGGGGATACAGGCTTGCCGGCGGGATCAGCACGTCGCGCTCGTCGTCTCCGTAGGCGTTGTAATTCACAGCCTGCCCGACGCGGCGCAGCACCGCGCATTGCTGCGCATCGAAGCCCTGCTCCCGTGCCAGGACATCGGCCACCTCGACCAGGTTGTCGCCGTAGGCGCCCACCAGGGCCCAGGCACGCCGGCGCCCGCCCAGGAAACGGTCGACCAGCAGGCTGCTGCACATGCGCGAAGAATCGTCCAGCCAGGCCTGCAGACGGGGGTGGCGCGGCACCTGCTCCACGGCGTGATGGTCGAAGTAGCGCACCGTCGCTCCCTGGTCCAGCAGGCGCAGCAGCTCGGGCAGGTTGCGCTGCATGGACAGGTCGCACACCAGGATCTCGTCGCCCGCCTGCGCGCGCACGCGGCGCAACAATTCGATGTCCCGCTTGAGCCCGGTGACCAGCTCGGCCGGCGCGGGATCGACCTGGCGCCATTGCACGACGGCGCACAGGCCGTCGGCGTCCCCGTTGCACACGTCGATGCACCGCAGCGGCCGGCTCATGGCGCCCCCTCGCCGGCCATGGCGGCCCAGCGCGCGGCGATCCACGCGACGTCGACCGGCGCGCCGGTGTCCACGTCGATGCAGTGCGCGCGCTCCTCGGGCCGAAGGGGATCGCCGTGCTCGAGCTGGGCTTCGAGCACCCGCAGGCCAGCCTCCGAAGGGTCGTCGCCGAGCTGGCGGCGGGCCAGCACGCGCTGGCGCAGCAGCGCCGCGTCGGCATGACAGTCCAGCAGGGTCCAGGGCCGTCCCATCGAGCGTGCCAGGGTGACCAGGAGTTCGCGCTGCGACGGCTCCAGGAACGCGGCGTCGACGATCACCGGGTAGCCGGCGGCGAGCAGCTCCCCCGCGAGTCGACGCAGGCGCGCATAGGTGCGGCGCGTCGTGCGGGCCGAATACGCCTGCGGCCCCTGCGTCGCCTCCAGGGCTCGGAGGCCGAACAGGCGCTTGCGTTCCACGTCCGAGCGCACACGCACGGCGCCGGCTGCCTCGAGCAGGGCCAGGGCGAGCCGGCTCTTGCCCGAGCCCGAGGGCCCGTGGGTCATGAGCAGGCGGGCTTCGCCCGGCCGGGTCAGGCGCTGGGCCGCGGCCAGGTAATCCACCCCCGCCGCCTCCGCGCCCTGCGAGCGTCGCAGCGCCAGGACCAGGGCGCGCACCAGCGCGCGGTACACGAGGTAATACCGGTGCACGGCCATGCCGGCGTGATCCCCCGTGTCCTGCAGCCAGCCGTCGAGCAGGCGCCAGGCCAGATCCGGGCGGCCATGCGCATGCAGGTCCATGCAGGCGAAGGCGATGTCGGCCTGCACGTCGATCCAGCGCAGCGCGGGGTCGAATTCCAGGCAGTCGAAGGCCGTCACATCGCCCTCGAAATCGATCAGGTTGTCCAGGTGCAGATCCCCGTGGCACTCGCGCACCCAGCCGGCGCGGCGTCGCGCCTCGAAACTCCGGCGCAGGCGCCGCCCCTCGGCGTCGCACCACGCCGCCAGCGACGCCAGGCGCGGATCCGCGCCATACCGTGCGAGAGCCGCGAGCACCTGCGCCGTGGCGCCTCGCACCTGCGCGGGCACACCGTAGCCGTCGCCGACCGAGGCGCGCGCAGCCTGGCGGTGGAAGGCCGCGAGCCTGAGGGCCAGGCGGTCCACCGTGGCGCCCTCCAGGCGCCCCTCGACCAGGCGCCGGCTCAGCAGGGCATCGTCGGGGAACTGGCGCATGCGCAGGGCATGGTCGACGACCGGTCCGTCGCCGTCCAGCCGAGGCTGCGCAAGGCTGCCACGCACGGGAACGAGATCCAGATACAAAGCCGGGGCGAGGCGTCGATTCAGGCGCAGTTCCTCGGCGCAGGCAAGCTCGCGCGCCCGCCGCGTGGAAAAGTCCAGGAAACCCAGGCTCAACGGCTTCTTGATCTTCCAGGCATGCTCGCCGTCGAGGAGGATCCAGGACACATGGGTCTGCACCATGCGCACCGGGCGCCCGGTCATGGCCTGCAAGCTGGCCTGCAAGGCGGCCATGTCCAGGCTCGGCGGCGGCTGCCCGGCAGCCCCTTGCGGGTCCGGGGGGCCCGCGCTCGGGATGCCTGCTCCGACGCCTGAGGGTTCGACGCCTGATGCTTCCATGCGCGCGCTCCCGCCCGCCGATGCTTCAGGGGGCCACGCCGCGCTGGATCGCCCGGGCCATCCCCTGCGGAAGGCGGTCCAGGCTGGCCAGCAGGCGCGGCAACAGGCGCAGCTTGAGCCCGGCGTAGGCCCGGGGCACCACGGCCTCGATCAGATGGGGCCCCGGGTGGGCCAGCGCATGTTCCAGCGCCTCGACGAAGCCCTGCGCAGTGTCGGCTCTACGCGCGCCGACGCCCATGCCCTCGGCGATGCGCACGAAGTCCAGTGCCGGCCTGCCCAGGTCGAATTGCGCGCGGGCGCGCGCACCGGCCCCCGCGGCGCCCACGCGCTGCAATTCGAGCTCCAGAATCGAGTAGGCGCGGTTGTTGAGCACCACGGCCACCACGTGCAGGCCTTCGCGCGCCATGCTCCACAGGGCCTGGGGCGTGTACATCGCGGCGCCGTCGCCCACCAGGGCGATCACCGGGCGATCGGGACAGGCCACGGCCGCACCGAGTGCCAGCGGCAGACCCTGCCCGATGGCGCCACCCGTCAGGGCGAGCAGATCGTGCGCTGGCGCGCCGGCCGTGAAGGCCGGCAGCATCACCCCCGAGGTCTGGGCCTCGTCCACCACGATGGCATGCTCGGGCAGCAGGTGGCCCAGCGCCTGGCAGACCTTGCGGGCGTTGAGCCCTCCGCGCGGGCGGGGCGGGCGCGACGCAGCCTGCACGGGCGCCTGCGCGGGCCGCGCCGGCAGCCGCGGGTGCCCGGCCAGGCGCAGCACGGCGTCATGCAGGTCCTGCCGCGGCGCGGCCAGCCCATGCACCCGGCAGCCGGGCGCCAGCAGCCGTGCCGTCTTGCCGGGGTAGGCAAAGAAGGAGATCGGCTCGCGTGCGTCCAGCAGCACGAGCTCGTCGACCTCGGCCAGCTGCACCGTGGCCAGCTCGGGCAGGTAGGCCAGGCGCTCCACCGCCGGCAGCCCGGCGCCGCGCTGCATACGTGCGGGGAACACTTCGCCGAGCAGGCGCGCCCCGGTGCGCGCCGCGATGTCGGCGGCCAGTTGCAGCACCGGCGCGCGCAGGGCGCGCCCGCCGAGCAGCAGGGCCGCGCGCGGCCCGGCCTCCAGGGCCTGCGCTGCCGCCTGCACCGACTCCTCGTCCACGACGGGCGTGGTCGGCGCAGCCACGCCACGGCGCGGCTCGGCCCCTTCGCTCCACGACACGTCCGCCGGCACGATCAGCGTGGCCACCTTGGCAGGGGCCGCATGCGCGGCGGCGACGGCCTCCAGCGCGTCGCCGCAGAGTTGCTCGCTGGACAGGCTGCGGCGCAGCCAGCCCGACACATTGCGCGCGACGGTCTCGATGTCGGACTGCAGCGGCGTGTCGTAGTCCGCGTGCGAGCTGGCGTGGTCGCCCACGATGTTGAGCACCGGCACGCCGGCCTTGCGCGCGTTGTGCAGGTTGGCCAGGCCATTGCCCAGGCCGCAGCCCAGATGAAGCAGCGTGGCCGCGGCGCGCCCACGCATGCGGGCGTAGCCGTCGGCCGCTCCGGTCGCCACGCCCTCGAACAAGGTGAGCACGGCGCGCATGCGCGGCTCGGCGTCCAGCGCCGCCACGAAATGCATCTCCGAGGTACCGGGGTTGGTGAAGCACACCTCCACCCCCGCATCGACGAGGGTGCGCAACAGGGCCTGGGCGGCTGCGGGCATGGCGGGGACTCCAGGAGCGCGAAAGGACCGCTGCCCCAAGCCTACGCCCGCGCGGGGCGCGCGGGGGCCCGCGGGCGCTCGCGTCGGCGACGGCGCCTGAGCTGGCTCAGAGCCCCAGCTCGGACAGGCCGGGGTGATCGTCCGGGCGGCGTCCCAGGGGCCAGAAATACTTGCGATCCGACTCGCGGATGGGCAGGTCGTTGATGCTGGCGTGACGAACCGCCATCAGGCCCTGGGCATCGAATTGCCAGTTCTCGTTGCCGTAGCTGCGGTACCACTGGCCGGAATCGTCATGCCATTCGTAGGCGAAGCGCACCGCGATGCGGTCCTCGCCATGGGCCCACAGCTCCTTGATCAGGCGATAGTCGAGCTCGCGCGCCCATTTGCGCTCGAGGAAACCACGCACCTGCTCGCGGCCCACGGGGAATTCCGCGCGATTGCGCCAGCGCGTGTCGACCGTGTAGGCCAGCACGACGCGCGAGGGGTCGCGGGTGTTCCAGGCGTCCTCGGCCATGCGCACTTTCTGCATGGCGGTTTCGCGGGTGAACGGCGGCAGGGGCGGTCGGCTTTCCATGGCGGGCTCCGGGCGGGAATCGGGGGACGACGCGAGGCTCCGGCCAAGTCTAATGCGAGCGCGCCTCGCACGCAGACGCGCGGGTCCTGGAACAATGCCGGGCATGCGCGCCGGCGCTGCCCGGATCCCCGCCCTTGCCCAAGCCTCCCGCCATGGAACTCCACGCCGACTTCAACGCCCGCGTCAGCCTCGATACCCGCTCGATGCCCTGGGTACCCTCTCCCCAGCCGGGCGTGGAGCGTCGCATGCTCGACCGCGTGGGCGAGGAGGTGGCGCGCGCCACCAGCGTGGTTCGCTACGCGCCCGACAGCCACTTCGCAGAACACGAACATGGCCTGGGCGAGGAAATCCTGGTGCTGTCGGGGGTGTTCGCCGACGAGCACGGCGAGTACCCGGCGGGCACCTATCTGCGCAACCCGCCGGGCACGCGCCACGCGCCGCGCTCCGGCCCGGGCTGCGAGTTGTTCGTCAAGCTGCGCCAGTTCCAGCCTGGCGACACGCTGCGCGTGTGCATCGACACCCGCGCCGCCGCCTTCGTGCCCGGCCTGGTGCCGGGGCTGCAGGTTCTGCCCCTGCATGCTTTCGAGGGCGAGCATGTCGCGCTGGTCCGGTGGGCGCCCGGCACGCGCTTCCAGGCCCATGCGCACTGGGGCGGCGAGGAAATCCTGGTGCTCGAGGGCGTGTTCAGCGACGAGCACGGCGACTATCCCGCCGGCAGCTGGCTGCGCAGCCCCCATCTCAGCCGACACCAGCCCTTCAGCGAGCCCGGCTGCCTGATCTACGTGAAGGTGGGGCATCTGCCCGCGGAACACGCCCGCTGAGCACGCCTGCGAGCCCCGCGGGAGGGCCATGCTCGATGTGCCGGCTCCTGCGCTACAGCTTGTGGGTGGTGAGCAGGATGCTGGTCTCGGTGGTGGCAATGCCCTCGATCATGCGGATGGCGCCGAGCACGCGGTCGAAACTCTCCAGGTTGTCCGCGCGCAGCTCGGCCATCAGGTCCCAGCGCCCGTTGGTCGTGTGCAGCGCGGCCACCGCCGGGTGCCCGCGCAACACGCGCAACACCTCCTGGGCGCGGTTTCCGTCCACCTCGATGCCCATGATGGCACGGATGCGGTGGGCCTCCGCATGCGGCCTCAACCGCAGGGTGTAGCCGACGATCACGCCGTCGCGCTCCAGGCGCGCGATGCGGTTGTGCACCGTGGCACGGGCCACGCGCAACTTCTTGGCCAAGGCTGCCACCGGCATGCGCGCATCGTCGCGCAGCAAGGCGATGAGCTCGGTATCGAGGTCGTCCATGGATCAATCCATGTGCTTCATGGCACTGGGCAAAGTGTAGGTTCTTCTACAAAACCTGCCAGGTTGGTGGCTTCAAACTGACAAGTGCCGGGGCCAGAATGAAGCCATGGCCGCCGACCCCAGGTCGACGCTGCTTTGGCGCTGGCTTGCGCGGCGGCCCCTTGTTCCCCGCAGGAGCCCCGGCATGACACGCTTCATCGACTTTCCCTCGATGTCGCGCCTGGTCCGATCGATCGGCGCGGCACCTTTGCTCGGCGAACTCGCCGATGCCCTCCACGACGACTTCCTGCGCTGGCCCGAATTCGACAAGACGGCCCGCGTGGGCAGCCACTCGGAGCGCGGCGTCATCGAGCTCATGCCCGTGGCCGACTCCACGCGCTATGCCTTCAAGTACGTCAACGGCCACCCTTCCAATGCCGCACGGGCGATGTCCACCGTGATGGCCTTCGGCGCACTGGCCGACATGGACACGGGCTACCCGCTGCTGCTGTGCGAGCTGACCCTGGCCACCGCACTGCGCACCGCCGCGACCTCGCTGGTGGCCGCGCGCGCGCTGGCGCGGCCCGGCTCGCGGCGCATGGCCCTGATCGGCAATGGTGCGCAATCGGAGTTCCAGGCCCTGGCCTTCCACCTGCATCTGGGCATCGAGGAAATCTCCGTGTTCGACCTCGACCCCGCCGCCACGGACAAGCTGGCGCGCAACCTGGCCGACTGGCCGGGGCTGCGCGTGCGCCGTGCAGCCAGCGCGGCCGATGCGGCGCGAGGCTGCGACATCCTCAGCACCATCACCGCGGACAAGGCTCGCGCGGCGGTCGTCACGCCGGCCATGATCGAGCCGGGAATGCATGTCAACGCGGTGGGCGGCGACTCCCCCGGCAAGACCGAGTTGCATCCCGAGGTGCTTCGGACAAGCCGCGTGTTCGTCGAGTACGAGCCCCAGACCCGCGTCGAGGGGGATATCCAGCAACTGCCGGCGAGCTTCCCCGTGACCGAGCTGTGGCGGGTGCTTCGCGGCGAGCTTCCCGGGCGCGAGGATCCCACGCAGGTCACGGTGTTCGATTCGGTGGGGTTCGCGCTGGAGGATTTCACCACCCTTCGCTACCTGCTGGAGCAGGCGCTGCGCCGCGACGTCGGCGAGGACATCGATCTGGTCCCCCCCGGCGAGACCCCGAAGGACCTGTACCGCCACGCGCGCTCGGCGCGCGGGGAGGGCGCCGGCAGCCGCGCGGCCTGAGCGCCCCGAGCGCCCCGAGCGCCCTGAGCGTCCTGAGCGTCGGGGCAGGCGGCCGCCCTGCCCCGACGCATGCGCAGGTCAAGTCCCGGCCAGCATGGCGCGCAGGCGGGCGCGTCCCTCGGGCCAGTCGCCCAGACCGCTGTCGGCGTTGATGTGGCCGCGCGCGCCCAGGTCGACGAACTCGCTGCCCCAGATCGCGGCCTGACGGCGCGAGAAGTCCAGGCTGGCATAGGGGTCGTCACGGCTGGCCACGAGCACGCTGGGGAAGGGCAGGGCCTGCTCGGGGATGGGCACGAAACTCGAGGCGGCGGCTGGAAAGGACGGCCCCGACGGGTCCGGCGGCGCCACCAGCAGGGCCGCGCGCACCGCAAGGCGTGTGCTGGGGGCCCAGTGGGCCGTCAGCAGACAGCCCAGGCTGTGCGCGGCCAGCAGCACGGGCGCCTGGGCGTCGGCGACGGCTGCCTCCAGCGCCTGCAGCCAGTCCCGCAGGCGCGGGGCGTCCCAGTCGCGCTGTTGCACCCGGCGCACGCAGGGGTCCAAGCGCTCCCAGAGGCTTTGCCAGTGGTCAGGGCCGGAACCCTGGATGCCGGGAAGGATCAGTACGGTGGCGGGGTGGAAGCTGTCGGACATGGGGGGATAGCGGAACAAGGCCCATCGGAGACGTCAGCGACGGAATTCCCTGGCATTCCCAGGCATTCCCAGGCAGCGCTGGATGGATGCCGTCTGCTGCGATTCGTACAAGGCGAATTCGTCGAGCACCTCGCATCCCAGCGCGCGCTCGAACGCGGCGCGGGCATCGGCGGCGGCATAGGCCTGGCGTGCCGCATCGCCCAGGTTGGACTGGAAGATCCCGGCCGCGCTCACGGGGAGGAAGTCCTCGTACACGATGGGCCGGGCCTGCACGACTCCGGCGGCCACCAGGGCGTCGAGATCGCCGCCCGCCGGGTCCGTGGGCCTTGCGTCGCGAAGCCTGGAGTACTCGAAATAGCCCAGCCCCTGGCGGCGAATGGTCTCGAGATCGTCGGGAAAGGCCTGGAACACCTGCTGCAGTCGCAGCTCGTAGGCGCGGGGGTCGCCTGCCGTGCCCGAGCCGGCCTGGGCCAGCAGATCGTCATACAGTGCCCGCCCCTTGGGGGTCAGCGCGATGCCGCGCTGCTCGACTTCGCCGAAGCGGGCGGTGTGCGCGCCCGTGGGAGCGCCGTGCTCATCGAAGCGGACCGGTTCCGCAAGGGCCTTGAAACTGGTCTGTCGCAGCAGGATCGGCACCTTGCGGCGCGGCGGGCCTTCGATGGTCTCCTTGGGCTCGATGCCGCGCCTGGGCATGCGTTCCTGCACGGCGTCGATGTCCAGGGTGCGCGGCGTCAGGTGATTGATGTGCGGCCCGGGGAAGCACACCACGTCGGCGACCAGGCGATGCGCCTCGTGCAGGCGCCTGTAGGTATCCGCCGGGACGGTGGCCCGTGCATGCCACTTGAAGGTCTGCACCAGTTCGCGGACGAAGGCCTCGGCCTGTGCCGGATGGAAACCTCCGTGGGCCTCGAATTCCTCGGTGAGGCGAAGGGCCTCGGGAGTGAAGATCTCCCGCGCCTCGAGCTGCCGCGCGGCCAGCGCGCGCAGCGCCGGGTCCTGGATCAGCTCCAGTCGCAACAGCGAGGTGAACAGACGGAAGGGGTTGCGTGCCAGCGCTTCGGGCCCGGTGGGTCGGAAGGCCGTCGAATGCACGGGAACGCCGGCGACGCTGAGGTCGTAGTAGCCCACCGGGTCCATGCCCAGGATGGCGAACATGCGGCGCAGCATGCCGAGTTCGCGCGCGCTGCCCACACGGATGGCTCCGTGGCGCTCCACCCCCAGGCGCGCGAGCTCGGCCTGCGGCATCGGCGACGGCCCCTCGGCGGCTTGCAGGACCTGTTCGTTGACCTCCGCCACGATGTCGAGCAGGGTACCGTATTGCGGAACTTCCTCGCGATACATGGCCGACATGGCCTGCGCGAAACGCTCGCGGATGGAGTCGCGGGAGACGAAATCGCCGGCCGCGGCCGCGGCTCGAGGCGCTGGATCGAGGGTCATGGGAGGGGGGGTCGCTGCGAGCCTGCCGCCGGGAGGAACCGAGCCCGCATTGTGCCTCGGAAGGCGGGGAGCCGAAGACCCGGGGCTGTCCCGGTTTGCTGAGCCCGAAACGCCGCTGCTAGCATTTCAACGCTTCTTTCCCTCAAACGAGCCCTTGACCAGCATGCTGGAGTCCTTCATCCGGAACCATCTGATCCGGCACGCACGCGTGGATGCCTCGAAATTCGACAACCCCGATCTGCGGGTCTCCGAGCTCGCGCTGGATTCCCTGGGCCTGGTGGAAATGCTGTTCGAGATCGAGGAGCGTTTCGGCTTCCAGTTGTCGGATCCGATGAAATTCCAGACCATGCGCTTCGACCAGATGGTCGCGGCCATCGAGTCGGAATTGCGTGACCACAACGGCGGCGAACTGCCACAGGCGGACACGCTGGGCGTGACGGCCCACGGTTGATGGGCGGCGCGCCGCCACGCCAGGGAGCCCGCGAGCGGGCCGGGCCGACCCGTGTCGTGGTGACCGGCATGGGCATGGTCTCGCCCCTCGGGGCGGACGTGGCCCGAAGCTTCGAGGCCGCGCTCGCCGGGCGCAGCGCGGTTCGCGCCGCACCCGCGCAACTGGCCGCCGGCTTGCCGGGCATGCTGGCGGCGCCCTCGGCGGTGGATCCGGCACAGCTGCTCGATGCGACCGACGCCGGTCTGGACCGGGCGACCCAGCTGGCGCTGGTTGCCGCGGCACAGGCGCTGGGCGAGGCCGGGATCCGCCCGGATCCGCAGGACGGCGAGCGCTTCGGGGTGTTCGCCGGCATCGGCTTTGGCGGCGCATGCACCCTGGACGCGATGTATGCCCGCTACCACGCCCTGCTGCTGGGCGAAGAGGCCGGGCGCAGGCGCGCGACCGTGATGCACCCGCTGACGGTGCCGCGCCTGATGGCCAACGCGGCGCAGGGCCTGGTCTCCATGCGCTACGGCCTGCGCGGCATGGGCAACACCTACTGCGTGGCCTGTGCCTCCTCGGCCATTGCCGCAGGGGAGGCCCTGCGCGCGATCCGCGACGGCTACCTGGACGCCGCGGTGGTGCTGGGCGCGGAGGCCATGCTCACGCCCGGCGCCATGGTGGCCTGGAATGCGCTGCGCGTGCTCGCACGCGCCGTCCCCGGGGACCCCGCCGCGAGCTGCCGCCCCTTCGACCGCGGGCGCAGCGGCTTCGTGCTGGGCGAGGCGGGGGCGGCGCTGGTGCTGGAGTCCGAAGCCCGCGCGGGAGCGCGCGGTGCGCATGGACTGGCCGAGCTGGCGGGCTACGGCGCAAGCAGCGACGCGCATCACCTGACCGCGCCTTCGGTGGCCGGCCAGGTCGCCGCCATGCGCCTGGCGCTGGAACAGGCGGGCCTGGCGCCCGACGATATCGGCTATCTCAACGCCCACGGTACGGCCACCGAGCTGGGCGACGTGGTGGAGGCCGGCGCCGTGGCCGAGGTCTTCGGCTCGCGGAGCCCGGCGGTGAGCTCCACCAAGGCGGTGCACGGCCATCTCATCGGAGCGGGCGGCGCCGTGGAGCTGATCCTGGCCATCCAGGCCCTGCGCACGGGACGGCTGCCGCCCAGCGCCAACCTGGACGACCCCGACCCCCGCTGCGGCTGCCTGGACCTGATCCTGGGCAGCGCGCGCGAGGCCCCGGGCACCCGCGCCGTCATGTCCAATTCCTTCGCATTCGGGGGCAGCAATGCCAGCCTGGTGGCGCTGCGGACGCCGGCCGGCGGACTGCCCGCGGACCCGCCGTGAGCCGCGCCTCGACCGCCAGCGGCGCGCGCAGGGCGCGGCGCATCGGGCGCCGCCTGCTGGCGCATGCCTGGCTCAAGAGCCTGGGCACCACGGCGATCATGACGGTGTTCTTCATCGCTTATTTCCACCTGCTGCGCCACCCCTGGGGTCGCGTGACCACGATCCCGCTGACCGCGGTGGACCGCTGGATCGGCTTCCAGCCCTGGGCGCTGCCCCTGTACCTGTCCCTGTGGGTCTACGTGTGCGCGCCGGCCATGCTGCTGGACTCCAGGCGCGAACTCCTGCACTACGCCGCGGGCATCGTCGGGGTCTGCGCCACGGGCCTGGCCTGCTTCGCCCTGTGGCCGACACGGATTCCGTCGATGCAGGCAGACTATGCGGGCCACGCCGGTTTCGCGCTGCTGCGCGGCATCGACGCCGCGGGCAACGCCTGCCCCTCGCTGCACGTGGCCTCCGCGGTGTTCGCGGCGCTGGCCCTGGACCGCGTGCTCCCGGGCCTGGGCCTGGGCCGGCGTTCGCGCTGGCTGAGCTGGTCGTGGTGCGCGCTGATCGTGTACTCGACCATGGCCATCAAGCAGCATGTGCTGATCGACGTGGCCTGCGGAGCCTTGCTGGGCGCCGCGGGCGCCGCGGCAGTCCGCTGGAAATGGGGTGCTCCGGGCTATGATTCCGGCTTGATCGATTGATGTTTTGTACTCTTGTTCCCATGTCCACGCCATCCGACACGCCATCCCGGGTCGACCCCGCATTCCTGCAGGAACTCGGCGATCTCATCGCGCGGTCCCTGGAGCTGGACGTCGCCGGCTCGGACATCGACCCTGACGCTCCGCTGTACGGGGAGGGACTCGGCCTGGACTCCATCGACATCCTGGAGGTGGCGCTGGTGATTTCCAAGAAGTACGGCGTGCAGCTTCGCGCCGACGACGCCGACAACCACCGCATCTTCAGCTCGCTGCGCCAGCTTGCCGGCCACGTCGCGAGGATGCGCGCGACCTGAGGGGCATGGGCGTGCGACGAATCCTGCGCGCCCTCGCGACCCTGGCGTGCGTCGCGTACCCGCTGGCCGCCTGGTGGGCCGGCCGGCATGGGCAGCCTCGCTTCATCGACCTGGCGCTGCTCGAGCACCTGGGAAGCATGCTGGTGCTCGGCTCGGTGTTCGCGAATTCCCTGCGCGCCGGCCGCACGGCGCTGGTCACGCGTTTCGCCGCGGCGCGCAGCCCGTCGATGTCGCCGCGCCTGCAGGCCTATACCCGGGGCGTCACGGTGGCCTGGACCCTGTTCTTCGCGTCCATGGCCGTGGGCTCGCTGCTGCTGTTCCTGCTGGGGCCGTTGCGCGACTGGGCCTGGTTCGCCAGCGTGGGCACGCCCCTGCTGGTGACCCTGATGTTCGTGCTGGAGTATCTCGCGCGCCGCGCGCTGCTGAGCCCGCAGGAGCAGGCCGGGCCCTTCGAGGCCGTCCGCGCCTACATGGTCTACCGCATGGGGGCCGGCCGATGAGCCAGTCGCTGCCCCTGCTGGCACACGAGGACCCGCGGGCCGTGCTGGCATGGCGCGCCGGGCAGCCGGTGCGCGTGGCCGATTTCCTGGCCGACGCGGATCGCGTTGCGCAGGCCATGCCCGAGGGCAGCCATGTGCTCAATGCCTGCCACGACCGCTATCGCGTGGCCGTGGGCTTCGCCGCGGCCGTGCTGCGGGGCAAGATCAACCTGCTGCCTTCCACGCGAACCGTCGATGCCGTGCGCCGGCTGCGCCAGGCCCTGCCCGATCTGTTCGCGCTGGTCGACGGCCCGAGCGATCTGGACCTGCCCTGCATGCGCTACCCCGAGGCGGACCGGGCGCAGGCTCCGCGGCCGCGCCCCATGCCTCGCATCCCGTCCGACCGGGTGGTCGCGAAAGTCTGCACCTCCGGCTCCACGGGCGCGCCGCTGCCCCACGACAAGACCTGGGGAAGCCTGGTGGCCTGCGTGGACGCCGGGCGCGAACGCCTGGGCCTGCCGGCGGGCACCACGCTGGTGGGCACGGTGCCGGCGCAGCACATGTACGGATTCGAATCCACGCTGCTGATGGCCCTGCACGGCGGGCTGGCACTGAGCGGAGCGCACCCCTTCTACCCGGCCGACATCGTCGAGGAGCTCGCGCGCGTGCCCGAGCCGCGCATGCTGGTGTCCACGCCCGTGCACCTGCGCGCGCTGCTGGCGAGCGGGCTGGACATCCCGCGCCTGGCCATGGTGCTGTGCGCCACGGCGCCGCTGTCCACCGAGCTTGCACGCGACGTCGAGTCGCGCACCGGCGCCCCGCTGGTGGAGATCTACGGCTCCACCGAGACCGGGCAGATCGCCACGCGCCGTACCGCGTGTACCGACGCCTTCACCCTGCTGCGCGGGGTGGAGCTGGCGCCGGTCTCGGAGGGCCTGGCGATGGCCCGGGGCGGGCATCTGCTGGCGCCCACGCCAATGCACGATCTCATCTCGCCCCTGGGCGCAGGGGAGTTCCGGCTGCATGGGCGCAGCGCGGACATGGTCAACGTGGCCGGCAAACGCAGCTCGCTGGCCCATCTGAACCACCAGCTGTGCAGCATTCCCGGCGTGCTGGACGGAGCCTTTTACGCGCCCGAGCACGGCCCGCACGACGCCGTGGGCCGGCTCATGGCCTTCGCGGTGGCGCCGCAATGGACCCCGCAGGCGCTGCGCCAGGCCCTGCGCGAGCGCATCGACGCGGCCTTCCTGCCGCGCCCGCTGGTGCTGTTGCGCGAATTGCCGCGCAACGCCACCGGCAAGCTGCCCCAGGCGGCGCTGGCCGCGCTGGCGGCCCGGCATGGCGAGTCCCTGGAGGCCTGCCAGGATGCGCGCTGAGACCAGGCTTGGCGCCTACGCGCCGGAGCATCCGGCTTTCGAGGGCCATTTCCCCGGCGATCCCATGGTGCCCGGCGTGCTGCTGCTCGATGCCGCGGTGCACGCCCTGTGCGAAGCCACGCAGGCCGCGCCCGGCCCGGTGCGCGTGGACAACGTCAAGTTCCTCGCGGTCGTGCGCCCCGGCGACGAGCTGGCGCTGCAGGGCGAACCCGGCGCGGGCGGTGGCTTCAGCCTGCGCCAGGCCGGCCGCGTCGTGGCCACCGGCTCGCTCGCGCCCTTGCGCGCCGGCGTCGAGGAACCATGACCGAGCCGCGCGCAACCCTGGCTGCGTCCGAACGCCCCGGGCCCGGCTCGCGCCCGGCGGCATGGACCCAGGACGACGAGCGCAGCAACGCCTTCATGCTGCGCGTCATGACCTGGATCTCGCTGCGCCTGGGACGCCGGCTCGCGCGCGTGGTGCTGCTGGGCATCTGTGCGTATTTCCTGGCCTGCGCCCCCAGGGCCCGCAGCGCCTCCGCCGCCTACCTGGCGCGGGCGCTGGGCCGCCGGCCGCGCTGGCGGGATCGCTTCGCGCACATCCACAGCTTCGCCTCGACCATCCACGATCGCGTGTTCCTGCTCCACGGGCGCGACGATCTGTTCGACATCCGCGCCCGCGGGACCGAGCACGTGGACGCCGCCATCGCGCGAGGGCGCGGACTGCTGCTGCTGGGGGCGCATTTCGGGAGTTTCGAGGTGCTGCGCGCGGTGGGTCAGCTTCGGCGCGGACTGCCGGTCTCGCTGCTCATGTACCCGGACAACGCGCGCAAGATCAACGCCGCGCTGCAGGCCGTCAAACCCGAGGCGCAGCAGGACATCATCGCGCTGGGCCGACCGGATTCCATGCTGCGGGTCAGCGATGCGCTGGATGCCGGCGGCATCGTGGGCATCCTCGCCGACCGTTCGCTGCACGACGACGCCACGGCGCGGCGGGAATTCCTGGGCGCCGAGGCTGCCTGGCCGCTGGGGCCCCTGCGCATCGCCGCGCTGGTGCAGCGACCGGTGTTGTTCATGGCCGGGATGTACCGCGGCGACAACCGCTACGAGGTCGTGTTCGAGCCCCTGGCGGACTTCTCGGACGTGTCCCGGGGCGCACGCTCGGACCTGCTCGAGCAGGCCCTCGACCGCTATGTGCTGCTGCTCGAGGAGCATTGTCGGGCCGCACCGTTCAACTGGTTCAACTTCTTCGATTTCTGGGCCCACATGCCGGATACGCCAGCCGAGGGGCGCGTGGCGAGGAGGGCACTGCCATGAGCGCCGCGCACGGCCGCTCCGAAGCGGCGCTCCACTCCCTCGGGGAGTCGAGCGTAGCGAGGAGGGCCCAGCCATGAACTTTGCCGGAATCAGCGATCGCGCGAGCGCGCGGTGCCGCCGGGCGCTGGCCGCTCTGGCCTGGGCCCTGGCGGCAGGGCTGCTGCTGCCTCCCGCGGCAAGCGCCGCGCCCTGGGACCTGGCCGCCTTGATGGGCAGGCTGGCGGCGCGCAAGTCGGGGGAGGCGAGCTTTCAGGAAACCAAGACCCTGGCCATGCTGGACGCGCCCCTCCGGTCCTCGGGCATCCTGCGGTTCGCGGCCCCGGACCTGCTGGAAATGCACACCCTCGAGCCGGCGCAGCAGCGGCTGGTCGTGCGCGGGCGCCAGGTGAGCGTGGAGATCGCCGGGCGCTCGCAGACCTTCGACCTCGACCGCCACCCCGCGGTCGGTGCACTGGTCGAGGGCATCCGCGCCACCCTCGACGGCGACCTGGCCGGCCTGCAGCGCGGCTACCACACCCGCCTGCAGGGCGAGCCGCAGCGGTGGACCCTGGTGCTCGTGCCGCGACTGCCGGCAGCACGGGCGCGCGTCAGCGAGATCGACCTCAGCGGCTCGGGCGCGTCGGTGCTCAGCATCGCCGTGTTCGAGGCCGACGGCGACCGCTCGTGGATGCGCATTCACGAGTCGTCACGCCCGTGACGCGCCGACGCGCGGGGGTCCTGCTGGGCTGGGCGGCGGTGCTCGCCGTCGCGCTCGGCCTGATCGTGCACACGCGCTTCACGGCCGACATGTCCGCCTTCCTGCCCCATGCGCCGGACGCGCGCCAGCGCGTGCTGGTCGAGCAACTGCGCGAGGGCTTGGTGTCACGGGTCCTGCTGGTGGGCATCGACGGCGCCACGCCGGAGCTTCGCGCGCAGCTCTCCGCACGCCTGGCGGCGCGTCTGCGCGCGCTGCCAGCCTTCGCCTCCGTGGACAACGGCGATGGCCATCACGGCCCGGGCGATTTCGCGCTGGCCTTCGCCCATCGCTACGTCCTGAGCCCTTCGACCGATGCCGGGGCCTTCACCGTGGCTGCGCTGCACCGCTCGATGGCCGCATCCATCGCCCAATTGGCCGGGCCGCTGGGCGAGGGGCTGAAGCCCTTGCTGCCCTCGGACCCCACGGGCGCCACGCTGGGCTATCTGGCCTCCCTCGAGCGGCCCGCCCAGGCGCGCAGCGTGGACGGGGTCTGGGCTTCGCCGCAAGGCGCGCGCGCGCTGCTGCTCGTGGTGCTGCGCGCTCCGGGCACGGACATCGACTCCCAGCGCGACGCCCTGCAGACCCTGCGCGAGACCTTCGAGCGCCTGCGCGCCGAGGCCGGCCCCCCGGCCTCGGGCGCCACGCTGGTGCTCAGCGGTCCGGCGGTGTTCGCCACCTATTCGCGCGCCGTCATCGAACACGCGGTCACCCGCGTGAGCCTGCTGGGCGCCGCGCTCATCGTCGGACTGCTGCTGCTGGTCTACCGCTCGGCAAGCCTGCTGCTGCTCGGATTGCTGCCCGTGCTGACGGGCATTCTCGTGGCCACCGCGGCGGTCGGGCTGGGCTTCGGCGTGGTGCAGGGCATCACCCTGGGCTTCGGCACGGCCCTCATGGGCGAGGCCGTGGACTATTCCATCTACCTGTTCGTGCAGTCGAGCCCGGCCGGGGCCGGCGACCTTGCCGCGCTCGCCGGCGCGCGGCGCGCGTGGCTGCGTAACTTCTGGCCCACGGTGCGCCTGGGCATGCTGACCTCGATGGTGGGCTTCGCCAGCCTGCTGCTCTCGGATTTCCCCGGACTGGCGCAAATCGGCGCCTACTCCATGGTCGGGGTGCTCACGGCCGCGCTGGTCACGCGCTTCGTGCTGCCCGAATGGCTGCCGCGCACGCTGGTCGTGCGTGACCTGTCGCGAGGCGGCGAGCATCTGGCGCGCGGCGTGCGGGGCCTGCGGCGCATGCGCCTTGCGCTGGCGCTGCTGGTGCTGGCCTCGGCGGCGGTGTTGCTGGTGCAGCGCCATCGCCTGTGGGATGACCGCCTGGGCGCGCTCAGTCCGATTCCCCGGCACATGCTCGAGGTCGACGCCACGCTGCGCCGGCAGATCGGAGCCGCCGACTCCGGGGATCTCGTGGCGCTCAGCGGCGCCACGCAGGAGGCGGCGCTCGAGGCCGCCGAGGCGATGGCTCCCCGGCTGCAGGCACTGCGCAGGCAGGGACTCATCCGCGGCTTCGACAGCCCAGCGCATTACCTGCCGAGCGCACGCACCCAGCGCCTGCGCCAGCAGGCGCTGCCCGACACCGCGCAGCTCGAGGCCCGCCTGCGCTCCGCGGTGGCCGGCCTGCCCGTGAAGGCCAGCCTGTTCAAGCCCTTCGTGGCCGACGTCGCCGCCGCGCGCGGGGCCCCGCCGCTCAGGCGCGCGGATCTCGCGCACAGCTCCTTCGCGCTGGCGCTGGACGGCATGCTGGTGCGGGATCGATCCACCTCGCACGGTGCCTGGACGGCCCTGCTGCCCCTGCGCGCTCCCGCCGACGGCGCCATCGATGTCGCGCGGGTACGGAATGCGCTGCGCGGCAGCGGGGCCATCGTCGTCGACCTGGGCGAGACCACCGAGCATCTGTACCGGCGCTATCTGCACAGGGCCATCGAGCTCTCGCTGGCTGGCGTGCTCGGCATGTCGGCGCTTCTAGGGCTCGCGCTGCGCAGTGCACGCCGGGTGGCACGGGTGCTGGCGCCCCTGCTGGCCTCGGTGCTGGTCGTCGCAGCGGGCCTGGTGCTGCTGGGCGAACGACTCAATCTGCTGCATCTGGTCGGCATGATGCTGGTGATCGCTGCGGGCTCGAACTATGCGCTGTTCTTCGACCGCGGCCAGCATCACGGAGGCATCAGCCCCCGCACCCTGGCCTCGCTGGTGTTCGCCAACCTGAGCACGGTGGCCGGCTTCGGGCCGCTGTTGCTGTCGGGCGTGCCGGTGCTCGCCTCCCTGGGGGCCACGGTGGCTCCCGGGGCCCTGCTGGCGCTGGTGTTCTCGGCCGCCTGGTCGGATCACGCTGCCGTGCCCGCCGACCCCCGCGGCGGCGCCGGCGCGGCCGGGGCCGTGGCGCCATGAGTCGCGGTCGCTCCCGAGCCGCGCAGGCGGGGCTGCCGCCCGTGCTGCTCGGCGTGGGCGGGGTGCATGCGGCGGCGCTCGCCGGGGTGCTGGCCTGGCCTGGCGCATGGCCCTGGGCGCTGGCTTCGATCCTGCTCAGCCACGGGCTGATCACCGTGCTGAGCCTGAGGCCGCGCACGCGCCTGCTGGGCCCGAACCTGGTGCGCCTGCCGCCGGCGCACGCGGCGCGGGGCGAAGTAGCGCTGACCATCGATGACGGGCCGGAACCTCTGGTGACGCCCGCGGTGCTGGACCTGCTCGACGCCCACGGCGCCAAGGCCAGCTTTTTCTGCATCGGCGAGCGGGTCGCGCGTCATCCCGAGCTGGCCCGCGAAATCGTACGGCGGGGACACCGGGTGGAAAACCACTCCGCGCGCCACCGGCATGATTTCGCGCTGCTGGGCCCGCGTGGGTACCGCGCCGAGCTGGCCACGGGCCAGGCCCTGATCCAGGCGGCCACCGGCGTGGCGCCCAGCTACTTCCGCGCCCCCGCCGGGTTCCGCAACCCCTGGTGCTGGCCGGCGCTGCGCCATACGGGGCTGCAGCTCGCGTCCTGGACCCGTCGCGGCTTCGACACACGCGAGCGCGATCCGGCCCGGGTCCTGCGCAGGCTCGGCCGCGGCCTCGCCGCCGGCGACATCCTGTTGTTGCACGACGGCCATGGCGCGGCCGGCGCACGCGCCGACGCGGTGATCCTGCAGGTGCTGCCCGCATTGCTGGAGCTGCTGCGCGAACGCTCCTTGCACGCGGTGGCCCTGCCCGTGCCGCCGGAGGACCTCGGCTGAGTCGTCCGCCGTGTTGGTTACAGTAGCGAGGCATCATGAACCCACTCGCCCCTGCGCTCCCGCCCCTGCGTCTCGTCCTCGCCACCGCGACCAGCTGCCTGGGCGCCGGACTGGCCGAGCACGCGTCCGCGATGCGCGAGGGGCGCTGCGGGCTCAAGCCCTGCGATTTCGACATCGTCGATCTGCCCACCTGGATCGGCGAGGTGCAGGGGGTGGACTCCGTGGACCTGGGGGAGGTCGGGGTGCCCGGCCTGCGGGACTTCGATTGCCGCAACAACCGCCTGGCCGAGCTCGGCCTGCGCCAGGACGGCTTCGCGCACGCGGTGGAGCAGGCCGTGGCGCGCCACGGCGCCGAGCGCGTGGGGGTGTTCGTCGGCACCAGCACCTCGGGCATCCTGCAGACCGAGCAGGCCTACCGCCGGCGCGACGAGCGCGGCGCGCTGCCGGCGGACTTCCACTACACGGGCACCCAGAGCAACGCCTCGCTGGCCGATTTCGTGGCCCGGCGCCTGGGTCTGCAAGGCCCGAGCTTCGTGATCTCCTCCGCCTGCTCCTCCAGCGCCAAGGTATTCGCCACCGCGCAGCGCATGATCGCCTCGGGGCTCGTGGACTGCGCGGTGGTCGGCGGCGTGGACTCCCTGTGCCTGACCACGCTGTATGGCTTCCATGCACTGGAACTGCTCTCCCGGGAGCCCTGCCGCCCTTTCGATGCGGCGCGCAAGGGCCTGTCGCTGGGAGAGGCGGCTGCCTTCGTGCTGCTGGAGCGCGCTCCCTCGCAGCTGCGCGACGAGGACGTACTGCTGCTGGGTTGCGGAGAGTCCAGCGACGCCCACCACATGTCCTCCCCGCATCCCGAGGGGCTCGGGGCGAGCCGGGCTATGCGACAGGCGCTGCAACAGGCAGGCCTGCAGGCCGAGAGCATCGACTACATCAATCTCCACGGCACGGCCACGCCCAGCAACGATGCCGCAGAGAGCCGCGCGGTACGCGCGGTGTTCGACGCCGCGCCCCTGGGCAATTCCACCAAGGGCGCCACCGGCCACACCCTGGGCGCCGCGGGGGGACTGGAGGCGGTGCTGAGCCTGCTCGCGCTGCGCGAAGGCCGGATCCCCGCCAGTCCGGGCACGCGCGAGCTCGACCCGGCGCTGACCGGCGCCGGGCAGCTGCGCTACCAGGTGCACGGCGCCGACGCACGACTCGGCTTCGTGATGAGCAATTCCTTCGGCTTTGGCGGCACCAATTGCTCGCTGGTCTTCGGACGCGCCGACGCCTGGACGGCGCAAGGCCGTGGCGATGTGCAGGGGGGGGCGCGTCGATGAACGCCACGCCCGCGTATCGCCTGCGAGCCTGCGTCAGCGGCATCGGCCTGCTGGGGCCGGGCCTGCCCGACTGGCCCACCGGGGCCGCGCTGCTGCGCGGCGAGGTGGACTACCAGCCCGCCCGCACCGTGTTCCCGCCGGCCCAGGGCCTTCCACCGGCCGAGCGGCGGCGCGCCACCGCCGCGGTGAAGCTCGCGCTGGCCACGGGCGGCGAGGCCCTGGCGATGGCCGGGCGCAGCGCGGTCGACCTGCGCACCGTGTTCGCGGCCTCCAGCGGCGACGGGCCCAACTGCCACGCCCTGTGCGAGGCCCTGGCCTCGGAAGACCGCCTCATCTCCCCGACCCGCTTCCACAACTCCGTGCACAACGCGGCTTCCGGCTACTGGGGCATCGCCACCGGCTCGATGGCGGCCTCGGCCGTGCTGTGCGCTCCCCACGACGGCAGTTTCGCGGCCGGATTGCTGGAGGCGCTGGTGCAGCTGCACACCAGCGGCGAGGACGTGCTGCTGCTGGCCTGCGACACCGAGTATCCCGAGCCGCTGCGCAGCGCAAGGCCCATCGCGGACGGATTCGGCGTGGCCCTGCTGCTGACGCCAGGCGGCGCGGCGAGGACCCTCGCCAGCATCGCCGTGGACCCGGCCGCAGCCTTCACCGACGCCCCCGCGCACACCCTCGAGTCGGCTGGGCTCGAAGCGTTGCGCCGAAGCATTCCGACCGCGCGCTCGCTCAGCCTGCTGCAGCGCCTGGCCCGCGCGCAGGCGGGCCGACTGGTGCTCGAGCAGCAGCCCGGGAGCCACCTGGCGGTCGAGCTCGAGCCATGCTGAGCGCGCGAGCCCCGCTGTTCGACCACGCCTGGATCGCGGCGCGCCTGCCCCATGCAGGCGCCATGTGCCTGCTCGACGCCGTGCTCGCCTGGGACGCCTCCCATGTGCTGTGCAGCGCCGACAACCAGCGCCGGCCCGACCATCCGCTGCGCCAGTTCGGCCGCCTCGGCGCGGCCTGCGGCGTCGAGTACGCGGCGCAGGCCATGGCCGTGCACGGCGCGCTGCTGGCGCCCGCGCAGGGCCCCGTGCGCCCCGGCATGCTGGTGAGCGCGCGCAAGGTCGAGCTGCACGTGCCGCGCCTGGACGAGGTCCAGGGCCCCCTGCTGGTGCGCGCCGAGCGCCTGCAGGCCGGCGATGAACTGCTGATGTACGGCTTCAGCGTGCACGGCGACGGGCGCCTGCTGCTGGAGGGCCGCGCCTCAGTCCTGCTCGGCCGGCCCGCGCCGGCCTCCGCGCCGGCCGCGGCCTGCACCCGTCCGGTCGCGCGCCCCGACCCCCTTTCTGGAGATCCGGCATGAGCCCGGCCAGTGTCGAACGATACCGCGGTCCGCGCCGCGCCCTGGTCACCGGAGGCAGCGGCGGCATCGGCTCGGCGATCTGCGCCGCGCTCGCCCGCGACGGCCTGCAGGTGATCGTGCACGCCAACCGCCGGCTGGAACAGGCGCAGGCCCTGGCCGAGTCCTTGCGCGCGCAGGGCCACGAGGCCCTGGCCCTCGCCTTCGACCTGTGCGACCCCGAGGCCACGGCCGCCGCCATGGCCTCGCTGCTCGAGTCGGCACCGGTGCAGGTGGTGGTGAACAACGCCGGGGTGCACGACGATGCGGTGTTCCCCGGCATGAGCGCGACGCAGTGGGATCGCGTGGTGGACCTCAGTCTCAACGGATTCTTCCGGGTCACCCAGCCCCTGATGCTGCCCATGATCCGCAGTCGCTGGGGGCGCGTGATCAACATCACCTCGGTGGCGGCCATCTCCGGCAACCGGGGCCAGGTGAACTACGCGGCCGCCAAGGGCGCGCTCCACGCCGCCACCCGGTCGCTGGCGCTGGAGGTGGCCAGTCGCGGCATCACGGTCAACGCGGTGGCGCCCGGCATCGTGGCGACCTCGATGAGCGAGGGCAGCTTCGACGCGGACGCCATCGCCCGGCTGGTGCCCGCGCAACGCGCGGGCCGGCCCGAGGAAGTGGCGGAGCTGGTGGCCTTCCTGGCCTCGGACAGGGCCGCCTACATCACCGGCCAGGTGATCTCGATCAACGGCGGGATGGTCTGACCATCAGACGCCACAGCAGAAGCGGCAGGCGGGGCAGGAATCCCAGCACCAGCCGCAGGTGCATCCAGGTCAGCAAGGTGTTGTCGCGCAGATAACGGAAGTGCGACACGCCGCCTTCGTCGGCCCGCAGATAACGGACCGGCGCCGGGAGGTTGACGGCCGGCACGCCGGCCCAGCTCAGACGCACGACGGCCTCCGGGTCGAAATCGAAGCGTCGCATCCAGCGCTGCCGGTGCATGATCGCGCGCAGCGGGGCGATGGGGTAGACCCGAAAGCCATACAGCGAATCGCCCAGGCCCGCGCCCAGGGTCTCCAGGCGAGCCCAGGCGTTGGACACCTTGCGGCCCTGCACCCGCAGCCGGGGCGCGTCGTCGGCGAACACCGGGTTGCCCAGGATCATGGCCCGCGGCTGCTGCCGCGAAGCTTCCATGAATGCTCCGATGCTGGCGGCCGGGTGCTGGCCATCCGAATCCATGGTGAGGGCGTGTGTGAATCCCGCCGCCTGCGCCGCATCCAGCCCGGCCAGCACGGCCGCGCCCTTGCCCTGGTTGCGCGGCAGCACGATCAGGCGCAGCTGGGGGTCGGCGCGCGCCCAGTCGGCCAGGCCCTCGGTACTGGAGTCCGTGCTGCCGTCCACCACCACCCAGACCGGGGCCCAGGCCGCGCGAGCCGCGCGCACCGTGTCGAACACGGCAGGACCGGGGTCGTAGCTGGGGATGAGCACCAGGTGGGTGCGGCTCGGGGGCGGCCCGGAGGCGGGATCGTAGGCAAGCTCGGGCATGCGGATCAGGGGCGAGGCGGCGGATCGTACGGGGCGGGGGGGGCGGCGGCTCCCCCGAGGGCCTGGTGAAAGTAGGCGTCCAGTTCCTGCACGAAGTCCTGCGCGTTGGCCGGGGGGTCGAAACGCCTGCCGAGGCGCACACGATAGCGGATGGGCAGGCGCGGCACCTCGCCCAGGTCCCAGCGCTTGCCCAGGAAGGAGGAGTCGGCCTCGATCAGCACGGTCTGCACGGGCACCCGGGCCTGCCGGGCGATCAGTCCGACGATGCCGCGCATCGGTCCCACGGGATGGGCACTGCTGCGCGTGCCCTCGGGAAACAGCAGCAGGCTGCGGCCTTCGCGCAATTCGGCCACGGCCCGGTCGATCATGCTTCGCAGGTTGTCGTTGGGAATGTACCCCGCCAGCCGGGCGCCCGCGCCCAGCACGGGGTTGCCCAGCAGCCCCGCCTTCATCACGCAGGCGGGACCCTGCAGGCGCGACAGCACCAGCACGGCGTCGATCAGCGAAGGGTGGTTGGGAGCCAGGATCATGGGCCCCTGGCCCTGCAGGCTGTCCAGCTCGCTCAGCTCGAAGCGGCAGGCGCCCAGGCGGCGCAGCATGCCCAGGTAGGCGTGAAAGCCCCTGCGGACCACCGCGCGCCCCACGGCCCGGGCGGCACGCTCCGGCAGCAGGGCACTGAGCAACAGCGCCGGAGGCGTCCACGCCAGGCCCATGACACCGAAGGCCGCGAGCCCGAAATAGCTTCGCAGCGCGTCGAGCACGGAACTCGGGCGCACGGACAGCGCTCAGGCCGGGTGCACCACCACCAGCAGGGCGCTGGCCGCGGTCTTGCCGGCATTGCTGATGGCATGCGCGACGTCTGCGGCGTAGCGCGCGGTCTCCCCATGGCGCACGCGGCGCTCCTCGGCGCCACTGCGCACGGTGAGGGCACCGCCCAGCACGGAAAGATGCTCCTGGGTGCCGGTCTCGTGAGGCTCGGAGGCCAGCACGCCCCCCGGGTCCACGCTCAGCTCGTACCACTCGAAACGCCCGGCGAGGTCGATGGGGCCGAGGATGCGCAGATCGCAATGCCCATCCGGACTCTTGAGCGCGGGAATCGCATGGGGTGGCACCAGGGTGATCCCGGCCTCGGGGCGCCCGGGTGCGCCGCCGGCCAGCAGATCGCCCAGGGGCACCCCCAGCGCATTGGACAGGCGCCACAACACCGCCACCGTGGGGTTGGCCAGATTGCGTTCGATCTGCGACAGCATGGACTTGGACACTCCCGCGCGGCGCGACAGTTCGTCCAGCGACAGCCGCTGGCGCTGGCGCAGCGACTGCAGCGCGGCACCGACGGCCGGCGGGCCTTCGCCCGGCCCGGAAAGGGGATTCTCGACAGGAAGTTGCGCCATGAAGGAACGTTCTGTATAGTGCACAGCGTGTTCGCTATGCTGAACATGTTCGATTTATCGATCGGATGCTACCACCCGGGACAAGCTCCGGGACCTCCTCGAATCCCGCCATGTCCGACGCCGACGCCTTTCACGCTTCCATCCGCCGCGAACTCGACACCGTCCGCGCCAACGGCCTGTTCAAGGACGAGCGTGTCATCGCCTCCGCGCAAGGCGCGCGCGTGCGCACGGTCGACGGGCGCGAGGTCATCAACCTGTGCGCGAACAATTACCTGGGCCTGTCCTCTCACCCGCGAGTGATCGAAGCCGCGCACGAAGCCCTGCGCACCCACGGTTTCGGCCTGAGCTCGGTGCGATTCATCTGCGGAACCCAGGATCTGCACAAGACCCTGGAGCGCCGTCTCTCGGACTTCCTCGGAACCGAGGACACCATCCTCTACGGCTCGGCCTTCGACGCCAACGGCGGCCTGTTCGAGACCTTGCTCGGCCCCGAGGACGCGGTGATCAGCGACACGCTCAACCACGCATCGATCATCGACGGCATCCGCCTGAGCAAGGCGCGACGCATGCGCTACGCGCACGACGACATGGCCAGCCTGCGCAGCCAGCTTGCGCTGGCCCGGGCCGAGGGCGCACGCCACGTGCTGGTGTTCACCGACGGCGTGTTCTCCATGGACGGCACCATCGCCCGGCTCGACGAGATGCGCGGCATCTGCGACGAATTCGGCGCCCTGCTGGGCATCGACGAGTGCCATGCCAGCGGCTTCCTGGGCACGCGCGGGCGGGGAACCCACGAGCTGCGCGGCGTGTTCGGGCGCGTGGACATCATCACCGGCACCCTGGGCAAGGCGCTGGGTGGAGCCTCCGGCGGATTCACCAGCGCGCGCGCCGAGGTGGTCGCGCTGCTGCGCCAGCGCTCGCGCCCCTACCTGTTCTCCAACACCGTGGCACCGGCCATCGTCGGTGCGTCCATCGCGGTGCTGGACATTCTCGAGGCCAGCACCGAGCTGCGCGACCGCCTGGAGGCCAACACCCGCCAGTTCCGCGCCGGCATCGAACAACTGGGCTTCGACCTCAAGCCCGGCAGCCACCCCATCGTGCCGATCATGGTGTACGACGCCGACAAGGCGCAGCGCCTGGCGGCCCGGCTGCTGGAGCTCGGCGTGTACGTGGTGGGCTTTTTCCATCCCGTGGTGCCGCAGGGCCAGGCGCGCATCCGCGTGCAGCTCAGCGCGATGCACGACGGCCCCACGTTGCAGCAGGCCCTGGAGGCCTTCGCCCAGGCCGGCCGCGAACTGGAGCTGATCCGATGAGCCCCGCCGCGCCCAGGATCCTGATCATCGGGGCCAACGGCCAGATCGGCTCCGAACTCAGCCTGGCCCTGGCGCAGCGCCACGGGCACGACCAGGTGATCACGGCCGACCTGGCCCCCGTGGGCCGCTACCCGCAACTGCAGCACGAGATGCTCGATGCCACCTCCCGCGGGGACCTGGCCACGGTGGTCGAGCGCCATGGCATCACCCAGGTCTACCTGCTCGCGGCGGCCCTGTCGGCCAGCGGGGAGAAGGCCCCGATGTGGGCCTGGGGCCTGAACACCAGCAGCCTGCTCAACGTGCTGGAGCTGGCGCGCCAGGGGGGCATCGAGCGGGTATTCTGGCCCAGTTCCATCGCCGCCTTCGGCCCCAGCACACCCCGCGAGAACACGCCTCAGCGCACGGTGATGGAACCCACCACGGTCTACGGCATCTCCAAGCTGGCCGGAGAAGGCCTGTGCCGCTGGTACCACGCGCAGCACGGCGTGGACGTGCGCAGTCTGCGGTATCCCGGCCTCATCTCCTACACCACGCCGCCCGGCGGGGGGACCACGGATTACGCGGTGGAGATCTTCCATGCCGCACTCCGGGGCGAGACCTACAGCTGCTTTCTCGAGCCCGACGAGGCCCTGCCCATGATGTACATGCCGGACGCCATCCGCGCGACCCTCGAGCTCATGCAGGCGCCCGCCTCGTGCATCGGCGAACGGGGCAGCTACAACGTGGCCGCGATGAGCTTCACGCCGCGCCAGATCGCCGAGGCGATCCGCCGCCATGTGCCGGGCTTCGAGCTGCGTTACGCCCCCGACTACCGGCAGGCCATCGCCCATGCCTGGCCCGATTCCATCGATGACTCGGTGGCCCGCTCCGACTGGGGCTGGCGCGCCGAGTACGAGCTGGACGACATGGTCGCCGACATGATCCTGCACCTGCGCGTTCCGGCCGCGGCCTGAGCCTGCGGCTCCGCCCCCGCCTCCCCGGGGGCCGCCCGAGCGGCGCTCAAGAGAATCGGAGTTGCGTCGTTGTTGTGCCTGCAGGGCGTGCAAGCCCCGTTGCATCGCGTTTGATGGCGATAGGCCGCATCATGAACGGTTTGTCGCTGGCGTCGGCGCACAATGCATAGTCACGAGGTGCAACGATGGAAAGCGCGATCCAATCCAGCCTGGAGCAGGCCTTTCACAGCATGGAGACCCTGGAGCTGCTGGCCGAGCCGGTCGGCGGCTTCGCCGTGTTCCACGCCAACCCCGCCGCACGCACCACCATGGCGCGCTTCGCGGCGATGTTCCGCGAGTCCGTCGGGGCCGGCTTCGATCCCGAGCAGTTGCAGGGCCTGCCCCTGGCGCAGCTGATCGGGCAGGGGGCGCAGGACAAGCTGCAGGCGGTGGCCGCGGGGTCGCTCGAGCAGCTGCACGCACAGCTGGCCGTGGGCAGCTTCCTGTTCTCCGTGACGGTAGCAGCGATCCGCGACCCCCTGGGCCAGCCGCTGTGCCTGCACGCCAGCCTGCGCAACATCTCGGCGCGCCGCGAGGCGGTGGAACTCAACGATCGGCTCAAGAACATCCTGGGCTCCCTGGTCAAGGCCGAGACCGAGGTCAGCCAGTCGATGGAGGCGGTGGACGGGGCCATCGGCGTGGTCAAGGACGCCATCGCCGGCAACTCCCAGGCCGTGAAGGCCCTGCTCGAGCAGGTGGGGACGATTTCCTCCCTGGTGCACAACATTCGAGAGATTTCCTACCAGACCAATCTCCTGGCCCTCAATGCGGCCATCGAGGCCGCGCGCGCCGGCGAAGCCGGAAGGGGTTTCGCGGTGGTCGCCGACGAGGTGCGCAATCTGGCGCGGCGGGTGCACGACGCCACCCTCAGCATCGAGGGCAATACCGAGCAGATCGACGAGCAGACCCTGCGCATCGCCACGACCAGTGAAAGCACGGCCCGGCAGCTCGGCGCCGTCGACACCGTCGTGGCCAGGTTGCAAGGCCAGGTGCGGGACATGCAAAGGCTCGCCACCCGGGCTCTGCTGCGCTCGGCCGAGGAGGATCACCGGAACTTCGTGATCCAGATCCTGGCCGAGGTCGACGCGCACCCGCCGACCCTGCAGGTGGCCCAGGTGCCCGACCACCACCAATGCAGTTTCGGCGCCTGGTACGACGGGCGCGGCCGCGAGGCCCACGCCGCCGTGCCGGCCTTCCAGGCCATCGAGGCGCCGCACGCCAAGGTGCACGCCCTGGCGCGCGAACTGCTGGCAGCCGCCCACGAAGGCCGGCGCCCGCAGGCCGCCGAACTCACGGCGCGCCTGCTGGAAGCGCAGACCGAGGTCGGCGCTGCGCTGCGCACGCTGAACGACGGGCTGCGCTAGCAGGCTCGTGTCCTGTGCCGGGACGACGCCGGATCCAGGCCGGGCATAGACTGTGGGATCCACGAGGGGACCCGGCATGCTCACCGTCCATCACCTGAACCATTCGCGCTCCCAGCGCGTGCTGTGGCTGCTCGAGGAACTCGGGCTCGATTACGAGGTCAAGCGCTACGAGCGCGACCGCAACACCATGCTGGCGCCGGCGGAGCTGCGCGCCGTGCATCCCCTGGGCAAGTCTCCCGTGCTGGTCGATGGCGACCGCGTGGTGGCGGAGTCCGGGGCCATCGTCGAGTACCTGGTGCAGCGCTACGGCAACGGCCGGCTGCAGCCGGCGCCGGACAGCGAGGACGCACTGCGCTATCGCTACTGGCTGCACTATGCCGAAGGCTCGGCCATGACTCCCCTGCTGCTCAAGCTGGTGGCGCAGCGCATCGCCAGCGCGCCCATGCCCTTTTTCGCCCGGCCGATCGCGCGGCGCATCGCGCAGGCGCTGGAGGGGGACGTGGTGGATCCGCAGCTCGCCCTGCACCTGGGCTACATCGACTCCGAGCTGCGCAGGACCGGCTGGTTCGCCGGGGATGCGTTCAGCGCGGCCGACATCCAGATGAGCTTTCCGCTGGAGGCCGCCCAGGCGCGCGCGCCGCAGGCAGGGCTCGAGGCCATCCCGGATTTCCTGCGGCGCATCCACGCGCGCCCGGCCTACCAGCGCGCGCTGGACAAGGGCGGGGAATACGCCTACGCATGAGGCGGACCGGGGCGCGGGCCGGCCGCCTCGCGACCAGGGCTCAGGAAGCCGCCGCGCCCGGGCTGGATCTTCGCCCGAGATCGGTGATGACCATGTGCAGGATCACCGGGGCGAAGAACCACAGCGAGGACAGGTGCTTCTCGATCTCGTAGTACCCGTCCCCGAGCACGCAGAAAATCGGCGCGCCGACGAAAAAGTACCCTGCCAGCAGCGCCCCCGCCGCGCTGCGCCGCCAGGCGGCGACCAGGAGCGCGGACGCGAACAGCGCCACGTACACGGCGCCCAGCCGGCTCAGGACGAAGTCGTCTGCGCGTGCAATGAAGGGCAGCGGATCGACCGGCTGGATGGAGGCGACCCGGAGGTAGTTCAGGTCGTAGTTCAGGCGGGCAGCGACCGCGAGGGACGCCCAGAGGTAGCCCGGAATCGATCCGGGATGCCTGGCGAAATGGCCGAGGAAGGGGCCGATCTGGCCGTGGCGCATGATGTCCCGGAACCGGGACTGGTCCGCCGACGATCCGGCGGCGGCGATTTCGGACAGGCCCCAGCCGGTGGGCCAGTAGCTGCTTCCCATCAGGTCCGCGCCCTTCGGCGGGATCGACTTGGGGTCCTCCAGGGATTTCGGGAGGGTCGAGTAGAAATACGTGCGCAGGCCGTTGAAGGTCCGGTGCGGCGCCGTTGCCACGCCCTTGGAGACCCAACCCACCCCGCTGTAGTAGCGGTTGTAGGCATTGGGGGCCGTGAAGTCCCGCTCGACGCGCAAGGAGAAGCCGACGATCGCGACGAGCGCCAGCAGCGTGACAGCGACCCACCGGGTTTTGCGCGGATAGCTGGAACCCAGGAACACGGCCAGCGCGATCGGCACGAAGAACACGTTCTCGACCTTGGACGCCAGCAGCAGGCAGGTGGTCAGGAACAGGATCGCCGGACGTCCGCCGCGCAGTGCGAGCATGCCCCCCAGGAACCAGGGCAGCAGCGCAAGGGTTGCCGCCTCCTGGTAGAACGACTTGAAGTAAAAGCCGTAGAGCGCGCCCATCAGGATCACCAAGGCCAGGATCCATCGATCCGCGACGCAACGGCAGTTTCCCAGCGCCATGAAGCAGCCGGCCAGGAAGACCCCGCACAGGCTCAGGAAGATCAGGGGTGTCCAGTAGACCTGGGCCCCCAGGGCCAGTTGCAGCCAAAGCCCCAGCTGCACCAGCAAGGCCAGCGTGGAATTGGGCGCGGCGCCGGTGGCGATCAGCGGGTAGCTCGCATGCAGGGGCTGCCATCCCATGGCGGAGAAATGGCCGCTGGGACAGACCCGCCACCAGTCGCCGTTGTTGATCATCGGCGCGTAGCCGATCGCCACGGCCAGCATGGCAAGCACGGCCAGCCAGGCGAGGGCGGCGTTCCAGGCGTGGCGGGCCGGAGCGTCGGCGGGAGCGCCCGCCGCGCGATCAAGCTGGGGTCGGATCATCCAAGGCGTGCATTCAGCCGCTGGGTCGCGCTGCGGCGCCGTCCGCGGGAAGCGGCGATTCTAGTGCCCCGTCCCGCGGATCACCGTCCTTTCGCTGGGCCGTATCAGGGCCCTCAGGAACCGCCCTTGCCACCGAGCAGCCACAGGCGCTTGTCGGTGAAGGTGCAGACCACGCCGGCCTGGTTGTACTCGATGGGATCGTTGGTATTGCAGTAGGTGGCGATGACGTTGAGGGGCAGCTGCTCGTTGCCCCAGGAGTTCGGCGCGAAGTACGCCAGGTCCCCGGCCTTGCACTTCTTCGCCTGCGCATCGGTGCTGAATGCGCAGAGCTTGCTCTGGTCCGTGTGCTGGCCTCCGCAGCCGCTCAGCAAGGCTGCGCAGGCGAGCGTCAGTCCGAGCAGGGTGGTGGGAATCTTCATGGTTCATGCTCCTGGGTTGGGATTTCTCGGGGATGGTGGATCCGGGCTGGCTCGCGCGCGCCTCAGCTCGCAGCGTTCCAGGTACAAAGCTTCGCGGCGGGGCCGAGCGCGGACAGGGCCAGGGGCTTGCCCTTGGGGTCCAGGCCGCTGAGGTCGCTTTTCACGCGCTCGCCGGTGGCGACGCTGTACACACCGCGCGGATACTTCGCGCGGCAGCTTGCGTCGTCGCCCTTGCCGTGGCACAGCACGCGCGACACTTCGACCAGGCCCCAGGGTGTGGAGCAGCCGAGCACGCGGTCGCCGGTGGAGCCGAACTCGAAGGACATGAAACGGTTCGGGTAGTCCACCCTGCCGTCGAGACTGCGGGGCACGAGTCCGGAGATATTGCGCATGTACAGCAGCGGCACGCTGTCATAGATGATGGAGGTCCATCCCTCGTAACGCTGCGCGAACTGGGCCTCGCTGTACGCCTGGGGAGTGCCCACCAGTGCCTCGAACTGCTTGTGCAGGGCGGTGCCCGGATCGTGCAGCATCGCGTATTGCCGCGCCGCCTGGTCGCCGCTGTAGCGATACAGCGGGAACACGTCGCCGATCACCAGGAACCCCGCGCGCATGGCTTCGGGCGCCACGGCGGCGGAGACCGCGTTCTTGGCCGCCGTGGACTTGGCGCTGTTGGCCAGTTCCTGGTGCAGGCTGCCCAGTTGCTGGGTATTCGGGCCGAGGCCCAGGCTGAGCTGGGGCCCCGCGCTGGTGGAGGCGCAGCCCGCCAGACCTGCTGCGCCCAGCACGGTGAGCGCGAGCAGCCAGCGCGAATTCGAGGGAAAGGACATGTTCGGAGTTGGGGAAGTAAAAGCCGGATCCGTCCGGCAGACTCGCCGTGCGGGCGCACGGTCACGTGCCGTCAGAAGCATCCCGCGGCCACGCGGATGGCCCGCAAGCGCAGGTTTTCCGGATGGGCTGGGTTTGGTTGCTACGGACAAGCAATACCCCCCAATTTAGGGGGGGTTCATTGCCAAGGTCAACTACGAAGCTGCGGCGATTTCCCCAAATAGCGTGAATTTGTTCACGCTATCTGGACCTCGCGCCGAGGATGGACAGGTTCGAGGCGCTGTTCTGCAACCGCCGCCTGGGCCTGGGTACGCAGAGCGGTCCCCCAGGGCCTGCCTAGTTGTGAAGCGTCATTGACGTTTCACAACTAGTTCGCCTGCGTCTGCTGCGCGTGCACCCTGGCGATCAGGTAGTCGACGGCCTGGAGGATGCGATCATCGGTCGGAGTCTGCGGCAGATCGCCCGACACCTCGTAGGTTCCCTGCACGGCCAGGGTCGGCACCCCGTCGATCCCGTAGGCCTTCATCATCCGGGTGGCCTGGCTGGCCCGCATGGCCACTCCGAAGGAGTTGTAGGTCGACAGGAAGGTCTGCCGCGCGATGCCGTGCGCGGCCAGCCAGGTGGCCATCTGCTCGGGGGTGTTCAGCAGGATGTGCTGCTGGTGGATGGCCTGGAAGATGGCCGGCTGCAGGGCCCCGTCCCGGCCCAGCGCGCGCAGCGTGTAGTAGAGCTTTTGCTGCGGCACGAATTGCGCGGTGAAGGCGATCGGCACGCGTTGCAGGACGACGTAGGGCGGCAGCTTGCGGGCCCAGGCGTCGAGCTCGGGCTCGAGAGCGTTGCAGTGCGGGCAGTTGTACCAGAAGAATTCCGTGACCACGACCTTGCCTGGGTGGGCCACGGGCTGCCTGGCGGACAGTTCGTTGTAGCCCTGACCCCTCTCGAAGGGAGTGGCGGCTTGCGCGGCCGCGCAACCCCAGGCCGTGAAGACCAGCAGGGCCAGGGATGCCAGCAGGGCGGATGGGCGTTTCATCCAAGCTCCTTTCGGGGTCGGCTGCTGCGTGGATCGGGGGACCCCATACCCCGCGACCTCCCACCGTAGCCCCGCGGGTGCGCACAGGGTTTGACCCAGGACAGACGGATGTCCCTTCGCGACCGCCCGCCAGCTCCGCGCAGGTGCCGGCATCGCCCGCCGGGGCCTATGCTTCGCGTGCCACGACTTCGCGACCCGAGACCTCCTGCGCATGACTGCCCATTGGCTTGCCAGCTTGCACGCAATCTGGGCCCGGCTTCCCTGGTGGAACTGGAGCCTGCAACTTCTGGGGCTGGTGAGCTCGTACATCGGCGCCGAACTCAACGCCCGCAGACAGGTGCAAGGCTTCTACGTCTGGCTGCTGGCCAACGTGGCGCTGTTCGTGGTCCACGTCGCCTCGGGGCTGTGGGCCCTCGCCGTGCTGGACCTGGCGTACTTCCGCATCAACATCAGGGGCATTCGGCACTGGCGGGGCCTCGCCTAGCAGGCCGGGCGGAACGTTCTCCCCATGACCCGCGGCTCGTGACGAGACCGCGCTGAGCCACCGAGCGGGCACCGCTCGGCGAACATCCTTGCCCTGGGCGCTGCGCCCGGGAAATCCCCGAGAGACGTGTGGGCTCAAACTGGTACGCTGGCCGTACCTGTAGACCACATCATCCCTGCGAAGATCATGGACATCCTCGAGCAGCGCCTTCCCGGAGCACCGGCCGCCGCGATCTCCAAGCGAACGCTCAAGGAGCAGGTCGCCGACAAGATCGCCTACATGATCCAGACGGGGCTGCTGCAGCCGGACGATGAATTGCCCTCCGAGCGTCAGCTTGCGGCCACGCTGGGGGTCTCGCGCGAATCCATCCGCGGAGCCCTGACCAGCCTCGCCGCGCGTCGCATGATCGAGATCTCGCAGGGCGCCCGCACCCGGGTGCTGGGCGTGGCGGGACAGACCCTGGAGGAGTCCGTGGGCGCCCTGGAGGGTTTGCGCGGGCGGGGTGTGCACGAGGTGACGGAGGCGCGTTCCGTGGTCGAGGTGGAGGTCGTGCGCCTGGCGGCCGCGCGCATCAACGACCGGCAACTCGAGCGCCTGGACTCCCTGGTCGTCGAGCAGGGATCCATGCTCGATGATCCGGTCCGTTTCCAGATTTCCGACCGGGAATTCCACACCCTTCTGTACCAGGCCTGCGGCAATGGTCTGCTGGCGGACTTCGTCGTCGATCTCTACTCCTACGCCCTCGATACCCGGCGCAAGGCGCTGAAGCGTCGCGGCGCCATCGCCCGCAGCGTGGATGACCACCGCCAGATCGTCATGGCGCTGCGCATGCGCCGCCCGGACGATGCCGCCGACGCGATCCGGCGCCACCTCGACAACGTGTACGTCACCACCATCACGGAGATGCGCAAGTGAGCTCCAGCGTCGAGGTGCTCGACCCGCGCTTCGAGCCCGTCGCACGTGGCGCGGGCAGGCTCGAGCGCCTGTGCACCGGAGCCACCTGGAGCGAAGGCCCGGTCTGGATGCACGAGGACCACAGTGTCCTGTGGAGCGACATCCCGGGCAATCGCATCCTGCGCTGGAGCGCCGGGCAAGGCTTGTCGGTCTGGCGGGCCGGCGCCGAATTCACCAACGGTCACACCCGTGAAGCCGACGGCTCGCTGCTGCATTGCTCCCACGGGCAGCGGGCCATCGTGCGCACCCGCTTCCATGCAGGCCTGGTCGAGGCCGGCGACGAGATCGTCGTCGATCGCTACCAGGGACGCCGGCTGAACTCGCCCAACGACGTGGTCGTGAAGTCGGACGGAACCATCTGGTTCACCGATCCGCCCTACGGCATTCTCAAGGCGGACGAGGGGCACGTGGCTCCCCGCGAACTGCCCTGCAACTACGTGTTCCGCTTCGACCCTCGAACGGGCAGCCTGCGCGCCGTCTCGGATTGGGTGGAAGAGCCCAACGGCCTGGCCTTTTCCCCGGACGAATCGATTCTGTACGTGTCGGACACCTCGGCCGCCCTGCGCACCGACGGCAGCGGCAACCATCACATCGTGGCCTTCGACGTGCTCGCCGACGGCGACCTGGCGCGGCCGCGGGTGTTCGCGGTGGTCGACCCGGGACTCGCCGATGGCTTCCGGCTCGATACCCACGGCTTCCTGTACACGAGCAGCGCCGACAGCGTGCAGGTCTTCCACCCCGACGGAACTCGCCTGGCCCGGATCCCCGTTCCCGAGAAGATCGGCAACCTCTGCTTCGGCGGCGCCGGGCGCGACGAGCTGATGATCGCCGCGACCCGTTCCCTGTACCGCATTCGCCTCGGCACCCAAGGCCTGCAGCGCCCCTGACGAGAACCCCCATGACACGCGAAGTCCTTCTTCTGGTCGAGAAGTGCAGTCATTGCATCAGCTACTACGACATCGAGAGCGGGAAGCGCGACGCCAGCGTGGCCCTGCCCGATTTTCCCCACGAGTTCGTCGTGGACCCGCAGGGTCGCCATGCCTACATCGGTCACTACGGAGTCGAGACGTCGGGCCATCTCGGTGAGGGGGGCCACAGCATCCTGCAGCTCGACATCGCCACGCGCGCGGTGGTCCACACCCTCGACGTGTCCCCCTATCGCCGGGTACACGGCCTGCAGATGGATCGCCTCGGCCGTCTTTACGCCCTGAGCGAAAGCAGCGCGACCCTGCTGGTCTTCGACCGCCCGGCGCACGCGAGCGCGCCTGATCGAGCGGTCCCCGCCGGGGGAATCAAGTCGCATCTGTTCGCGCTCAGCGCCGACGGGGAATGCGCCTACACGATGAATCTGCTTTCCCACACCGTGGTGAAGGTCTGGCCCCACGACCCTTGCCGTCCGCCCCTGGCCTGCCATCCGGGCAGCAAGCCCGAGGGCAATTGCCTGAGCGAGGACGAGCGAACCCTGTATGTCAGCAATCGCCTGGACAACACCCTGGCGGCCATCGACACCCGGGACATGCGGGTGCGCAGCTGCGTGGCCTCGCGCGCCGACGCCACCCGCATCTACCGCGCACGCGACGGATCCCTGCTGGTGACCAATTATGGGGATCGCAGCCTGTCCGTGGTCGATCCCTCGAGTCTGCGCGAACTGCGCAACATCCGGCTGGACGCCAGGCCGATCGCACTCTCCCTGCACCCCACGCGGCCGCTGGCCTTCGTGTCGATGGACGACGATCGACTGGGCTACCTGGATCTGAGCACCTACAGCTTCGAGCGCTGGGTCCCCACGCAGCGCGAGCCGGACGTGTCCCGCGTCCTGGTCCTCTGAGGCTCGCGCCATGCACCCCGCCCCTGCCCCCCTTCTCGAGATTCGCGGCCTGAGCAAGCGCTTCGGCGGAACGCTCGCGGTCGATGATGTCTCTTTCCACGTCGAAGCAGGCGAGATCGTCGCCCTGCTCGGGGAGAACGGAGCTGGCAAATCCACCCTCATCAAGATGCTCGCCGGCGTCTACTCCATCGACCAGGGCGGCGTGCTGGTCGACGGCGTCGAGCTGCGCCAGCGCTCGCAGGCCCGGGAGGGAGTCCGCGATTCGCTGGCCTTCATCCATCAGGATCTCGGACTCATCGAATGGATGACCGTGGCCGAGAACATGGCCTTCGGTACGGGCTTTCCGCGCAAATGGGGGCTCATCGACTACGCCCGCATGGATGCCGTGGCCCGTGAGGCCCTGGCCCGGGTGGGCTGCGAGCTGCATCCTCGCCGGCGGGTGTTCACCCTGTCGCGAACGGAAAAATCCCTGCTGGCGATCGCCCGCGCGCTGTGGTCGCGCGCCCGACTGCTGGTGCTCGACGAACCCACCGCGAGCCTGCCCTCGCAGGACGTGCGCAGATTGTTCGACGTGCTCGACGGACTGCGCCGCCAGGGCGTGGCCATGATCTACGTCTCGCACCGACTGGACGAAGTCCGCACCCTTTGCGACCGTGCCGCCATCATGCGCGACGGCAAGCTGGTCGCGGTGACGAAGGTGGCCGAGGTCGATGAAGCGCGACTGGTGGAGCTGATCGTGGGCCGCCGCGTGCGGCTCGAACGCGCGCCGGCCGCCGCCACGGGCGCGTGCCGCCTGCGCGCACGGGGCGTGCGCGCCGCCTTCGTCGGCCCCATCGACCTGGAAGTCGCGGCCGGGGAGATCGTCGGCCTGGTGGGCTTGCGAGGTGGGGGGCATGAGATTCTCAGCCGCGCGCTGTTCGGTGCTTTTCCCCGCAGTGCCGGCAGCATCGAGGTCGATGGCAGGGCCTGCGACCCGGGTTCGCCGGCCCGGGCCATCGCCGGCGGTATCGGCCTGGTGGCTGCGGACCGCATCGAGGAAAACCTGGCCCGGGGCATGTCGGTGCAGGAGAACCTGTTCCTGCACCCCGCGCTTCGAGGCGGCAACTGGCGCCTGCTTCGACGTGCGGGTGAGCGCGAGCACTCCATGCAGCTGATCCAGCGCTTCGACGTGCGCCCGGCGGCGCCGCACGCGCACATCGAGGATCTCAGCGGTGGCAACCAGCAGAAGGTGGTGCTCGGTCGCTGGATCGCCCTGGGACAGCCCGTGCTCATCCTCGAGGAGCCCACGGCCGGCGTGGACGTGGGCGCGAAGGCGGAAATCTACAAGGTGCTGCGCGAAGTCGCCGCGGCGGGCACGGCGATTGTCGTCGTCTCCACGGACTTCGAGGAAGTGGCGAACCTGTGCACCCGCGCGCTGGTGTTCGCCCGTGGCCGCATCGCGCAGGAATTGCGCGCCGAGGCCATCACCGCGCAGAGCCTGCTGCAGCACGCGGCGGGCAGCTCCGTCGAAGCGGCCTGAAGCCGCGAAGCCATCCCTGGGAGGAGACCCCGAATGACCACAAGCATCCGCTCCACGGCCCTGGAGCCAAGTCCCGAAGACCTTCCGGCGGCAGACAGTGTCGGCGGCGTGCTGCGTCGGGTGCTTGCCACCTTGCCCGTGTACGGACTGGTGTGGCTCACGCTGGCGCTGCTGGTGTTCTTTTCCATCCTGCTGCCGCATTCCTTTCCGACCCTGTTCAATCTTCGCTCGGTGCTCGGGGACAAATCGATCATCGCGCTGCTCGCGCTGGCGGCCATGATCCCGATGGTCGCCGGCAAGATCGACCTGACGGTCGGCTACGGAATCGTGCTGTGGCACATCCTCGCCATTTCCCTGCAGCTGCGCTGGGGCATGCCGTGGCCTGTGGCGGCGGCGCTGGTGGTGGCTTGCGGCGCGGCCTTCGGCCTGCTCAATGCGCTGCTGGTCGAGCGCGCCCAGATCGACGCCTTCATCGCCACGCTGGGCACGGGGACGGTCATCTATGCCGTGGCCCTCTGGTACAGCGGGGGCGAGCAGATCACGGGCAATCTGCCGTCGAGCTTCTACGACCTGGCGATCGGGCGCGTGGCGGGGATTCCCCTTCCCGCCCTGTACATGCTGGGCCTGGCCCTGCTGCTCTGGGTCGTGCTGGACCACACGCCCATGGGGCGCGCGCTCTACGCCATCGGCGCCAACCCGAAGGCCGCAGAGCTCAACGGAATCCGCGCGCGCAACTACACCATGTGGGCCTTCATCAGTTCGGGTGCGATCACCGCCTTCGCCGGCGTCGTGCTCGCCGCCCGACTGCGCATCGGCCAGGCCAGCGTGGGCCTCGAATACCTGCTGCCCGCGCTGGTCGGCGCCTTCCTGGGCTCGACCACGATCAAGCCGGGCCGCGTGAACGTCTGGGGAACCGTCGTCGGCGTGGCGATTCTCGCGGTCGGCATCTCGGGCATTCAGCAACTCGGCGGCGCCTTCTGGGTGGAGCCGCTGTTCAACGGAGTCACGCTCGTCGCATCCATCGGTGCGGCGGGCTGGGCGCAAAAACGCCGTCTCGAGGCCATCAAGCGACAAGCGCGCTGAGAGCCTGGATCCGGTCGCCAACGAGCGGGCCGCTGCCCGCAATTCCACCAAGAACGAGGAGAGAAGACATGGCTTTGACCCTGAAGCGCCTGAGCGCCGCGATGTTCATCGGTGCCATCGGAATGGCCACGCTGCCCCTGGCCCTGGCCGCTGACTCGCAGGCCTCGGACAACCTGGCCGCGGCCACCCGCATCGTCGACGCCGCACTGGCGCACCAGACCCAATGGACCGGGCCGACCACCGGGCCCAAGGCCCAGTCCGGCAAATTCATCGTGTACGTCGCCTCCGACATGAAGAACGACGGCGTACTGGGGGTCTACAAGGGGGTCCAGCAGGCGGCCAAGGCCATCGGATGGAAGCTGCGCGTCATCGACGGGCGAGGCACCGTGTCCGGACGCAC
The DNA here is from genome assembly GCA_021808445.1 of Pseudomonadota bacterium. Taxonomy (GTDB): domain Bacteria; phylum Pseudomonadota; class Gammaproteobacteria; order Burkholderiales; family Burkholderiaceae_C; genus Thiomonas_A. Next base: position 54,263 of record JAKBBP010000015.1, read on the forward strand.
CTCGGCGCTCGACCAGGCCCTGGCGCTGAACCCGAACGGCATCATCCTCGGCGGCTTCGACGCCAAGGAACAGGCCGCCGACCTGCAAGTGGCCCACAAGCGCGGCGTGCCGGTCGTGGGCTGGCATGCCGCGCCGGTCGCCGGCCCCGTCAACGGCATGTTCGACAACATCACGACCGATGCCAACAAGGTCGCGGAGGTGGCGGCGCTGTACGCCGTGGTGAAGTCCCACGGCCATGCGGGGGTGGTGATCTTCACGGACTCCGCCTTCTCCATCGCCATCGCCAAGTCCGACGCCATGGCCAAGGTGATCAAGGCCTGCAGTGGCTGCAAGCTGCTGGCGGTGGAGGACACTCCCCTGGCGGACACCGCGAACCGCATTCCCACGCTCACCAGCTCGCTGTTGCAACGCTTCGGCTCCTCCTGGACCTATTCCCTGGGCATCAACGACCTGTACTTCGACTTCATGGTGCCCACCCTGGCCTCCACGGGCACCCACCTGGTGAACATCTCCGCGGGGGATGGATCCATCTCCGCCTTTGATCGCATCCGCAAGGGCAAGTACCAGGCTGCCACGGTCGCGGAGCCGCTGAACCTGCAAGGCTGGGAGGCCGTGGACGAACTCAACCGCGCCTTCGCGGGCGACAAGCCTTACGTCTACTCGCCGCCAGTGCACCTGGTGACTCCCCAGAACATCCGCTACGACGGCGGCAAGCGCAACGTCTTCGACCCCGACAACGGGTACCGCAAGGAATACCGGAAGATCTGGGGCCAATGAGGCGGACCCGAGCATGATCGAAGCCCTGACTCCCGCGCGGCCCGTGGTCGCGCTCACCCTCGGCGATGCCGCCGGCATCGGCCCGGAGCTGGTCGCACGTCTGCTGGCGTTGCCCGAGGCCCGCAGCCTGGCCAACCTGGTGCTGGTGGCGGACCCCTGGGTCTGGCAGCGTGGCCAGGACGTGGCCGGCGTCGTGGTCCCCACGCGCGAACTCCCGGGTTTCGCGCAGGCGCGCGAGCGTCCCGACGCGGAGGTGCCCGCGCTCGTGGCGGTGCAGACCCTGCGCGTCGAGCAGGTCGGCGTGGGCGAGGCCCGCGCCGCCTGCGGGGCTTCGAGTCTGCAGATCCTCGACCTGTGCATGGACGCTGCCTTGCGCGGCGAGATCGACGCCATCTGCTTCGCCCCCTTGAACAAGTTTGCCATGAAGCTCGGGGGCCTGAAGTACGACGACGAACTGCACCACTTCGCGCACTACCTCGGGGTCACGGGCTACTTCTGCGAATTCAACACCCTGGATGGCCTGTGGACCTCGCGCATCTCCTCGCACGTCCCGCTGCTCGACGTGCCGCGCCACGTCACCCGGGAGCGCATCCTCGCCGCGGCGGAGTTGATCCATCGCAGCCTGCGCGCCAGCGGCGTGGCCGAGCCGCGCGTGGCCGTGGCGGGCCTCAACCCCCACAACGGGGACGGTGGCACCTGCGGGCGCGAGGAGGTCGACATCATCATCCCGGCGGTGGCCGAACTGCGGGCGCGGGGACTTCCCATCCAGGGCCCGTTTCCGGCCGACACCATCTTCCTCAAGGCCCGGGATGGCGAGCTCGACGCCGTGGTGACCATGTACCACGACCAGGGGCAGATCGCCATCAAGCTCATGGGCTTCTCCCGCGGCGTGACCGTGCAGGGAGGCTTGCCCGTGCCCATCACCACGCCGGCGCATGGAACCGCCTACGACATCGCGGGCCGCGGCCGCGCGGACGTGAACGCCACGCTCAATGCCCTGCGCATCGCCGCGCGCATGGGCAGGGCCTGGCGTGGCGAAAAGCTCGGCGCGAGCGCTTGAAGGAAGGACAACAGCCCATGAAAATCAGCAGCATTCGCGCGCGCGTGTTCGAGTGGACCGGACCGACCGTGCCTCCGCAGTCCCATTTCTGCGCCAACGCCATGGACCTCATCTACGAGCCGCCTCGGGTCGGCCCGGAGGAGGACACCATGCGCACCTTCCGCTTCCACGGCTGGACGGTGGTGGAAGTCCAGACCGACGACGGACTCGTCGGCCTGGGCAACGTCGCCCTGGCGCCACGCATCGCCAAGCAGATCATCGACCAGTACCTGGCGCCGCTGGTGCTGGGCCATGATCCCTGGGACTACGAATACCTCAACCAGCGCATGTACCGCGCGATCCACGCCTGGGGTCGCAAGGGGGTGGGCATGGCCGCGATCTCCGCGGTGGACATCGCCCTCTGGGACCTGCTGGGCAAGAGCACGGGCAAGCCCGTGTTCAAGCTGCTGGGCGGACGCACCAAGGAGCGCATTCCCTGCTACTACAGCAAGCTGTACCGCACCGACCTGAAGGCCATGCAGGAGGAAGCATCGCGCTTCCTGGCGCAGGGCTTCCGTGCCTTCAAGATGCGTTTCGGCTATGGCCCCGCGCACGGGCAGCAAGGCGTGGTCGAGAACCTCAAGGCCGTGGAGGCGGTACGGGAGGTCATCGGCTATGACAACGATCTCATGCTCGAGTGCTACATGGGATGGAATCTTGAATACGCTCGCCGCATGCTCCCGCGCCTCGAGCGCTTCGAGCCGCGCTGGCTGGAGGAGCCGGTGATCGCCGACGACATCGACGGCTACGCGGAGCTCGGCAGGCGCTTCAACATCCCGATCTCCGGCGGAGAGCACGAATTCAGCCTGTACGGATTCAAGCAACTGCTCGAGCGCGGTGCCGTGTCGGTCGTGCAGTACGACACCAACCGGGTCGGCGGAATCACCATGGCGCACAAGATCAACGCCCTGTGCGAAGCCTACTCGGTGCCCGTGATTCCCCATGCGGGGCAGATGCACAACTACCACCTCACCATGAGCACCCTGGCCTCGCCGATGAGCGAGTACTTCCCCATGCACGAGGTCGAGGTGGGCAACGAGCTCTTCTATTACATCTTCCGGGGCGAACCCGTCGCAGAGGGCGGTTTTCTGCAACTCGATGACCATCGGCCTGGGCTCGGCCTGGAGCTTCGTGACGATTACCTCGACCAATTCAGGATCATCGAATGAACCAAGGCCAGGCCGCGTTGCGCGGCGTATTCCCGGTCGTGCCCACTCCCTTCCGGGACGACGGTACCCTGGACCTGCCAGGGCAGCTGCGCTGCGTGGATTTCATGATGGACGCGGGGGCGCACGGGCTGTGCATCCTGGCCAATTTCTCCGAGCAGTTCGCGCTGTCGGACGCGGAGCGCGAGTTGCTGACCCGGGAGATCCTTGCCCACGTGAAGGGCCGCGTTCCGGTGATCGTCACCACCTCCCATTTCAGCTCGGCGGTATGCGCGGCGCGCAACCGCCAGGCCCAGGAATGGGGAGCCGCCATGGTCATGATCATGCCGCCTTACCACGGAGCGACCCTGCGCGTGGACGAGGCGCAGCTGCTCGACTTCTACCGCGACGTGGCCCAGGGCCTGAACATTCCGATCCTGATCCAGGACGCCCCCGTGGCGGGCACCCCGATGAGCGCGGCGCTGCTCGCGCGCATGGTGCAGGAGATCGAACAGGTGCGCTATTTCAAGATCGAGACGCCGCAGGCCGCGGCCAAGCTGCGGGAACTGCTGCGCCTGGGCGGACCGCAGGTGCTGGGCCCCTGGGATGGCGAGGAGGCCATCACGCTGCTCGCCGATCTGGACGCCGGGGCCACGGGAACCATGACGGGCGGGGGCTATGTCGACGGCATCCGGCGCATCGTCGATCCCTATCTCGCCGGTCGGCGCGAGCAAGCGGTGGAACAGTACCGGCGCTGGCTTCCCCTGATCAACTACGAGAACCGCCAGACCGGCCTGCTGGGCGCGAAGGCCTTGATGAAGGAGGGCGGAATCATCGCCTGCGAGCTCCCCCGGCGTCCGCTGCGGCCCCTGCATCCGCACACCCGCGCCGGCCTGCTCGAACTGGCGCGCGACCTCGATCCCCTGGTGCTGCGCTGGGCGAACTGAGTCCATGGACAAGATCTACCCTCACCTCATCGACGGGCAATGGCAGGCCGGCCCGCAGGCCGTGGCCAACGTCAGCCCCTCGGATACCGACGATGTGCTCGGCGAATACAGCCACGCGGAGCCCTCCCAGATCGACGCGGCGGTTGCCGCCGCGCGGCGAGCCTGGCCCGCGTGGCGGCGCAGCACGCCACAACAGCGATTCGATCTTCTCGACGCCGTGGGCACCGAGATCCTGGCACGCAAGGACGAGCTCGGGCGGCTTTTGTCGCGCGAGGAGGGCAAGACGCTGCCCGAGGGCATCGGCGAGGTCGCGCGGGCCGCCATGATCTTCAAGTACTTCGCCGGGGAGGCTCTGCGCTGCGGCGGCCAGACCCTGCCCTCCGTTCGGCCGGGAGTCGGCGTGGAGATCGACCGCGAACCCATCGGCGTGGTCGGTCTGATCAGCCCGTGGAATTTCCCCATGGCCATCCCCGCCTGGAAAATCGCGCCGGCGCTGGCCTATGGCAATTGCGTGGTGTTCAAGCCGGCGGAGCTGGTGCCCGGCTGCGCCTGGGCCCTGGCCGAGATCCTGCAGCGCAAGGGCGTGCCCGCCGGGGTGTTCAATCTGGTCATGGGCGCCGGACCGGTGGTCGGCCAGGCCCTGCTCGATTCGGAGCAGCTAGACGCCATCAGCTTCACCGGTTCCGTGGCCACGGGCCGCAGAGTCATCGAGGCCTGCGCGCGCCACGGCACCAAGGTGCAGGCCGAGATGGGAGGCAAGAACCCTCTCGTGGTGCTCGATGACGCCGAGCTGGAAACCGCCGTCAACGCCGCCGTGCAGGGTGCCTACTTTTCCACCGGCCAGCGCTGCACGGCCTCCAGCCGGCTGATCGTCTGCGACGCGATCCATGATCGCTTCGTCGAGGCTCTTCGGGACCGGCTCGCGGCCCTTCGCGTCGACCACGCGCTGGAACCGGGCACGGACATCGGCCCGGTGGTCGACCAGCGTCAGCTCGACAGCAATCTGCGCCACATCGCCCAGGCGCGCGCCGAGGGCGCGGAACTGTGCTTTGGAGGGGATGTCCAGGAACGGCGCACCCGCGGCTTCTACCAGATCCCCGCGCTGTTCACGCGGACCACGCCGCAGATGCGCCTGAACCGGGTGGAGGTCTTCGGGCCGGTCGCAAGCGTGATACGCGCGCGGGATTACGACGAAGCGCTGGCGCTTTGCAACGACACGGAATTCGGCCTGGCCGCGGGCATCTGCACCCGCTCCTTGAAACACGCGGAACATTTCCGACGCAATGCCGAGGCGGGCATGGTCATGGTCAATCTGCCCACGGCAGGGGTCGATTACCACGTGCCCTTCGGGGGACGCAAGGCCTCGAGCCACGGCCCCCGGGAACAGGGGGCCTATGCCCGCGAGTTCTATACGACGGTCAAGACCACCTACGTGGCTGGTGCCTGATCCAGGCACCGGCCGATTACTTGATCAGGCGAATGGTCATCGGGGTGCGGAAAGCGCGGCCCTTGGAGCAGGCCACGGCCCCCATGATGCCGAGCACCAGATTCATGATTCCGATCGCGAGAATCACGAACAGGCCGACCAGGACAAAGGTCAGGATCCAGCCGATCAGATATCCGAAAATCGCGGTAATCGACCAGTTGAGGGCTTCCTTCGCCTGCCCCTTGACGTAGGGGTCATCCTTGATCAGATAAACGATCAGCCCCGGGATGAAACCGAAGAAGATGGTCCCGATCCACACCAGCATGGCCAGATTCTTCTGGTCCTGCGTGGCGGCCGCACCCACGGCGGCCGACGCGGCGGCCGGCGCGGCGCTCGGCGCCGCGGGGGCGCCAGGAGCCGCGGTCGGCGCCCCGCAGCTCGAACAGAACGCGGAATCCTGGCTGAGTTGGGTGCCGCAAGCGGCGCAGAATGCTGACATGAAGGCTCCTCCGGTGTTTGCTTGGGGTTGTAGGGGTATGAGGGATTGTGTGAGGCGGATCGGGACCGCGGCGCAATCGCCTGGACGGCAACGGCGCGCCTTGATAACGGCGAGCTCGTATGGAATTTCAACAAAGTCTGATCGAGTGTATCCCTGCGATTGTTCGGGAGTTTGATTCCGTAGCTTTTGTTACAAGATCGAAGCGAAGGATCCGGCAGGCAGTCAGCTGAGTATGGGATCCCCTGCTTTCCCATGCGCGCAGCCTCCAGGCACCAGGCTCGGGACGGCTGTTTCATGGCAGACGGCCGGGAGCATGTGCAATTGCGGCAGATTCAGCACGGACGACATGGGAATGACCTGCAGCTCGCCCAGGGGTGTATCCCAGCGCCGTGGAATCGGCAGTGGAGTGATTCCGGCGGCACGCATCGCCCCATCCACCAGCTGGGTGCAATACAGCGCGTGCGCGGCGTGCCATGCGAAGCGATCGTTGAAGCCCCAGCCTACGCGCTCGCGCGCCCACTCCACCATGTCCTGTCGCTGCGACGCTCGCGCGCGCAGGCGCGCGGCGGCGGCGTCGAGCACGTCGTGGCCCCCGACAAAGCTCCTGGCCTGCGTGTAGCGCACCCCCGCCTGGCCGGCACGCTCGGGCGGGCAGGCATGCACCACCCAGGCGCATCCGTCGGCGGCGTGCCCCACCACCAGCCCCACGTGGCTGAAACGCCCGGCGGCGTCGATGGCGTGCACGCCGAAGCCGTCGAGGCTGACGGTTCGGCGAAACAGCAGATCCCCTGGGCGCAATTGCGCGTCCTGGAGCGTCCAGAGCGGGTTGCGAGGCGCGGCGCCGGGCCCCCGCCACGGCAGCGCGGCGCTGGCCAGCACGGCCAGCAGCGCGCGCCGGCGCGGCGGCAGCCTCACTGCGGAAGGTCGACGATGTACCACTTGCCGTGGATCTTGCTGACGCTCATGGAGCCCTGCCTGCTCTGCCCGTCGTGCAGCTTGAGCACGAATTGGATCACCTTGGTGTCCGGCCCCGCGTCGGTCTCTCCGGTCACCTCGACGCCGGCGACCCCGCCCTCCTGGTTGAGCGCCTCATGCTGCAGGGAAAGGCCCATGCGCATCTTGTCTCGCCCCACGATCTGCATCTGCGGACCGAGCAGGGCGTAGGCCCCGTCGTAGTTGGCCGACTGGACGTCCTCGAAGAACTCGGAGGGAAGCTTGCGCTCCGGATGGCCGAAGGAGAACAGATTGCGCAACCACGAGAAAAGCCCCCCGCTCTGCGCGGCGGCCGGCTGGCTGTTGATCGGCTGTTCCGGTGCGCCCTCCAGCTTGCGCAGCGCCGGCCCCACCGTGGCGGTGTTGGCCGGATCGCTGGCGTCCTTCCATCCCTCGCGGGTGTCGATCAGCAGCAGGTCGCCTTCGGGCGCGGTGTTGAATTGCGGGTCCGCCTGGTGAACCTGGGGCCAGCCCGCGAACGGCGCCACCTGCTGCCAGCCCAGGCTCAGGTGCAGCATGCGCAGGTGCTCGAGGGTTCCCTTGTGCTGGGCCAGCTCTCCCAGTCCCTGCGCCTGCAGATCCTGCAGCGAGGCAGGACGGATGCTGGTCTGCAGCAGCTTCGGACCCTGCGCCAGGCACAGCCGCCCGGCTCGCACGTAGGCCGCAGCCTGCGGCCCGTGGGTGTAGCGAACCTGGAAGGGCCCGTTGGGCGTAGGCCCGGCGTAGACCCCGGCGCGCACCAGGGTGTCCAGCCAGTTGCGGGTGGCCGCGTCGTAGTTGGCCACGTACACGGGGTCGGTGGCATAGGGGAAGTTGGTCAGGCAGGCGCTGTCGAGCAATGCGGCGCGGTGGGCGTTGAGCCAATTCGTGCCGATGGCCTCCATGTCTGCCTTCGATGGGGGCCGAATCCGCCCCAGGAACATCCAGGCCGCGGTTCCCGCGCCCGCCAGCACCACCACGCCCGCGAGCCCCGCCAGCAGGAACATGCGCATGTTCCCGCTCGCGCCTGCCGGGCGGGGCACAGGGGCAGGCGCGCCGCCCCCCGCAGGAGCGCCAGGCCGCTGCGCACCGCCCGGGACCGCACCCGCGGGCGCCTTGCCCCCTGTCGGAGTCGGACCCAAGGTGGCCCCGCATTGTTCGCAAAAGCTCGCATCGTCCTCGTTGCGAGTCCCGCATTGGGTACAGAATCGGCTCATGGCTGGTCAGGGAGAGAGAAAACCGTGGCGTGAAGAGACCTGAGAGGGCTGCGGTGGCTCAGCGAAGCCGCGCGCCGCAACCGCCGCAGAACACATCGTTGGGGTTGATCGCCTGCTGGCAGGACGGGCATTGCGCGGCGGGCGCCGGATCCGCCACCGCGGGGGGCGCGGCCGCCGGGGCAGCGCGACGCGGCTTGTTCTCGTCGATCTTGCGCCGCAACTCGTTCAGCTTCCCGCCGATGGTCTGGTCCCAGTCGTTCTCGACCCCCTCGCTGGTCGAGCGATAGACCAGGATGGTGCCCAGCACGTAGATCAGACAGATGATGGACAACACCAGGAACCACACCAGGGCCATCGAGACCCCGGCGCCACTGGCCAGCGAACCCAGGCTGTCCAGCCGGCTGAGCACCGAGCTTCCCGGGTCGAAGTCTGTGCCTCCCCCGAGGGCGCCCACGGCGTAGAAACCCCCGACCGTGAAGGACGCAGCGCTCACCAGTCCCCCGAGAAAGCCGGCGGCGGGGAACACCAGGATCCCGAGCACCAGGAAGTGAAGCAGTACCTCCAGCGGGCGCTTGAGCACGATACCCACGGCGCGCGTGAAACTGGTCAGGAAGCCCTCGCCATGCCATACCGCGGCGACCATGAGCGGCCCGGCCAGCGCGAGCACCGCGTAGGTGGCCGCGACCAGCACCACCAACGGTCCCCCGAACACAAAGCCGAAAAAGCCCCCCGCGCCGGGGATGCGCGCCAGCAGGGTCACGACGTAGGTCACCAGCATCACCAGGCCTGTCCCCAGGCCGAGCAGCACGCCCAGCCCGAACACGTACAGCGCGGCCGGCATGCCCCCGAGGAAGGCCTCGACAAAGCCGCGCAGCGGCTTGTCGTAGGCCTGGTCGACCACGATCAGGCCCGTGGCGTTCAGACCGACCAGGATGATCAGCGTGCCGACCAGGCCCAGCACTGTGGGCGCCGCCATGCTCTGCGTGTGGGTGCCGATCACCGTGCCGCCCAGCATGGCCAGGCCCCCCAGGACAAAGCTGCCGGCGAGCATCACCAGTGCGCGCCAGTTGCCCAAGGCGTCGTAGCACCGCAGCAGTACGGCCAGGTTCGGGGTGTGCTTACTGCTCATCGTGCATCTCCGGAACGTGAAAGGTTTTCAAGGTTGGTGCGATGACTGCTGCGAGCTCGGGCACTCGGGGATCTTTCCCCACAGCGGGTCGGGGGCCAGGGGAACGCCGCAGTACTCCCAGCGCGCCTTCTGCGTGCAATAGACGCGCTGCAGGAAGTTCTGCCGATTGCACGCCGCGATCGCCTGGCGAAGCGCGTCGATGCGCTGCTGCACGGAGCTTGCGCCCGTCGCGCCCGAAGGCTCCTGGGGCGGCTGCTGAGCCTGCTGCTGCGGCTGCGGCGCGGGCTGCCGCGGCTGTGCCTGCGGCAGCGGGGCTGGCGCGAAGGTCTGCGGCTGGAACTGCTGGGCGCCGCCTTGCTGCGTGCTCCGGGCTCGAGCCTGCCGCTCCTGCTGCTCGCGCAGGCGCTTCTGCTCGGCAGCTTTCTGTGCCGCGGCCTTCTGCTCGGCAGCCTTCTGTTCAGCAGCCTGCTGCTCGGCGGCCTTCTGTTGCGCGGCCTTCTGTTCGGCCGCCTGCTGCTGCGCCGCCATCGCGGCTGCCGATGCACTGGCTGCCGCTGCGCTGGCCGCCTTCGGGGCCGAGGAAGCCTGCGGCGCCTGGACGGGCCGCGCAGCCGCCGCCGACGCCGGGAGAGAAGCTTCCGACGCCTTGGCCGCAGGGCTCGAGGCCTTCGCCGCTGCGGGCGCCGAGGACGCAGGCGCGGGCCTGGAGGCGGGGCGCAACCACCACCATGCACCCGCGGCCCCAGCCGCCAACAGCAGCACCACCGCTCCGACGATCACGGCCATCGAGCCTGACTTGGGCGACGAGGGTGGCATACCCGGGGGCTGCGGTGGCTGCGGCGGCTGCGGCGGCTGCGGCGGCTGCGGCTGCGGCTGCGGCTGCGGCGGGGGCGGCGGCGGCGGGGGATCCGATTCAAGGCCATCGCCGACAGGCGCTGCGGGCCCTCGGGCGGGCAGGCTGTTGCCGCAGCTTCGACAGAATTTGGCCCCTTCCTTGTTGGCGCTGC
>JAKBBP010000057.1:0-1613 GCA_021808445.1 Pseudomonadota bacterium
CCGTACCAGGGCAAGCGCCAGTTCCGTGTGCGCGCTCATCGCGCCCGCGCTGAAGATGTCGCGGTCCACGACCACCGGGGCGTCCATGCGCAGCCTGACCGCGGGATAGCTGCGGGCGAACCATCCGGCGATCAGCCACGCGACCGTGGCCTCCCGATGTTCCAGGACCCCCGCGTGGGCGAGCAGCACCGAGCCGTTGTACAGCCCGGCTAGCGCCCCTCCTGCCTGCCTGTGCTGCTGGATGAGCCGCAGGGCTGGCCCCGACTCCCTGAGCAACTGCTCCAGATGGGGAACGTTTCGCATGTCCACGCCCGGCACGACCAGGGCCGTGCGCCCGGGCGAAAGGCCCGACGGAACCGGCGGCGGACGATCGGAGGAATCCCACCCGTCCGTCAGGCTCAGCTCGCACCCCCGGGCGTCGATGACCCGCCAGCTCAGCGGAACGTTGCGCTTGCGGGGATGGTGCATGCGCCACATGCGGTTGGTCATGCGCAGCACGTCGATCACTCCGAACAGGGAGCCGACCAGGCAGCCTGGGCTGTACAGCAGATCGATGCGGGCGGACATGAGACCCTCATGGTGGCGAAAACGGCTCGTTGCGTGGCGAAAACCGCCAGGCCTTGCCGCCTCGATGGTAGCTCGGCCAATCCGCGACTGTGAGCGGTTTTCGCAGGCCGTAGGGGCTGCTCAAGGTGCTCGCCGGCGTGGCGAGAATGCCTTGCTATTTGGCGCTTTCAACACGCCTCAAAACCCATGCCCATACCTAGACTCGACGGGACCGATCCACAAGGAGATCCCATCGTGCCCTGCCTGCCCCACAAGTCCCTGATCGCCGTTTTCGCGGCGACGGCCCTGCTCGCCGGCTGCGGCGGCGGATCCTCGTCACCGCAGAGCGGGAGCGCCGACACCCTGATGTCGAGCCATGCTGTGGCCACGCTGTCGGCCAGTCAGCTGCAGAGTCTGCTCGCCGCTCGCTACGCCCGGCAGACCGCGGCCCAGCAGCTCATCGGCGCTCCGCAGTGCGGCATTCAGGTGGACAAGTTCGTCTACGCCACGGTGGGCGGCGAGGGCGAAGCCACGGACGCCTCGGCCGCGCTGATGATGCCGACCGGCACGGCGCCGCAGTGCCAGGGCCCTCGCCCCATCGTGGTCTATGCCCACGGCACGGCCATCGATCGCGCCGAAGACCTGTCCGCGATCGAGGACCCTGCGAATCCGGCCTATGCGACGTCCACCCGGATCGCGCTGATCTTCGCCGCGCATGGCTACATCGTGGTGGCGCCGAACTACGCAGGCTACGACGTGTCCACCCTGCCCTATCACCCCTACCTGAACGGATCCCAGCAGTCCCGCGACGTGCTCGACAGCCTGAACGCGGCGCGCCAGTTGCTGCGGGCACCGGGAAGCCCTGTCACCGACGACGGAAAGTTGTTCGTCACTGGATACTCCGAAGGAGGCTACGTCTCCATGGCGACGCTTCAGGCCCTGGACGCCCAGGGTCGCCCGGCGACGGCCGGCGCCCCGATGTCCGGGCCCTACGCGATGCTGGCCCTGGGGGACGAGATCTTCCTGGGCCACCCGAACATCGGGGGCACGGCCTACCTGCCGCTGCT
>JAKBBP010000057.1:1713-17185 GCA_021808445.1 Pseudomonadota bacterium
CGCAAGTGCAGAGCGCCTTCACGGGATACCAGGCCGCGGTGGATTCGGCCGTGGGACCGTCGCTGGGCCTGCAGGCCTATCACACCGACGAACGTCCCTATTGCACGGTGGAGGCGCGGACCCTGTTCGACCAGTTCTGAGGCCCGGCCCGCCCTTGCCGCGGCGCCGCAGCCTGGGGCGCAATGCACGGCCGGGGCGAAGCCGTCCCGGGAAAGCCCGGGACGTGAGAGGCGCGCCGCTCGTGCACAATTTCCGCACAAGCTCATGACGCAGGACCGGACGTCCGCCGCCGCTCCAGGGTCTTTGGCCCCCGCGGCTGCAGGCGCCCCTTGCATGCTCGCCGAGCCGCCACCGGCCCCCGAAGCGGGTGGGCGGCCGCGGCCGCGACTCCTGCCGCGACGCACCATGGGCGCGGAGGGTGGAGAACGGGCATGTCCGAGGATCTGGTGGATTCCGCAATCGTCGTGCTCGAGCCCAGCCTGGCCCTTGCCTTCGCCAGCCGCGGGGCGCGAGCGCTTTTGGTGCTGGACGCCGACGGCGCCGATTCGGGTCCCATGTGGCTGCATGATCACCTGGACGAGGCTTCGCGGGACTCCCTGCGGCGGGCGCTGGCGCAGGATCCGGCGGACGGGCGCGGCAAGCCCCTGGGGCTGGTCATGCGCCCGGGCGTGTGGGCCCCCTGTGGTCGCACGGTGCAGCTGGAACTGCTCGAGCGCAACGCCAACGGCGCCTGGCTCGCGCGACTGCGTGGCGCGCAGCCCTCCGCGGACCCGGCCGTGCCGCTGGTCGAGCCCAGCCTGCTGTTCGACAACATGACCACCGGCTTTGCCTTGCATGAAATCCTCTGCGACGAAAAGGGCGTTCCGGTGGACTACCGATTCGTGCAGGTCAACCCCGCCTACGAGGCGCTGACCGGACTGCGCGCGAGCGACCTGATCGGACGCCGGGTGCTGGAGATCCTTCCCGGCACGGAGCCCTTCTGGATCCAGGCCTTCGGCGAGGTGGCCCTGGGCGCGCCCGCCCGGGAGCTCGAGAACTATTCCTCCGCGCTCGGACGCTGGTACCACGTGCGGGTGTTCTCCCCCAGACGCGGAAGTTTCGCGGTGATGATCGCCGACATCACCCAGCGCAAGCAGCTGGAACTGGCGCTCACCCAGAGCGAACGTCTGTTCCGGACGATCTTCGAGCAGGCACCGGCCTGTGTCGCGCTGATACGGCGCGGCAGGCTGCACACGGTGAACTCCGCCTTCGTGCAGGCCTTCGGCTACGAAGGCACCAGCCAACTGGAAGGCGCCGATGTCCTGGAATTGCTCGACGTCGGGCAGCGCGCCGCGGTGGCCGCACAGATCCAGGCGGACTCCGATCCGAATCAGGCCGCGCAGGCGCTTCGCACCCGGGGACTGCGAGCCGACGGCGTGGCATTTCCCCTGCATCTGTCCTTGCGCCGCGTGCATGTGGACAAAGGCAGCGACCCGACCTACCTGATGATCGGCATCGATCTGTCCGAGCGCGAACAGCAGGAACATGCCATCGACCATCTGCGGCGCCATGATGCCTTGACGGGCCTGGTCAACGCCCGGGCCTTCGAGGAGGCCGTCGCGCAGGCGGGCGAGCGCAGCGCTGCTCAGCGGGGATTCGCCTGCGTTGCGCTTCTGGAACTCGAGGGCACGGGGGCCATCAACGAGGGACACGGGCGCTCCGCGGGGGACGAATTCCTGCGCGGATTCGCGCAACGCCTGCGCGCCTGCACGGACGCGCAGGCCGTGCCCGCCCGCATCGAGAACGCTCGCTTCGGGGTCTTGCTCAGCCTGGAGCTGCAAGCTGGGCAGGGTCCGGATCAGGCGCTCGAACAGGCACGCAGGCAGGCCGCGGCGCTGCAGGACGCGGTCGGTCATCCCCAACTCGTCGCCGGCAAGCTCGCGCCCGTGCGCACCACGCTGGGCTTGGTCGTGTTCCAGGGCTCGGCGATCCACGCCCACGAACTGGTGCGCAGGGCGGCGATCGCTGCCCGCCACGCCCGCCGCGACTCGGCGCAGGCCATCGGTGTCTTCGAGCCCTGGATGCTCGATGCCGTCGTGCGGCGCCACGCCACGGAGAGCGCGCTGCGCGAGGCCGTCGGGGCCGAGCAGTTCCGCCTGCATTATCAATTGCAGTTCGACCACGAACACAGGGTCATCGGTGCCGAGGCTCTGCTGCGCTGGCAACATCCCGAGCAGGGGCTGCTGGGGCCCGGTTCCTTCCTGGACCTGGCCGAACAATGCGGACAGATGGATGCCGTGGGTCGCTGGGTCCTGCGCCGCGCATGCCTGGACCTCCTATCGATGTCGCGCGAAGGTCTCGCCGCTCATCGCCTGCCAGCCCTGTCCGTCAACGTCACCGCGAGCGAATTCCACCGGGAGGATTTCCTGCCCAGGGTGTCGCAGATCCTGGAGGCGACAGGAGCCAGGGCCGAATCCATCAAGCTCGAGCTCACGGAAGGCATGTTGCTCAGCAACTCCGAGACCACGGTCCGCCGCATGACCCTGCTCAAGCAAATGGGGTTCCAGCTGTCCCTGGATGATTTCGGCACGGGCTTCTCTTCCCTGGCGTACCTGCGCCATTTCCCCTTCGACGAGATCAAGATCGACCAGGCCTTCGTGCGGGCGCTGGAGACGGACGGACAGACCCGCGCGATCGTGCTCGCCATCGTCGAGCTGGCGGAGAAGCTGGGATTGCAGGTCATCGCCGAGGGCGTGGAAACCCGTGCGCAGTGGCAGATCCTGATGGAAAGCGGCTGCCGCCGATTCCAGGGATTCCTGCTCGCCCGGCCCCAGCCCCTGGAAACCATGCTGGAACAGCTGGGCTCGGCGGGCCGGAGTCCTGGCGGGGAACCCGGGCGCTGATCCGGCCCTCAGGATGATCCCAGCTTGCGGCCCATGGGATAGGAGTCGGGCTCGGCAGCCGCGCTGGCGCGGAACCGGGCCTGGTACAGGTACAGGTACACGGCCTGGAAGCCGGCGCCCAGCAAAAACGGCGCGGCCAGCCACCCGCCGTCCATCATGAGCCCGGCGACGAGCGGCCCCAGGGATCGGGGGACCTGGCGCGCGATGGAGGTGATCGCACCCGCGAAGCCGCGTCGGTGGTTGCGTACCAGCCTGGCGGTGACCGCGGCGCGCAGGCCGTTGGTGCTGCGATTGAAGGTCTTGTGCAGGAGATACGCGGCCATGGCCCAGGCCGGTCCGGGCGCAAGGGGCATGCACACCAGTGCCACCAGCGCGGCCACGCGCAGCGGAACGATGGCGCCCATCAATCCCAGGCGCGGAGTCAGGCGGGCTCCGAGGGGTGCGCTCAGGGCGGCTGCGACGAAGCCCCCAGCCATCAAGGGGGCGATCTGTGCCGGGCCCAGTCCGAAGCGCCTTGCGAACCAGTAGGAGACCAGCGGCCCGGAAAGCCCGATGCCCGCGCCTTGCAGCAGGTTCACCAGCCCCAGGTTGCGAAGGTTGCGGTTTTCTCCCCGGCGTGCATCGCGCTCTCGTTCGGGCTCGAGGGCTTCACGCTCCAGGACATGTCGGTCCCGAGCCAGTGCGACACAGGCTAGGCAGGCCAGGGCAAATGCCAGCGCGAGCGGAAAGATGAGGGTGTAGTCGGCGGCACGGGTCGGCCCCGGGTGGCCCAGCGCGGGCAGCGCGCCCAGCGCGGCGCCCACGGCCATGCCGGCGAAACCGAAGCTGGTGTTGAGACTGAGCAGGCGGGCGAGCGGCTCGCTCTTGCGCACTCCCTGGGTCAGCCAGGCTTGTTCGATGGATCCGAAGGGCCCGGCCGAGCCGTTCGCGCCTCGCCCGAAGGCCCCGGCGATGGCCGCCAGCGCCAGAACGGCTCCGGCGGGATGGATGCTCGCGGCCGCGCAGCTCAGCACGTACAGCATCTCGTATCCCAGCAGGAATCGCTTGCGCCCCCAACGGTCGCTGGCCGCCGCCAGCAGGGTGAGGACCACGGCGAAGGCCAGGCCGCCGGCCAGCACGGCGCCGATGCGAGCGGCGTCCCAGGCGCTGGCGCGCAGGAACAGGGCGAAGTCGGCGGCAAGGACTCCCTGCGCGATGCTGCGGAACCAGCGAGCCGCGATCAGGAGTCGTCGATCGCGCTCAGGCGCATGCAGGGTCGGTGTGTCGGGCATGAGGTTCCGGGGCCACGATGCGCCCGCGAGAGCGTGCTGCAGTTTCGGGAAGCAGGAAATCCAGGACTTCGGACACCAGGGTGGTACGCCGCACGAGACCGGCGAAGCCATGCGCGCCGTCGGGCAGTTCGACCAGGTCGAGGCTGGCCTGCAGTGCTTGCGTTCGAGCCGCGAGATGCATGGCCCGCACCCATGCGCGCGCGCGATCGAGACGGCTCAGTCCCTGCGTCTGGTCGAGGCGCTCGCTGCGGCGCAGCAGCCGGCTGTTTGCATGCTCGCGCTGGCCCACGAACACGCGGCCTGGAACGCGCAGATATCGCCAGGCCTCCAGACGCGGGAATCCAGTAGGGGGATGGCCCGTGCCCAGGGGATAGTGGAGGGTCTCGTCGGGAAAGGTGTACCAGCCCGGCGCACTGAGGGCGTAGCGTCGGACCATGTCGGGGTGGGCCAGGACAAAGCGATGCACGAACTGCGCTCCACCCGAGTGGCCGAACAGACGCAGCGCCGCGGGGTCGAAGCCATGTTCCCCGGCGAGGCTCCCGACCAGCGCGATCAGGTGCAGATCGGCGCGCTGCCCGTGCCCCGGGCGCCCGAGTCGCTGATAGTCGGGATAGTGCTGGGCGTCGAAACAGGGGACGAGAAGATGACAGCCGCGCGCGTGCGCCTGCGCGGCGAAGGCCTGCCATTGCTCCAGCGCGTTGCGGCGCACGCCGTGCACGGCAATCAGCAGATCCGTGCAGCGGCTGGCGCCTGGAGCTGGCGCAAACCGGTAGCTCAGGGCTCCGAAGCGCCGCGCCGCGGACTCGGGAACGGGAGCGGTCGACATCCGGATCACTCGCCCCGCCGGCGCAGGCGCTCGAGCAGATCGGGCAACTTGGGAAGCACCTCGCACAGCACATCCGGTGTCGAGAGCTCCTCGATGGTGCAGGTGGGCACCTTCAAGGCTGCCGCGGCTTCGCGCGTGGCCAGCGGGGAGGCCGTGAGAACCCCGCTCGCCGCCACGACGGGAAGGCCGCGTTGCTCGAGCCAGGCGACGCCGGCGATGGCGCTCATGGCGTCCGGGGCGGCGAAGACCACGGCATCGATGACCTTCGCGAACAGGTGCGATTGCACCAGTGCCGAGGTTTCCCGCTGCAACAGGCCGTCGGCGACTTCGATGACCGCACAGTCGACACCGGTCGACGCGAGATGCCCGGAGAGATCGCCAAGGATGCGCTCCACGGTCGCAGGATCCAGGCCCGCGGTCGACGCATGGCCCATGTCGGTGAAGTCCAGCACGGGCGACGCCCCTGCATCGTGCATGAGCCAGCGGTCTCCCCCCGCGCCGGTGCCGGTGACCTTTGCCGCGCCCACGCGCAACCCCGAGCGCTTGAGCCCCGCGATGAGGTTGGCGGCGGTCGTGGTCTTGCCGGCGTTCATGCTCGAGCCCAGCACCGCGATACTCAGGGGAGCCCGGCCTCGGGCGCCACCCAGGGCGCCGCGCTGCAGGTTGAGCACGCCCCGGGCATCGGCCAGAAGTCCCAGGGGAGTGATCTGCGTGGCGGGCTTGATGCTCGCGTGCCGGCTCAGGACCCGCGCGGCCACGCCTCCGCCAGCCACCAGATGACAGGGGGACAGATCCTGCGGAATCACCGCCTCGAACTGATCCGGCGCATAGCGTTGACCATAGGCGACGACGATGGTGTCTCCGGGCCACAGGCGTTGCCGACGGCCGTCGGCCGACTCCAGGTGCTGGTGCATGCCCAGTTGCGTGACCTGCGCGACCACCAGGTCGCCTGCGCTCGGGGAGGTCTCGACCAGGCTCAGCCCCGCGGTCTGCCCGAGGCCGATGCGCCGCACCGTGTAGGCCGCCTTCGCCGAGCGAAGGCGCAGGGCGGCGGATTCCAGGGGCGCTGCGCCGCGGCGCCCGGCCGTCTGCGCTGCGCGCATCGCGCCGATCGTTCCGGGAACAAGAGATGGTTGCATCGTGACCTCCAGGGAGATGGTGCATGGGACAGCACCGATTCGCATCGTGGAAGCCACTTTAAATGGGAAAATTTCCCATGCAATGACAATTTGATGAATTTACATAAGTTACGTTGTGTCACGTTTCGGATATGGCCTGACGTGGTGCGGCGCTCCACCGGAGCTCCGGCGTTCAATGGGCCGTGCGCGAGCCCTCGTTCAGGTCGTGAACGAGTTCGGAGGGCGCGCTGACGCGCGCCATGGCCGGCCCCTGGCCCACCTCGCAGCCTTCCCATCGCAGGAACTGGAGGTCGGCGTCGGAACCCACTCCGTCGGCGATGGTGAGCGCCCCCAGCGTCTGCGCCAGGGCGATCAGCGAACGTGCCATCGCCGCTCGCTGCGGCTCGTCCGCGACGCCATCGACAAAACAGCGCGGAAGCCGCAGCGACTCGAAACCGAGGCTGTTCAGGTAGGGAAGCGCGATGGTCGCGGCACCGAAGTCGCGGAACACGAAACCGACACCCGCCTGGCGAAGACCCTGCATGGCCTCGAACAGGCTGGACTCCGCGCGCAACACGACGGTCTGGCTCAGCTCGAGGTCGATTTGCAGCGAGGGGGCGCTCAACTCGCCCAGGGCCTGGAGCAATTGCTGCAGGTACGAAGGATCATCGAGGAATTCCCCGATCAGCGGAAGACTCACGCGCAGGGTGCTGCCGAACTCGGCCTGCCAATGGCGCGCCCACGACACACCCTGCTCGAGCAGCCAGCGCATCGTGCGCACCCGCGGCGTACCCATGCCCAGGCGGTCGGCCACCTGTTCGCTCGACAGCAGCCCGCGGCGGGTCTTCCACTTGGCGATCAACTGGACCCCGTGCATGCGCAGCGAATCCAGCCTGAGCTGGGCCTGCGCCTGCAGCACGATGCGCCCCTCGGGCGCGGCGCCGGCCAGCTCCTCGGCCAGTTCCTGGTCGCGCGCCGGGGCTTCGCCCCGACCCCCATGCCCGCTCAGCGAGCGCGCATGGCTGTAGCCGCGCAGCGCCGCGATGACCGTCGAATGCAGGCGCTGCGCGGTAATCTCGGTCTTGAGCAGGTACCCGTTGATCTCGTAATCCACGATCACGTCGCGCTCGGGCGCCATGCCGGGCTGACCGGTGCGCACAATGATCTGCATGTCGTGGTTGCCCAGCTTGCGACGCACGAACTCGATGAGGTGCATGCCCGCGTCGTCGGTCTCCATCACCACGTCGAGCAGCACCAGCGCGATGTCCGGGTGGCGCGCGAGCACTTCACGCGCCTGCGCGGCCGAGGCCGCACTCAGCAGGTCCACCGCGGCCCCTTCGAAGCGCAGGCCGCGCAGGATCAGCTGCGAAACCTCGTGCACGGCCGGTTCGTCGTCGACCAGCAGCACCTTCCAGGGCGTGCCGGCCGCCGCCGTCGTCTCAGACTGCATCGCCACCACCTCCTGGCGCCTGCCAGCGCAGCGCGGTGCCCAGGCTGCCCGGCTGCCGGGCCTGCAGCGGGATGCGCAGCAGGAAATGCGCTCCCTGCCCGGCCGGCCCGCCCAGCTCGACGCTCCCGCCGAGCTGCTGGGTCACCACCTGGTGCACGATGAACAGGCCCAAGCCGCTGCCACCCGCCATGCGCTGGGTGGTGAAAAAGGGTTCGAACACCCTGGCTCGCAGCGCGGGGTCGATTCCAGGCCCGCTGTCGCTGTAACGCAATTCCACGATCTCCTCGACGACACAGGCCTGGATGTCGATGCGCCCGCCGCTGGCGTGCACGAAGGCATGCTGCAGGGAGTTGACCACCAGGTTGCTGATCACCTGCTCCAGCGACAAAGCATAGCTGGACATCTCGATGCTCTGCGGAACATCCAGGCGCACCTCGACCCGTGCCGCCTGCAGGCGAGGCGCCAGCTCGCGCAGGACCTGCTCGATGTGCGAGCGCAGCGCGAAACGCCTGCGCGCCTCGGTGATCTGGTCGACACCCAGGCGCTTGAAGTTGCGCACGAGCTGCCCGATGCGCTGTGCGTTGGACTGCAGCAGCCGAGCCGACTCGGCAGCGTCGCGCAGGTACTGCGACTGCTCCTGGGGCCCGAGGCTTGCGCGATCGAACAGCCTCTGCACCTCCTGCGTACGGTCACCCAGGAAGGAAGCCGTGCTGATGGCAATTCCCGCGGGCGTATTGATTTCGTGCGCGACCCCGGCGACCAGGCCCCCCAGCGCCGCGAGCTTCTCCGACTCGACCAGGTGCCGGCGCGCGCGCTCCAGGTCGTCCATGGACTCGAGCAGGTCGCGCTCAGCCTGCTCGCTGCCCTCGTGAAACAGCACCACCCACCACACGGCCAGCGAGGCCAGCAGCAGTGTGGCCAGATACAGGCGCCACAGCACGTTGACCATGGCGGCATCCGGTCCGTGCTGGTCCAGGCCCATCAGGCGGTAGGTCAGCACGAAGGTGGCACCGAGCAGCGCCGCGGCTCCGGCGAACAGCCCGAGGAATCGTCCGACCCGCCGCAGCACATGGGGTTGAAAGCCGGCCGTCACCGCCCGGGCCGGCACCGCCGCGACGGCCGCCTGCGGGGCCTTGCACAGGTCGTGGCAATGCAGATCGAGCCCACAGCACAGCGAGCAGATCGGCCCCCGGTAGAACGGGCAGTCGGTCATGTCCGGCGCCTCGTACTCACGCTCGCAGATGCAGCATTGCACCAGCTGCGCTCCTTCGCGATGGCGGAAATGCAGGTCGGGCCGCGCCAGGTAGTAGCGTCCGCGGGTCGCGTAGCCGATGCCGATGGCGCTGCCGAAGGCCGTGGCCAGGGTGAGATAGCCGAAGAAGGCCGTGGCCACGCGACCGAACAGCCCGGCGTAGGCCAGCATCCCGACCAGGCTGGCCAGCAGCATGGCCCCGCAACCCACCGGATTGATGTTGTACAGATGGGCGCGCTTGAACTCGATGTACGGCGGGCTGATGCCCACGCGCTTGAGCACCACCAGGTCGGCCACCAGCGCACCGATCCAGGCGATGGCCATGGTGGCGTACACGGAGAGCACGAGCTGCAGGGTGGCGAAAATACCCAGCAGCGCAAGCAGCAGGGCCACCACGACGTTGAACACCAGCCACACCACCCGCCCGGGATGGAAGTGCGCGAGGCGCACGAAACAATTGGACCAGGCCAGGGAGCCGCTGTAGGCGTTGGTCACGTTGATCTTGAGCTGCGACACGGTGACGAACACCACGGCGAGCCCCAGCGCCAGTGCAGGCGATGCGGTCATCGCCCGGTAGGCGTGGTAGTACATGCGCACCGGCTCGGTGGCCTGCGCCGCGGTGCTTCCCAGGCGCAGCGCCAGCACCGCCAGCAGTCCGCCGGCGAGGATCTTCGCGGCGCCGACCACGATCCAGCCCGGGCCCGCGGCGATCATGGCGGCCCACCACGAGCGACGGTTGGACGGCGTGCGCGTCGGCAGGAATCGCAGGTAGTCCGCCTGTTCTCCGATCTGCGCGATGAGGGCGAACAGGACCCCGGAGGCCGCCCCGAAGGTCAGCAGGTCAAAGCCGCTGCCCGTGCCGGCGCGGCCCGGGAAATCCACCCAGGCGCGAAGCGCCTGCGGATCCCTGCCGACGATGAACAACAAGGGCAGGACCATCATCAAGACCCACACCGGCTGGGTCCAGGACTGCAGGCGGTTGATCCAGGTGACGCCGAAGAACACGATGGGCAGAATCACCAGGGAACAGATCAGGTAGCCCAGCGCGAGGTTGAGACCAAAGCCGAGTTGCAGGGCCTGCGCCCAGATGGCGGTCTCGATGGCGAAGAAAATCAGGGTGAAGGCCGCATAGATCAGCGAGGTCAGCGTGGAGCCGATGTAGCCGAAGCCGGCGCCACGGGTCAGCAGGTCGATATCGACGTTGGCCTTGGCGCACCAGTAGGCGATCGGCTTGCTGACCAGGAAGATCAGCAGCGAGACCGCGAACACGGCGGCCAGGGCGCTGCCGAAGCCGAAGCTCAGCGTGATGTTGGCGCCGATCGCCTCCAGGCCCAGGAACGAGATGCCACCCAGCGCGGTGTTGGCCACCACCGACGGGCGCCACCGGCGGTAGGAACTGGCCGCGTAGCGCAGCGCGTAGTCTTCCAGCGACTCGTTGGCCACCCAGGACTGGTACTGTCTGCGGCTGCGACTCATGGTCCTCGATGGTGTCGTGCGAAGGCTCCGCGCCCGCTCGGAACGACGCGGCCGACGGCCGGCCTCGATGCAAGCTGCGCAAGTGTCGCCTGCCCGGTTGCGCCGTGCAACATCCGTTTGGGTGAAAGCGGTCCTTGCAGTTGGTTTGACAGCTTCGGTCCTTGACCAAATAATGCGCGAAATTCAAACAGCTGGCGTCCGGACCGGGGTGCAGGCTTGCGCCGCGCGGACGTGGCACGCCACGACCCGGGCGTGGCGATGGAGACCATGGCATGGACGGTACGAACCTGCCCGATCCGGAGCACGCTTCGCTGGCCGATCTCGCGCGCTCGATCCATGGCGCCAGCCTGGACCCCCAGGCCTGGCCGCTGGCTCTCGAGGGCATGCGTCAGCGCCTGGACGCCAGCGTGGTCATGATCGGCCACCACGACTTCGACAGCGGCGCGGAGTCCTCCCTGTTCGAGGCGCCGATGGACGCCGACTTCTGCGTCCAGATGGCAGCCTTCTCGGCGCGCAATCCCTGGTTCCTGTCCAGCGAGGACTACGTGGCGGGCCGCGTGGTGGCCGGAGAGGACGTGATCAGCCCCCACGACCTGCGACGAACCGATTTCTACCGGGATTTCCTGCGTCCCCGCGGGCTGTTGCACCGGCTCTGCGGGGTGGTCCGCCGTGACCGCCAGGGCATGCATTTCCTGAGCGCCCTGCGTTCGGAATCCCGCGAGGGCTTCGGCGAGAGTGAGCGCAGGGAACTGCAGCAGATGCTGGCGCATGTCGCGCTGTCCCTGGAAAGCCAGTGGCGCTGGCAGGAAGCGGCCGACATGTCGCAGGCCCTGATGGCGCTGAGCGACGACGAATCGCAGGCGCTCATGCTGCTCACCCGCGACGCGCGGCTGGTGCGCCGCAACCGCATGGCCGAGCAATTGCTGCAGGAGCGCGAAGGATTGGCCGTCGAGGACCAGGTGCTGCGAGCGGCCAATCCGGCCGAGCAACGTCGCCTGCGCGAGGCCATCGCGCGCGCCTGCGACGACCCCGCGGCCGGGGAACAGCCCCAGGTGCTGAGCCTGGCCGCAACGGCCAGCGCGCAGTCGCTGGTGGTCGTGGTGCGGCGCACCGGGCCCGTATTCCAGCGCGGCGCCGGCAGCCGGCGCCCGCTTGCGCTGCTGTCGGTGCGCTGTGCAAGCGGCGCCCACGACGCCCTGCGCTGCGTGTTCGCGCGGCACTACGACCTCACGCTGGCACAGGCGCGCGTGAGCTCGCTGATCTACGGCGGGCGCTCGCTGGGGGCGATCGCCGCATCGCTGCACGTGTCGGAAAACACGGTCCGCAGCCACCTCAAGCAGATCTTCCAGAAGACCGGAACCCATAGCCAGATGGACCTCGTGCATCTGCACGCGCGCATCTGCCCCGGCTGGACCTGAGGGCGTTCTCACCCGATCGGGTGAGGCTGCCCTCACCCGATCGGGTCCCTGGCCCCTCCCCCCCCTGAAGCGCCGGATTGCCCCGGGCGCGGGATTCGCGCGCACCGACCGCCGCCTACGATGCCCTCCACCTCGTGCACCTGCCGCGGAGGGCATCGCCATGACCCTGCTTTCGATCGCCGTCTTCGCCGTGCTCGGCGCCTTCGCGCGCTACGCGCAGACCCTGTTCGTGCAGGGCCTGCTGGGACGGGAGTTTCCCTTCGCCACGCTGTCGATCAACGTGCTGGGCTCCTTCCTCATGGGGCTGCTGTTCTTCCTCACGCTGGATCGACTGTCGATCTCCCCGGCTGTGCGCACGGGGCTCCTGACCGGTGGACTGGGGGCGTACACCACCTTCTCGACCTTCTCCCTGGAATCCCTGAGCCTGTTCGAGCAGGGCGAGCCGGCGAAGGCCCTGCTCTACATCGTGGGCTCCTGCGTGCTCGGGATCGGTGCCGCCGCGCTGGGCGCGTACCTGGCCCGCGCAGCCGGAGCCGCGGCATGAACGCCATGCGCGGCACGACCGTCCAGGGCGCACCGCGCGCCCGGCCTCACCCATTCCGGTGAGGCCGCACCGCAGCCGCGAGGGAGCATCGATTCCCCGCAGCGAGGGATTCCGGCGGGGCCGCGGCTTCCTAGCATCGATTCCAGGCTGGGAATCGGCCGCGGCGCCACATGCCGCGGCCCCATCGACCGGAGGAATCCATGGCCCTGTACGAGTACGTCTGTCGCACCCATGGTGCGTTCGAAATCCTGCGCCGCCTCGGCGAAGCCCCGGCCGACACTGCCTGCCCGGTCTGCGGCAACCCGGCCGCGCGAGTGATCTCCGCGCCCGCGCTGGTGATCGGGCGCCGCGCCGCCTTGTTCACCGCGATCGAGGGGGCGCAGAAAAGCCGCCACGAGCCTGAGGTGGTCACGTCGCTGCCGCCCTCCGGAGCGCCCAGGCGCCAGGTGCGCATGACCCCCGAATTGTGGAAGCTGCCCAGGCCCTGAGGCCGGCAACGGCGGCGAAGCATCCGGGCATTCCGGGGAAAGGAGGCAGCAGGCGAGGTCACCCCAGGCATGGAAGTCAGCAAGCGCAGTTCCCGTCATCCCCTATCGGACTGAGGTATCGAAATGCCCAAGAATCTGTTTCCCCTCGACAACACCAAGAAGTTCAAGGACCAGAAGATCGTCGGCCACAACCGCTGGCACCCCGACATCCCCGCGGCGGTGCACGTCAAGCCCGGCGACACCTTCCGCGCCGACTGCCGCGAGTGGTTCGACGGAGCGATCAAGAACGACGACTCGGCCGAAGACATGCGCAACGCCCCCCTGGCCGGGGTGCATGTGCTGTCCGGACCCTTCCACGTCGAAGGAGCCGAGCCGGGCGACCTGCTGGTGGTCGACATCCTGGAGATCGACTCCTGCGACCAGGAGGACTCGGGGCCCTTCTCGGGCATGGGCTGGGGCTACACCGGAGTATTCGCCAACAAGAACGGCGGCGGCTTTCTCACCGAGCGCTTCCCCGATGCCTACAAGGTGATCTGGGACTTCCACGGTGACGTGGCGACCTCGCGGCACATCCCCGAGGTCTCCTACGTGGGCATCCACCATCCCGGCCTGATGGGCACCGCTCCGTCGGCCGAGCTGCTGGCCAAGTGGACCGCGCGCGAAAAGGCGCTGATCGCCACCGACCCGATGCGCGTGCCGCCGCTGGCGCTGCCGCCGCTTCCCGACAGTGCCATCCTGGGTTCGCTGAGCGGTGCCGAATTCGAGCGCGTGGCACGCGAGGCCGCACGGACCGCTCCACCGCGCGAGAACGGCGGCAACCAGGACATCAAGAACCTGACCGCCGGCAGCCGCATTTTCTACCCGGTGTTCGTCCCCGGCGCGAAACTGTCCTTCGGCGACCTGCATTTCTCCCAGGGTGACGGCGAGATCACCTTCTGCGGCGCCATCGAGATGGGCGGGTTCATGGACCTGCACGTCGACATCATCAAGGGCGGCATGGCCAAGTACGGCATCCGCGAGAACGCCATGTTCATGCCGGGGCTGCGCGATCCGCAGTACTCGGAATGGCTGGCCTTCTCCGGCGTGTCGGTGCACCCCAACGGCAAGCAGCATTACCTGGATTCCTGGCTGGCCTACCAGAACGCCTGCAACCACGCGATCGACTACCTGATGAAGTTCGGATACACGGACATCCAGGCCTACATGATCCTGGGGACCGCTCCGGTCGAGGGGCGTCTGTCGGGGGTGGTCGACATCCCGAATGCCTGCTCGACCATCTACATCCCTCGCTCCATCTTCGACTTCGACGTCAGGCCCAGCGCCAAGGGGCCCTTGCATCAGGTCAAGCAGGGCCTGCAGGTTCCGCGCTCGGCCAACTGAGCCGACGTGCGCAAGCCGGGGGTGCCACGCATCCCCGGGAACCGAGGCCCCGCCTCAGCCGGGCCGCGCGGCAACGCGCAGCGGCCCGGATCATGCACAGAATCACTTCCTGGGAGTTCGTCATGCTGGGTCTGGTCTTGCTGTACGTGGGCGCGGTCCTCTGTCTGAACGGCCTGTGGCTGATCGGGCAGATCGGCGACAACGAAATCGCGGTGATCGATGTGTTCGTAGGGGGCATCACCCTGCTGGTGTCGCTGTACCTGGCCTTCGGCCCGGGCTCCAACGAGGGCAGCATCAAGGCAGCGGCCTTGACCCTGCTGTTCACCTTCACCTACTTCTGGGTGGCCATCAATCGCTACAACGGAGCCGACGGGCGCGGCCTGGGCTGGTTCTGCCTGTTCGTCGCCATCACCGCGGTGCCGGTGTCGATCCAGACCCTGCAGGCGGCGACGACCCTGTGGGGAACCTGGCTGGGCCTGTGCTGGGCGGCCTGGGCCGTGCTGTGGCTGCTGTTCTTCATCCTCCTGGTGATGCAAAAACCCATTGGGCGCTTCGTGGGCATGGTCACGGTGCTCGAGGGCATTCTCACGGGCTGGCTGCCGGGCTACCTGCTGCTCACCGGGATGCTGCACTGACGGGGGATCGCACGATGCCGCTGTACGACTACTTCTGCGCGGATTGCGGAGGCTTCCGGAAAATGGTGCGCATGGCCGACTCGGCCCTGGCGCAGCCCTGCCCTCGCTGCGCCACCCCGGTGCAGCGCATCCTGGTCACGCCCTTTCTCGCCGGGCGCGGCGACGGCGGCGATGCTCCGGGCCCGCGGCTCCCGGGAGGCGGGGGCTCCTGGCGAAGCCTGTGCGGCTTTGGATGCCCGCACTGCGCTGGTTCCGGCTGAGCCGCCGCCGCGCGGCCGCCCGCCACGGCACACGGCGCTGGCGGCCCCTCAGGCCCTGTGCGCCTGTTCCAACCACGCTGCGCCTTGCGCCAGACTCAGGCCGCCGGGAGGTGGGCGAGCAAGGCGTGAAAGCCTTCCTGGTTGAACGCCACATTCACGGCAGGTGTCAAGTGGCTCGCCGCCACTCCGAACATCTTGAGCGCCATGTCGAGCGTGCGCGATGGGTTGTGCGACGAGGCGAGACTCGCGCGTAGCAGGCTTCGCACGACGGTGGTCGCGAATTTGGTCGGATCGTCACCGGCACCGTAGAAATGCTGGAGCGCCCCGTTGAGGCAGGCCACCTTGGCTTCGATGGATGGTTTGGAATTGCGGGTACCACAGCCGCATTCGCTATGCTTCCCCCAAGCATTCCTTCGGATCATCCGGTCGACATCGCAATCCATGCTCCCTATCCGAGCTTCAGCGCCTCGAC
>JAKBBP010000058.1 GCA_021808445.1 Pseudomonadota bacterium
CACCGCACGGTGGCGCATCGAGCCGAGCTTGCAGGCGCGGCAGTCGTGGGTGAGCGCCTGCAGCGGCTCCCAGTCGAGGGCCCGGACCTGCTGCAGCCGCTGCTCGCTCATCGGCACCGGGGTGTCCCGCGAGGCCGGGCGCTCCGGCGCAGCCCTGGCGGTGGACGCGGCCCGGGGGGCTTCCTGCGGGGCGGCCGGGGATGCGGCCCGGATCTGCGCAGGCGGAACCTCCGCGCCTTGGGGCTCGATCTCCGCCCGTGCGCCACGCCCGGGGCCGGAACCTCGCTGCGCCGCCATCCCCGGCGCCAGCGGCAGCAGGGAGGCCAGCTCGGCCGGGTCCAGCGCATCGCGAGGCACCCAGGCCGTATCCAGACCCAGGGCGTGCAGCACGGCCAGGCGGCGTGGATCCAGCAGGGGGTGGGGCATCGCGCGCGCCTTCATTCCATGCCCCTGCGCCTGCGCAGGGTCGCCAGCGGGCAGGACATGACGATGGCGTCCTCGCGCCCCGGCTTGCCGTCGACGGTGGCGGGGTAGTAGGCACGCCGGCGCGCCACCGCGTGCAGCCCGTAGCCTTCGTACAGGCGCAGCGCGCGCTGGTTGCTCGGACGCACCTCCAGCCACAGCAGCGCGGCGCCATGCAGCGTGGCGCTGAGCACCACGGCGTCGAGCAATTGCAATCCGAGCCCACGGCCCTGCAGCCGGGGCTCGACGGTGATGTTCAGCAGGTGCATTTCCTCCACGCCGGCCAGCGCCACGTAGTAGCCCTGCAATCGATCCTCGTCGTCGCACAGCACCTGCGCGACGTAGCCGGCGGACAGCGAATCCGCGAAATTCCCGCGACTCCACGCGAATTCGTAGGCGCGCAGCTCGATGTCCATGACGGCATCGAGGTCGCTCATGCGCATCTCGCGCAAGCCCGTGCGTGCGGCCTGGATCATGCTGGAGACTTGTGCGCGACGGAGACGGGCCTGGCGCGAGCGCGCTCTTCACTGGTCAGCGCGACCTTGTCGCGCACATACAGCGGGCGCGCCGCGGCCGCCTCGACGCTCTCACCCCGGGCGTGCGCGGCTCGCGCCAATCGCGCCACCGCACCGGCTTGCGGCGCCACCGTGCGCGCCTCCCGCAGCGCCCGTGCCCAGCCCGCACCCAGGGCCTCGCCCAGCGCTTGCGCATGCTCCGCCCAGGCATTTCCGCACAAGGGCATGGCGCCCGGATGGTCCCCGAACTCGCGCAGCCAGCAGGCCGCCGCGTCGCTCGGCGACTGCACGCGTGACCCACCCTCCAGACGCCACGAACCATCCCTGCATTCGGCGCAGGCCCAGTACAGTTCGCCCATGCGTGCATCGTCGGCCACCAGCACGCGGCCGTCACGCAGCGCCGGTTCGGCCGCGGCGGCCACTGCCAGCAGCGTGGGGACCGGAACCACCGGGCGGCGCAGGCCGCGGCCCAGGCCCTGCGCGGCCGCGCAGGCGGCTCGCAGCCCGGTGAAGGCGCCTGGTCCGGCGCCAAAGCCGATCAGCCCCACCTGGTCAAGGGCGCATCCCGACTGGGCGAGCAATTCGCGCACCAGGGGCAGCAGGCGCTGCGACGCGCGCGAGCCGCCTGGCTCGGTGCGCTCGAGCACCCGGCCATCGCCCAGATCCAGCGCCACCGAGAGCCACTCGGTGCTGGAATCGAAGCCGAGCACGATCAACGGGGAATTCACGGGAGTTCAGGGGCAGCGGGGCGGGGCATCCGGCGCGGCGACACGCGTTCCGGCGCGAAGCGCGCGCCGGGCATGCGAAGTGTAGCCGCGCAGTCGTCGCACAGGCGCGGGTTTCCGCGCCGGCGGCATTAGCATCCAGCGAGTCTCCATCGCCCTGACCCTTCGCCTCCATGCCCACGCCGCCGAACCGCGCCCTACCCGATGCCGGCCGACGCCGCGCGATGCTTCTGGGAGCCCGCTCGATGGCAGCCTGGGCGCTGGCGGGAGCCGCCGAGACCGCGCAGGCCATGCCGGCGCTGCTGGCGCTGCCGCGCCCGGTGCGCCTGGCGCTGCATTCAGCAGGCATCGATCCCGCGCATTGCAGCTTCGTGCTGCGCGACCTGCGGCAAGGTACGACCCTGGTGGACTGGCAGGCCGACACGCCGCGCAGCCCGGCCTCGGTGCTCAAGCTGGTGACCATGTACGCCGCGCTCAACCTGCTCGGCCCGGATTACCGCTGGCGCACGCCCGTCTACGCCATCGATCCCCTGCAGGACGGCGTGCTGGCCGGCGATCTGGGCTTCATCGGCAGCGGCGACCCGCACCTGATGGCGCAGGACCTGTGGCGCCTGGCGCTGCGCCTGCGCGGACTCGGCCTGCGGCGCATCGCCGGCAACGTGGTCATCGACCGCAGCGCCTTCAACCTGCCACCCCATGACCCCGCACAATTCGACGGGCAGCCGCTGGCCCCGTACAACGTGGGGCCGGATGCCTTCCTGATCGACTTCGGCAGCGTGCAGTTGCACATGGAGGCCCAGGGCGGCGAGGTGCACGCATGGACCGAGCCGCCCCTGCAGGGCTTCGAGCCCCGCCTGCCGCGCCTGCAGCCAGGCCCCTGCGGATTCCCGGACCGGCGCCTGCATCCGGACTTCAGCCAGGCGCTGAGCCCGGACCTGGAGGGCAGCTGGAGCGACGAGTGCGGCCCGATGGACTGGAACCTGGCCGCGCTGATGCCCCCCAACGCCTTCGTGCAGGCCGTGCTCGGCGCGGTGCTGCGCGACGCCGGCATCGCCTGGAGCGGCAAGGTCGTGTCCGGGCGCGTGCCACCGGGCGCACGGCTGCTGACCACCTGGGACAGCGAGCCTCTTGCGGTGCTGGTTCGGGACATCGACAAGTACAGCAACAACGTCATGGCGCAGCAGGTGTTTCTCACGCTGGCGGTGCACGCCGGGCTCGCACCGGCCGATTTCGGGCGCGCCGCGCAGGTGGTGCAGCAATGGCTGGGCACGCAGGGAATGCCCATGCCGGACCTGGTGCTGGACAACGGCTGCGGCCTGTCGCGGGTGGCGCGCATCAGCGCGCGCGACCTGGACCGCCTGCTGCGCTCGGCGTGGCGCGGCCCGCTGATGCCCGAGTTCGTCGCCTCGCTGCCCCTGTCCGGCGAAGACGGCACGCTGCGCCGACGCCTGGGCGGAGACTTGCGGGGCATGCTGCACGCGAAGACGGGCACGCTCGACGGCGTCCTCGGTCTGGCCGGCTACCTGCAGGGCGAGGACGGCGGGCGCCGCAGCGTGGTGGCGCTGGTCAACGACCCGCGGGCGGAGCAGGCCTGGCCGGCCCTGCGGGCCTTGCTGGAGCATGCCTGAGCGCAGGCACGCGTTCGCGCGGCCCGTCGCCCCCCGCGGCTTCCAGACCAGCCTGGACCCGCGCCCGCGCCTCGAACCGACCCAGCGAAATGGCAGGTCGTTGCGGGACAGGACACTAAAATGCGGCGAAGCAGCCGCCAGCAGCTGCCGATCCGGGGAGGAGACTGCAATGCGCATCCTGATCGCCGAGGACGACCAGGTCTTGGCCGATGGCCTGACTCGTTCCTTGCGTGCCAGCCACTATGCCGTCGACCAGGTCGGCGACGGACAGAGCGCCGACCATGCACTGCACTCCGGCAGCTTCGACCTGCTGATCCTCGATCTGGGGTTGCCGCGCCTGTCCGGTTTCGAGGTGCTCAAGCGCCTTCGCAGCCGTGGGGACAGCCTGCCGGTGCTGATCCTCACCGCCGCGGACAACCTGGAAGACAAGGTGCGCGGCCTCGACCTCGGCGCCGACGACTACATGGCCAAGCCCTTCGAGCTGGCCGAACTGGAAGCGCGGGTGCGCGCGCTGACGCGCCGCGGAATGGGCGCCACGAGCTCGCTGATCCGTCACGGCCCCCTCAGCGTCGACCTCACCGGGCGCGTGGTGATGCTGGATGACCGCGTGGTCGATCTGTCGGCCCGGGAGCTGGCCTTGCTGGAGGTTCTCCTGCAGCGCGCCGGGCGCCTGGTCAGCAAGGACCAGCTGGTCGATCACCTGTGCGTGTGGGGGGAGGAAGTCAGCACCAACGCGATCGAGGTGTACATCCACCGCCTGCGCAAGAAGATCGAGATCGGCCCGGTGCGCATCGCCACCGTGCGCGGCCTGGGCTATTGCCTGGAACGCATCGCCGCCCCGGCCGCAGGGGAGGCGGGATCCACCGGCGCCGCCGGACCGTCGGCACAGGTCGCCTGAGCCATGTCCGTGGGCGCCACGCCCGCCGAGGCCGACGCCAGCGCGGCGGGGCCTACCGGCGCCGCTCCCAGGCCCAGGCCCAGGCGCCAGCGCTCGCTGTTTGGCGAGATCCTGGACTGGATGCTCGTTCCCCTGCTGCTGGTGTGGCCGGTAGCCATCGGCATCACCTTTCTCGTGGCCCAGGCGATTGCCACCCAGCCCTTCGACCAGGGCCTGCAGCGCCGGCTGGGGGTGATCGCCGAGTGGGTGCACAGCGCGGGGCCCCCGCTGGCGCGCACGGCCGGCACCGCGGGAGATCAGCCTGCAGGCGACCTGCTGATGCAGCTGCGTGCCGGCGACGGGCGCGTGCTGGCCGGCGACCCTCGCCTGCCCGACGCGCCGGATAGCCAGTGGCCGCGCGACGCGGCGGTGCATCTGCGCGATGCCGACGTGGGCGGACAACGTATGCGCATCGCCTGGCGCTGGGTGCACTCACCGCGCGACGGCCTGGTGCTGGCGCAGGTGGCCGAGGGACTGCAGCAACGCTCCGAGCTGGCGCGCAACATCGTTCGCGGGGTGATCCTTCCCCAATTCGTCATCGTGCCCATCTCCATCCTGCTCGTGTGGTTCGGACTCGGCCAGGGCATCATTCCGCTGGATGAACTTCAGGCGCGCATCCGCCGCCGGCGCCCGGACGACCTCAGCCCCATCGACCAGCGCGAGGCGCCCGAGGAGATCGCCCCGCTGGTGGACTCCATCAACAGCCTGCTGGGTCGCCTGGAGCAGTCCATCCACACGCGCAAGCGCTTCATCGCCGATGCCGCGCACCAGCTCAAGACTCCCCTGGCGGGACTGCGCATGCAGGCCGAGCTGGCACAGCGTCAGACCGACCCGGAGGAACTGCGCACCAGCCTGCGTCAGATCGAGGTGTCGGTGGTGCGCACGACCCGCCTGGTGAACCAGCTGCTGGCGCTCGCCCGCGCGGAAAACCAGGGTGTGCTGGCGCAGCACAGTCCGGTCCTGCTGGACCTGCGCCAGCCGGTTCGCGACGCCTTGCAGGAACTGGCGCCCATGGCGCTGGCCAAGTCCCTGGAGCTCGAATTCGATGCCCCCGAATACGCGCTGTGGGTGCGGGGCAACCCGATGCTGCTGCAGGAGCTCGCGAAAAACCTGCTGGACAACGCCATCGCCTACACCCCTGCGCGCGGACATGTCGCGGTACGCCTGCGCCAGGTCGATGACATGGTGATGCTGGGCGTGGAGGACACGGGCCTGGGCATCGCACCGTCCGAGCGCGACATGGTGTTCCGGCCCTTCTACCGGGTGCTGGGCACCGGACACGACGGCAGCGGCCTGGGACTGTGCATCGTGCAGGAGATCGCACGCCAGCATGCCGCCGCCGTGAGCCTGGACGACCATCCGATGAGCACCGACCCGGCCTATCCCGGGCTGGTGGTCCGGGTGCAGTTCCCGGCCGCGCCAGACCCGCAGCCGCAGCCCGACTGAGCGGTCAGGCCGGGCGGGCGCCGGGCCGCGCGGGTGGCCCGGCCCGCCCGGATGCGCGCCTGCTGCGCGATCAGGCGCGGGGTTTGCGGGCGGCCGGGGTCTTTTTCGCGGCCGGTGCCCGGTCCGCGGGGGTCTTGGCGCCTGCGGCCTTGCGCGCGGGCGCGCCCTTCGCCGCCGGACCGCCCGGCCTGGGCGCGAATTCGAATCCCACCTTGCCGTCGGGCTGACGCACCAGGAAGGCCTTGAACTTGCGCCGCGTGCGGGCCGAGACGAAGCCGTCGAGCAGGTCCGTGCGCCCGTCCACCAGCAGCTTGCGCAGCTGCGTGGCGTCGATGGGCTGCTGCAGGATCATCTTGCCGGTGCGGAAATCGCAGCTGGGCTGCGCGCCCACGCTGTGCTCGCACACATAGGAACTGCCGGCCTCGAACACGCGCGCCCCGCACTTCGGGCAGGCGCCCAGCGCTTCCTGCGTGCTGAAGTCGGGCGCCTCGGCGGACTCGCCGGAGGCGGGCTGACCGAAGTCGAATTCCAGCTTGTACTGTCCGCTGCCACCTTCCCGCGCAAGGCGCAGCTCGGCGGAGAAGGGACGGCCCATCTTGCTGCGGAATCCGCTGAGCGGCCCCAGGTGCTTGTGCTCCAGCAGCTGCTCCACCTCGGGCACCTCGAAACTGCGCCCTCCGGGGTGCTTGCCGATGGAGAAGTCGCATTGGGTGCACGCGAAACGGTGGTAGTTCTCGCGCACCACGCCGCCGCAATTCGGGCAGGGGGTGGCCAGCGTGGCGTAGTCGCCCGGGACGCTGTCGCGGTCGAACTCCTTGGCGCGACGCACGATGGTCTCGGTCATCTGCGCGATCTCGTGCATGAAGGCGTCGCGAGGCATCTGCCCGCGTTCCATCTGCGCCAGCTTGTGCTCCCACTCGCCGGTGAGCTCCGGCTTGGTCAATTCCTCCACGCCCAGGCCGCGCAGCAGGGTCATGAGCTGGAAGCTCTTCGCGGTGGGGACCAGTTCGCGCCCCTCGCGGATCATGTACTGCTCGGCCAGCAGGCCCTCGATGATCGACGAGCGGGTCGCCGGCGTGCCCAGGCCCTTGCCGGCCATGGCCTCGGCGTAGTCTTCGTCGTCGACCATCTTGCCGGCGTTTTCCATCGCGCTCAGCAGCGTGGCTTCGGTGTAGCGCGCCGGGGGGCGCGTCTTGAGCTCGAGCAGGTCCACCGACTCGGCCAGCACCTGCTCGCCGGTGGCGACGGCGGGCAGGTCGGCCTCGTCGCCCTGTTGCGCACGGCCGTGGATCTCCAGCCAGCCGGGCACCACCAGGATGCGCCCCTCGGTACGGAATCGCTGCTCGCCGATGCGGCTGATGCGCGTGGTCACGAGAAATTCCGCGGCGGGATAGAACACCGACAGGAAACGCCGCGTCACCATGTCGTACAGCTTGGCCTCCGCCTCCGACAAGGCGCCAGGCTGCTGGTTGGTGGGAATGATGGCGAAGTGGTCGGATACCTTGGTGTTGTCGAACACCCGCTTGCTCGGTTTCACGTAGCCCTGGTCCAGCGCGCGCCGCGCGAAGCCCGACAGGGGCCCGGCAGCGTCGGCCATGGCGCGCAGGGTGTCGCGCGCCACGCCGACATAGTCCTCGGGAAGATGGCGCGAATCGGTTCGGGGGTAGGTCAGCGCCTTGTGCTTCTCGTACAGCGACTGCGCCAGCGCCAGGGTCATCTTGGCGGAAAAGCCGAAACGCGAATTGGCCTCGCGCTGCAGCGTGGTCAGGTCGAACAGGGCCGGCGACATCTGCGTGGTGGGCTTGGACTCGTCGTGCACCTCGGCCCGCGCGCCGCGGCAGGCGTCCACCACCGCCTGGGCCTGCGCGCGATCCCAGATGCGGTCGGCGCGGCGGTCGGCGTCGGCG
The DNA here is from genome assembly GCA_021808445.1 of Pseudomonadota bacterium. Lineage (GTDB taxonomy): Bacteria > Pseudomonadota > Gammaproteobacteria > Burkholderiales > Burkholderiaceae_C > Thiomonas_A. The sequence goes on from JAKBBP010000058.1 coordinate 7,621, forward strand.
TCCTTCTTGAAGCCCGGATCGAACCACTTTCCCACGTAGCTGCCGGCCTCGGCCGCGAAATGGGCCTGCACCTCGAAGTAGGGGCGCGCCACGTGGCGGCGGATCTCTTCCTCGCGCGCCACGACCACGGACAGGGTGGGGGTCTGTACACGCCCGACCGGGGTGAGAAAAAAGCCCCCGTCGCGGGAATTGAAGGCGGTCATCGCGCGCGTGCCGTTGATGCCCACCAGCCAGTCGGCTTCGCTGCGGCAGCGCGCGGCATCGGCCAGCGGCAGCATGTCGGCATCGCTGCGCAGGTGCTGGAATCCGTCGCGGATGGCCTGCGGCGTCATCGACTGCAGCCACAGCCGGCGCACCGGCTGGCGCGCGGATGCGTACTGCTGGATCAGGCGGAAGATCAACTCGCCCTCGCGCCCCGCGTCGCAGGCGTTGACCACGGCGGTCACGTCCTTGCGCTTGAGCAGCTTGACGATCGCCGACAGCCGGGACCGGGTCTTCTCGATGGGCTTGAGATCGAAGTGCGGCGGCACCACCGGCAGGTGTGCGAAGCTCCACTTGCCGCGCTTGACCTCGAAGGCCTCGGGCGCGCCGATCTCCACCAGGTGGCCGACTGCCGAAGTCACGAGGTAGCTCTCGTTCTCGAAGAATTCGTCGTGCTTGTCGAACTTGCCCGCGGTCGGGGTGAGGGCACGCACGATGTCCTGTGCGACGCTGGGCTTTTCGGCGATGACCAGGGTTTTGCTCATGGGATGGGTTTCGTCACGCGGGGATCATGGAGGATTCGCGTATTTACAATGGCGCGCGGTGCTCCTCCGGGCCGTTCCGGCCGGCTCGCCCTTTTTCTACTTTAACCACATTCGTGTCCGCGTTGCTCAATCCTCCCCGGCGCCCGCGCGCCAGCCCCGTCCCCGCCGCGCAACGCGGCCCGCGCACCGAGGTGCGGCAGTCACCGGTGCACGGCAAGGGTGTGTTCGTGCGCCGGGCGATGGCGGCCGGCGCGCGTATCCTCGAATATCGCGGCGAGCGGATTTCGTGGAAGGAGGCGCTGCGCCGCCACCCTCACGACCCGCAGCAACCCAACCATACCTTCTATTTCTCCCTGGAAACAGGTGGGGTCATCGACGCCAACGTGGGTGGCAACAGCGCGCGCTGGATCAACCATTCCTGCGCGCCGAACTGCGAGGCCCGCGAAATCGACGGGCGCGTGTTCATCCATGCTCTGCGCGACCTGCGCGCCGGCGAGGAACTGTTCTACGACTACCACCTGAGCCTGGACGAGCGCCATACGCCCAGACTCAAGCGCGAGTACGCGTGTCGCTGCGGCGCGCCGGACTGCCGCGGCACCATGCTGGCGCCTCGGCGCTGACGAGGCCTCGCGCGTGAGCGTCGCTGCGCCTGCTTCCCCGCCCGCGGGGCCGCCCGAGGACGAGGCCGCAGCGGCGGCGCTGCAGGCGGCGCTGGAAGCAGCAGGCCATGGCTGCGCGGTGTGCTGGCTGCCACGGACCGGCTCCACCAATTCGGACCTGCTGGCCGAGGTGCGCGCCGGCCGCGGCACGGTGCGATGCCTGGTCGCCGGACACCAGAGCGCGGGCCGGGGTCGCCGCTCGCGCAGCTGGCGCGACCAGGGCCCGGGGGGCGCCGAGTCGTCCCTGCTGTGCTCGCTGGCCTGGCCGCTGCCGCGCGGCTGCGAGCTGACGGGGCTGAGCCTGGCCGTGGGCGTGTGGCTGGCGCAGTCCCTGCAGACCCTGGGACTGCGCGAGGCGAGACTGAAGTGGCCCAACGACCTGCTGCTCGGCGCGGGCAAGCTGGCCGGAGTGCTCGTGGAGGTGGCCGACGCCGCGCAGGCTCGCTGGGTGGTCATCGGCATCGGCCTGAACCTGCGCCTGCCCGAGGGGCTGGAACATGCAGCAAGCCTGGATCAGGCGGGCGTGCAGGCCGGGCGCTGGCAGGTGCTGCGCGCGCTGTTGCCCCGGCTGTTGTCGGGCCTGCAAAGCTTCTCGCAGCAAGGCTTCGCACCGTGGATGGAGGAGTGGAACCGGCTCCATGCCTGGGCCGGCCGCCCGGTCCAGGTACTCGAAGAGCAGGGCTCGCAGGGCCTGCGGGGACTGGCGCTGGGGGTGGACGCGCAAGGCTTCCTGTGGCTGCGCACCGAGCAGGGACGCGAGCGCGTGACGGGCGGCGACGTGTCGCTGCGCATGCGGGAAGACTGAGCCGGGGAGTCGAACGAACATGCTGCGCAAGCTGGTGTTGCTGCTGCTGCTGGGCAATGTGGCCTTGTGGGCCTGGTCCCACGGCGCGCTGGCCCCCCTGGGCCTGGCCGCGCCGCGGGTGGGCGAGCCCCAGCGCCTGCGCGAGCAGGTGCATGCATCGAGCCTGGATCTGCTGGGCTCCGACGGCCAGCCGCTGGCAGCCTCGGCGGTCCTGGAGCCGGCGCGGCCATCGTCGGCGCCGGCTGCTTCGGCTGCTTCGGCTGCTTCGGCTGCTTCGGCTGCTTCGGCTGCTTCGGGGGCTTCGGCCGCGTCGGGCCCAGCCCCCTCGGCCTCCGCGGCGCCTGCCAGCTCCTCGACTTCCCCGGCGCATCCCGCTGCGTCCGCGCCAGGCTCCCCGACGCGCGCGGCGCCTCCAGGCGCATCCTCGGCGCCTGCCGCTGGCAGGTCGGCGGCCCGCGCCACGCCGTCGCCGGCGAGTTCCGGTGCGCCTGCGCGCAGCGCCTCGGGCTCCCTCACGCAGGCCGTGGCGCAGCCCACCACCTGCCTGCGCATCGGCCCCTACACCGACCAGGCCGACGCGAAGCTGGGAGCCGCGCTGCAGACGGCCGGGCTGCACGCCCAGGCGCTGCGCCAGAGCCTGCCCGAGCAGTGGATGGTGCTGATGGGCCCCTACGCAAACAACGCCGACCTGCAGCGCAAGCTCGACGAGCTGCGGCATCTGTCGCTGCCGGCGGGCAGTTTCATCCAGGTCACCGGCCGTCCCCGCTACGAGCCCGGCATTTCCCTGGGCGTGTTCGACCAGCGCGCGCAGGCCCAGCTGCAGCTCAAGCACCTGCAGGCACACGGCGTGCAGACAGCCCACGTGGTGCAGCGCAACCTGGGCATGCAGGCCCTGTACTGGGTCCTGCCCGCGCTCGACCCGGCACAGGCGCAGCGCCTGCGCGCACTGCCCGCGCTGCACGCCGCCGACATGCACGCGCAGGACTGCGCGGCGCATTGAGCTCCGGCGCCGTGTCGCTCAGGCGGCGTCCTGCTCCAGCCAGCGGTGCACCAGGTGCACCCAGAAACTGGCGCCCAGCGGAAGGATCTCGTCGTTGAAATCGTAGCTCGCGTTGTGCAGGGTGCAGGGGCCGGCCCCATGGCCGGGCAGGCGGTGGTCGCCGGTGCCGTTGCCGATGATCACGTAGGAACCCGGACACTGCTGCAGCATGTAGGAAAAGTCCTCCGCGCCCATCGAGGGCTCGAAAGCCTGCACCCCCTGCTCTCCCACCAGGTCGAGCAGCACGCGACGCGCGAATTCGGTGGTACCCGCGTGGTTGACGGTGGGAGGGTAGTTGCGCGAGAACTCGAAGTCGCAACTCAGCCCGAAGGCCTGCGCGGTGTGCGTGGCGATGCGCTGCATGCTGGCCTCGATCAAGTCCAGCAGCGCGGTGCTGAACGTCCGCACCGTGCCCTGCAGTTCCACGCTGTCGGGAATGACGTTGGTGGCCTCGCCGCCGTGCACCATGGTCACCGAGACCACACCGGCTTCCTGGGGATTCTTGTTGCGGCTGACCACGCTTTGCAGCGCCAGCACGATCTGGCAGGCCACCGGCACCGGGTCGAGCCCGAGATGCGGCATGGCAGCGTGCGAGCCCTTGCCCCGCACCAGGATGCGGAACTCATTGCTGGAGGCCATCACCGGGCCGGTGGCCAGCGCGAACTTGCCCGCTTCGATGCCCGGCCAGTTGTGCATGGCGAACACGGCGTCCACGGGGAAGCGCTCGAACAGCCCGTCACGCAGCATTTCGCGGGCCCCGCCGCCGCCTTCCTCGGCCGGCTGGAAGATGCACACCACGCGCCCCGCGAAATCGCGCTCGCGGCTCAGGTGGCGCGCGGCAGCCAGCAGCATCGCGGTGTGGCCGTCGTGCCCGCAGGCATGCATGCGCCCGGCATGACGGCTGGCGTGGTCGAAGGTGTTCTTCTCCGTCACCGGCAGGGCGTCGATGTCGGCACGCAGGCCGATGGAACGCGGGGAGGGCCTGCGCCCCTGGATGACACCCACCACGCCGGTGCGCCCGAGGCCGCGGTGCACCTCGATGCCCCAGTCCTGCAACTGCCGGGCGATCGTGTCCGAGGTCCTGTGCTCCTCGAAACAAAGCTCCGGGTGCGCGTGAATATCCCTTCGTATTTGTCGAAAAAGAGCCGCTTCTGCGACGATGGAATCGATAATCTGCATGATCAACCACCTTGAGACTCCAGGCCTCGGCGGCCCGGGCTGTCCCGATTGTCGCGCAAGCGCGCCATGCCGGCATCGTGGATTGCGCGTGAAATCGGCCGGAAAAGGGTCTGGAAGGACATTAGACTGCCGCAACCATGTCCACGCTTCCAGCATCTCCCGCATCGCGTTGCGCCACACCCCCTTCCGCCGCGGCCGACGATGGCCTGCGCGTCGTGCGCGCCGCCTGTCCGCACGACTGCCCCGACACCTGCGCGATGCTGGTGAGCGTGCGCGACGGCGTCGCGGTGCAGCTGCGCGGCGATCCGGATCATCCGACCACCGGCGGCGCGCTGTGCACCAAGGTCTCGCGCTACCTGGAGCGGACCTATCACCCCGAGCGGGTGCTGCAGCCGCTGCGCCGCAGCGGCCCGAAGGGCCGCGGGAAGTTCGAGCCGGTGTCCTGGGACGAGGCCCTGGACGACATCGCATCGCGCCTGCGCAGGCTGGCCTCGGTGGATGCCGAGTCCATCCTGCCCTACAGCTACGCGGGCACCATGGGATTCGTGCAGGGCGAATCGATGGCCGCACGGTTTTTCCACCGCCTGGGCGCCAGCCTGCTGGACCGCACCATCTGCGCCAGCGCCGGCGCCGAGGGCCTGCGCCAGGTGCTGGGCGGGCTGGTGGGCATGGACGTGGAGCAGTTCGCGCACAGCCGCGTGATCGTCATCTGGGGCAGCAACAGCATCACCAGCAACCTGCACTTCTGGTCGCTGGCGCAGCAGGCCCGGCGCGCCGGAGCCACGCTGGTGTGCATCGATCCCTGGCGCAACGAGACGGCGCGGCGCTGCCATCTGCACCTGCAACTGCGCCCGGGCACCGACGCGGCGCTGGCCTGGGGGGTGATGGGCGAACTGGTGCGCAGGGACTGGCTGGACCACGACTACATCCAGCGTCACACCCTGGGCTTCGAGGCGCTGCGCGAGCAGGCGCTGCAATGGAGTGCGCAGCGTGCCGCCGAGGTCTGCGGGCTGCAGCCCGAGCAGGTTCATGAACTGGCGCGCCTGCTGGGCAGCACGCGGGCCGCGGGCATCCGGGTCAATTACGGGCTGCAGCGGGTGCGCGGCGGCGGCAACGCGGTACGCGCCATTGCCTGCCTGCCCGCGCTGACCGGCGCCTGGCGCGAGCCTGCAGGAGGCCTGCTGCTGTCGAGCTCGGGGCATTTCGCGGTGGCGCGCCAGGCCCTGGAGCGCCCGGATCTGCTGGGCGGGAGGCAACCCCGCACCATCAACATGTCCACCCTGGGCGATGCGCTGCTGCACCCCGGAGGCGCCGGTTTCGGCCCGCGCATCGACGCCCTGGTGGTCTACAACAGCAACCCGGCGGTGGTGGCCCCCGAATCCGCCAAGGTCCTGCAGGGCCTGCGCCGGGAGGATCTGTTCACGGTGGTGCTGGAGCATTTCCGCACCGACACGGCCGACCATGCCGACTACGTGCTGCCGGCCACCACCCAGCTGGAACACCTGGACCTGCTCAAGTCCTATGGACACCGCTACTGGGTGGCCAACGAGCCGGCCATCGCTGCGCTGGGCCAGGCCCGCCCGAACTCGTCGATCTTCCGCGAACTGGCCGCGCGCATGGGCTTCGAGGAGCCCTGCTTCGGCGACAGTGACGAGACCATCGCGGGGCAGGCCCTGGCCGAGGACCCGCGCAACGCCGGGCTGGACTTCGCCACGCTGCGCCGCCAGGGCTGGGGCAAGCTCGCCGTGCCCGACGCGCCCTTCGCCGAAGGGGGATTCCCGACCCCCAGCGGGCGTTGCCAGTTCGTCTACCCCCCCGATGCGCAGGCGGGACCCGAGGCCTTGCCACAGGTGATCCTGCCCCATGAATGCGCGCAGACCCGGCCGGAGCTGGCGGCGCGCTACCCGCTGGCGATGCTGTCGCCGCCGGCGCGCAATTTTCTCAATTCCAGCTTCGTCAACGTGGAATCGCTGCGTGGCGGGGAGACCGGCCCGCAATTGCTGGTGCATCCGCGCGACGCGGCCGCGCGCGGCATCCGGGACGGGCAGGACGTGCGCTGTTTCAACGATCGCGGCGAGATCCTGGCCCGCTGCCGCATCAGCGAGGACACGCGCGAGGGCCAGGTGATCACCCTCGGTCTGTGGTGGCGCAAGCTCTCGCCCGACGGGCGCAGCGTCAACGACCTCACCCACCAGCAGCTCACCGACCTGGGCGGCGGTCCGTGCTTCTACGACTGCCTGGTGGAGGTGGCGCCGGCGTTGGTCTGAGGCGCGGGCGCCGACCGGGGTCTCGGAATCAGGCGCCGAGGCGGTCGAGGGAGCGCAGGAAGGCCTGGGCGTTTTCCTCGCCCACCACGCGGCCGACCTCGCGGCCGTCGCGGAAAAAGATGATCCCCGGCGGGCCGAACAGCTGGAAGCGCTTGAGCAGCGCCTGATCCGCCGGATTGTTGGCGGTCACGTCCGCGCGCAGCAGTTGCAGGCGCTGCAGGCGCGAGCGCACCCGAGGGTCCGTGAAGGTGAAGTGGTCCATCTCCTTGCACGACACGCACCAGTCGGCCCAGAAGTCGAGCATCACCGTGCCGCGAGCCCGGTCCAGGGCGGTGTCGAGCTGCTCGTTGGAGGCCACCGGCGTGAAGCGCAGTTGCGCCGCGCCGGCCTGCGCCACCGAGGCGCCCGCGCCCAGGCCCTGCAGGGGCTGCAGCACGCTGCGTCCGCCCGAGGCCAGTCCCACCACCAGCGCCGCGCCAGCCAGGGCCAGCACCACGCCCAGCCCTTTCCACAGGCGCATCCATCCGGAGGCGCCGTCGGGAAGGCGGTCGAAGACGTGCAGGAAGCTGGCGCTGACGATCAGCAGCGCGGCCCAGGCCAGCATCTGGACCCAGGCCGGCAACACCCCCGCCAGCATGTACAGGGCGGTCGCCAGCAGCAACACGCCGAACAGCGCCTTGACCGCGTCCATCCAGCGCCCCGCCCGCGGCAGCAGCGCGGATGCCCCGGCGCCCACCGCCAGCAGGGGCAGGCTCATGCCCGCGGCCAGCGAGAACAGCGCCACGCCACCGGTCACGGCGTTGCCGGTCTGGCTGATGTAGAGCAGCGCGCCGGCCAGGGGCGCGGCCACGCAGGGTCCGACGATCAGGGCCGAGATGCCGCCCATCAGGAACACCCCCAGCGCATGCCCTCCGGACAGGGCGCTGGAGCCCCGGCTGAGCCGGCTCTGGATGCTGCTGGGCATCTGCAATTCATAGAAACCGAACATGGACAGCGACAGCAGCACCAGCAGAGCCGCGAACACGCCCAGCACCCAGGGGTTCTGCAAGGCGGCGGCCAGGCCGTGGCCCAGCAGACCCGCGGCCACGCCGAAAGCCGTGTAGACCAGGGCCATGCCCAGCGAATAGGCGAACGCCAGCGCCAGCCCGCGCCAGCGGGAGACCTGATGATCGGCCGCGCCCCCCCCCACGATGATGCTGGAGAGGATGGGCACCATGGGGAGCACGCAGGGCGTGAAGGCCAGCAGCAGCCCGAACAGCACGAACATGGGCACGATGCGCCAGAGCTTGCCGGCGGCCAGCGCGGCGCCGATGCGCGAGTTCTCGCCGAGCCCTGCGGAGGCTGCTCCGGTCGTGGCACCGCGGGCCTGCGATCCGGCGGGGGTGGCGGCCTGCGAGGCCGCGGCGGGCGGCGCCGCGGCGGGCGCGGAACCCGCGGCGGGAGCGGCCGCAGGGGCGGCGCTCCGGTCTGCCTGCGAGCGGCCACCGCCCAGCGCGCCCAGCAGCTTGCCCAGGGCCGACGAGGTGGCCTGCGCCTGGCCCTGCAGGCCGGCGGTGCCGTTGCCGCCGAAGGCCTTCAGACTGACCTCGACCACCTTGTCGATGGGGGGGTAGCACAGTCCCTGGTCGGAGCAGCCCTGGTAGCTGACCTTGAGGGCGAAGGTCGCCGGCGCGGCCTGCACGGGCACGGGCACCACGACCTGGTTGCGGTAATGGGCGACGATGTGGCCCAGGTTGGGGTCGAACTTGCGGTGCGCCGGCGGAAAATCCGGCTCGCCCAGTCGCACGCCCGGGGTTTGCGCCAGGAAGTGGAAACGCTCCTGGTACAGGTAGTAGCCCTTGGCGATGTCGAAGCGCAGCTGCACGGTATTCGCCGAGGGGGCGGGCACCGACAGGCGGAAGGCCTCGTCCGGCTGCAGGAACTGAGCCTGCTGGGCCTGCGCGCCGGCCATGGCGAACAGGGCCAGCGCGCCGGCCAGCCAGCGGAGCAAGGCGGGGGGGAGGCGGATCGGGAGCATCACGGTTCTATATCAGCACGAGATGATATTTTGGCACCAAACCTTTCGCATGGTGCTCCTGCGCCGCGATTCGTGCACGCCGCTCAGGCGCGGAAGCGCCTGCGGGTGAGCGCCAGCGCGAGCCACCAGCCGGCGGCCAGGTACGACAGCAGCACCGCCAGGTGCAGCGGCCAGCGCGGATCGAAGCCGCCGAGGAACAGCGGGCGCACGAGTTGCACCGCGGCCTGCAGCGGCAGGACCTGCGCGAACGATCGCAGCCAGGGGGGCATGGCCGCCAAGGGAAAGAAGATCCCCGACAGGAAAGCCATCGGCGTCAGCGCCAGGGTCAGGTAGTAGGTGAAGAAGTCGTAGGAACGCGCCAGGGCGTTGACCACCAGCGACAGCGCGGCGAACACGGCCGCCACCAGGGCCAGCAGCGGCAGCACCAGCAGGAGGGTGGGCGCGCGGCTGATGCCCAGGAACACCACCACCAGGAGCAGGGCCGCGCCGCTCATCAGCGCCTTGGTGGCCGCCCAGGCGAGTTCGCCCAGCAGCACGTCCGCCAGGCCGGTGGGCGTGAGCAGGATGGCGTCCCAGGTGCGCTGCACGTGCATGCGCGAAAAGCTGGAATAGGTGGCTTCGAAGCTGGCCGCGTTCATCACCCCCATGCACACGCTGCCCGAGGCGAGGAACAGGATGTAGGGCACGCCGTCGACATGGCCGACCAGCGAGCCCACGCCCCAGCCGAAGGCGGCCAGCGTGAGCAGGGGCTCGGCCACGTTGCCGATCAGGCTGGCCAGCGCGA
>JAKBBP010000059.1 GCA_021808445.1 Pseudomonadota bacterium
ACAGCCCCAGGTTGGTGATCACGGCCCAGTTGTCCTGGCCCCACTGGGTGGGGTTGTCGGTGCGCGCGCGCCCCAGGTAGACCATGCCCGCCGTGTAGGTCCACAGGTCGCGGTAATGGGTCAGGCCGAGCAGGAAGTCATTGGTCGAGGCGGAGTAGCCTGGCTGGTAGGCCGTGGTGCCGGACAGGGCATCGGCGTAGTTGAAGCCCCCCGAGGGATACAGACAGCCGGGCTGGCCGTTGCCGACGTTGTTGACGTAGCCGCAGGTCGTGGACTCTCCGGACCAGTAGCTGTGACGCAGGCCCCAGGTGAGCATCCACTGCGGGTTGAACCAGTGGTCCCCCTCGAGGATCGCCACGCTCTGCCGCGGAAGGCTGTCGTAGTAGTTGGTCCCGTTGAGGGTCAGCACCGGCAGGTTCGATGCGCCGACGAAGGGCGCCTTGCCCCAGGAGGACTGGCCGGCGCCGTGGCTGGTCTCGAAGGTGAACTCGATCAGGTTGTCATGGTTGGAAAACTGCGCGAACAACTCCAGCATCTGCGGCGTGGGGGCCGGACCGGCCACCTGGGGTCCGGTATAGGTGTTGAAGGCGTGGTTGGTGGCGTAGGTCGCCTCCAGCGTGAATTTGCCGAAGGAGGTGTAGAACATGCGGCTGGTGAACCGCACCGCGTCCGGGAACAGGCCGAAGCCGGCGCCGGTCTCGCTCCAGGCGGTCGACAGGCCGATGGGGTAGCTGAAGCCGTCCTGCCGCGACCAGGCGCGCGCCAGCTGGGTGCCCACGCTGAGCTTGCCCAGCGAGGGATAGGACACGGCCACGTACTTCTCGAACCAGTTCTGCCCGACGATGTCGTTGGAGCCGTTGCGGATGCGCTTGGTCAGCACCGCCTCGACCTTGACGCCATTGTCGAACTCATGATGCAGATTCCCGGTGAGCTGGAACATCGGCGACGGCGTGGTCACGGTGCCCACGCTGGTCGGCAGGCAGTACTGCGACGAGCCCGGCGTGCGCGAGGCCGGCAGCACCTCGCGCGCGTCGCCATAGCACTGCGGCGGCATGGCGGTGTTGTTGTCAATGGTGCCGACGTTGTTGGACACGTCGATCTCGTCCTTGCCGAAACCCGAAAGGGTCAGCGGACCGAACTGCGCGGCCTGCGCCGCCAGGGATGCCCCTGCCAGCAGCGCCCCCAGCACGATGTTCCTGTTCACGATGGTCTCCTTGGTTGTTCGTCTTGTGCATCCCGGACATAGGTGGCCATCGATCGAGACGGCAGACTGGCTCGATAGGCCTGCGCATCCAGTCGCAGTTCGAGCTCCAGCGCATGCTCGTTGCGATTCAGGACCACCAGCGCGAGGGTGCCGTCGCAATCCTCGAACGCGGCGGCCTGCACGGCCTGGCTCGATGGCGCGCAAAACACCCTGCGGGCTCCCGGGCGCACGTATCGCGCGAAATGTCCGATGGCGAAGTAGGACGGCTGCGGGAACCATTGGTCCGCCTGCGCGTCGACCAGGATCGGCGCGCTGCACAGGTTTCCGGCATGGTTGGGGCCGCCCTGCATGTCGAGGAACAGGTTCCAGTCGATCCAGCCCACGCTGCCGTGGTTCAGGTCGGCGATCATCGATTCGGCGTAGCGCTCGGCCACCTCCCACGAATCGCGGTGGGGCCCTCCCTCCTGGCAGGCTTCGGTGAGCAGCAGTTTCTTGTCGGGCCATGCCTCGTGGACCCGGCGAACGTTGTCGAACATCGGCTCGGTGTACCAGTGGAATCCCAGGCCCCACAGATAGGCGCGCGCGCGCTCGTCGGCATACAGCACGCGCGCACGCTCGGCCAGCAGGTCGCGGTTGTGGTCCCAGCCGATGATGCGCACGTCGCGCAGGCCGGCGGCGTCGAAGGCCGGGCCGAGGTGCAAGGCGATGAAGTCGCGCTCTTCCTCGGCCGAGTAGACGCAGGACTCCCAGGTTTGCGCGACCATCGGCTCGTTCTGCACGGTCACGCCCCAGATGTCGATGCCCTGTTCGCGGTAGGCCTGCACGAAGCGCACGAAACAGGCGGCCCAGGCATCTCGACAGCCCGCCAGCAGGCGCCCCCCGCCGTTCATGCGGGCCGTATCCTTCATCCACGCGGGAGGGCTCCAGGGAGAGGCCAGTACCCTGGGTGGACGAGCGGCGACGCGCCCGGCAGCCTGCAGCAGCGGCAGCACGGCCCGTCGATCGCGTTCGATGCCGAAGCTGCGCAGCTCCAGGTCCCCTTGCGTCTCGACATGGGCATAGTTGCCCAGCGAAAAATCGCAACTACCCATGGGAACCCGGCACAGGGAATATCCATGCCCGCCCTGCGCAGGCTCGGCGAAATAGGCCCGCAGCGCGGCGTCACGCCGGGCAGGCGACAGCGCCAGCCAGTTCACCGCGGCGGCCTCGGTGAACGCGCCGCCGAATCCCTCGATGGTCTGGAAGCGCCGCGAGGTGTCGACCCCCAGCACGACGCCGGCACCGGTGGGCGCGGCGCAAGGCATCAGCCCGGGCTGGCGCGCGAGACGAAGTCCTCCGTCGCGCGAGGTGGCGTGTACGTGCAGCATGGCCGGATCGGGCCTCAGGCGGCCGCGCTCATGCGTTCGGACCGCAGGAAATCACGATACCAGGCCGCGCTGGCCTTGGGCGTGCGCCGTTGGGTGGCATAGTCCACATGCACGATGCCGAAGCGCTTCGCGTAGCCGCTGGCCCACTCGAAGTTGTCGAGCAGGCTCCACACCATGAAGCCCTTCAGCGGAACCCCGGCTGCCAGCGCGCGCCCGGCCGCCGCGATGTGGGAGGCGATGTACCGCGTGCGCGCGACGTCGACCACGCGCGCGTCGACGCAGTCATCGGGAAAGGCCGCTCCGTTCTCGGTCACATAGAGATCCGGCAGCGCATAGTCGCGATGCAGCCGGCACAGCAGGTCGGTCAGGCCCTGGGGGTAGACCTCCCACCCCATGTCGGTAAGTTCGCTTCCGAGGGTGTGGGGGTCGACCACGCCGTCGGCCCGGAACACGTTGCGCGAGTAGTAGTTGACCCCGAGGAAATCCAGCGAGGCGGCGATGGTCTGCATGTCGCCCGGCTCGACCCTCGGTGCGTCCGCCCCGACGGCGGCCAGCACGTCCTGCGGATAGCAGGCATGGAACAGCGGGTCCATGAACCAGCGCACCAGGCGTCCATCCTCGAAGTGCGCGCGCGCACGATCGGCCTCGGAATCGCTGGCCGACTGGATGGGCGAGAGGTTGAGCACGATGCCCAGATCGCAAAGCACCCCGTCGGCGCGCAACGCGCGCAGCGTAAGGCCGTGGCTGAGCAGAAGATGGTGGGCCACCTGGAGCGCCACGGCACGGTCGCGGATTCCGGGCGCGAACACTCCGCTCTCGTACCCCAGCACCGACTGGACGTAGGGCTCGTTGTGGGTCGTGATCGAGCGCACGCGCGACCCCAGGCGACGGGCGACCTCGCGGGCGTAGTCGACGAACCTGTGGACGGTGTCCCGATCCGCCCAGCCACCTCGCTCATGCAGGGCCTGCGGCAGATCCCAGTGGTTGAGGGTCAGGTGGGGCTTGATGCCGCGGCGCAGCACACCGTCGACCAGCCGCTCGTAGAAATCCAGGCCCTTGGGGTTGAAGGCTCCGTGCCCCAGAGGCTGCACGCGGGGCCAGGCCACGGAAAAGCGGTACGCGTTGACCCCGAGATCCGACACCAGGTCGAGATCCTCCTGCCAGCGGTGGTAATGATCGCAGGCCACGTCGCCATTGCTCGCGTCGGCAATCACGCCGGGCTGGCGGCAGAACACGTCCCAGATCGAATCACCCCGGCCATCCTCGTGGGTGGCTCCCTCGATCTGGAACGCGCTGGTCGCCACGCCCCAGGTGAAATCCCGCGGGAACATCCGGGCGATGGTTCGAGGATCGAAGTTGCTGTCGTGTTGCATGAAGGTCCAAGTGGTTGGGTTGGCAGAAGGACCCTGGTCCCGACGCCTTTCGGGCGTGTGCGGAACAGGTCTCGTGCGGCTGTGTGCGCTACTTCACGGCGCCGGCCGTCAAGCCGTCGACCAGGCGACGCGAGTACAGGAGGTAGATCACCAGCAACGGCAGGGTGGCGATGGCCGAGCCGAACATGAGGGCTCCCCATTGGGTGTCCGTCGGACTCTGCAGGCTGCGCAAGGCCAGCGGCACCGTGTACATGGAGGGCGAGCGCATCACGATCAGCGGCATGAGGAAACTGTTCCAGGATGCGATGAAGCTGATCATTCCCAGGGTTCCGAGGGCCGGCCCGATCAGAGGCAGCACGATGCGCCAATACACGGCGAACTCGCCACAACCGTCCAGCCGAGCCGCCTCGATGACCTCGCGCGGAAGGGATGACGCGATGTATTGGCGCATGAACACGATGCCGAAGGCGCTGGCCGCTCCCGGCACATACAGGGCACGCGGCTCGTTGATCCAGTGCAGCGCGTCCATGACCATGAAGGTGGGAATCATGTTCAGGAACTGCGGCACGAGCATGGTTCCCAGGACGAGTACGAACAGCGCGCGACGAAAGCGGAACCGGAACATCGCGAAGGCGTAGCCGGCCATCGAACACAGCAGCACGGTCAGCAGGGCCGACGCGCAGGCCACGTACAGGCTCCAGCCGACGTTGCGCCAGAACGGCAGCGCCGCCAGCAGGGTCCGGAGGTTGTCGAGGGTATGGCTTCCCGGCCCCAGCGGAGGCGGCGAACTGAAGATCGCGCCTCGACTGTGCGTGGCGAACACGAACATGAAGTACAGCGGGCTCACCATCACCAGCGCCCCGACGCCGACCAGCGTGCCGGCCAGCATGCGCGACAGAGCCGGACCGCGCGGGTTCCAGGAAGAAAGGGTGCTCATGCTTCGGACTCCCCGGAATCCTTCGACGCGAAGGCACGGCTGGTCGACCACGTGAGCAAGGCGATGAAGCCGAACAGGATCCACGACATCGCACTCGCCCCGCCGAAATCGTCGAAATCGAAGGCCTCGCGGTAGAAGTACAGCGCTGCCGTCATTCCGGCCTGGTCCGGCCCCCCGTGTCCTCCGGTGAGGATGAACGGTTCGTCGAACAGCTGCAGCCCGCCGATGACGCTGAGCGTGACGGCGAACCACATCATCGGCTTCAGCGCCGGAAGGGTGATGTGCCAGAACCGCTGCCAGGCATTGGCGCCGTCCAGCTCCGCGGCCTCGTAGAGATCCACGCTGATGGTCTGCAGTGCCGCGAGGTACAGCACCACGTTGAAGCCCACGTAGCGCCAGAACACCACCAGCGCGATGGCCGGCTTCACATAGCGGGGCCGCCCAAGCCAGTCGATCGCGTGGCCGGGAAGCCAGGCCCTGATCAGGGGCAGATGCGACAGCCGCAGGAGCAACTGGTTGAGCAAGCCGTGATGCAGCGCGAAAAAGGAACTGAACAGAATGGCCACGGCCACCGTGGAGGTGATGTAGGGCACGAAATAGGCCCCGGTCAGCAAGTCGCGCACGCGCCGGGTCGCCCCCTGGAGGAACACCGCCAGCGGGATCGCCACGACATGCTGTGCCACGCCGGCGGCCACGGCCAGCCACAGGGTGTTGCGCATGGACTGCCAGAACCAGGGGTCATGCAGCGCGAAGGCGAAGTTGCCGAGCCCCACGAAATGCATGGAATTCAGCCCGCTGGCAGGCTGCCAGCTGTGGAAGGCCAGGTACAGCGAAAACGCCAGGGGGAACAGGCCGAAGACCAGGAACAAGACGACGAAGGGCGACAACAGCACATACGGCGCCCATGTCGGCGACAAGGCCGGAAACAGGCGGCGGCGCTTGATCCCGCCCGGAACGGTGGTGGCTGTTTGCATCAGATACGCTCCACGCGCTGCTGCAGAAGTCGTTGCGCACGCCGCAGCGCGCGCTCCTGGGGCACCTTGCGCTCGAGAACGTCGAACAGGGCGTCTGCGACGACCTCGCTGGCGAAGTCATCCTGCGGGTTCACGGCCACGGCGCGGATCTTCAGCGCCGCGGTGCGCCACAGGCGCCTGGCGCGCTGCCCGCCGAGGAAGGGAATCGGCGCATCGAAGATCGGTGCGTCATAGGTGTCGACCATGGCGGGGAAGGCATCCACGCTGGCGAAGGCGGCGAGCTGGCGCTCGCGATCCAGGGTCAGCAGGCGCAGGAAATCCCAGGCCAGCGCCCGGCGCGCGGCCGGCAGACGCCTCGGCACGGCGAGAAAGCTGCCCCCGTAGGCGCTCCACGAGCCGTCGGGCAGCTGCGCCGCCCGCCACAGGCCCTTGGTCTTGGGAGCCAGCCAGTTCGCCAGGTGCCCGGCCAGCCATGCCCCGGACAGGGCTACTGCGATGTGCCCGTCCCGCAGCCCGCTCGCCCACTCCGGCGTCCACGCCTGCACCCGGGCATCGAGCCCGAGTCGACGCGCACGGGTGGCGAGCTCGAATCCCCGCGCGAATCGCTCGTCGAGCAGCGAAGGGCGCCCCTGGGAATCGAAGTACAGCCCGTCCCCGGGCTTGAGCCCGCTGCGGATCACGATGGCCAGGATGTCGCTGGCGTCCGGCACCATCCACGCGCCGGTGCGCGCTCGAACGGCCTGCCCCGCGCGCAGGAAATCGGTCCACGATCCCTCCAGGCTCTGCAGGGGTACGCCGGCCTTGTGCAGCATGTCGATACGCCCGAGCAGGGTGCCGGGCCCGATGTCGCTGGGCGCGGCCATCACGCCACCGCCGGGCACCGTGGCCTGATCGTAGGCATAGGGGGTGTAGTGGGAGCGCTGCTTGGCGATGTACGCCGGAGCGCCGGTCAGGTCCATGAGGCCGCCGCCGCGCGCGAATCGCCCCAGGAAGCTGACCTCGACCGCCATCACGTCGGGCAGTTCCGAATCGGTAGCCAGGGCGGTGAGCATGGCCGTGTGATGGTCGCTGAACTGGCGACTGATGACCTGCAGGCCCACCCCTGGATGCAGGGCCTCCCAGGCCGGAGCCGCCGCCCGCGCCACCTGGTCCAGCGACGGATAGGCCGCCACCACCAGTCGAGCCTGCGACGCGGGTGACGAACGCGTGCACGCACCGAGCGCCATGGCGGTGGCGCCTGTACCCAGTCGTTTGAGGACCTTGCGTCGGCTCGGCATGGCGGAATGTGCGCTTGGATCGGGATGGCTGCGAGGTGACACGAAAGCATGCGCTGTGAAAGCGGTTTCACAGATTCTTCAAGCAGTGCGCCCTGGCGTCAACCCAGGGTTTGTACGGTCAGGGCTTGCGCGGCCGAGGAACGCTTGCGCAGCGGCTACGTGGCGGCGCAGCGGCCGGTCGATTCGCGCACCACCAGGCGCGGCGTCGGCATGCGCAGCTTCGGGCGCCGGCCGTCGAGCAGCGCGGACATGGCACGGGCGGCCAGTTGCCCCGTCTCCAGGCCCGGCTGGTGCACCGAGCTCAGCGGCGGGATCGAGTACTGCCCGACCTGCAGGTCGTCGAAACCGATCACGGAGACCTGTTGCGGAACGGACACATGCCTCTGATACAAGCCCAGCAAGGCGCCCAGGGCCATCTGGTCGTTCGCGGCGAACACGGCCGTGAAGTCCAGGCGTTGCTTCAACAGGCGCAGTACCGCCTGGGTCCCGCTTGCCTCGCGGTAATCCCCCGGAATGATCAGCCTGGGATCGACCGCGACCCCACGCTCGGCCAGGGCGCCGAGGTAGCCTCGCTGGCGCTCCAGGGCATCCTGATGCTCGGGGTCTCCGGTGATGAACGCGATCCTGCGATGCCCCAGATCCAGGAGGTAGTCGGTAGCCTGGCGCGCGCCGCCGAAGTTGTCGAAGCACAGGCTGGCCAGATTGGGAGCCTCCAGGCTGCGTCCGGTGACGACCACGGGCATGTCACGCGCCAGCGCGATCAGGGCCTCGTCGCTGAGCCGTGCATCGAGGGCGATGATGCCGTCCACCCGCCGAGCCCTGAGCACGGAGATGCTGCGCTGCTCCTCGCGCTCGTTCCACTGGCCGCTGATGAACAGCGGGGTGTAGCCAACGGCCAGCAATTCCGCCTCGATGCCCCGCAGGGCGGAGCCGTAGAAGGGACTGTCGAGGGTTTGCGTGACCACGCCCACGCTCAGGGTCCGCCCGCCCGCCAGGCCGCGCGCGACAGGGTTGGGGACGTAGCCGAGCTCGCGGATGGCTTGCTCCACGGCCTTGATCTTGTCCGCGCTCACCACCGCGGTGCCGTTGAGAATGCGCGACACGGTGCTGGGCGAAACCTCCGCGGCCCGCGCGACCATGTCGATGGTGACGAGCCTGGCTTGATCGCCCGCGCCCGGGCTGGCCGGGGCTGGCTTGGCACGACGAATCATGGGCAGGCTCCCGCTGCGCTAGGAAGGTAGACCCAGGCTCGCGGCGAAGGCCTCGAAGGCGCCATGCCAGGCCTGGGGATTGCGGTTGAAAATGAAATGTCCATTGTTCTTGTCCGCCGGCAATTCGATGAAACGACCCCTGCCGCCGGCGGCGGCAAAGGCATCGAACCACCTGCGCGGCGCCTTCGTGCCCCAGTAGCGATCGTTGGCACTGTAAAGCCAGAGCGTCGGAACGCGATCCCTGCGTCCGTAGGCAGCCAGAGTACGTGCCATCTGGTCGGCACGGCAGGGATGATCGATATGGTGCAGCAGGTCGCCCCCGTCACCGCCGGAGAAATTCACGGCACCGAGTACACCGGGCAGCCCGGCCGTGGCCGCGGCCACCGCGGCCACGCCGCCGAAGGAGTCGCCCACCACCAGACCGCGCCGCGGGTCGACGAAAGGCAGGGACGCGGCGTAGCGAAGCACGTATCGCATTTCCTGCACCACCATGTCCATGCCGCGGGCGTAGTCCTTGTAGAAACAGGGTCCCGTGTATTCGACGTCGGGGCCGCCGGTGACGCCGTAGCCGATCCGCGTGGGGACCAGAACCACGTAGCCCAGCCTGGCAAAGTAGTCCGCGTTGCCCGGGAACTCGACCAGACCCATGCGCACCCGGGCGTCGCGCGACGCCGGGCGGCCATGCAGGATCACCAGAAACGGCGAGGGCCTGGCACCGGGCGGCTCGGTGACCGTCAGGGCCATGGCGCGGCGCACGGGCCAGCCCAGCGGGCCGCGGATCGAGACCTCCAGGCTCACCCGCGACACGACCGGGCGAGGCGACACCGCGGCCAGCGCGGGCGGGACGGCCACGCCCTGCGCCCATAGACAAAGCGCGAGTACGACTCGCGCCTTGTCACGAAAAACCATGGCCATCGTCACCATCCACGCCGCCCTCACCCTGCCGCCGAGTGGCCGCAGTGTAGTCAAGCGTCGTGCCCCGCCCGGGTCGGCGCCACAGGCCACCGGGTGCCTGGGCGCCGATTCCCGCAGGAGGCTCAGGGCGTGAAGGTGATGGGCCCCTTGAGCACGGCCACCGTGGGAACCTGGTACGGCGCCGTCCCACCCGTGGACTGCGTCGACACGCTCAGGTTCGAGCTGCTGGTCAGGTTGTTCGTGCCTTGCTTGAGCGCCGAGCCCGCGCCATCGCCCTGGACGTCGATCTTCGAGACCGGCGACAGCGCCAGGGCCTGGGCCGAGGTGCTGATCGACTGCCCGCAGTTCTGCGCCACCGTGAAGTTGCTCAGCGGCACCTTGTAGGCGGTCGCCGCCGCGGCCGACGCCGCGCTGGCCGGCTGCACCACGTCCTGGAGCTGGATGTTGCAGGGTGTGGGCTTGGCCACCGTTCCGATGTTGTAGTACTTACCCAGGGTCAGGATGATCAGGAAGTTGTTGCTCGGCGCATTCGCCCATTCCGTGTTCTCGTTGAACGTGAAGTCCAGGTAGTTCTGGCCGCTGATGGTCACCCCGGCGGTATCGCCGGCACCGTTCATCGTCGTGACGCCTGGTGCGAACGTGTACACGCCCATGTACTCGTAGGTCGGAACATTCGAAGGCAGGGCCGTCGCGGGGAACTGGTAGTAGAAGCCGAAATAGCTGTTCGCAGCGGTGACCGAGGCCGACACGGGCCCGCCGAAGGCCCCGGAGGAAGTCGGATAGGTCGTGTTGCCATCCAGGCTGCTGCCACCGTAGCCTCCGTAGGCACCCCCCTCGACCGTCAGGTTCGAGGCGGCGAAGCCCGAGGAGAAGGTCAGGTTCGAGGCCGTGGTCGCCGCGCAGCTGACGCTGACGCTGGTCACGTTGGAGCTTGCCGTGCCGCTGCCTCCGGTCACGGTGCAGGTCTCCGCGGTCGGTTGCGTGGACACGGTGACCGTGTAGCTGCTGTTCGCCGCCACGCCGGTGGGGAAGGTGAAGCTGGTCGAGGTCGAGCTCAGCGAGACGGTGTTCGCCGCATCGCCGTTGAGCTCCAGGGTCGCCGTCTGGCCGCTGCTGAGTCCGCTGACCGTGCCGCCGACGGTGTAGCTGGTCGTCGTGCAGGCCACCGACACATTGCTGACGTTGGCCGTGGCCGTGCCGGTTCCATTGCTCACCGTGCAGGTCGCACCGCTGGGCTGTGTACCCACCGTGACGGCGTAGGCGCCGCTGACTGCCTGCGGGAAGGTGAAGCTTCCATTGCTGCTGACGCTCAGCGCATGGGCGGAGTCACCATTGTCGACCAGGCTGAGCTGTTGCCCGCTCGGCAAACCGCTGACCGTGCCGCCGATCGTGTACGAGGAGGTCGCGTTGTTCGCACAGACCACGCTGACGTTGGTGACGTTCGCATTGACCCCGGAACCCGATCCGTTGCTGACCGAGCAGGTCTGGCCGGCAGGCTGGGTGCCGACCGTCACGGCATAGCCGCCGCCCGACGCGACCTTGGTGGGGAAGGTGAAGGTGGCGTTGCTGCTGACCGTCACCGGATCGGCGTTGTTGTCGAGCAGCACCACGCTGGCCGAAGCCGCGAGCCCCGAAACCTGGCCGCCGATGGTGTAGGAGCTGGTGCTCGCCGCGCAGCTCACCGTGATGTTGGAGACATTCGAGGTGATGCTGCTGCCCGAGCCGTTGGCCACGGTGCAGACCTCACCCGCGGGCGGCGAGCCCACGGTCACGCTGTAGGAGCTGTTCTGCGCCAGGGCCTTGGCGAACTGGAAACTGCCGTTGGCGGAAACCGTGGCCGTGTCGACGCCATTGTCGAGCAGGGTCAGGGTGCTTCCGCTGGGCAGGCCACTGACGGTGCCTCCCACCGAATACACCGGCGTGCCGCCGGAGCCCCCGCCGCAGGCCGACAGGCAGCCGACCAGCGCGAGTGTGAGCCACCCCACGCGAATTGTTCTCATCTCTTTCTCCCTGGCGCCGGACCGCGCCTGATTGGTATGACACCTGACCTGGGAGGATCACGCATGCGTGCTCCCGCCCCACGTGCCCTGGTGCCTGGGTCACGTCACATCCCCTGGCGAATCGCGGTGTTCGTGCGATTCGCCCTTGCAGCCACCGCGATCCCAAGCAGCCCCACCTGGCGGGATAAGCTTGAAAGCGGTTTCAGATACAGACCAAAAAAACGGCGCCTGTCGTCGACACGCACCGACGGGCGGCGAATCGCCGCCCTGCCCCTCACTGCGCCAAGGCCGCGATGTCGCTGGACGATGCGCCCCAGTTGCTGAATCCCACCGATCCCACTGCGATCACGTCATATTCGCCGGCCGTCACGTTCGGGTTCTTGGTTCCGAGGATCTTCACGGCCACCGTGGTGATGCCGGTGGACTTCAACCCTGTCATGGACCCGCTGCTGCAGGTGAACTGGCTCAAGGGAATGGCATAGTTGCGCACTCCCAGGGCGCTGGTGGACGTGTTGGGGCCGAGCTCGCTGAGCGTCTGGTCGTAGGAGCAGTCGTTGGCTGCCGCCGTGGACCCGACGCCGTCGTTGATGTCGACCGTGAACACGTCCGCGTGTCCGGTGGGGTTCGACTGCGTGTTGCCCATCGTGATCAGAAGGGTGTTCGCCTGGCTGATGTCGAAGGTGGAATCCTGCGGTGCGAGGATCGCGACCAGGGCGTAGTCGCCGGCCGTGGTGGGCGCGGTCGTCCCGGCCTTGGTCTGCAGCGCATAGAACCCGCTGCGGTTCATGTCGGCCTGCGGGGAGGAGTAGCCGCCGAAACCGTAATTTCCGCCGAACACGCCATAGACGTCCCCCGCCTGGATACTGTGCAGGTAGGCCCCGTTGACCGGGGGCGCCGGGTAGGCGATGTAGTCGTTGGCAAACAGCAGGTACGGCGATTGGGTGACCGAACTGCCGCCCCCCCCGCCGACCACACTGGTGGTCGAGGCCACGTTGCCCAGGGATACCGTGCTTCCGCCTCCGCCGCCGCAGCCCGCGAGATAGGCGACTCCCACGGCGATCGCCAATGCGCGCACTCCCCGAAATCCCAAGCCTGCACCTCGGTTCATCCTGGCCCTCCTCAAGGCTTCACGTCACAGCACCACATGCGGGCACATCTCGTTGGCGGATGAATATCTGTAATTCCATGCCGCCGAGCTAAGCAAATCCCAATCTGAAAGCGCTTTCTTGGATGAGATTCTTGGTGCGCTTCGACATCTGCGCCATCCGCGTTTTCCCGGGGAGAGGGCCGGCGGGCCCGGCGACCGGCCCGTGAACAGGGGGACGGGGCCGTAGCATGGGCAGTCTTCGTCCCCCCGAATGCCCCCATGCATGTTCCCGACCTGCTGCTCGTGCTCCTGGCGCTGGCCTTTGCCTGGAGCATGGGCGCGCACTACACCGGCGCCTGCATGGGCATGCCCCACGCCAGCGGCAGCATCGGCGCGAGCGCGGCGCTGTGGACCATGGCGCCGCTCACCCTGGTGGGTGCCACCTTCCTCAGCCATGGCGTGCTGGTCCACGTGGGGCATGGCATCGTGGCCGGCGGGCGCCTGGCCGCGCCAGCGGCCATCGCCGTGATCGGGGCGGCCTTCGCCCTGACCACCTGGTTCACCCGGCGACGCATTCCCACGTCGACCATCCAGATCCTGGTGTTCTGCATCGTCGGCGCGGGCGCGGCGCTGGGCCTGCGCGTCCGCTGGGGGGCCATCGCGCGCCTGGCGCTGCTGTGGGTGCTTGCGCCCTGCATCGCCCTGGGCTTGGGCTACCTGCTCACCCGGCTGATCGACGCGCTGCCCGGCCTGCGCGGCGGCTCCCGGGCGGGCCCGCTCGTGGCCCGCGCCCTGGTGGTGGTCGGCGGCGCGGCCTCGCTGGCCATGGGTGCCAACGATGTGTCCAACGCCACCGCCGTGTTCCTGTCCACGGGTCTTTGCGGGCCCCTCGAAGCCGGGCTGGTGGGCGGCCTGGGGCTGGCCGCGGGCGTGCTCACCTGGGGACGCCCGCTGTTGCGCAGAGTGGCTTTCGACATGGTCAGGGTGGACCTGCCCATGGCGACCGCGGCCCAGCTGGCGCAGGCTGTGGTGGTGCTGACGGCCGTGGCCTTCGGGACTTTCACCTCGATGAACCAGGCGCTGATCGGCGCCATGGCGGGCGCCGGACTGGCGCGCGGACGCGAGACCATCGACGCGCGGGTCATGCTCGGCGTGGTGCGCGGCTGGGTGATCGGCCCGCTGGCGGGCGTCCTGCTCGGCTACGCGCTGGCAAGGGCGACCCGAGGCATGTAGCCCTCGGTGGCGCGCGCGCCGCGATTCGATCGAATTTCCGCGAAAGCGTGACATTCTGTACAGCCAGGAAGGGTGTTTCGGGCCTAGGCTGGCGCAGCCTCCTCGAGCCTGCCCCGCCAACGAGTTCCCATGCTCACGACCCTGACCCGCCGCAATCTGCCCCAATTCGTGGCCACCGCCCTGTTCGGCCTCGCCGTCTCGGGCATTCTCTCGGTGATGGTCTATCGCGCGGAGGACGCCCGCGCCCGCAGCGCCTTCGAGCAGGCGGCGCAACAGCAGGTCTCGAGCGTGGAGGAGCATCTGCGCTCGGCCCTGCACGACCTGGTGGCCGCCGATGCCCTGTTCTCCAGCGCCGGGGTGGTCAACCGCGCGCAGTTCGACATTTTCAGTGCGCCGCTGCTCAAGGCGGACCCGGCGATCCAGGCGCTGGAATGGATCCCTTCCGTCACGGCTTCCCAGCGCGTGGACTATGAGCGCCTGGCGCGCGCCGACGGATTCGAGGATTTCCGCTTCACCGTCATGTCGCCGCAGGGCATGCGCACCGAAGGGCCTCGCGAGCAGTACTTCCCCGTCTATTACGTCTCACCCTACAAGGGCAACCAGCAGGCGCTGGGCTTCGACCTGGCCTCCAACCCCGCGCGGCGTGCCGCGCTGGACGCAGCGGCCGCCAGCGGCAAGCTGGTCGCCAGCTCGCGTATCGTCCTCGTGCAGGCGCGCGACGCGGGCTATGGATTTCTGGCCTTCAACCCCGTCTACGCCTCGGGGTCGGCCGCGCACGGAACCCCGCCGATCGGCTTCGTGCTCGGCGTGTTCAAGCTGCCAAGCCTGGTCCGTGGTCGTGAAGGCGCAGGGGCCGCCGCCCGGGGTGCCGTGAACCTGGCAGTCTTCGACATCACCGATCACCCCGCAGGCGCGGCGGGAACGGTGCTGTATCCCAAGGGTTTCGGAACACGCCTTCAAGGGGTGCTCGCGCATGACCTGGTCTACCGCCGCACCCTGGGCATGGGCGGGCGCCGCTGGCAGTTCGTGGCCTATCGAGCGCCTTCGAGCTCCGCCTTGCTCGAAGCCCTTGGCGTGTTCGCGGCCACCTTGCTGGCCACGGCGCTGATCCTGGCCTTGATGCGCCAGACCCTGATCGGCCGCGAAAGCGATGCCGCGCGGGAGGTGGCGCAACGTGCCGACGCGGCGAAATCGAACTTCCTGGCCAATGTCAGCCACGAGATGCGCACTCCGCTCAACGGCGTCATCGGCATGCTGGACCTGCTGCTCCAGGCCAGCCTGCCCTCGGCCCAGGCCCGCATGGCCGAGGTGGCCCGGCGATCGGCGGTGAACCTGCTGGGGATCATCAATGATCTGCTCGACTTTTCCAAGATCGAGGCGGGGCGGGTCGACATCGCGGCCGACCCGGTGGACCTGCGGCGGCTGCTGGAACACAAGGCGGAGAACTTCGCGCCGGTGGCGAGCAAGGCCGGCTGCACCCTGACCTGGAGCCTGGACCCTGCCCTTCCCCGCGTCATCGCCAGTGACGAGCTGCGCCTGCGCCAGGTGCTCAACAACCTGCTGTCGAATGCGATCAAGTTTTCGTCCGGGCGCGAGCAGCCCGGACGCGTGGAACTGCGTGCCAGCCTGGCGTCGGACCCGGCGCTGGGGGAGACCCTGGAATTGCGGGTCCGCGACAACGGCATCGGCATGGACCGGGCGGCACAGGAACGCATGTTCCAGCCCTTCGAACAGGCGGAACCCAGCACCACCCGGCGCTTCGGGGGCACGGGGCTGGGACTGGCCATCACCCGGCGCCTGGTGGATCTCATGGGCGGCAGCATCCAGGTGGACAGCCAGCTCGGCTCGGGCAGCACCTTCACGGTGAGGCTTCCCCTGCGCGCCTGGGACGACGCGTCGGGAAACCCGTCCACCGCCCCGGCCGCGCCCACGTCAACCCCCCTTCCGGTGCCGTCGCCCGCGGCGTCGCCGTCCTCCGCGCCTTCGCCATCGCCCGAACCCTTCCAGCCGCCCGAGCCTGCGGACAGCCTCGATCGTGCCGGCGGCCGTCGTGTCCTGGTGGCCGAGGATCATCCGACCAACCGCGAGGTGATCCGCCTGCAGCTGGCGCAGTTCGGGGTGGAGGCCGACATGGCGGTCGACGGCGCGCAGGCGCTGGACATGTTCCGGCGCGGGCGCTACGAACTCGTGCTCAGCGACCTGCACATGCCGGAGCTGGACGGCTTCGGCCTGGCACGCGCGCTGCGCGCGCTGGAGTCGAGCGAGGGCCGTCCCCGCTGCGCGCTGCTGGCCATCACCGCGGCGGCGCAGGATGTGGATCTGCAGCATGCGCTCGCCGCCGGCATGGACGCCGCCCTGACCAAGCCCGTCCGAATGGAGGCCCTGGGCGAGGCCTTGCAACGCTGGCTGCCGCGGTACCCGTCGCCATCGGCGGGCGCCGGTGCCGGGGAGCCAGCTGCGATCGATGCCCAGGTCCTGCGCGACCTGGTCGGGCACGACGAGGCCACGCTGGCCGCCTTGCGCGCCGAGTACGCCGAGGACCTGCGACGCAGCGTTCCCTTGCTTCGCCGGGCCCTGGAAGCCTCGGATGCCCGGGAGGTGGCCGGACTGGCGCACCGTTTCAAATCAGCATCCCGCAGCATCGGGGCCCTGAGCCTGGGCGCGCTGTGCGAGCAGATGGAATCGGCCGCCAAGGGTCCCGACCCCGGCGCCATGGCGGCCGTGCTTCCCGCACTCGAAGCCGCGGCCCATCGGGTGCTGCTCGAACTGGAGCCGCAGCCTCCGGCGGGCGCCTGAAGGTCCGGCGCGGGTCGCGCCGGCACAGGGGGCTCGCGCGCCAGGGCTGCCTGGTTCAGGCGTGCAGCCCCAGGAGCAGCCCGCCCAGCGCGCCAGCGCCGATCAGCACCAGGGGGTGCACGTTCCAGCGCAACACGGCCACCACGGTCAGCCCGGTCAGCGCCGCGGTGGCCCAGCCGGTGTCGGCCGCGCCGACCAGGGAAATCGCGGTCGCCAGCATCATTCCCACCGCCACGTGGGACAGGGAAAAACGCAACAGGCCCATGAATTCCTTCGCAGGGCCGCGCAGGCGCAGGCTCAGCGCGACCAGGGTCAGCAGGGCTGGCGGCACCACCAACGCCAGGGTGGCGCCCACCGCTGCCAGCACCCCGCCCGCCTGCAGCGCCACCAGCGTGGCATACAGAAAATTGGGCCCGGGGGCCGCTTGCGCGATGCTGAAGGCCGCCACGAAGCCCTGCGGGCTGAGCCAATGGTGCTCGACCACCACGAAGCGGTAGATCTGCGGGGTCAGCGACACCACGCCGCCACCCACCGCCATCATCGAGATGACGCAGAAGTACTTGAAGATCGCCCATGCGACCAGCAGGCGCTGGGTCACGGCACCTTCCCCGCGGCCGGCCGCTGGCCTCGCAACAGCAGCATGCCCAGGGGAGCCAGGGAGGCCAGCACCAGCCAAAGGGGCAGGTGCAGCACG
>JAKBBP010000016.1:0-51475 GCA_021808445.1 Pseudomonadota bacterium
GCGACGTGTTGATGCCGCGCCTGGACGGATACCAGACGGTGGCCATCATCAAGCGCAGCCCGCGGCATGCCTCGATCCCGGTGGTCATGCTGTCCTCCAAGGACGGCGTGTTCGACAAGGCGCGCGGTCGCATGGTGGGCGCCGAGGCCTACCTGACCAAGCCCTTCACCAAAGACCAGTTGCTGCAGGCGGTGAACGTGCACCGCCAGAGCGCGAATGCGCCCGCCTCGGGCGCGCCGAGCGTCAAACCGGCCCAATCATGAGCATCCGCAAGATCCTGATCGTCGACGACTCCCGCACCGAGTTGTATTTCCTGTCCGATCTCCTGAACAAGAACGGATACGTGGTGCGCACTGCCGAGAATGGCGAGCAGGCGCTGGCCGCCATCGAGCAGGAGCGCCCGGACCTGGTGCTGATGGACATCGTGATGCCGGGGCTCAACGGCTTCCAGCTCACGCGCCAGATCACCCGCAATCCGGCCTACCGGGAACTGCCCATCATCGTGTGCACCAGCAAGAGCCAGGAAACCGACAAGCTGTGGGCGATGCGCCAGGGAGCGCGCGACTATGTCACCAAGCCGGTCGATCCGCATGATCTGCTGAGCAAGATCATGGCCTTGAACTGACCCATCCGGCCCATGGCAAAGAGCTCGCTGATCGAATTCCAGGGCCGTCTGGCCGCACGCCTGCAGGGCGCGCAGCAGACCCGCAGCGAATCGCGCTGGCTGGCCGTGGTCGCCGGCTCGCACCACCTGCTGCTTCCGCTGGGCCAGTCGGGCGAGATCTCGAGCTGGGAGGCCCCGACCCCGCTTCCGCATGCCCACCCGTGGTTCGCCGGGCTGCTCAATCTGCGCGGGGTGCTGTGCGGGGTGGTGGACCTGGCGGGCTTCCTGGGCGACGCCGAGACGGACGCGATGTCGCGCGCGGGCGCTCACAGCCGACTGGTGCAGTTCTCCCCGCGCCTGGAAATCAACTGCGCGCTGCTGGTCGACCAGCTGGCGGGGCTGCGCATGCCCGCGCAGTTCACGCCGGAGACCGGCGCAGCGCCGCCAGCTCCGCCCTGGCTGGGCGCGCAGTTGCGCGACGCCAGCGGGCAGGTCTGGCGCGAACTCAATCTGGCCCTGCTTTCGCAGGATCGGCGATTCCTGCAGGTGGCCTGACCGCCCCGGCACGCCCATCGTCCATTCCCCCTTCGATTCCTTCGGAGCAGTCATGGCATTGTTTTCCCCGTTCTCCTCCAAGCGCCCCGCGGCCGAGGCCACCGCCTTCGCTGCCAGCGACGCCACCGTGGGCGGTGCCACGCTGTCGGCGGCGATGCAGGACCAGCGCGATGTCGAGGAAGGCGGCGGCGAGGAAGCCATCCGTCGCCTTCCGCTGATCGGCCACCTGCCCCTGCAACGCCAGCAGCGCCTGCTGGTGGGGCTGCTGGTCGTCGCGGTCGTGCTGGTGGCGGTGGGTCTGGCGGCCACGCTGCGCATCACCTCGTCGTCGGCGCGCCTGCTCAACACCTCGGGCGATGCGCTGATGCAATCGCAGCGCGTGGCCAAGTCGGTCAGCGCGGCGCTGCTGGGTTCCAAGGAGGGCTTCGGAGAACTCCAGGCCAGCGCGGACGCGCTGGAGGGCGACCTTCGGCGCCTGCACGCCGACGACACGCTGCACGCCGGTGGCCCGCAGCTCAGCTCGGTGACGCCGATGGTCGACGCCACGGTGAAGAACGCGCGCGTGGTGGTGAAGATGCAGTCGGTGCTGACCCAGACCAACGATGCCCTGCGCACCATCAGCCAGCGCTCGGACTCGCTGTTGCAGGGAGCGCAGACCCTGACCTCGCTGCTGCTGCAGCAGGGCGCCGGCGGCTCCGACGTGGCGGCGGCAGCGCAACTCGAGATGCTCACCCAGCGCATCGGCAAGTCGGCCAATGAATTCCTGTCCTACGAGGGCATCAGCCCGGAGGCGGTCTTCGCGCTGGGGCGCGACCTGCAGACCTTCGAGCAACTGGCCCAGGGGCTGGAGCAGGGAGATGCCAACCTGCAGCTCACGCCCGTGCACGGCGAGGCGCGCGCGCAGGTGCAGGGCATGCTCAAGGCCTTCGCAGGCGTGTCCAGCCTCGCCCAGCGGATCCTGGGCAACCTGCAGAGCCTGAGCAGCGCCCGACTTGCGCAGACCGCGGTGCTGCACGATTCGACCTCGCTGCTGAGCGGTCTGCAGGATCTTCAGGCACGCTATTCCTCGCAGGCTGGCGTGGGCAGCGTGGAACTATGGGTGCTGGTCGCGGCCGCGCTGCTGGCCGTGCTGGCGCTGCTCGGACTGGGCCGGCTGTACGTGCAGGCATCGCGCGAGCGCGCGCTGCAGTCCGAACGCGAACGCCGTCGCGCCGAGAGCCAGGAACAGGAGGCGCGGCGCAGCAACGAGGTCAACCAGGCGGCCATTCTGCGCCTGATGAACGAACTGCAGAACGTGGCCGAAGGTGACCTGACCCAGGAGGCCACCGTGACCGAGGACATCACGGGCGCCATCGCCGACTCGGTGAACTACACGGTGGAGGAGCTGCGCAGCCTGGTGGCCCAGGTGCAGCGCTCCGCCGAACAGGTGCGACGCTCCTCCGGCCAGGCGCAGACCACCGCTGGCGATCTGCTGCGATCGTCCGAGCAGCAGCTGATCGAGATCCGCGAAACCGGGCGTTCGGTGCTGGACATGGCCGAGCGCATCAACTCGGTGTCGGCGCAGGCGCAGCAGTCCTCGACCGTTGCCCGCCAGTCCCTGGACGCCGCCGAGCAGGGCCTGCTGGCGGTGCGCAACTCCATCGAGGGCATGAATGCCATCCGCAGCCAGATCCAGGACACCTCCAAGCGCATCAAGCGCCTGGGCGAATCCTCGCAGGAGATCGGCGAGATCACGGAGCTGATTTCCGACCTGACCGAGCAGACCAACGTGCTCGCGCTCAACGCGGCCATCCAGGCCGCTTCCGCGGGCGACGCGGGACGCGGCTTCTCGGTGGTTGCCGAGGAAGTGCAACGCCTGGCCGAACGCTCGGCCGAGGCGACCAAGCAGATCGCCGCGCTGGTTCGCACCATCCAGACCGATACCCAGGACGCGGTGGCGGCCATGGAAAAGAGCACCCAGGGCGTGGTCGAAGGAGCGCGTCTGTCCGACAGCGCCGGCGCGGCGCTGTCGGAGATCGACCGCGTGTCGCGTCAACTGGCCGAGCTGATCGAACGCATCTCGCACCAGGCGCTGACCGAGGCGCAGGCCGCCAACCAGGTGGCCACGAGCATCCAGCACATCTTCGCCGTGACCGAGCAGACCGGCGACGGCACGCGCTCCACCGCGGAACTGGTGGCGGAGCTGGCACGCGTGGCCGAGGTGCTGCGCGAGTCGGTGTCCCGGTTCAAGATCGCCTGAAGCCCGCTGGCTTCCCTGCATGCACGCCCCGCGTAACCCAGATCCCGAGCCGGCATGAACGACGTCGTCCAGACCACGCAGTCCACCACGCCACCCGACACCGCGGGCCTGGCGTGGGTCCTGGAGCAGGTTCGCGACAACCTGCTGGCCGCGCTCGCAGCCGTGCGACGACAGGCGCAGCTGGGTCAGCTGCAGGCGGACGAATCGGATACGACCAGCGCGCTGCTGCAGGCCCGCACCCATGTGCACCAGGCCGCGGGAGCCCTGGAGCTGATGGGCCAGACCGGCTGCGCGCGCGTGCTGCAGACCTCGGAGCGCGTGATCATGCGCGCCCTGGAACAGCCCCAGCGCCTGGACGCCCCCATGGTGGAGGCCCTCGAGTCGGGCCTGCACGCGGTACTGGACTACCTGGAAGCGCGGGCGAGCGGGCGTGACGAGCCGGCGGTCAAGCTGTTCCGCCAGTACCGCGGCCTGGCGGACCTGGCCGGCGGCGAGCCGGCCCACCCGGCCGACCTGTGGGATCTCGCCTGGGAGTGGCCGCGGCCCCCCGCGCAGGAAGCTGCCGTGCAGAGCCTGGGCCTGCAGGCACGCAGCGATTACGAGCGCGCTCTGCTGGAAGTTCTGCGCGCGGGCGACCTGCGCGGCGCCAGTGCCACCATGCAGGCGGTCGCGCGTCAGGCGCAGGCCGCCAGCCGCGACGAGGAGCAGGCGCTGTGGTGGATCGCCGAGGGCTTCTTCGCAGCGCTCGGCGATGATCTGATCGAGGCCGACATCTACGCCAAGCGACTGTGCAACCGGCTGAACCTGCAGCTGCGCCAGATGCTGGCCGGCCAGGCCCAGGTCTCGCGGCGTCTGGGCCATGAGCTGCTGTTCTTCTGCGACCAGGCCCTCGCCAGGGCGCGCGAGCGCGGGCGCGAGGCTCCGGCGATCCTGCGCGCCGTGGCGCAGGCCGCCGGCCTGCGGGGCAAGGCGGTGGTGGATTGGCAGCAGCCCCATTTCGGACTGGTGGATCCGGCTCTGGTGCAACAGGCGCGCAAGCGCATGGTGCAGGTCAAGGACGGCTGGACGCACATCGGCAACGGGGATTTCAGCCGCATCGGACGTTTGCAGGAGCACTTGCAGCAGCTCGGGCTCGGGCTGCGCCAGTTGAGCGCCGGAGCCGAAGTGCTCCCCGCGGCGGTCGAGCGCATGGTGCAGGTGATCGGCGAGCAGCGCTCGCTGCTGACGCCCGAGCGGGTGCTCGAAGTCGCCACCGCGCTGCTGTTCCTGGAAGCCTCGCTGGTGCACTTCCGTGCCGACGATGCCGACTTCCTGCCTCGTGCGCGCGAGCTGGCGCAGCGCCTGCAGCGCAGCGCCCAGGGCTACGCCAGCGAGGCCTTCGCCCCCTGGATGGAGCAACTGTACCGTCAGGTCTCCGAAAACCAGACCCTGGGCACCGTGGTGCAGGAACTGCGCCACGACATGGGTACGGTGGAACGCCTGCTCGACGCCTATTTCCGCGACCCGCAGACTCTCGCCGACCTCGAGCCGGTGCCGCGCCTGCTGGGACAGATGCGCGGAGTGCTGTCGGTGCTGGGCATGGACGTGGGCTCGCAGGCGCTGGGGTACATCCGCCACAGCGTGGAAAACCTGATGGCCGTGCCTCCCGAGGAAGGCGCGGCACGCCAGCCGGGCGGGAGTTTCGAGCATCTGGCGGCCAATATCGGCACGCTGGGCTTCATGGTCGACATGCTGGGCTATCAGCCCGACCTGGCGAAGATCTCCTTCCAGTTCGACCCGCACAACGGGGATCTGCGCCCGGTGGTGCCGCCATCGCGCCAGGCAGCGCAGGCAACGGCCGCTCCCGAGCCACGCACCGACGCGCAGGCGCCGGACACCGTGGCGGCGCCGTCTGCGCAAGCGCCGGGCGCCGAGCCCGCCCCCGCCGCGGCGCCGCTCTCCCTCGACCTGGAGGACGCCGACACCCTGTTGCCGCCGCTGGAAGCCGAACACGCCGGCATGGCGGATTCCGCAAGCTCCGCCACGGCGGCAGCGCAGGATGACGCGGCAGCACTGGACGCGCTGCTGCTGGGCACTGCGCCGGGCACGCAGCCGGGCGCGGCCCAGCCCGTCCCGGCGACGACGCCCGACGCTGAACAGGCGGAGCCGGCCGTCGACCCCGAACTGGTGGACATCTTCCTCGACGAGGCCGACGAGGTCGTGGCGCAGGGGCGCGAGCGCATCGCCGACCTGCGCGGCCAGGATCCGGCCGATGATTCCCTGACGGCGTTGCGCCGCTGCTTCCACACCCTCAAGGGAAGCGCGCGGATGGTGGGCATGCGCGATTTCGCCGAAGCTGCGTGGGCCCTGGAACAGAGTTTCAACCAG
The DNA here is from genome assembly GCA_021808445.1 of Pseudomonadota bacterium. Lineage (GTDB taxonomy): Bacteria > Pseudomonadota > Gammaproteobacteria > Burkholderiales > Burkholderiaceae_C > Thiomonas_A. The sequence goes on from JAKBBP010000016.1 coordinate 5,766, forward strand.
GTCCTGGCTGAAGGCTCGGAGCCGCGACCGGAGCTGCTCGACCTTGCCGGGCATGCGCTGGATCGACTCGAGGACTGGGCCCATGCCCTGCGCGCCGGCGACGCGGGCGCGCACTCGAGCGGCGCGCTGGTGCAGGCCGCGCAGGCCCTGCGCGAGGGGCGGCCACTGGAGCTCGGCGGGACCGCCCCGACGCAGCCGGTGGCGGTACGGCCCGAGTCCCCGGAGCAGCCCGCGGAGCCCGAAACGCAGGGACCATCGGAGCTGGCCGCAGTTTCTGAAACCCTGGGGGAGCCCGCGGCCTCCTGGCAGCCCGAGCCGCAGGCGGCCGAACTCCCGCCAGAGCCGCAGCCGCCCGCCCCCCACGAAGCCTTCGTGGAGCCTGTGCCCCCTGCCGCGTCCTGGCAGCCCGAGCCGCAGGCGGCCGAACTTCCGCCGGAGCCGCAGCCTCCCGCCCCCCACGAAGCCTTCGTGGAGCCTGTGCCCCCTGCCGCGTCCTGGCAGCCCGAGCCGCAGGCGGCCGAACTTCCGCCGGAGCCGCAGCCTCCCGCCCCCCACGAAGCCTTCGTGGAGTCTGTGCCCCCCGCCGCGTACTGGCAGCCCGAGCCGCAGGCGGCCGAGCCCCCGCTGGAGCCGCAGCCGCCCGCCACCCATGAAGCCCTCGCGGAGCCGGCGCCCCTCGCCCCCTCCTGGCAGCCCGAGCCGCAGGCGGCCGAACTCCCGCCGGAGCCGCAGCCGCCCGCCACCCATGAAGCCCTCGCGGAGCCGGCGCCCCCCGCCCCCTCCTGGCAGCCCGAGCCGCAGGCGGCCGAGCTCCCGCTGGAGCCGGAGCCGGCGGTGGAGCCGCAAGAGTCCATGGCGCCGGAAATGGCCTGGGAAGCCCCCATCGAGCCCGCCCCGGAGCCGGACGCGTGGACCTCCTTTGCGTCCTCGGCCGAGCCGACGGCCCGGTCGCAGGATCTGCACTCGGAGTCATCCTGGACTGCGCCGCCGCCCGCCTTCGAGCCACCGGCCTGGCCCGACGCCTCGCTGCTCGATCTGGGGGAGCCCGCCCGGCCGGTCGAGCCGGAACCAGAGCCTCCCGTGCCCGCGGCCAGCCTGCTGGAGCTGCAGCCGCCCGTGCCCGTCGCCGGTCTGCTGGAGCCGTCCGAGAGCCTTGCGCCCGCCGCGGACGAGGGTGTGAAGGCCATCGATCAGCTGCGCATTCCCCCGGCGCTGCATGCGATCTACCTGAACGAGGCCGACGAGCTGGTACGTCGCCTCGACCAGGAGCTCAGCTCCTGGTCCCATCATCCGTTGTCGCCCATCGGAGACCACGTGACCGCGCTGGCCCATCAGTTGCGCGGGAGTTCGGCCACGGTGGGGCTGCAGAGCGTGCAGGAGCTCGCCGGGCTTCTCGAGCAAGCCATGCAGGGACAGTCCGAGCACCCCGAGGCGCTCGACGAGGCACAGCAGGGATTGCTGCCACGCACCGTGGAGGACATGCGCCGCGTGCTGCACCAGTTCGCAGCCGGTTTCCTGCGGCCAGCCCAGCCGGATCTGCTGGAACAGTTGCAGGAGATGGTTCGCCATCTGGAGGACCTGCGCACGGCCGCCGCGCTGGCGGCCAGCGAAGGCTTCGATGCGGCCACCCTCGAGGCACCGGGGCTCGAGGCACCGGAGCTCGAGGCACCGGAGCTCGAACCATCGGAGCTCCAGCCACCGGCGCTCGAGGCACCGGAGCCGGCGCAAGCTGTCGCAGCGTGGCCCTGGGCGCCCGCGCAAGGCGCCGCCGAACAGGTGTTCCAGGAGCAGACCGCGGAGCAGGCCGAAGAACCGGAATGGCACCAGGTCCTCGACCTCCCCGAGGAGCTCGAATCGCAGGCCGAACCCCAGACCGAATCCCTCGCGGAATCCCTCGCCGAAGCGCAGGCCCCCTCGGGGCCGCAAGGCGCGGCGCCGCGCGGTGAGGAGGCTTCCGCGGAATCGGCGCAGCCCGCACCCGAACCGGTGCTGGACCTCGAAGCCGCGGCGGCGCCAGGGACGGGCTCGCGCGACGCCATCGATGCCGAGCTGTTCCCGATTTTCGAATTCGAGGCAGCCGAGCTGCTACCGCAACTCGGTCGCTCGCTGCGCGAATGGGAAACCCGCCCGGCCGACCTGTCGGCCGCGCGCCAGGCGATGCGCCTGCTGCATACCTTCAAGGGCAGCGCGCGCATGGCCGGCACCATGGCGCTGGGCGACATGGCCCATGCGCTGGAATCCGACATCGAGGTCCTGGCCGCGCGAGAAGACGCGCAACCGGAGGAGCCGGCCCTGCTCGAGCTGATCGCGCGTTTCGACGCCATCAATACGCGCTTCGAGCGACTGCGCGAGGCCAGCGGCCGGGGTGAGACCGAACTCGGCGACATCCACCCGGAACGCGCATTGCTCGAGGCCCAGGCGCAACCCGGATCGGCCGATTCCGGCGCGCTCCTGCAGCCGTCCGAGGGCCCCACCCCGGCGCCGGCCGCCGACACCGCACAGGCCTTCGGGCGCGCCCAGCCGGTGCGGGTGCAAGCCGCGCTCCTGGACCGCCTGGTCAACCAGGTGGGCGAGGTGAGCATCGCGCGTTCACGCCTGGACAGCGAATTCGACGTCATCCGCTCGGGCGTGCGCGACCTCGGAGACAACCTGTCGCGCCTGCGCGCACAGGTCCGCGACATCGAACTGCAGGCCGATGCCCAGATGGCCGCGCGCACCCAGGCCACGCGAGACGACGGGCGCGACTTCGACCCCCTGGAATTCGACCGCTTCACGCGTTTCCAGGAACTTACCCGCATGATGGCGGAGTCGGTCAACGACCTGGCGCTGGTGCAGGGCACCCTGGGGCGCGCGCTGCAATCCACCGAGGACAGCCTGCTGCGCCAGTCGCGCCTGACCCGCGAGTTGCAGCGTGACCTGCTGCGCACGCGAATGGTCGAGTTCGACAGTATTTCCGAGCGCCTGTACCGAACCGTTCGCCAGGCCAGCAAGGATGCGGGCAAGGCGGTTCGACTGGACATCCAGGGCGGCACCATCGAGCTCGATCGGGGCGTGCTGGACCGCATGGCGCCGGCCTTCGAACATTTGCTGCGCAACGCGGTCGCACATGGGCTGGAAGGCCCGGATGAGCGGGAACGCGCGGGCAAGCCCGCGGTGGGCACCATCACGCTGGCGCTGCGCCACGACGGCAGCGAAGTGGTGGTGTCCATCGGGGACGACGGTGCCGGCCTGCACTATGCCGCCATCGCCGCGAAGGCGCGAGCGCAGGGTCTGCTGCCCGAGGGCGAGCACCCCAGCCAGGCGCAGTTGCGCGAGATCATCTTCCTGCCAGGCTTTTCCAGCGCCGCCGAGACCACCGAGATGGCCGGGCGCGGCGTGGGCCTGGATGTGGTGCGTACCGACACGCGCGCGCTGGGCGGGCGCGTGGAGCTCGACTCCGTGCCCGGACGCGGCACGACCTTCACGCTGGTGCTGCCGCTGACCACGGCAGTCACCCAGGTGGTGCTGCTGCGCGCCGGCGAGCGCATCCACGCAGTGCCTTCCAGCCTGGTCGATCTGGTGCTGCGCCTGCGTCCGGCGGAACTGGATCCTGCACTGCGCGCGCGCCAGCTCGAGCATGCCGGGCAACAGCTGCCCCTGTACTGGCTGGGCGCGCTCACCGACGAGTCGGGCGCCAGCAGCGAAGCCCCCGGCCGCACGGTACCGGTGGTGCTGGTGCGCAGCGCGGCCCAACGCCTGGCGCTGCATGTGGACGAGGTGCTGGGCAACCAGGAAGTGGTGGTCAAGAACCTGGGCCCGCAGCTCTCGCGCGTGCCCGGCCTGGCGGGCATCTCGGTGCTGCCCGATGGCGGGGTGGTGCTGATCTACAACCCGGTCGCGCTGGCCGCGGTGTACGGGGACAAGGCGGCCGAGCGCATGCGCTCACAGGCAGGCTCGCCCCGAGCCGACTCGCCGCAGTTGCTGCCGCAGGTGCCGATGCCCAGCGCCAACACCGTGCTGGTGGTGGACGACTCGATCACGGTGCGCCGCGTGACCCAGCGCTTCCTGACCCGCAACGGCTACACCGTGATGCTGGCCAAGGATGGGCTCGACGCGCTGGAGCAGTTGCAGCAGACCCTGCCGGACGTCGTGCTCACCGACATCGAGATGCCGCGCATGGACGGTTTCGATCTCACGCGAAACATCCGGGCGGACGAGCGCACGCGCCACCTGCCCGTGATCATGATCACCTCGCGCATCGCCGACAAGCACCGCAATTACGCGCAGGAGCTGGGGGTCAATCACTACCTGGGCAAGCCCTACTCCGAGGACGAGCTGCTGGGTCTGCTGCGCGAGTACGTGCTCGAAACGACCATCGTGGAGTCGTAGCAGGCTAGAACAGCCCGCCCTGGGTGCCGGGACCGGCTCGCCCCCGTGGACCCGGCGACTTGAGCGCCTGCGCGCCACGTGCCGCATCGTCCCGCACGACCGCATAGCGCTGCAAGGTGCGCAGGCGTGCCTGCGCGTGATCGACCACGGGAAGGGGGTAGGACTTCCCGAGTTCCACTCCCGCGGCGCGCAGGCGCGCCGGCTCGGCCAGCCAGGGCGCGTGGATCGCGGCGGCATCCAGTCCGGCAAGCTCCGGCAGCCATGCGCGGATGTACTGTCCGTCAGGGTCGAACCTTCGACTTTGTTCGACCGGGTTGAAGATGCGAAACCAGGGCTGGGCGTCGCAGCCGCTGGAGGAGGCCCACTGCCAGCCCCCGTTGTTGGAGGCCAGGTCGAAGTCCAGCAGCCAGCGGGCGAAATGAGCCTCTCCCAGGCGCCAGTCGAGGCCCAGGTCCTTGCACAGAAAGCTGGCCACCACCATGCGCAGGCGATTGTGCATGCGCCCGCTGGCCAGCAGCTCCCGCATGGCGGCGTCGACCAGCGGATATCCGGTGCGCCCTTCGCACCAGGCCTGCAGCAGGCCTGGCGCCTGCTCCCACTCGATACGGTCGTAGGCGGGGCGGAAGGATCGGCCCTGCGCCACCTGCGGATGGTGAAACAGCACCTGGGCGTAGAAGTCGCGCCACACCAGCTCGGACAGCCAGACAGCGGCGCCCTCGCTGCCCTCGAGCATGGCGCGCCAGGCGTGGCGCCCGAGCTCGCGCACGCTGAGGGTGCCGAAACGCAGGTGCACTGACAGTCCGCTGGTGGCCTCGCGCGCGGGAAAGTCTCGCGCCGAGGCGTACTCGTCCAGGCGTGCCTGGAAGGCCTCCCAGGCCCGGTGAGCTCCTCGGCTTCCAGGCTCCACCCCCTCGGGCAGCTCCGCCTGGAGGTCGAAGCCGAGTTGCGCGGGCTCGGGCAGCGGCACCAGGCCCTCCGGCAGGGGCAGCAGGCGATGGCTGGAAAGGGGGCAGACCCGCTCGGCCAGCTCGGCACCCTCGCAGGCACGCATGCGGGCCATCCAGGCGTTCTTGTACGGGGTGAACACGCCGTAGGGCCGTCCCTGGCCGGTGCGCAGCGCGGGGGGCGGCACCATGACCTGGTCGTCGAATGCGTGGAACTCGATGCCGGACGCGGCCAGCTCGCCCGACACGGCGGCATCGCGGCGCTGCGCGAAGGGTTCGTAGTCGCGGTTGACAAAGACCGCCTGCACGCCCAGGCGCCGCGCCAGCGCGGGCAGCTCGCCCGCCGCGCTGCCATGCAAGGCCCACAATGCGCCGCCCTGGCGCCGCAGCTCGCCATCCAGCTCGAGAAGGCTGGCGTGGATGAACCGCAGGCGGCGGTCGGCACGCAATCCCTGCTCCAGCAAGGGCCGCAGGATATCGGTGTCGAAGACAAAAGCCAGTTGCACGCGCCGGCAGCGACGCAACGCATGGTGCAGTGCGGCGTGGTCCTGCAGCCGCAGGTCGCGACGCAGCCAGACCAGTCCGAGCTCGAGGTCGGGGCCGTGCGAATCGGGGTTGGGTGCCATGGCGATGGGTGGGATGGGACGGTACGGGGCGCGGCACGATAATATGTTTCGCCATGAACCCCCGCAGCGACGCCTCGAACCTGAGCAACCAGTTCCTGATCGCGATGCCTGGCATGGTCGATTCGTCCTTCGCCGGCAGCGTGATCTATGTGTGCGAGCACTCCTCGCGCGGAGCCCTGGGGCTGGTGATCAACCGCCCCACCGACATCGTGCTCAAGGATCTGTTCGACCGCATCGAGCTTCCGCTGGAGCAGCCGGAGCTGGCGGCGCGCACCGTGTACTACGGCGGCCCGGTACAGACTGAACGCGGTTTCGTGCTGCACGACCCCACCGACAAGGCCTACGCATCCACGCTGCAGGTGGCTGGAGGGCTGCAGATGACCACGTCCAAGGATGTGCTCGAGCATATCTCCGCCTCCGACGGGCCCAGGCGATTTTTCGTGGCCCTGGGCTACTCGGGCTGGAGCGCCGGGCAGCTCGAGGACGAGATCGCGCGCAACGGCTGGCTGACCGTGGAAGCGGACTCGAGCATCGTGTTCGAAGTGGCGGTGGAGCAACGTTTCGACGCCGCCATGTCCCTCATGGGCATCAGTGCGATGAGCCTGTCCAACACCGCCGGCCATGCCTGAACCCGGTGTCGCGCGCCGCGACCCTGCCGTGCTGATGGGCTTTGACTTCGGCACCTTGCTGATCGGCGTGGCCGTGGGCAATACCGTCACCGCGACCGCCAGCGCCCTGTGCAGCGTGGCGGCCGAGCGCCGCCAGCAGCGCTTCGAGGCGATCGCCCGGCTGCTCGAGCAGTGGAATCCCTCGCGCCTGGTGGTGGGTCTGCCGCTGTCGCGCGACGAAGGCGCCGAGCAGGATCGCAGCGCCCAGGCACGACGTTTCGCCCACCAGCTCCAGGGTCGGTTCGGGCTGCCGGTGTCGATGGTCGACGAGCGCTACACCTCCCGCGCCGCGGAAGACTCGGGCGCCGCGGACGTGGATGCGGAATCCGCGCGCCTGATTCTGGAACAATACCTGCGAGATCCCGCCGCGAGCCGCGCCCCATGACCCACTCTCCCCCTCCCGATGCCGAGGCGCTGTACGCGCGTCTGCGTGAACTGGTGCGTGCCTGGCTGGCCAGGCAGGACACGCCCCCCACCCTGGTGGGCGTGTACTCCGGCGGGGCCTGGCTGGCCGAGCGCCTGCACGAGGACCTGGCCCTGCCCACGCCGCTGGGCGTCGTGTCCTCGACCCTGCACCGGGACGACTTCGGCACCCGAGGCCTGCACCCCAGCGGCAACCGGACCGAGCTTCCCTTCGAGGTCAACGCGCGCTCGATCCTGCTGGTGGACGACGTGCTCTACACCGGACGCACCATTCGTGCCGCGATCAACGAGCTGTACGACTTCGGCCGCCCCGCGCGCATCGACCTGGCCGTGCTGATCGACCGGGGCGGGCGTGAACTGCCGATCTGCGCCGGCCTGGTGGGCGCCACCGTCGAGCTGCCGCCACGCACCATGCTGGCGCTGGAACGCGACCCTGCGGCCGGACCGCGGGCCATGCGCCTGGCGTACCTGGAGTCCGAATCCTGATGGCCGCCCATCCCCAACTCAATCGCCACGGCGAACTGCGCCACCTGCTGTCCATCGAGGGCCTGCCGCGCGACGTGCTGCTGCACATCATGGACACCGCGCAGGGCTTCATGAGCTTCGGCGAGCGCGAGGTCAAGAAAGTGCCGCTGCTGCGCGGCAAGAGCGTGTTCAACCTGTTCTTCGAGAACTCCACGCGCACCCGCACGACCTTCGAGATCGCCGCGCAGCGCCTGTCGGCCGATGTGTTCAACCTGGACATCCAGCGCTCCAGCACCTCCAAGGGCGAGTCGCTGCTGGATACCATCGCCAACCTGGAAGCGATGGACGCCGACATCTTCGTCGTGCGCCACGGCCAGAGCGGCGCGCCCTTCCTCATCGCCTCGCACACCCCCGAGCACGTGCACGTGGTCAACGCCGGGGACGGGCGCCACGCCCACCCCACCCAGGGGCTGCTGGACATGATGACCATCCGCCACTACAAGCGCGACTTCCATGCGCTCACGGTGGCCATCGTGGGCGACATCGTGCACTCGCGCGTGGCGCGCTCGGACATCCACGCGCTGACCACGCTGGGGGTCCCCGAGGTGCGCGCCGTCGGCCCCAAGACCCTGGTGCCGGGTGATCTGCGCGACATGGGCGTGCGCGTGTGCCACGACATCGAGGAGGGCCTGCGAGACGCGGATGTCGTGATCGCGCTGCGCCTGCAGAACGAGCGCATGGCCGGCGGCCTGCTGCCCTCGGCCAGCGAATTCCACATGATGTACGGCCTCACCCCCGAGCGCCTGCGCCTGGCCCGCGAGGATGCCATCGTCATGCACCCCGGCCCGATCAACCGCGGCGTCGAACTCGACTCGGCCGTGGCCGACGGGCCGCAAAGCGTGATCCTGCCGCAGGTGCGCTTCGGCATCGCGGTGCGCATGGCCGTGCTTTCCATCGTCGCCAACACTTCCGCCTGAGCGCCCCATGAACGAGCCCAAGACCCTCCTGGTGCGCGGAGGCGCGCTGGTCGACCCTGCCAGCGGTACGCAGCACCCCGGCGACATCGCCATCTCCGGCGAGCGCATCCATGCCGTGGGGCCTGCCGCCGCGGGCTTCGCCGCGGAACGCGTGATCGACGCCCAGGGCTGCCTGGTGATGCCTGGCCTGATCGACCTGTGCGCGCGCCTGGGCGAGCCTGGCGGCGAAGCCGAGGGCCTGCTCGACTCCGAACTCGCAGCGGCCGGTGCCGGCGGCGTCACGCGGGTGGTGTGCCCTCCCGACACCGATCCCGTGCTGGACGAGCCCAGTCTGGTCGAGATGCTGCGCTGGCGCGCGCGTCGAATCAAGCGCTCGCGGGTCTACCCGCTGGGCGCGCTCACGACCGGGCTCAAGGGCGAGCGCCTGGCCGAGATGGCCTCCCTCGTGAAGGCCAGCTGCATCGGCCTGTCGCAGGCGGGAACCCCGGTGACCGACACGCAGATGCTGCTGCGCGCAATGCAATACGCCAGCACCTTCGGCTACAAGGTCTGGCTGCCCGCGCAGGATCCGCATCTCGGCCGTGGCGTGGCTGGCAGCGGACCCTACGCGCAGCGCCTGGGCCTGCCCGGCGTGCCGGTAGCGGCCGAGACGGTGGCGCTGCACACCATCTTCGAGCTGGTGCGCGCCACGGGCTGCTCCGTGCACGTGGGCCGGCTGTCCAGCGCCGCGGGGGTGGCGCTGCTGCGCGGCGCCAAGGACGAGGGCCTGCCGGTGACCGCCGACGTGTCCATCCACAACCTCCTGCTCACCGACGTGGACATCGGCTGGTTCGACGCACGCATGCGCCTGGATCCGCCGCTACGCCGACAGGCTGACCGCGATGCGCTGCTGACGGCGCTGGCCGACGGCACCATCGACGCGCTGGTTTCGGACCACACGCCCCTGGGAAGCGACGACAAGATCCTGCCCTTCGGGGAGGCCGCCCCCGGGGCCACCGGACTGGAACTGCTCCTGCCCGTGGTGCTGGAGTTCGCGCGTCGTGCCCGCCTGGAACTCGCGCAGGCGCTGGGCTGTGTGACCACGCGCGCGGCCGCGGCCGCCGGTGTGGGCATGCCCAGCCTGGCCGCCGGCGCACCCGCCGAGATCATCGTGGTCGACCCGCGCGCGAGCTGGAAGCCCACGCCGCAGAATCTGCGCAGCCGCGCCAAGCTCACCCCGCTGGGCGACTCCGAACTCCTGGGACGCGTGCGCACGACCATCATCGACGGTCGCGTGATCCACGAGCAGGACGTGGCGCCAGGACCGGCGTAGCGAGGAGGACGGCTCCATGACATCCGGGCTTCGCCTGGCCGGCATGCTGCTGCGCCTCGGCCTCGAGCTGGCGCGCGGGCTGTGGCGCCTGCGCGCCTTTCCGCGCATGAGCGCGCAGCAGCGGCGGGCGGCGGTGCGCGCCTGGTCCCTGCGCATGCTGGGGGCCACGCGCATGCGCCTGCAGGTGCTGGGCCAGCCGCACGAGGGAGCCTGCCTGATGGCCCCCAATCACGTCTCCTGGCTGGACATCATGGCACTCAATGCCGCGCATCCGACTCGTTTCGTGTCCAAGGCCGAGGTGCGCCACTGGCCCGTGCTGGGAAGGCTGGTCGCAGGCGCCGGCACCCTGTTCATCGAGCGCGGGCGCGCGCGCGATGCGATGCGGGTGATGCACGACATGGCGCAGTGCCTGCGCAACGGCGAGCATGTCAGCGTGTTCCCCGAGGGCACGACCTCGGATGGAACCCACGTGCTGCCGCTGCATGCGAACCTGTTCCAGGCCGCGTTGAGCGCGGACACCCCGGTGCAGCCGGTGCTGTTGCGCTATGTGGACCATGCCACCGGCGCACCCAGCCGGGCACCCGCCTACGTGGGCGAGGACACGGTGATGGACACCTTGCGGCTGATCGCAGCCGGCGGTCCGCTACGCGTGGTCGTGCACTATCTCCCGGCGCTGCGCGGACAGGACCGACGGCAGCTGGCCGCGGCGGTTCACGAGGCGCTGAGCCGCGCGCTTCAGGAGCCGGTGCCGGCACGCTGAAGCCCCGCGGAGCCCGCCCCGCCCAAGGCGTGGAACAACTCTTCCTCCTGCTCCATGTGCAGGCGCACGATGGCCTCGAGGGCCACCAGCAGGCGCTGCATGCGCGCCGCGGCCGCGGCGTCCGGCCCCTGCTGCGGCAACTCCGCCACGCTGCGGGAAATCAGGCGCGACAGGCGAAAGATCTCCCGATGACTGCTGCTGAGGGCCGCCATCGGGTCTTCGCCGCCGACCAGCCTGCTCATCCGGGGCAGCAGCTCCTGCTCGTCGCTGCGCTCGTGGGGCAGCAGCCTGGCATTCAGGGCCCGCTCCAGGTGCTGAAGCGAGGCCAGCGCCCGCGGGCCGTCCTGCCCCGGCAGTTCCTCGGCCACCGCGCGCAGCCATTCGAGCACCTGCTGCAGTTGCGCATGCTCGGCGCGCAGGCGCCCGGCCTCCTGCGGCGCCAGCAGGCCGCGCAAGGCCAGCGGCCCCGCGCGCAGCGCCCGCAGCGCGTTGCCGATGGCCGCCATGTCGATCCCCTCCTGCACCAAGGCGCCCGCCAGGGGCGGCAGGAATCCCAGCAGCGCCACCGCCATGGCGCCCAGGGACAGTGCCATGCCCACCCCCATGCTTTGCACGGCGATGCGCCGCGTGCGCCTGGCGATGCGCAGCGCATCCACGAGCTTGTCCAGTCGATCGACCAGGATGACCACGTCGGCCGCTTCCGCGCTTGCCGCCGCCCCGCGCGCCCCCATGGCCACGCCGACATCGGCCGCGGCGAGCGCGGGCGCATCGTTGACCCCATCTCCCACCATCACTACTGCGGAGCGGGTCCGCGCGGCCTCGATGGCCGCGAGCTTGTCGGCGGGGCTCTGGGCGGCCAGCACCTCGAGCCCGCCCAGACTGTTGCCCACGGCCTGCGCGACCTCGGGGCTGTCGCCCGTCAGCATGAGCATCCTGCGAACCCCCTCGGCGCGCAGCAGGCGCAGGGCGCGCGGTGTCTCGGTACGTATGCGGTCGGCCAGCTGGATGGCCCCGACCGGCCTGCCGTCGATGGCGACGAACACGCAGGAGGACCCGTCCACGGCCATGCCCGCCAGCACGGGACGCACCCAGGGTTCGGCGGGCGCGCCCCGCGCCACATGCTCGTAGCTGCCGATGGCGACGCTGCGTGCATCCACCCTGCCGCTGACGCCGGCGCCCGGGCTTTCGCGCACACCCGAGGGGATGGGCAGGGCGAGGCGACGCTCGCGGGCGGCCACCACCACGGCCTCGGCCACGCCATGGCTGGACGCCTGGGCCAGCGCAGCCGCCATGCGCAGCACCTCGTCGGCGCTCCAGGTCGGATCGACGACGATGCCGACCAGGCGCGGCCTGCCGCCGGTGAGCGTGCCCGTCTTGTCGAAAAAGAACACCTCGGCCTGCGCCAGGCGCTCCAAGGCACCACCGCCCTTGACCAGGATGCCGTGGCGCGCGCAGTTGGACAGCCCGGAGACCACCGCCACCGGCACGGCGAGGATCAGCGGGCAGGGGGTGGCCACGACCAGCACCGCCAGGGCCCGCATGGGATCGCCGGAGATGGCCCATGCGGCGCCGGCAAGCGCCAGCGCCAGCACGATCAACCAGCCGGCATAGCGGTCGGCCAGACGTGCCCCCGGGCTGCGCTGGGCGCGCGCGGCCTCGACCATGCGCACGATGCCGGCAAAGGTGCTTTGCCCAGCCGTTCGTACCGCGACGATCTCGAAGGCGGGCCCCAGGTTGAGGACCCCGCTGGCCACGCCCTCGCCGGCCGCCCGCTGGCGCGGCCGCGATTCGCCGGTCAGCGTGGATTCGTCCAGCTGCGCCGCCTCCAGCAGCGTGGCGTCGACGGGGACGAGCTCCCCGTGGCGTACGAGCAGGCGATCCGCCTGGCGCACCTCGTCCAGATCGATGGGGCGCCATTGCCCGTCCTCGAAGCGCAGCGCGCTGCGCGGAGCATGGCGCAACAATTCGGTCATCTCGCGCTGGGCACGCCCTGCCGCGTAATCCTCCAGCGCCCGTCCGCCGGCGAGCATCAGGGCGATCACCACGGCGGTGAGTGGCTGGCCCAGCAGCATGGCGAAGCTCAGCGCGAGCAACGCCAGGACGTCCACCCCGGCCTGGCGCCGCCACAGGGCGCGCGTCACCGAGGCCGCCAGTGCCGCGGCCACCGGCCAGGCGCCGGCCGCCCAGGCCCAGTCCGCGGCAGCGCGCCGCCCCAGGCCCTGCAGCAACAGGCCGCCTGCGAGGCCAGCGAGAGCCAGCACGAACAGGGCCAACTGGGCGTAGCGCGGATGGCGCATGCGGGACACTTCAGGGCGAGCGCGGTACCCCGACCGCAGGCCTTCATTGTCCGCCCCGCCCTGCTCAGGGCGCGCCGGCTCGCGCACCGAAACCTTGCGTTCGCGGGGGTGTGGACCTCGATCAGGCTGCGCGGCCGCGGCGCCAATGCAGGTACAGCGCCGGGATCAGATTGGTCGAGCGCAGCGCGCTCCACGCGAGCCCGCCCAGGATCACCACCGCGAGGCCCTGCTCGGGCGCAGCGCCCTGTCCCAGGCCGAGCGCGGTGGGCAACATCCCCAGCATGGCCGTCACCGCGGTCAGCACGATGGGGCGAAAACGCAGCTGGATGGCCTCGCGCACGGCCTGCTCCAGGGGCATGCCGGCGCTCTCGTTGGCTCGAGCGCGGTCGAGCAGCACGATGGAATGCCGCAGGCCGATGCCCACCAGGGTCAGGAACCCGATCATTCCGGTGGCATTGAGTCCCACTCCACTGAGCACCAGCGCCACCGTGCCGCCCGTCAGCGCCAGCGGAATCTCCAGCAGCAGCAGCGCCGGGATCAACAGGCCGTCGAATTGCAGCAGCAGGATGCCCACCATGATCGCGAAGGCCGCCAGGGTCGCCAGCAGCAGGGCCAGCGCGGAGCTTTCCAGCTCGGCGGCCAGCCCGCCGAAGGCCACTCGGTAACCCGGCGGCAGGGAAATGCCCGCCAGCGCGCGCCTGGCCGCCAGCTCGGTACTGCCCAGCGGTCCGTCGGGCGTGGCCAGAATGTCCAGGGCTCGCGCGCCGGCGATGTGACGGATCTGGTTCGGCGTCGCCTCGAGACGCAGCCGCGCCACGGTTCCCAGGGATGCCCAGCCGCCCGGGACGCGGATGGGCAAGGCCTCCAGACCGGCGATGGAGCGCTGCGGCGCGTCGGCCAGTCGCATGTACAGGTCCAGGGGCACGTTGCCGTCGGGAACGCGCTCGAGCACCTGTCCGTCGAGCAGAGCTTCGAGTTGCGCATAGAGGGCCGCCGGGCTCAGTCCCAGTCGGGCCAGCGCCTGCACTCGAGGCCGGATCAGCAACTGGGTGACCGGGTAGGCATCGTTGTCGAACACACTGCTCAACGCCGGGATGCGCTGCAGGCGCGCGGTGATGCGTTCGGCGATGCTGCGCAGCTCCGCCACGCGCGCGCCGAACACATGGACCACGAAGGGTTGCGGCAGCCCCGAAAGGCTCTCGCCCAGGCGCTCGACGGTGGGTGTGTCGACGGACAGCTGCACGCCGGGCAGCGCCGATTCGCGCTGGATCCTGCGCCCCAGCGAATCCAGCGCGTTGACCCCGATCCCAGGCTTGAGGGCCACCTCGATCTCGCCGGCATAGGCGGGCTCGGTGTAGGTGGTGGACGAGGCTGCGCCGATGCGGGCATACACGTGCGCGACCGCGGGGTCGCGCAGGAGGCGCCGGCTGATGCCGCGCACAGCCTCACGCGTGTCCAGCAGCGAGGCTCCAGGCGGCAGGGTGTAGGACTCCAGCAGCACCCCTTCGTTGGGAAGGGGGAGAAAATGAATGGGCACCAGCACCAGTCCGAGCAGGCTGAGCAGGAGCACCGCGAAGGTGATCGCCAGGCTGCTGCGCGGAGCCCGCGCCACCCACTCGAACAGGCGTTGATTGCCGCGCTGGAGCCACTGAAGCACGCGCCGGCCGCTCCCGCTGGCGCCTGCCGGGCGGGCACCCAGCAGGCCCAGCCCCAGCGGAATCAGCGTGATCGACACCACGAAGGAGGCCATCAAGGCCAGGATCATCGCCAGGGAGAAGGGAATGAAAAACAGGCCGACCAGGCCGCCGACGAACAGCAGCGGCACGTAGATCGCGATATTGGTCAGCGTGCCGGTCAGATCCGGGACGACGATGCCCCGCAACCCCGTCCAGATCCCCTGCCACTGGGCGTCTCCCGCTTCCCAGCGGTGGTAGATGCTCTCCAGCACGATGATGGCGTCGTCGGCCAGCAGTCCGACCGCGACCGTGAGCGCCCCGAAGGTCATCAGGTTCAGGTTCTGACCCAAGGCATGCAGAGCGGCGATGGCCAGCGCCAGCGACAGGGGAATGCTCATGGCCAGCACGATGATGCCGCGCCCGGCGCCCAGTACCCAGAACAACAGCCCTACGGCGAGCAGTGCGCCCACCGCCAGGTTGCGACCGAGGTCGGCACCGATCAGGCGCACGATGTGGCCCTGGCTGTAGGTGCGCACCCAGCGCACACCCGCAGGCAGTTGCGCCAGGGTCTGGCGCAGTGCCGCCTGCACCGCGCCAGTGACGGCCAGGGTCGAGGCACCGGGCTGCTTCATCACGACCAGCGCCACGCCGGGACGGCCGTCCAGCATCACCCCGTTGTGCGTGGGCTGCGCGCTGCGAACCACCCGCGCGAGCGCCCCCAGGGGAATCGGCCCCCGCGACGTGGCCACCGGAATGCTGCGCAGTGCCGCGGTGTCGACCGGCAGATTGCGCGCCTCGATCAGCACGTCATTGTGGCCAAGACTCAGATAGCCCGCCGGGGCCAGCACGGTCTGCGCCCTGACCGACCGCACGATGGCCTGGGCACCGACGTCGTAGCGACGCATCGCATCCAGGTCCGGCTGGATCCACAGCACCTCCCGCCCGGCGCCGAAGACCTGCACTTCCTGCACGCCCGGCAGGGCCCGCAGAGCGGGAGCGATGTCCGCCAGGACCCGGCGCTGCACCTGCGAAGGGTCGACCCCGGTCGGGATGCTGGCTGTGTAGTCGGCGACCTCGTTGATCGCGTTGCCCATGACCTGCGCCACCGGATGGGCCCCGGAGGGCAGGCGTGCGCGCGCGCGGTCGATGGCCCCGTTGACCGCCTGCAGGTCGATCTGCGCATCGCTGCCGTTGCGAAAGCGCACGTCGATGCTCACGGTGCCGTTGCCCATCACCGCGCGCTCGCTGCGCAGCCCGGTCAGCGCCAGGATCTCGCCTTCCAGCGGATCGACCACGAGGTGCTCGAGTTCGCTGGCCGTGGCGCCGGGGAAATGCACGGTGACCCCGATCTGCGGGTAGTCGAACTGGGGCAGCACCTCGACAGGCGTGTGCACGAAGGCGTCCACCGCCCAGATCAGCAGCGCTCCCAGCACCAGCACCCAAAGCACCCTGCGCCGCAGCAGGCGCGGGATGGAGAGGTCGAAGGCCATGTCGGTGTCAATCGGGCGGCGTGTAGCGACTGGCGATGCCGCGGTGGTAATCGAGGAAAGCGTCGGTGACCCGCACCTGCTGGCCCGGGGACAGGCCGGAGACGATCTCGGTCTGCCAGCCACGCGCCGAGCCTGGCTCCACCCGCGTCGGCCTGTCGCCCTTCGGGGTGCGCACGAGCACCCACCACTGCCCTTGGTCGAGGATCAGAGCCCGGGTCGGCACCATGGCCATCATCCGGGAAGGACCCTCGAGCCGCAGGCGTCCCCACTGACCGTTCATCCACCCCTGGGGCGAGTGGCCGGCGAGCGCCACGAGTCCGACCCGCAGGCCTCCATCGGGGGCCAGCGCCGGGGAAATGGCCGCGATTTGCACCGGCACCCCACGCCCCTGCGCGCCGGCCGGCCGGAAGCGTCCACGCATGCCCACGCGCAGCTCCGATGCCTGCGCGCCGTAGTACTCCGCGCGGATCCACAGATGGCCGGCCGGCTGGAGCCTGGCGATGGCCTGCCCGGCGGCGATCTGCTCGCCATTCGCCGCCATCAACTGCAGAATGGTTCCGGCCACGGGAGCCCGCACGATGCGCTGGCTGCGCACATCCCGCAAGCGCGCTGCCGCGGTGCGAACGGCCGCGTCGGCTGCGCCGAGCTCGCTTTGCGCGGCGTCCAGTTCCTGCCGGGTGGCAAGCTGTTCGGCGAGCTTTCGACGCTCGATGGCCAGCAGGCGCGCAGCCGCCTGCCGACGGGCCCCGGCGCTGGCCAGTCGCTGCGCGCTGGCGACCAGCCGGGCGTGCATGCGCGGCCCACCCACGAGGGCCACGATGTCCCCGGCCCGCACCGGGCTGCCCGGCAGCAGGCGCAGCGCCCGCAGCGTGCCGGAAGCCACTGCGCGCAGCTCCACGGTGGCGATGGGCTCGATCTGCGCGTAGGCATGCCATGCGGGCGCGACGGACTGCCGGTGCACGCGCACGTAGGGTTGCTCGGCCGAGGACTGCGCCGCGGCCGTCGCGTTGGCGGCGGTGGCGCTCACCCCCAGTCCGCCCAGGCAGACGCCGAGCACCAGGGCGGCCGCTGCACGCCGGGCGCGCGCCCGGCCGGCAGGGCTCAGGCCGTCCATGTCCACAGGAAAAATGGATGCAGCACGGCATTGCCGAACACGGCACCCAGCACGAACACCCCGCAAACCACCACACCGAGCAAGGCCAGCGCGGCCGGATCCGGCATCGCCGAGGCCGGGCCCGGCGGTGCTTCCTCGGGCAGGGGCGCCAGCAAGCGCCGGATACGCAGCGCCAGCGAGCCCGCGTCACCCAGCAGGGCGGCCTCGCTTCGCAACGGCCCCGTGTCGCGGGCGGCCCCGCGCCTGCTCGCGGATTGCCGCGCCGTGGCCACGACCGCCGCGGCCAGGGCCTGGCCCGAGGCGCCGCGGCTTCGGGCCTCGTCGTCACGGGCATGCTCCAGGATCTCCAGCCAGGCCTCGAAGCGCCGCTGCGCCCCTGGCCATGGCCATTGCAGATCGGTGGCCAGCTGGGCCAGCCAGATCCGCAGGGGATCCCGGTGGCGCACATGGGCCCGCTCGTGCTCCAGCACCGCGAAGACCTGCGCCTGGTCCAGGCTACGCGCGAACCATGGGTCGAACACGATGCGCGGGCGCAGCAGACCCACGGTGCAGACGGGCAGATCCACGGGCTCCCGCACGAACACCCATACCGAGCGCAGCGCGGCGCGCAGCGCCAGCAGGGCGAAGGGAATGCTTGCGCCGATGATCATGCCATGGTCGAAGCGCGCCCGGACCGGGTCGGGCTCCCGCAAGGCCCAGCCGCACAGCCACACGCACACCGCCAGCACCGGCAGCACGGGCAGCAGCAAGCGCAGCCACTCCCGCTGCTCAGCCAGCCGAGGGGGAGCGTCGGAGAGCCCCCTCCAGCGCAGCATGGCAAGGGGTTGAAGGGACAGCCCGCCAAACAGGAGGCTCAGCAGGGTCAGCAAGGTCTCACGTCCCATGACTCGTCCCCTTCCTGGCTTGAATGGCGCGCTCGAGCTCATCGAGCAGCTGCGGATCGATCTCGTCCACGGCGTCGACCAGCGCCGCCACCGCGGAGTGCGGCCCGGGCCCCAGGAAACGGGCCATCAGCTGGCGCGCCCGCGCGCGCTCCACGGCCCGACGATCGGCGCCGGCCGTGTACACGAAGCTCCCGCCCTGGCGGTGGCGCTCGATCAGCCCCTTGTCCCGCAGACGGTCCACGACCTTTGCGGTGGTCGTGTAGACCAGGCCACCAGGCATGCCCACGCGTTCGTGCAGCTCACGCACCGAGGCGCTGCGCAGTTGCCACAAGGCGCTCAGCACGGCGTATTCGAGGTCGTCGGCGGGGAGTCGGAAATCCACCATGAGCCCATCCTACGACGGCGGTCGTAGAAGAGACAAGCCTGCGGGCCTCGCATGTCGCGCGGCCTGGTCCGTGGAGGAAGCTTGTTAGACTGTCGGGCTGCCTCGCCATAGTTCAATGGATAGAACAAGCCCCTCCTAAGGGTTAGATGCAGGTTCGATTCCTGCTGGCGGGACCAGGCGGCGGGACCAGGCGGGGGGACCAGGCGGGGGGACCAGCGGCGGGACCATCCATCAATATGTGTAATTGATCATATTGCGAAATTTGCTTGGACCTTTTGGCAACCCTCGGTTACAAAGCTCCAGCCCGTTCCATCCTGGAGATTCTCATGGTCCTGAACCGAAAACCTCTTCAATTCCTGCTTGCCGGCCTGCTGGCTCTGTCGGCCGGCGCCGCGGCGGGCGCGGCCGTGCTGCCCGGCCCCGTGGTCGATGTGCAGTGGCTGCATGCCCACGCCTCCCAGGTGCAGATCGTCGACATTCGCGACGATGTGGGCTCCCTGACCAACGACCCGAAATGGCGCACCGTCGACGGCCACAAGGTGCTCGAACAAGTGGGCGGCTATATCCCGGATGCGCTTTCGGTGAATTTCTGGGCGCTTCGGGAAAAGCGCAAGGTGCAGGGCAAGGAGCTGGATTTCCTTCTGCCCACGGCCGAGCAATTCCAGGACGTGATGCGCGCATCGGTGCTGGAGCCAGGCAAACCCATCGTGCTCGTGCCGACCGGCGATGACGCCACCTCGCTGCAGGAGGCCGCCTTCCTCGCCTGGGAACTGCAGCTGTTCGGCGAGCCCGCCGCGGACCTGGCCATTCTCGACGGCGGCACGCACGCGTGGCTCGCCGCCGGCTACGCCGTCGACACCGACGCGATCGCGCCGATGGAGTCGGGCAAGTGGAGCGCCTCGCCGGCGCGTGCCGACATGCTGGCGGACGTGGCCCAGGTGCAGGCAGCGCAGCGGCGCCATGCGGCGCTGTGGGACGCGCGCCCGCTGGCCCAGTTCGCCGGCCTGCAGCGCACCCCGGTGATTCCCGAGGACGGCCGCCTGCAGGGCTCGCGCCCGCTGCCGGCGGAACTGCTGTACCGGCCCGCCGCCGACGGGTCCTGGCATTTCCTGAGCCCGGCGCAATACCGCAAGGTGCTGGCGCTGGACGGCATCCGGCTTCCCGGGGCCGGCATCGTGTACTGCAACACCGGCCAGTACGCGGCCGGAGCCTGGTTCGTGGTGGATCGCATCCTCGGACGACGCGGACTGCGTGAATTTCCCGGCGGCATGAACGAGTGGCTGGGACTGGGCCTGCCGATCCGGCCTCTGTGAAGCGCCCTGCAAGGCCGAGCCGCCGGCGACGCGGGCGCATGCATCCGGTTACCCACGGATGCATGCGCAGACAACTGCGGGGAACCCGGGTGCGCGGCATCCCGAGGCTGGGCTAGTCTGGCGCCACGGGGCACCCGGTCCCCGGCACGGATGGCTCGACCGACAACCATGAGTACCCAACATCAGGACGCCGCGGTCGCGGTGGTCACCGGAGGCGCGCGCGGCATCGGCCTGGGCATCGCGCGCTGGTTCCTGCGGCATGGCCATCGCGTGGCCTTGCTGGACATCGACGCTGCCACGCTGCAGCGCAGCGAGAGCGAGCTGGCGCAGCCCGAGATGGTGCTGGCGCTGCATTGCGATGTATCGGACGAAGCCCGCGTGGCCGCGGCGGCCGACGCCGTGTGGCGGCGCTTCGGGCGCGTGGACGCCCTCGTGAACAACGCCGGAGTGGCGGTATTCAAGCCCATCGGCGAAACCAGTTTCGCGGACTGGCGCCATGTGCTGGGCACCAACCTGGACGGGGCCTTTCTGTGCACCCAGGCTTTCGCCCCGATGATGCTGCGCGGCGGGCGCGGCGGCGCGGTGGTCAACATCGCGTCCATTTCCGCCGTGCGAGCCAGCACCCTGCGCGTGGCCTACGGCACCAGCAAGGCCGCGCTGGTGCATCTGACGCGCCAGCAGGCGGTGGAACTGGGCGACCAGGGCATACGCTGCAACGTGATCGCCCCGGGCCCGGTGGAGACCGAAATGGCCAAGCTGGTGCACAGCGTGGCCGTGCGCTCGGATTACCACGACGCCATCCCGTTGGGACGCTACGGCACGGTCGAGGAAATGGCCGAGACGGTGGGCTTCCTGTGCAGCCCGGCGGCGAGTTTCATCAACGGTCAGTTGCTGGCGGTCGATGGCGGCTTCGAGGCCACCGGCGTCGGCCTGCCCACGCTGCGACGCCGGCGCCAGGATCCGGCAGGCACGCATTGAAGCGCCCCGGCGGACGGGCAGCGCCGGCCGCCGCGACCTGGCGCGAATTCCGGTTTCACAACCAGCAGGAGGAGACCCAGCATGAGCATCACCCGTCGTGAATTCCTCGCGGGCGCCACGGCGCTGGCACCGATGGCGCTGGCAGCCAGCCCGGTGCGGGCCCTGGCTGCCGAATCCGAGTTCCAGTTCAAGTACGCGAACAATCTGCCCGTCACGCATCCGATGAACGTGCGCGCCCGGGAAATGGCCGAGGCCATCCACAAGGAAACCCAGGGCCGGGTAAGCCTCCAGATCTTCCCCAACAACCAGCTCGGCTCCGACACCAGCATGCTCAGCCAGCTACGCGCCGGAGGCATCGATTTCTTCACCCTTTCGGGACTGATCCTGTCCACGCTGGTGCCCGCCGCCTCGATCACCGGCATCGGCTTCGCGTTCCCGGACTACGCGGCGGTCTGGAAGGCGCTGGACGGCGACCTGGGCGCCTATGTGCGCGGCCAGATCGAGAAGTCCGGGCTGGTGGTGATGGACCGGATCTGGGACAACGGCTTCCGGGAGATCACCTCTTCGACCAAGCCCATCCGTACCGCCGCCGACCTCAAGGGCTTCAAGATCCGCGTGCCGGTTTCTCCCCTGTGGACCTCCATGTTCCAGGCCTTCGGCGCTTCGCCCACGTCGATCAATTTCGACGAGGTGTACTCGGCGCTGCAGACCCACCTGGTCGATGGCGAGGAGAATCCCCTGGCCATCATTTCCACGGCCAAGTTGTACGAGGTGCAGAAGTACTGCTCACTCACCAACCACATGTGGGACGGCTTCTGGTTCCTGGGCAACCCGCAGTCCTGGAAGCGCCTGCCGCCGGAGCTGCAGGCCATCGTGGCGCGCAACATCAACGCGGCCGGCATGAAGGAGCGCAGCGACGTGGCCGCGCTGAACGCCTCACTGCAAAGCCAGCTCAGCTCCAAGGGCATGGTGTTCAACGCCACCAGCCCCGACAGCTTCCGCGCGCAGCTGCGCAAGGCCGGCTTCTACGCCCAGTGGAAGGCCAAGTACGGCGCCGAGGCCTGGGGCATCCTGGAGCGCAGCACCGGTAAGCTGGCGTGACCCAGGCCGCCCAAGCCACGCCACGGCAAGGCCCGGTGGCGCGCATCGACGCGCTGCTGGGCCGCCCGGTCGAAACCGCGGCGGCGGCACTGGTGCTGCTGGAAGTGCTGGTGCTGCTGGCCGGCATGGTCTCGCGCACCCTCGGCCACCCGCTGGTGTGGTCGGACGAGCTCGCGTCCATGCTGTTCCTGTGGCTGGCCATGCTCGGCGCGGTGGTGGCCATGCGCCGCGACGAACACATGCGCATGGGCGCGCTGGTCGCGCGCCTGGGCGAGGCCTGGCGCGCGCGGCTGCGCTCGCTGAGCCTGGGCGCCAGCCTCGCGCTGCTGGTGTTGGTGGCCTGGCCGGCCTGGCAGTTCGCGCACAACCAGCAGATCATCACCACCCCGGCGATGGGTCTGTCGGATCTCTGGCGGGCGGCCGCCATGCCCCTGGGCATCGTACTGATGGCCCTGGTGGCCCTGCTGCGCCTGCTGCGCGAGTGCACGCCGCGCCGTGCCGCGGGCGCGCTGGCGCTCGCACTGCTGGCCGGGCTGTTGCTGTGGTGGGCGCGGCCCGTCTTCGAAGCCCTCGGAGAGCTGGACCTGCTGATCTTCCTGGTGGGCATCGGCGCGGGCTGCGTGCTGGCGGGCATTCCCATCGCCTTCGCCTTCGGGCTGGCGGCGTTCAGCTACCTGGCGCTTTCCACGCACACGCCCCTGCAGATCCTGGTGGGGCGCATGGACGAAGGCATGTCCCACCTGATCCTGCTGGCGGTCCCGTTGTTCGTGTTCCTCGGCCTGCTCATCGAGATGACCGGCATGGCGCGCGCCATGGTGGACTTCCTCGCCAGCCTGCTGGGCCACGTGGGCGGCGGCCTGTCGTACGTGCTGGTGGGAGCCATGTACCTGGTGTCGGGCATCTCGGGCTCGAAGGCGGCCGACATGGCCGCCATCGCCCCGGCCTTGTTCCCGGAGATGCAGCGCCTGGGCAGCAGCAAGGGTGAACTCGTGGCGCTGCTGGCCGCCACCGGAGCACAGACCGAGACCGTGCCGCCCAGCCTGGTACTGATCACCATCGGCTCGGTCACGGGTGTGTCGATCTCGGCGCTGTTCACCGGCGGGCTGCTGCCTGCCCTGGTCACGGGCCTGGGCCTGTGCCTGGTGATCGGCTGGCGCAACCGCGGCCGCGGCTCGCGACGCGCGCGCGCGTCGCGGGCCGAGGTGCTGCGTCTGGGCCTGGTGGCCGCGCCGGCGCTGGCCCTGCCCTTCGTGATCCGGGCCGCCGTGGTCGACGGCATCGCCACCGCCACCGAGGTGTCCACGCTGGGCATCGTCTACGCCACCGCCATCGGACTGCTGGTGTACCGCCGATTCGACTGGCGCAGGCTCCTGCCCATGCTGGTGGAGACGGCCAGCCTCTCGGGGGCCATCCTGTTCATCATCGGCACCGCCACGGCCATCGCCTGGGGCCTGACCCAATCGGGCTTTTCCGGCTCGCTGGCGCAGGCGATGGCTTCGCTGCCCGGCGGTGGCCCGGTGTTCCTGGCAGCGTCCATTCCCCTGTTCGTGCTGCTGGGCTCGGTGCTCGAGGGCATTCCCGCCATGGTGCTGTTCGGCCCGCTGCTGTTCCCCATCGCGCGCCAGCTGGGCATCCATGAAGTGCACTACGCCATGGTGGTGGTGCTGTCGATGGGCCTGGGCCTGTTCATGCCGCCGCTGGGCGTGGGCTACTACGCCGCCTGCGCCATCGGGCGCGTGGCGCCCGAGGAGGGCGTGCGCCCGCTGCTGGGCTACCTGGCGGCCTTGCTTGGCGGCATCCTGGTGGTCGCCGCGGTGCCCTGGCTGTCCACAGGTTTCCTGGCGCACTGAGTCGCGCTCAGCCCCTGAGCTGGCCCCTCGCTGGAGCATGGCGCCTGAGGCGCAGGAACCAGCCATGGGCTCGATCCAGGTACAGATAGACCACCGGCGTCGTGAACAGGGTCATGGCCTGCGAGACCAGCAGCCCCCCCACCATCGCGTAGCCCAGCGGACGCCTCAGCTCCGATCCGGCCCCATGGTCGAGCATCAGGGGCAGGCCCGACAGCAGCGCGCAGGCGGTGGTCATCATGATCGGTCGAAAGCGCAGCAGGCAGGCCTCCCGGATGGCCTCGCGCGGACCCAGGCCGCGCCGGCGCTCGGCGTCGAGCGCGAAATCGATCATCATGATGCCGTTCTTTTTCACGATGCCGATGAGCAGGATGATCCCGATCAGGGCGATCACGCTGAGGTCGTAGCCCCCGGCGCGCAGGATCAGCAAGGCCCCCAGCCCCGCAGACGGCAGCGTGGACAGGATGGTCAGCGGGTGCAGATAGCTCTCATACAGCAGGCCCAGCACGATGTACACGCACACCAGGGCCGCGGCGATCAGGTAGGGCTGGGTACGCAACGATTGCTGGAAGGCCTGCGCCGTGCCCTGGAAGCTGCCCCGCACGGTGGCCGGCATGCGCATGCTCGCCTCTACCTTGTGCACCTCGTCCACCGCCTCCCCCAGCGCGACGCCCGGGGCGAGGTTGAAGGACAGGGTCACGGCCGGGAACTGGCCCTGGTGGCTGATCATCAGGTAGGCGCTCTTCGAGCCATCCACCTTCACCAGAGCCGAGAGGGGAACCAGCTGGCCGCTCAGGGGCGAGCGCATGAAGATCTTGTCGAACAGGTCGGCATCACGCTGATCGGAAGGCCTGACCTCCTCGATCACGTGGTAGCTGTTGGTCTGCGTGAAGTACTGCGCCACCTGCGCCTGTCCGGCGGCGTCGTCCAGGGTCTGGTCGATCAGGGCCGGGCTGATGCCCAGGCTGGCCGCATGGTCGCGATCCACCGTGACCACGGCCGATCGCGCCTGGTTCTGCTGGTCCGAGGCGACGTCGGTGAGCTGGGGCAGGCCTTTGAGGCGCGCCAGCAGGCGGGGCGCCCAGGTGTCGAGCTCATCGATGTCGCTGTCCTGCAGGGTGTACTGGTACTGGGTGCGTGCCAGGCGGCCACCCACGTTGATGTCCTGCGGTGCCTGCATGAACAGCCGGATGCCCTGCACCTGGGCGAGCCGAGGGCGCAGCCGGTCGATGATCTGCTGCGCGCTGGCCTCGCGACCCTCGGCCTTCGGGCGCAGGGCGATGAAGAACACCCCGGTGTTGGCCGTGGTTCCGCCCGCGAACACCCCCATGCCACGGACGTCGGGATCGCTGGCCACCACCTTGGCCAAGGCGTGGATACGCCGGCGCATCGCCGGGAAGGACGCGTCCTGCGCGGTCTGGGCGAAGCCGTAGATCGAACCGATATCCTGCTGCGGGAAAAAGCCCTTGGGGCTGAGCACGAACATCAGCACCGTGCTCACCAGGGTGGCGAAGAACACGCACAGGGTGAGCAGCGGATGCTCGAGCACGTGGTCCAGGGCACGCCGGTAGGCATCGCGCAGAGCGTCGAAACCCCGCTCGAAGGCGCGGTACAGGCGCCCATGGCCGCGCGCGTGTTCGTCGCGCAGAAAGCGCGAGCACATCATCGGCGTCAGGGTGAGGGACACCAGCACCGAGATGCCGATGGCCAGGCTCACGGTGACCGCGAACTCCCGGAACAGGCGCCCCACGATGCCCCCCATCAGCAACAGGGGGATGAACACCGCGACCAGCGAAACCGAGATGGACACGATGGTGAATCCGATTTCCTGGGCCCCTTGCAGCGCGGCCTGCATGGGCTGCATGCCTTCCTCGACATGCCGGTAGATGTTTTCCAGCATGACGATGGCATCGTCCACCACGAAACCCACCGAGATGGTCAGGGCCATCAGGGACAGGTTGTCCAGGCTGTAGTGCAACAACTCCATGGCGCCGGCCGTGCCCAGCAGCGCCAGAGGCACGGTCAGGCCGGGGATGAGGGTCGACCACAGGCTGCGCAGGAACACGAAAATCACCAGCACCACGGCGCAGACGGTGATGAGCAGCGTGCGCTCGACATCGTGCAGGGACGCACGGATGTTCTGGGTGCGGTCGACCAGGGTGTTGATGCGAATGCCGGGTGGAATCGCCGCGCGCAGGCGCGGCAGCTCGGCCCGGATGCGCTCGACCGTGTCGATGGCGTTGGCACCCGGCTGCTTGTGCACGAACAGGATGATGGCGCGCCCGTTGTCCAGGCGATCTCCCGCCGGCGCCGCGGCACCGCGAAAACCCCAGGCACCGGTGAGCACGTTCTCGGGACCGTCCACCGCGCGGCCGATGTCGCGCACGCGCACCGGCGCACCGTTGCGCCAGGCGATCACGGTGTCGTTCCAGGGCGCGGCCCGGGTGATCTGGTCATTCGTGTAGATGGCCGCGCTGCGGTCCTCGCCGCTGAGGCTGCCGGCGGCCTGGCTCACCGAGGCCTGGCCGATGGCCGCGCGCACGTCCTCCAGGCTCAACCCCATCGCCGCCAGGCGCGTCGGATCCACCTGGATGCGGATGGCCGGCTTCTGGCGCCCCCCGATGTCCACGCTGCCCACTCCGGGTATCTGGGAGATCTGCTGCGCCAACACCACCTCGGCGTAGTCGTCGACCTGGGTGATCGGAAGGGTCGGCGACTGCACGGCCAGCACCAGCACGGCGAACTCGGCCGGGTTGATCTTGCGAAAGGTGGGCGGGCTCGGCAGGTTCCTGGGCAACTGGCCGGCTGCGGCGTTGATGGCCGATTGCACGTCCATCGCGGCGCTGTCGATGTCTCGACGCAGGTCGAACTGCAGGGTGATCTGGGTGCTGCCCAGGGCGCTGGTGGAGGTCATCTGCGCCAGGCCCGGAATGGCGGCGAACTGCGTTTCCAGCGGTTGCGCGACCGTGGAGGCCATGACCTGCGGGTTGGCTCCCGGCAGGTTGGCGTTGACCTGGATCGTGGGGTATTCCACGTCCGGCAGGGAGGCCACGGGAAGCAGCGGCAGGGCCACCACGCCCACCAGCAGCAGCGCCAGCGCCAGCAGCGAGGTGCCGATGGGGCGACGGATGAAAACGGCCGAGAAGCTCATGGGTGCAGGATCAGCGTGGCGCCAGCTCGCGCACCCGCGCGCCCGGACTGAGCTTGTACTGCCCGTCGACCACCACCCGCTCGCCAGCCTGCAGGCCCTGGGCGATGACGGCGACGCCGTCGCGCTCCTGGCCCACGGTCACGGGCCGCACCCGGGCGCGGTGCTGCGCATCCACCACGTACACATAGCTTCCCGCCTGTCCGTTCTGCACGGCGGAATCGGGCACCGTCACCACGCCGCGGAACTGTCCCAGCACCAGGCGCACGCGCAGGTACTGGCCCGGCCACAGCGCATGCCGGGGGTTGGCGAATCGGGCCTTCAAGGCAATCGTGCCGCTGGCCGCGTCGACCTGGTTGTTCACCAGCACCAGGGTCCCGCTGGCCTCGGGCCGCTGCTGTCCCGGCGCGTAGGCCAGCACCTGCAGGGGTCCGCGCGCACGCGCCTGGTTGATGGCCTGCACCCACTGGCCGGGCAGGCTGAAGGCCACATCGATGGGGTCGATCTGGTTGATCACCACCAGTCCGCCGGGATCGCCCGGATGCACGATGTTGCCTGCGTCGACCAGACGAGCGCCGGCCAGGCCGCGGATGGGCGCGCGTATCGTGGCGTAGCCCAGCTGCACCCGCGCGTAGTCGACCTGCGCGGCGTCTGCCTGCACCGCCGCGTCCAGCTGGCGCACCAGCGCACGCTGGGTATCCAGGCTCTGGCGCGAGACCGCGCCGGCTCGCAGCAGGGCCTGCGTGCGCCCGAGCTCCAGGCGCGCATCGGCGAGCTGCGCCCGGTCGCGTGCCCTCGTCGCCCGCGCCTGCTCGAGCTGGGCGCGCAACGCGCGCGGGTCGATGCGCGCCAGGATCTGGCCCGCGCGCACCTCCTGCCCCTCGGTGAATCCCAGGGATTCGAGCCTGCCGTCGATCTGCGTGCGCACGGTCACGCTGCGCCGGGCCTGCACCGTGCCCACCCCCAGCAGCACCCGTGGGACGTCGCCCCGCTGCGCGGGCTGCACCGTGGCCGGCACGGCCGCGGGGGCCGCGGCCGCCTGCGCGGCAGGCGCCGGCGGGCGCTGGACCAGACGCCATCCCAGCAAGCTGGCAGCCCCCAGCGACAGCAGGACGATGGCCCTTCGCGCGCGCGCGACGGGACGTGCAGACGGAGGCTGGGCCATGGCCGGTGATCCGGATTCGAGCGAAGTTGTACGCGGTCCACGCGGTCCGACGGGCGCCGCCCGGGACCTTGTCTCGCCCGGCATCTTAGGGCCTGGGGCCCGCTCCTGCCCGACCGCGCAGGCGCGCTTCAGGCCAGGTGCAGCACGATCAGCTTGACGCCGCCCGCGACGCCCCCGCGCAGGGTGAATTGCCGGTAATTGCGCAAGCCCTCGTGGGTGGCGAAGGCGCGCATCCCGCCCTCGCGCTCGAGCACTTGCTGCGCACGCCAGGCAGCCTCGAATTCCGCGCTCTGGGCGCACAGCGTGGCGATGAAACGGCGATGCCGCGCGTCGTCGCGCAGCGCTGCGGTGTCGGCCCGAAACTCGGCGGCCAGCCTGCGCGCGCGAAACTCCCAATCGACGATCCACGAGCGCGCGGCCGGATCCAGGTACACCCAGCGCAGCAGGTTGGGCTCCGCGGGCTCGTCCTCGCCCAGCCAGGGGGAGAACAGGAGCCGAGCCTCGGGGTTGCACGCGAGCAGGTCCCAATGCGCGTCGAGCGCGTAGGCCGGGCAGCGCATCTGCTGCACCAGGTTCGCGTAGGCAGCGTCCTCGGGCTCGCTCGCCGGCGAGCGCGACGCCCGTGGGGCGCGAGGGTCGGCGCGGCGCGCCAGCTCGAACAGATAGGCGCGCTCGGCGGCGCGCAGGCGCAGGCCCTGCGCCAGGGCGTCCAGCGTGGCCACGGACACGGCCTGGGTGCGCCCCTGCTCGATCCAGGTGTACCAGGTCGGACTGATTCCACACAGTGCGGCCACTTCCTCGCGGCGCAGGCCGCGGGTGCGCCGGCGGCGCCCGGCGGGCAGCCCTGCGGCCTCGGGTTGCAGGCGCTCGCGGGCGGCGCGCAGGAAGGCACCGAGCTGTTCGGCTTCGCCGGAAGCATCCGACCCGGGGTGGTCCAAGGTGGTTCTCGCGTCGCAGGCTGCTGGTTTTTATACCAGGATAAGCAAGGGTCTTGTTCCATGACCAAAACCGGGCCTATGGTAGATCGAAGGCTGCATGCCCTCCCGAAAACCCCCTCCGGAGAAATCCCCATGTCGACCCATCTCGAGGCCGTCAACGCCCGTTTCGATCCCCGCGCCCAGGCCTACCTGAGCAGTTCGGTGCATTCCGCCGGACCCGACCTGCAGTGCGCGCGCGAACTGCTCTCCGGGCTCGCCACCCGGCCGGCGCTGGCGCTGGACCTGGGCACGGGCGCCGGGCACCTCGCCTACGCCATGGCCGAGGTCGCCGGGACAGTGATCGCCTTCGACGCCTCGGAATCCATGCTCGAGGTGGTGGCTCGCACGGCCTCCGAGCGCGGCCTCAGGCATCTGAAGACCCAATGCGGCGACGTGCACAGCCTGCCCTTTGCAGACTCCAGCTTCGACCTCGTGGCCACGCGCTACAGCGCCCACCACTGGATCGACCTGGAGAAGGCCATGGCCGAGCTGCGCCGCGTGCTGCGCCCGGGCGGCCACGTGCTGGTGATCGACCTGGAGGGGCAGGAGCAGGCCCTGGTGGACACCCATCTCCAATGCATCGAGTTGCTGCGGGACACCTCGCATGTGCGCAACCGCTCGCGCACGCAGTGGCGGGCACTGCTGCAGGGCATCGGCGTGGAGTGCATGCACGAGCAGCACTGGCCCACGCGCCTGCAATTCGACACCTGGGTGCAGCGCATGCGCACACCCGAGACCATGGTGCGGGCGATCCGTGAGCTGATGCAGGGAGCCCCGCTGGAAGTGCGCGAGGCCCTGCGGGTGGAGCCCGACGGCAGCTTCACGCCGTCGACCGGCCTGTGGTGGGGCCGCCGCCCGGCGTAGGCATCCCAGCGCAGCGGGGCGCGCTGCAGGTTCCTCGGGAAGTCGCCATAATTTCAGGGTTTACACGGAGTACGGCGGCGCCGGGCGGCGTCGGGCGGCGTCGTACTCGTCCCGGCGAACTCCCAGAACAAGGATCCGAGCATGAACGCTCCGAACACCCAGGAAGCCAGGCTGTTCCAGCCCGGTCGTATCGGCTGCATCGACATCGCCAACCGCATCGTCATGGCGCCGCTGACCCGCTGCCGCGCCGACGAAGCCGCTGGCGACGTACCGGGCAGCGACATCAACGTCGAGTACTACCGGCAGCGCAGCGGCGCCGGGCTGATCATCAGCGAAGGCACGCAGATTTCGCCCCGGGGCAAGGGATACATGGCCACTCCAGGCATCTACTCCGATGCCCAGGTCGAAGGCTGGAAGGCCATCACCCACGCCGTGCACCAGGCCGGCTCCAGGATGCTGGCGCAGATCTGGCACGTGGGTCGCATCAGCCACCCCGAGCTCAGCGGCGGGCTCCCGCCCTTCGCACCCTCCGCGCTGGCACCCGAGGGCGTCGTCGCCTACACCCACCAAGGCAAACGGGACATTCCGGTGCCCCTGGCGATGAGCGCGCAGCAGATCGCCGAGGTGGTGGATGAATTCCGGCGCGCCGCGGCCAACGCCCTGCGCGCGGGCTTCGACGGGGTGGAGATCCACGGCGCCAACGGCTACCTGATCGACCAGTTCCTGCGCGACGGCACCAACCGCCGCGACGACGCCTACGGCGGCTCGGTGCAAGGGCGCTGCCGCTTCGCGCTGGAAGTCGTGGACGCCGTGGTGGCCGAGATCGGCGCCGCGCGCGTGGGCATCCGTCTGTCGCCCCTGACGCCCTTCAATGCGATCTCCGACAGCCATCCGCAGGCGACCTTCGGACACCTGATCGACCAGCTGGATCAACGCGGTATCGCCTTCATCCACATGATCGAAGGCGCCACCGGCGGCTCGCGCGAGCTGCCGGGATTCGACTACGCGACGGCCCGCAAGTCCTTCCGTGGCGCCTACATCGCCAACAACGGCTACGACCGCGCGATGGCCATCGAGGCCGTCGCTTCAGGGCGCGCCGACGCCATCGCCTTCGGGCGTGCCTTCATCGCCAATCCGGATCTGCCGCTGCGCCTGCGGCGCGACCTGCCGCTGAACCAGCCGGACCCGCAGAGCTTCTACACCCCGGGGCCTGTCGGCTACACCGACTATCCGGCCCTGGACCTGGACGAACAGGCCGCCGAGGCCTGAGACCCACACGGAGCACACACCATGGACATCGGATTCATCGGCCTGGGCAGCATGGGCCGCGGCATGGCGGCCAATCTGCTGCGCGCGGGCTTTCGGGTCACCGTGTGGAACCGCTCGCCGGAAAAGGCGCAGGATCTGGTGCGCGACGGCGCGCGACTCGTGCCCCATGCGCGGGACGTGGCGCAGGCCTCGGGCGTGATCGTGACCATGCTGTCGGATGACGCGGCCCTGCGCGAGCTCGTGCAGGGCGAGCACGGCATCGGGCGGCAATTGGGCCAGGGCGGGATCCACCTGTCGATGAGCACGGTCTCGCCGCAGACCACGCAGGAACTGGCCGCGCTGCACGCCGCCCGCGGCACGCACTACGTGGCCGCACCGGTGTTCGGTCGCCCCGACGCGGCCGCCGCGGCCAAGCTGTTCGTGCTTTGCGCGGGCCCGCAGGCGGCTCGGCAGGCCGTGATGCCCGCTCTGCAGGCCATGGGCCAGCGGGTGTTCGAGCTGGGCGAGGACGCTGCGGCTGCCAATGTCCTGAAGCTGTCGGGGAATTTCATGCTGATGGCGACGATCGAATCCCTGGCCGAGGCGATGACCCTGGGCGAGCGCTACGGCCTGCCCCGCGAGCGCACCGCCGAGGTGCTGACCCAATCCATCTTCCCGGCCCCGGTGATGGTGAATTACGGGCGCCAGATCGCGCAGCACGCCTACGAGCCCGCGGGGTTCAAGCTGTCGCTGGGTCTCAAGGATGCCGACCTCGTGCTGGGCGCGGCGCGCAAGGTCGCCATGCCCATGCCCCTGGCGCAGCTGGTGCAGGGGCGTCTGCTCTCGGCCCTGGCACGTCAGCGCGGCGACATGGACTGGAGTGCCGCGGCGATCGGAGTCAGCGAGGACGCGGGCTTGAAACCCTCCTCCTCGGCACGGGACTGATTCCAGGCCGGCCCCTGCCTGGGGCCGGTGTCCCGGGGACCAAGCTGCCGACGCTGCGGCCCCGGTTGCTGCTGCGGTTGCTGCTGCGGTTGCGGTTGCTGTTGCTGCTGGCGTTGCGGTTGCTGCTGGCGTTGCGGTTGCTGCTGGCGTTGCGGTTGCTGCGGTTGCTGCGGTTGCTGCGGTTGCTGCGGTTGCTGCGGACGTTGCGGTTGCTGCGGACGTTGCGGTTGCTGCGGCTGCGGCTGCGGCTGCCGTGGCTGCTGCGGTTGTACTTGCTGCGGGCGTTGGGGCGGCCGAGCCTGGGGCTGCGTTGGCACGAGCTGACGACCCGACAGCGGGTTGGCCGGTCTGGTCGGCTGGGGTATCGACGGCGCGGGCATGCGCATGCCGGGGCCGCGGCGCAGCGGCTCGACTGCGGGGCCTGACGGCAGGGGCTGCGGCGGTCGCTCGGGAGCCCGGGGCGGGCGCGGACTCCAGTCGGGTGGCAAGGGGTGGCCCGGCGCATGACGCCGCCACTGATCCCGGTCCACCCGCACCCGGTGGCTGTGCCAGTCGATGACCCCCCAGACCCAGCGCCCCGCCAGCAGGGGCACCGGTTCGACCAGGACCAGGGCCTGACCCGCGGTGAATGCGCATTCCGGCGCGTAGGGCGGATCGTCGAAGCCCTGCATGGCGGCCGGTGGCCAGGCGCCGTAGACACACCAGGGGTCGTATTGCGGCACGGCCATCCAGCCCACCGCCTGGATCGAGATGATTCCGTCCGCGATGTGCACCACGCGCTGGTCCGTGGGGTCCAGGGTGCCGGCGTCCAATGCGCGCCAGCGCAGTCGCTGCACGGCGTCCATGAGCTCCGGGCCCTGCTGGTCGTAGGCACGACCCAGGGCTTCGGCCCAGGCGGGATGGTCGGCCAGCATGTCGAGCACCGTGGGTAGCCGCAGCAGTTCGCGCACGCTGGGCGCCCAGGTCGACGAGGCCGCGCCGGCTCCCTCCCGGGCCAGGCGCCGTGCCTGCAGGACCTGCACCGGATGCAGGCTGGCGTCGAGGGTGTCGAGCAGCAGTTCGTCATCGAACAGCGCCACGGGCGCCACCAGGCCTTCGAGCTGCGCGGCATCCAGCAAGCCGACCAGGGGTGGGTTCGCGGACGGAGCCTGCGGCAGGCCTCGGGGAGACATCGGGGCCGCTTGCTGCGGCGCCGGCTGCGCAGCGGCCGTGGGAAGGGTGGGCGCCTGCAGGCTCAGGGCCAAGCCCAGGCATGCGCAGCCCAGCCAGAGCAAGGCTTGGCGACCCAGACTGCGACCCAGACTGCGAGCCAGACTGCGAGTCCGACTGGAAGCACGCGCGCGTGCGCCCCGCCATCCGTCCTTTCGAGGGTCCATGGCCGACTCCCACGGGGACCTGCGCGGCCCCTCACGACAGGAATCATCGCGCCGAAAGCCCGGCGTGGCCTTGACCGACCGCACAATGCCTGCGGCCTCACTGCGCAAGCTCCGGCGCCAGGGACGCGCCCAGGGTGTGGCGTTCGAACCAGGCCTTCACCGTCTGCAGGTGCTTGCGTTCTCGTTCCAGCGCGCGCTCGAACTCCCGCAGCATGGCCGTGTGCCCTGCGCCGTGGCCAGTGCGACCAGCATCTCCCAGCCGCTGTTGTCAGCCAGCTCCGAGATCAGCAGCGCATGCAGGGACTGCACGACCGTGGTGCGAGGGTCGCCGACGGCCTGCAGCAGCCCGCTCGATTCCACGCCCACCAGGTCGGCTCCCGGCGTCTGCGCGGTGCTGT
The DNA here is from genome assembly GCA_021808445.1 of Pseudomonadota bacterium. Taxonomy (GTDB): domain Bacteria; phylum Pseudomonadota; class Gammaproteobacteria; order Burkholderiales; family Burkholderiaceae_C; genus Thiomonas_A. Next base: position 39,515 of record JAKBBP010000016.1, read on the forward strand.
CACCGCCGAGATCCTCGATGCAACGGGCCACCAGCGCGAAATGGCCGGCCTCCTGGTCGCGCATGTTCAACAGAATGTCCAGCGGCAGCAGGGCATCGCCGTCGTCGCCCTGCGTGGCGCGCACCTTGGTGATCAACACGTCGCAGATCCGTGTAGCGGTGCGTTCGAAGGCCAGACGCTCACCCAGCTTGTCCAGCAGCAGCTGGGGGCTGTTGCCACTGATCATGGCCACGCCCGTGCTGAGCACGCCCTTGACACTGCCTGGAGGCGGCACCGAACCCAGGGGAGGAGCATCCACCATATAGCGGGCACGCAGATCCGCGCTCGCCGCAGCCCCTGGTGAATGCAGCGCGACGGGGGCGATTTCCACATGCTGCTCGTGCATGCGCCGGGCGTCCAGCGGGGACATCTGCACGCCGGTGCGATTGCTGCCCATGCGAGGGCTCTGGTGCTTCATGATGGGACTCCTGGAAGATGGGGGAAGGCAGCAGGCGCAATCAGGCACCCGCCGGGTGCAGCCGTGCCAGTTCGGTTCCGGGGCTCCAGGTGTAGCCGGCGGCCACGGCCTCGCTGGGCGAGCCCTCCGCATCCACCTGGGCGCGATAGTCACGCGTGGCCTGGCTTTCCTGGCTGCGCGGAACGTAGCGCTGGGAGGCCAGGCTGAGCTCGAGTTCCTCGCGCAGCACCTTGCGCACGAATTCGCGCTGGCTCGCGAAGGGCAGGGGCTCGGGCAAATCGCGGGGCACCAGGCGCTGGGGGTCCTGGCCCTGCTGGCTGCGCAGCAGTCCCGCCACGAAATGGAACTGGCCGATCTCGTAGTCGAGCATCTGTTCCCACAGCGCCTTGATGCGCGACTCGCCCTCCTGCTGCACGCAGGCGTGATAGCACCAGGCCTCGACGGCCTCGTGCAGCAGCCATTGCTCCAGCCAGGTCTCGCGAGGATCGATCAGGGATTCGAAATGCGTGGCGTGCTGCTCCTCGATGGAGGCGATCTCGGCCAGCAGCTGGCGCACCACGGGATCGGCCTGCCCCGAGCCCGCGTGCGCGAACACCTCGCGCATCTGCGACGCGCCGGCCAGCATGCACAGCACATGCAGGCGGCTCGGGAAGCGCGCGGTGGTGCAGTCGTAGGGCACGAGCAGGTCGTCGTGGGGCGCGCGATGCTGCAGGATGCTGGGACGCGAGGGCAGGATGTCGGTGTAGCTCTGCAGGATGTTGTTGGCATCCTTGCCTTCGACACGGTCGAGCAGCGCGGCGAAGCGATAGAGATGGTCCAGGTCCTCGAGCAGGACAAAGCGCAGCGCGCGCGCCACGGCCTCGTCCGGTTCGCGTTGCGCGAGCGCCGCGCCCACCTCGATCGCGCATTGCTTGTGGGCCAGCGCGAGTTCCAGAGGCGAATGATCGGCGCCCAGGAGCGAGCGCAGGGCCATGCCCTGGTGCAGCTCGATGCGCCGCAGACGGGCGAGGCCCTCGCGCAGTTCGACCCCGGCACGCGTCGCCGCGTGCGCGAAGCGCAGCGCCTGGTCTTCGAGGGCGGACATGAGCAGGATGCGCACACGGGTGAAAGCGTCGTCGTCGAGCTTGCTGATGGGCGAGCGCACCATGTCGTGCCAATTGAGGCTTTGGAGTTCCACGGGCGTGCCGCGGGCACTGTAGAGGTCCAGGGCCATGGGTTTCTCCGGGAGGAAAGAAGGAAGGAAGGAACGGCGAGGGCTGGGGGCGGCCCGTGGCTCAGTGCTCGGGCCGCGAGGGCTCGGAGACCTGCCTGAGCACCTGCGCCGCGCCCTCGGGCGCGCCGGGATCCGCCGGGGCCGAGCCTGCCTGATCGGCGTCTGCTTCGTCTGCCCCCGGGCTGCGATGGGCGAGATCTCCGAGCGCGACGATTCCCACCAGCCTGCGTTCCTCGTCCCGCGAGACCACGGGAATGCGCCGGATCTGGCTGTCGGCCATCTGGCGCATCACCTCGTCGAGGGCTTCATCCTCGAAGCACCAGCACACGCGCTCGGTCATCACGTCGGCCACGCGGGCTTCGGAGGGCACATGGCCGGCGGCGGTACCCCGCACGATGATGTCGCGGTCGGTGACCATGCCGACGAGACGCTCGCCGTCGCACACGGGCAAGGCGCCCACGTCCAGCTCGCTCATCATCTGCGCGGCGCGCTGCAGGTTCTCTCCGGGAGCGATGAAACGCGGCTCGCGGGTCATGATGTCGGATACATGGGGCATGACGATCTCCTTGCGCTTGCGGTGTGAGGCCGCCCCGGGCCGCGCAGCTTGCGGCCGGTGGCGGGTGCAATGGATCGTCTGACACGCCGGGTCCGGGCAAGTTCCCCGGGGCTGGCGAATTTTTGTTGCGCGCCGGCTGGTGCCGGGCGCAACGAGGCGGATCAGATGGCGCCCGGGATCGGCGCCACGTCGTGGCGCACATCGGCGCATTGCGCGCGATGGCGCAAGGCATGGTCCATCAGCACCAGCGCCAGCAGTGCCTCGGCGATGGGCGTGGCGCGAATCCCCACACATGGATCATGGCGACCCAGGGTCTCGACCGTGGCCGGCTGCCCGCTGCGGTCCACCGAGCGACGCGGCAGGCGGATGCTGGACGTGGGCTTGAGGGCGATCGACACGGTCACCGGCTGACCGCTGCTGATGCCCCCGAGGACACCGCCGGCATGGTTGGAGGCGAAGCCCTCGGGGGTGAGCTCGTCACCATGCTCGCTGCCCCTCTGGGTCACGCTGGCGAATCCCGCACCGATCTCCACGCCCTTGACCGCGTTCAGGCCCATCATCGCATGCGCGATGTCGGCATCCAGGCGGTCGTACAGCGGCTCGCCCCAGCCTGGCGGCACGCCCAGGGCTTCCACATACACCCGCGCCCCGCAGGAATCACCGGATCTGCGCAAGGAGTCCATGTACTCCTCCAGGCGCGGCACGATCCCGGCATTGGGGGCGAAGAAGGCGTTGTCGACCACATGCTCCCAGGACTGGAAGGCGATCGGCACCTCGCCCACCTGCTGCATGCAGCCGCGTACCAGGATGCCGTGATGTTCACGCAGCCACTTGCGCGCCACCGCGCCGGCTCCCACCAGCGGCGCGGTCAGGCGCGCCGAGGACCGCCCGCCGCCACGGGGGTCGCGGTTGCCGTACTTGCGCCAATAGCTGTAGTCGGCGTGCCCGGGCCGGAAGCTCTCGGCGATATTGGCGTAATCCTTGCTGCGCTGGTCCTGGTTGCGGATGAGCAGCGCGATCGGCGTCCCCGTGGTCCGGCCTTCGTAGACCCCGGAGAGGATTTCCACCGAGTCGGGTTCGCGGCGCTGGGTGACGTGGCGCGAGGTCCCCGGGCGGCGACGATCGAGTTCGGGCTGGATGTCGGCCTCGGACAGGGCCATGCCCGGCGGACAGCCGTCGATGACGCAGCCGATCGCAGGGCCATGGGACTCGCCGAAGGTGGTGACGGCGAACAGCAGACCTAGGGTGTTTCCGGACATGCCTTCCATTGTAGGCAGCCGAACGCCGCTGCGAACCGGCGGCCGTGCCCGGGTCCGGCGCTCAGCGCGCCTTCACGCCTTCGCGCAGCCCGCGCAGCAGGCGTTCGTGGATACCGCCGAAGCCACCGTTGCTCATGACCAGCACGTGGTCCCCCGGGCACGCGCTGGCGACCACGTCGTCGACCAGGGCCTGCAGGTCGCGGTGGGTGCGCGCGCGCGCGCCCAGCGGCGCAAGCGCCTGCGCCAGGTCCCAGTCGATGCCGCCGGCGTAGCCGAAACTGATGTCTGCCCCGGCCAGCGCCCCGGGCAACTGCAGCTTCATGGAGCCCAGCTTCATGGTGTTCGAACGCGGCTCGAACACCGCCAGGATGCGCCCGTCGGGTCGGGCCCGGCGCAGGCCCGCGATGGTGGTGGCGATGGCCGTGGGGTGGTGGGCGAAGTCGTCGTAGACCTCGATCCCGCCCTCGCTGCCGCGCAATTGCATGCGTCGGCGCACCCCCTGGAAACGCCCCAGGGCTTCGCAGGCCGACGCCGGATCCACGCCCGCATGCGCGGCGGCGGCCACCGCGGCGAGCGCGTTGTCCCGGTTGTGCGCACCCATCTGGCTCCAGCGCACCCGCCCGACCGCCCGGCCCTGCGCCAGCACCTCGAAATCCTGCTCGTCGCCGCGAAAGCTCCACGCCGGCTGCGCCGCGCCGTCGGGATTCCCGAAGCGCTGCACCTCGCTCCAGCATCCTCGCTGCAGCACGCGATCGAGGGCGGAGCTGTGCGCCGGCACGATGAGCCGACCCCGCCGCGGAACCGTGCGCACCAGGTGATGGAACTGGGTCTCGATGGCCGCCAGGTCGGGGAAGATATCGGCGTGGTCGTATTCGAGATTGTTGAGGATCGCCGTGCGCGGCCGGTAGTGCACGAACTTGGAGCGCTTGTCGCAGAACGCAGTGTCGTATTCGTCGGCCTCGACGACAAAGCACTCTCCTTCGCCAAGGCGCGCGGACACGCCGAAGTCCTGCGCCACGCCCCCGATCAGGAAGCCCGGACGCCGTCCGGCCTGGTCGAGGATCCACGCGAGCATGGACGACGTGGTGGTCTTGCCGTGGGTTCCGGCCACGGCCAGGGTCCAGCGCCGGGCCAGCACATGCTCGGCCAGCCACTGCGGGCCGCTGGTGTAGGCCTGCTGGGCATCGAGGATCGCCTCCAGCAGCGGGTTGCCCCGGCTGACGGCATTGCCCACGACCCACAGGTCGGGGCGCAGCGCGAGCTGCTCGGCGCCGAAGCCCTCGACCAGGTCGATGCCCAGCGCCTGCAGCTGCTCGCTCATCGGCGGGTAGACCTGGGCGTCGCAACCGGTGACCCGATGCCCGCCGGCCTGCGCCAGCGCCGCGACCCCGCCCATGAAGGTGCCGCAGATTCCCAGGATGTGGATGTGCATCGGCGCATTGTAGGAAGGGGCGGGTTCCGGGCCACTGCGTGGGACGGCCGGGGTCTACACTGGGCCCATGAACCCGCTACGCGAGGAACTGGCCGCGGTCGCCGCGCGGCTGGTGGTGGAAGACGGCCTGGACTACGCCAGCGCCAAGCGCAAGGCCCTGCATCAGGTGCTCGGCCCGGGAGCCCGCAGCGAGGTGCAGCCCGACAATGAGGACGTGCGCGCCCAGGTGGAGCAGTACCTGGCCCTGTTCCATGGCGACACCCATCCGCGCCTGCTGTGGAGACTGCGCGCGGCCGCGTTGGCCCTGATGCAGGAATTCGAAGCCTTTCGCCCCTATGTGGCGGGCGCTGTCTGGAATGGCACCGCCACCGAGCACTCGGGCCTGCACCTGCTGCTGTTCTGCGACGACCCGAAGGAAGTCGAGATCCACTGCATCAACCGCGGCATCCGTTACGCGACCTCCCAGGCGCCCCACTACGCGGGACGGCGCAGCGTGGAACGCCTGGAATTCCTCTGGCCCCTGGCCGGCGAGGACGGCGCTTCGGAGCAGGCGCTGGAGGCCACGCTCAGCCTGTATGCGACCAAGGACGAGCGCGGCGTGCTGGTGCATGGCAGCCGCGGCGCGACGCCCGAGCGCGGCAGCCTGCAGGCGCTACGCGGCCTGGTCGAGGCGGGGCCGGCGCCGATGCGCTGAAGGCCGTCGGGATGCGCTATGCTCAGGTGTCGGGGTGGGGGATCCTCCCGGCCCTCGCGGAAGTTCCACGATCACCGTTTATTGTTGCGATAAATTCCGGCATCATTCGCATTTTTCGGATCTTGTGGAAGCGATGATCCGAGCTTGCGATGCGCCGGCCCGGAGATCCACGCCGCGGACCGCCTGTGATCGGCGGCCGGTCGATGGATGACAATTCATCAGAGTTGAGTACAATTGACGGAATGTCTGGACAAGATCCGACAAGATCCGAGCGGTTAGCATCTCGTTCCAGCTGAAGGTGTCTGGCCCCGGGAAAGTGACTTCGTCCGACGCTTGCGCGGCGGACAGAGGGTCTTCCCGGCATCCCGGCGAGGTCCGCGCATCGCGGGCCGACCGCGAGGCCCGCGGGCCCGCGGCATCGCCCGCCCCTGCAACCCACGCCGCGCAAGCGGCCCGCACATCATGGATTTGCGCAAGCTGAAGACCCTGGTCGACCTGGTTTCGGAATCGAATATCTCGGAGCTGGAGATCACCGAAGCCGAAGGCAAGGTACGCATCGTCAAGTCCGGCCCCGTTCCCGTGGGCGCCGCGCCGATGCATCCGTACATGGTGCCGATGAACGCGCCCCCGGCGGCAGCGGTGGTCGATGCCCCGGCGGCGGTGACGCCGGCCGCGGCGGCACCCGCGCCCTCGGGCAAGCTGATCAAGTCACCGATGGTGGGCACCTTCTACCGCGCCTCGGCGCCCGGCGCCAAGCCTTTCGTCGAAGTGGGAGACTCGGTGAAGCAGGGCCAGGCGGTGTGCATCGTCGAGGCCATGAAGATCCTCAATGAGATCGAGTCCGAGATCGACGGCGTGGTCAAGCAGGTGCTGGTCGAGAACGGCCAGCCGGTCGAATACGGCCAGGCCCTGTTCGAGCTCGAGTAAGCCGCCACCGTGGCCGTGCGCCGCCCCGCGTCCTCCGCCCAGCGCGCCGGGCCCCTACCTTCCAGGCCGAAGCCCCGAGCCGAAGCCCGCCCCGCCATGTTCAAGAAAATCCTCATCGCCAATCGAGGCGAAATCGCCCTGCGCATCCAGCGCGCCTGCCGCGAACTGGGCGTCAAGACGGTGGTCGTGTATTCCGAGGCCGACCGCGACGCGAAGTACGTCAAGCTCGCCGACGAGTCCGTGTGCATCGGCCCGCCCCCCTCGGCAGCCAGTTACCTCAACATGCCCGCGATCATCTCGGCGGCCGAGGTGACGGACGCGGAGGCCATCCACCCGGGCTATGGCTTCCTGTCGGAAAACGCCGATTTCGCCGAGCGGGTGGAGCGCTCCGGCTTCACCTTCATCGGCCCCCGGCCCGATTCGATCCGCATGATGGGGGACAAGGTCTCGGCCAAGCAGGCGATGATCAAGGCCGGCGTACCCTGCGTCCCCGGCTCCGAGGGCGAGCTGCCCGACGATCCGCGGGAGATCACGCGCATGGCGCGGGCGATCGGCTACCCGGTGATCATCAAGGCGGCCGGCGGCGGCGGCGGACGCGGCATGCGCGTCGTGCACACCGAGGCGGCGCTGCTCAACGCGGTGGTGACCACCAAGGCCGAGGCCCAGAGCGCCTTCGGCAACGCCGCGGTGTACATGGAAAAATTCCTGACCAATCCCCGGCACATCGAGATCCAGGTCCTGGCCGACGAGCACGGCAATGCACTGTGGCTGGGCGAGCGCGACTGCTCCATGCAGCGCAGGCACCAGAAGATCCTCGAGGAGGCGCCGGCCCCCGGCATCTCCCGGCGCCTGATCGAGCGCATCGGCGCGCGCTGTGCCGATGCCTGCCGCAAGATCGGCTACCGCGGCGCGGGAACCTTCGAATTCCTCTACGAGGACGGGGAGTTCTATTTCATCGAGATGAACACCCGCGTGCAGGTCGAGCACCCCGTGACCGAGCTGACGGCCGGCATCGACATCGTGGTGCAGCAGATCCTCATCGCCGCCGGCGAGCCGCTGACCGTCAAGCAACGCCAGATCCAGTGCAACGGGCACGCCATCGAGTGCCGAGTGAATGCCGAGGATCCGGTGCGGTTCACGCCCAGCCCGGGCCGCATCACGACCTGGCACGTTCCCGGGGGGCCTGGCGTGCGCGTGGACTCGCATGTCTACAGCGGCTACTTCGTGCCGCCCAACTACGATTCGATGATCGCCAAGATCATCGTGCATGGCGCCACGCGGGAGCAGGCCCTGGCGCGCATGCGCACGGCCCTGTCGGAAATGGTGGTGGACGGCATCGCGACCAACATTCCCCTGCACCGCGAACTGCTCGTGGACGCGCGCTTCATCGAAGGTGGCACCAACATCCACTATCTCGAGGAATACATGGCCGCGCGCCAGGCATGAGCCGGTGCGAAGCCCCCATGCCCTACCGTGAAATCCTGATTGCCGCCGGACAGGACCTGGCGCTGCGTCTGTCGGACGCGCTGCTGGACCTGGGCGCGCTGAGCGTGGACGTGGAGGACCGCCTGGCGGGCTCCGAACACGAGCGTGCCCTGTTCGGCGAGCCCGGCATGGCGCAGCCCCCGGCAGCCTGGAAGGACAACCTGGTTCGCGCACTGTTCGCCGACGAGGCCGGCGCCGACGCCGCGCTGCTGGGACTCCTGGCCGAGGGCGTGCTGCCGGATCTGCAGGGTGTGCGCCAGCAGGAAGTGGCCGAGCAGGACTGGGTGCGCCTGACCCAGGCGCAGTTCCAGCCCGTGTGCATCGATGAGCGCCTGTGGATCGTTCCGAGCTGGCACGAAACGCCCGCCGGCGCTCCGATGGTGCTGCGTCTGGACCCCGGCCTGGCCTTCGGCACCGGCACGCACCCGACCACCCAGCTGTGCCTGCGCTGGCTGTTGCGGCGCGCGCCGCTGGACGGCCTGCAGGTGCTGGACTATGGCTGCGGCTCGGGCATCCTGGCGCTGGGAGCTGCCCTGCTGGGTGCCGATGCCGTGGACGCGGTGGACATCGACCGGGACGCCGTGCAGGCCACGCAGCTGAACGCGCAGGCCAACGGCCTGCATCTTCGCCATGTCTGCCACGTCGACGAACTTCCCCGGCAGCGCTACGACGTGGTGGTGGCCAACATCCTCGCGTCGCCCCTGCGCCTGCTGGCGCCGGTGCTGACGGCGCGGGCGCGCCCCGGCGGGCAGCTGGTACTTTCCGGCATCCTGGAACGCCAGGCCGAGGAGCTGATCGAGGTCTACGCGCCGCATGCCCAGCTGCGTCCCTGGAGCCAGCTCGACGGCTGGGTCTGCCTGGCGGGACCGGTGCGGGGCTGACGGGAAGCGCGGCTTCTTATACTGCGGCGATGCCCCTCGCCACCCGTTGCCCGAGTTGCGACACCGCCTTCAGGCTGGTGCGCGACCAGTTGCTGCTCAGCGGCGGTTGGGTGCGCTGTGGACGCTGTGGACAGGCCTTCGACGCCACCGCCACGCAATTCGAATTCGAGGCCCCCGCGGCTCCGGACCGGCAGACCCCGCCCGAGCCGCCTGCCGAGGGGCATCCCCAGGCTCCAAACGTGGCTGCCTCCGAGAGTGCGCCTGAGCCTCCGCCAGAACTTCCACCCGAGCTTGCGCCCGAGCCTCCCGCCGAGCCTCCCGCCGAGCTTCTCCCCGAGCTTCTCCCCGAGCCTCCCCCCGAGCCCCCGTCCGAGCTTTCCCCCGAGCTTTCCCCCGAGCTTTCCCCCGAGCCTGCCCCCGAGCTTGCGCCCGACGTCCCGCCGGGCATCGGGCACGAGGGGGAGGTGCTCGAGCCTGCATGGTCGGATGCCCCGACCGGGGAACGCTGGCTGGACGATCTCGGAGATTTCCACGACGTCGACGTGGTCGATGCCGAGCCCAGCCGTGGCGAGCCGGGCGCCGGGGAAACCGGGCCTGCCGTCGCCGGGCCGGATGCCTCGATCCTGTCCGGGCTGGCCGACACGGCCTGGCTCCATGCGCAGGATCAGGAAGACGAGGATGCGAGCGTCCGGGCGGCACCGGCCGTGGCGGATGCCGGCGACTACGCGCCGACCTTGCCAGCGGCGGAGCCGACCCCCACCGACCCGGCTGCCGCGCATGCCATCGAAGCCGAGGTCGGCGCCCGCGATCCCCAAGCCGTGGCGCTCGCGGAGCAGGCGCCCGACGGAAGGATCGAGCCGGAATTCGAGCCGGGCTTCGTGCGCCAGGCCAGGCGCCGGGAGCGTTGGGCGCGGCCCTGGGTGCGTGCGCTGCTGGGTCTGGCGCTGGTGGTTCTGGCGCTTGCGGGTGCCGCGCAGGCGGCCTGGATCTGGCGTGACACGCTGGCACAGCGCTGGCCCGCGTCGCGTCCCCTGCTGGCCGCTGTGTGCGAAGCGACCGGCTGCCGCCTGGCGCCGCCCCGGCGCCCGCAGGATCTGGTCATCGATGCCTCCTCGATGTCTCCCAGCGGGCCGTCCCGGCTGCACCTGGAGGTGTCACTCCACAACCGGGGCGCCTATGCCGTCGCCTATCCCTGGCTGGAGCTCAGCCTGAGTTCGGGCGGGGACGACGACCGCCTGCTGGCACGCAAGGTCATCGCGCCTGAGCAGTACCTGAGCGCACTGGGAATGGATCAGCGCCAGGTCCGTTCACGTCTGATGGCCGGGCTCGCCCCGGCGAGCAGGCTGCATGTGCGCCTCGATCTGGCGCTGCACGACGGCCAGGCTGCCTCCTATACCGTCTACCTCTTCTACCCTTGACCCCCCAAGGGCCGCAGGGCCTTCAGGCCAGCGCCGAGAGATCGTCGAGAGCGGCCACGTAGGCCGCGTCGAGCATCAGGTCGTCCCAGCCCAGGGGCGCCTGGGTGGCGAGAAGCGCGGCGCGTCGGGACGCGCCCAGGGCATCGGGCTGCCACCCTCCCTTGCGCTCGGCCTCGCGCAGTCCTGCGATGCAGGCATCCAGCGGCGCGCCGCCGTCCAGGGGAGCCAGATTGCAGGCCAGCGCCATGTCGCAACCGGCCTGCAGGGCCAGCAGCAGGGCCTCGACGGTGTCACCGGCGACCTCCTTCGCCCCCTGCATGGTCAGGTCGTCACTGATGATCGCACCCTGGAAACCCAGACGCTCGCGCAACACGTCCTGCAGCCAGCGCCGGCTGAACCCCGCCGGCAGTGCATCCACGCGGGGGTACACCACATGCGCCGGCATCACTGCGCGCGCACTGTGGCGCAGCCAGCCATAGGGAGCGGCATCGGCCTCGACAATGCGCGACAGCGCACGCCGGTCCACCGGCAGAGCGAGGTGCGAGTCGGCCTCGGCCCAGCCATGCCCGGGGAAATGCTTCAGGCAATGCGCGAGCCCGACGGCCTGCAGGCCGGCGATCAAGGCCTGCGCGAGCAAGGCCACGACCCGAGCATCGGCATGCAGGGCGCGCTCGCCGATGACCTGCGATCGGCCCCAGTCGAGGTCCACCACGGGGGTGAAACTCAGCTCGACACCGCAGGCGCGCAGTTCCGCGCCGAGCACGCGTCCGAAGGCGGCCGCGGCCTGCACCGCGCGCAGGGGTTCGCGCATCCACAGGCGCCCCAGCGAGGCCATGGGGGGAAGCACGGTGAAACCGTCGCTGCGAAAGCGCTGCACGCGCCCGCCTTCATGATCCACGGCGATGACCAGGTCCGCACGCGCAGCCTTGATCTGCGCGGTCAGCGCGACCAGCTGGCGGCGCGATTCCCAGTTGCGCGCGAACAGGATCACGCCGCCGACCAGCGGATCGCGCAGGCGCTTGCGCTCGCGCGACGTGAGCTCGGTTCCGGCGACGTCGATGAACAGGGGTGCGTGGGCAAGCTTCATGTTCGGGAATTCCGCGTGGAACCAAGGATCTCGGCGACGACGAAGGCCACCGCGGTGTCGGTCTCGTCGCTGATGCTGACGTGCAGGCCCAGATCGCGCTGCTCGCACCAGGCGGCCAACGCGCCGTGCAGGGTGATCTGCGGGCGCCCGCCAGGCGCGTTGAGGATCTCGCAGGCCTGCCAGCTCATGGGCATGTGCAGGCCCAGCCCCAGGGCCTTGGACAAGGCTTCCTTGGCCGCGAAGCGCGTGCCCAGATAGGCGATGCCGCGCGCGGCCGAGCGCGCCTGGCGCGCCGCGAACACGGACTGCTCCGCCGGCCCCAGGATGCGCCGTGCGAAGCGCTCGCCGTGGCGCGAGCAGGCCTGCGCGATACGCCGCAGGTCGCACACGTCGGTGCCGACGCCGTACAGGCTGGCGGTCATGGGACGGCGCTCATGCGCCCGGCCGCGCCGCCGCGCCTTCGATGCAGGCCTTGAAGTCGCGCACCGACTGCTCGATGCCGACGAACAGGGCGTGCCCGATCAGCGCGTGGCCGATGTGCAGTTCGCGCAC
>JAKBBP010000016.1:51575-63930 GCA_021808445.1 Pseudomonadota bacterium
ACGGCGCTCATGCGCCCGGCCGCGCCGCCGCGCCTTCGATGCAGGCCTTGAAGTCGCGCACCGACTGCTCGATGCCGACGAACAGGGCGTGCCCGATCAGCGCGTGGCCGATGTGCAGTTCGCGCACCTCGGGCATGGCCGCCAGCACCGGGGTGCTGCGCAGCGTCAGACCGTGACCGGCATGGGTCTGCAGTCCGACCGCCCGGGCCCGCGCGATGCCTTCGCGAATGCGCAGGATCTGGCGCTGGGCCGTCGCTTCGTCGCCGGCTTCGACGGCGTTCGCGTAGGCTCCGGTATGCAGCTCGATGCACGGAGCGCCGCATTGCACGGCAGCGTCGATCTGCGCCGGATCCGCTTCGATGAACAGCGACACGCGGCAATCGATGGCGGCCAGACGCTGGCAGGCTTCGCGCACGCGCTCGAGTTGCCCGCGCACGTCCAGCCCACCCTCGGTCGTGACCTCCTGGCGCCGCTCGGGCACCAGGCAGGCCATGCGCGGGCGGACCCGCTCGATGATGGCGAGCATGTCGCCGGTCACCGCGGACTCGAAATTCAGGGGCGCGCGCACCTGCTCGCGCAGGCGCTCGACATCGTCATCGCGAATGTGGCGTCGATCCTCGCGCAGGTGAAAGGTGATGATGTCAGCGCCACCGCGCAGGGCGTGCAGCGCGGCCTCCAGCGGGTCCGGGAATGCGCCGCCGCGAGCATTGCGCAAGGTGGCGACATGGTCGATGTTGACCCCCAGCAGGGGTCCGCGGGGAGCCGGTTCGACGAGGGGGTTCATAGTTGATGGAGGTCGATCAGCAACTGGCGCGTGCGCAGCGGCTGGGTCCCGAGATGATAGCCAAGCAGCTCGCGCATCAGGGTCTTGGCCCCGCGCAGGGCCCCGGCCTGCTCCCAGCGGGCATCGGCGATGGCCAGCAGCTGCGCACCGGAAATCGCCGTGGAGGCGTCTTCGTCATGGTGCTCGAGCACGCCGCGCTGGGGGTCGACTCGGTACAACCCCTGCTCGCGCACGGGCTCGCCGCTGGTGCTGAGCAGGTGCAGCTCCGGCAGGTGGCCCAGCTCGCGCAACAGCTCCATCTCGAATCCGCGCAGCAGGGGCTCGACCTGCTGGCGCGAGGCATACAGCGGCCCCCAGGGTCGCGCGGCCCCTGCGCCCTCGCCCTCGCCCAGGCGGATCAGGGCCTGCAGGTAGGCGTCGAACAGGGCCTCGTGCGGATCCTCCCGCGGCAGCAGGCGCATCAGCAGCTCGTTGAAATAAAAACCGCACATCAAGGGCAGTCCAGCCAGCGGAGGCACGCCGCCGGTCCATTCGGCGCGGGTCAGGGTGCGCACCTCCCCCTGCCCGCTCCAGGACGCGGCGAATGGCGCGAATCCCAGCAACACCGTACGAAGTTGCGAGTGCGGGCGCTTGGCCCCCTTGGCCACCAGGGGCAGGCGACCGTGATGGCGGCTGAACACGTCCAGGATCAGACTGCTCTCGCGCCAGGGATGGGCGTGCAGCACGAAGGCCGGCTCGTCGTGCGTGCGCTCGATGCGCCGGGCCGGCCGCCTGCGAAGCTCGGGGCGTTCCACCGGATCCTTGCCTAGGATTCCTCGTAGCCGTAGGCGCGCACCGCGGCCTGGTCGTCGGCCCAGCCAGAGCGGGTCTTGACCCACACTTCGAGGAAAACCGGTGCGTCGAACAGCCTTTCCATGTCCTGCCGTGCCTCGGTGGACAGGCGGCGCACGACGGCGCCGCCTCCGCCGATGACCATCGCCTTGTGGCTGTCGCGCTCCACGACGATGCTGGCGGCGATGCGCCTCAGCCTGCCGTCGAGCTCGAAGCGGTCGATCACCACCGTGCTGCTGTAGGGCAGCTCATCGCCGGTGAGCCGGAACAGCTTTTCGCGCAGGATCTCCGCCGCCAGGAATCGCTCGCCCCGATCGGTCAGCGCATCGGCATCGAAGCCCCAGGGACCTTGCGGCAGGTGGCGCGCCAGGATGTCCAGCAGGCGCCCGGCATCGGCGTGCCGGCGCGCCGACAGGGGCACGATCTCGGTGAGTCGGGCATCCTTGCCTCGCTCGGCCAGCCAGGGAAGAAGCTTCTCCCGTCCCCGGATGCGATCGAGCTTGTTGGCCACGAGGATCACCGGGCGCCCCTTGGGCAGCAACTGCCCCACCAGCTCGTCCTCGGGGCCCCAGGTGCCGGCCTCGACCACCCAGAGCACGATGTCCACGTCGGCCAGCGCGCCGCGCACCGTGCGGTTGAGCGCACGATTGAGCGCGCGCGTATGGCGCAGCTGGAAACCCGGGGTGTCGACAAAGGCGAACTGCGCGGCGCCTTCGGTGCGCACGCCGAGCAGCCGGTGGCGCGTGGTCTGCGCCTTGTCGGAAGTGATGCTGATCTTCTGGCCGACCAGGGCGTTGAGCAGGGTCGACTTGCCCACGTTGGGCCGCCCGACGATGGCGATGGTGCCGAAGCGCTGCTGCGACTCGGGTCCGCTCGCGGATCCGCCGGCAGGCTCGCTTGAAGGCTCGGTGGATGGTTCGGTGGAAGGCTGGCTCATGGCTTGGCCGCTGGCTGGTGCCACGACGGCGCGGCACCGGCTCGCAGCTGCTCGATCATCGATTGCGCGGCCTGCTGCTCCGCGGCGCGCCGGCTGGGCCCCTCGCCGCTGCTTTGCACGCCGAGCTCGGCCACCTCGCATTGCACGACAAAATGCTGCGCATGCGGGGGCCCGCTGGTTTCTTGCACCCGATACGCCGGCAGTTGCATCTTGCGCCCCTGCAGGATCTCCTGCAAGGTGGTCTTGGCGTCCTTGGCGCTGGCCCGCAGGTCCAGGTGCAGCAGGCGCTCGCCGTACAGACGGCGCACCAGCGCGGCTGCCGCCTCGATGCCGCCGTCGAGGTAGACGGCGCCGATCAGCGCTTCCAGCGCGTCGGCCAGGATGGAGTGCCGGCGGCGGCCCCCGCTGCGCTGCTCGCCCTCGCCCAGCAGCAGCAGCTCGCCCAGGCCCGCCTCGCGCGCCAGGTCGGCCAGCGTGGCCTCCCGCACCAGCGCGGCGCGCCAGTACGACAAATGGCCTTCGTCGGCCTGGCCGTCCGCATATAGCAGCGAGGCGATCAGCAGGTTCAGCGCGGCGTCGCCCAGGAATTCCAGGCGCTCGTTGTTGTCCGAGCCGTGGCTGCGGTGGGTCAGCGCCTGGCGCAGCAGCGCACCATCGCGAAAACGGTACTGCAGGCGCGCCTGCAGTTGTTCCAGGGCGTTCACCGCCTCGGGCGCTCCGTCAACGCGATTTCCCGGAGAACTTGAGCAGGAGAAAGGCCGGGCCGACCAGGTGGATCTCCTTCTTGTAGGCGTAGGAAACCACGATGTTGCCGTTGACCTTGGTGATCTGCAGGTCCTTGCCGCTGATCGAACTGATGTAGTCGACCTCGGCCATCTTGTCGAACTTGGTGCGGATGTCCCCGACGGTGGGGCCGGCTTTCGCAGCCTGATCCACCGCATGCTGGATCGACACCGATTCCTGCCAGTCCGGCACGATCTGCAGGCCGAGCACGACCAGGATGGCGATGATCGCCCCCCAGAACAGCAGCCCGATCAGCGTGATGCCGCGTTGACGTTGCGCGTGGCTCATACCGCAAATCCCATCGATGCTGTCAGCAGGTCAATGAATCGGCCCGATGTTCTTCAGGCCACCGAAGTTCATCCAGACGAAAAACGCCTTGCCAGCGATGTTGCGCGCCGGCACGAATCCCCAGTAGCGGGAATCTAGTGAATTATCGCGGTTATCGCCCATCACGAAGTACATTCCTGCGGGAACCTTGCAGACGAAACCTTGCGAATCATAATGACAAGCGTCGCGATGGGGAAAATTGTCCGGTCCGCCGATCACGTAGGCCGGCGCCTGCGGGTTGATCAGGATGCGATGTTGCGCCCCGTCCAGGTTCTCGCGGTACTGCTGGTAATAGGCCATGGTGGACGGATCGAACCACTGGCCGTCGGCCTTCTCGCCGATGGGCTTGCCGTCGATCACCAACTGCTTGTTCTCGTAGGACACCGTGTCGCCCGGCAGGCCGACGATGCGCTTGATGTAGTCGATCGACGGATCCTTGGGCAGGCGGAACACGATGACGTCGCCGCGCCGCGGGGCGCGTCCCGGGGTCAGGCGCTCATGTCCCAGCGGCAGGCGCAGGCCGTAGAGAAACTTGTTCACCAGGATCAGGTCGCCCGGCACCAGG
This sequence comes from Pseudomonadota bacterium, assembly GCA_021808445.1. Taxonomy (GTDB): domain Bacteria; phylum Pseudomonadota; class Gammaproteobacteria; order Burkholderiales; family Burkholderiaceae_C; genus Thiomonas_A. Next base: position 55,803 of record JAKBBP010000016.1, read on the forward strand.
GTGGGCTCCATGGAGCCGGAGGGAATCTTGAAGGGCTCGGCCACGAAGGACCTCAGCACGAACACGAAGGCGATCACCGGAAACAGGCCCGCCGTCCATTCCAGCCACCAGGGCTGGCGCAGCAGCCTTGCACGGGTGGCCTGGATGTTCTCGTCGCTGAGTGAATCATCGGGGGTGATGCCCTGCGCCCGCAGTTCGTCGCGGCGGCGGCGCAGCGCCGAGGCTGCGGCCTCGGCTGCGTCGACGCGCTGGCGCGCGAAGCGCAGGCGCTCGGCGATCCAGAACAGGCCGGTGACCACCAGCAGCACGAACAACAGGAGGGTGAAATTGACGGCCGGTTCTTCCATGGAGCGAAAGGGGCTGGGGCTGGGGCTGGGGCTGGAACTTCGGCCGGGGGAACTCAGTCCTCGACCTTGAGAATGGCCAGGAAGGCCTCCTGGGGCACCTCGACGGTGCCGATCTGCTTCATGCGCTTCTTGCCGGCCTTCTGCTTCTCGAGCAGCTTGCGCTTGCGGGTGATGTCGCCCCCATAGCACTTGGCCAGCACGTTCTTGCGCATGGCCTTGATTGTCTCACGCGCGATGATGTTGGCCCCGATCGCGGCCTGGATGGCGACGTCGAACATCTGGCGCGGAATCAGCTCTCGCATCTTGGCCGCGACCTCGCGCCCTCGATACTGGCTCTGCGAGCGGTGCACGATCAGCGACAGGGCGTCGACGCGCTCGCCGTTGATCAGCATGTCCACCTTCACCACGTCGGCGGCACGGTATTCGAGGAAGCTGTAGTCCATCGAGGCGTAGCCACGCGAGATCGACTTGAGCTTGTCGAAGAAATCCAGCACGATTTCCGCCAGGGGCATTTCGTAACTGATCTGCACCTGCCGGCCCATGTAGGACATCTGGGTCTGCACCCCGCGCTTGGCATTGCACAGGGTCATGACCGCACCGACGTATTCCTGCGGCATGAACAGCTTGACCGTGACGATGGGCTCCAGGATGGTGTCGATGCGCCCGACTTCGGGCATCTTCGACGGGTTGTCCACGGTCACCGTGCTGCCGTCGCGCAAGCGCACCTGGTACACCACCGACGGGGCGGTGGTGATCAGGTCCATGTCGTATTCGCGCTCGAGCCGCTCCTGCACGATGTCCATGTGCAGCAGGCCGAGGAAACCACAGCGGAAACCGAATCCCAGGGCCGACGACACCTCGGGTTCGAAGCGCAGCGCGGCGTCGTTGAGCTGCAGCTTCTGCAATGCGTCGCGCAAGGCCTCGTACTGGTTGGCCTCCACCGGGTACAGACCGGCGAACACCTGCGGCTGCACTTCCTTGAAACCCGGCAGCGCCTCGGCCGCCGGGCGGGAGGCCACGGTCAGCGTGTCGCCCACGCGCGCAGCCTTGAGTTCCTTGATGCCGGCGATGACAAAGCCCACCTCGCCCGCGCCGAGCTTTTCGCGCGCAACCGACTTGGGCGTGAACACGCCGAGCTGCTCGCAGCCGTACTGCGCGCCGGTGGCCATGAGCTGGATGCGGTCGCGCACCCGCAGCATGCCGTCGAACACCCGCACCAGCATCACCACGCCGACATAGCTGTCGTACCAGGAGTCGATGATCAGGGCCTTGAGCGGCGCAGCCGGGTCGCCCTTGGGCGGCGGAACGCGCGCGATCACGGCTTCGAGGATCTCGTCGATGCCCATGCCGGTCTTGGCGCTGGCCAGCAGGGCCTCCGAGGCGTCGATGCCGATAACGTCCTCGATCTCCTGGCGCGCGCCCTCCGGATCGGCCTGCGGAAGGTCCATCTTGTTGAGTACCGGAACCACCTCGACACCCAGCTCGATGGCGGTGTAGCAGTTCGCCACCGTCTGCGCCTCCACGCCCTGGCTGGCATCGACCACGAGCAGCGCGCCCTCGCAGGCCGACAGCGAACGACTGACCTCGTAACTGAAGTCGACATGCCCGGGGGTGTCGATCAGATTGAGCTGGTAGTCCTGACCGTCGCGCGCGCGGTAGCTCAGTGCGGCGGTCTGCGCCTTGATGGTGATGCCGCGCTCGCGCTCCAGGTCCATCGAGTCGAGCACCTGGCTCTCCATCTCCCGGTCCGACAGCCCGCCGCAGCGCTGGATCAGCCGATCGGCCAGGGTGGACTTTCCGTGGTCGATGTGGGCGATGATGGAGAAGTTGCGAATCCGTTGCATGCGCGGGAAAAGGATGAAGCCCGCCCCTGGGGGCCCGGGGCGCGGCCGCCTGGAGCAAGGCGGCGTCGGGACAAAAAAAAGGCGCGGCCATTCGCGTCGCGCCTACCAACAAAATTGTTTGGCAACTGCTTGTTGGGCCTCCATTTTAAGCCCGCCGGCCGACCCGGCCAGCGGCGCGCGGCCGGCCGGTCAGGAGTTGCCGGGAACACTGTTGCGGGCGTCTGGGCGAACCCGCAATTTGGATCCTCGAAAAGCCGAAATATTACAAAAAAATTTTTAATATAACCCGGACAAAACAAATTTTATTCCGAAACCTTGCGCGGATGCACCAGCACGTAGGTGGCGCTGTCGCCACGACGAACCAGCAGCGCCGCGGCCCTGTCGCTCGGCAGCCGTGCGACCTGCGAGGCGAATTCTGAAGCCGTGCGCAGCCCCGAGTCGTTCAGCGCCTCCAGCACGTCGCCCACGCGCAGGCCCGCGGCCGAGCCGTAGGAATCGACGCTCTCGACCAGCACCCCGCCGCTGAGGCCGAGCTGCGCGAGCTGCTCCTGGTTGAGGTCGACCACGCCGATCCCCAGGGGGCTGCGTGCCGCCGCCGAGGGCCTGCTCGGCGCGGGCGCGGGGGCCTTGTCGCTCCACGAGCCCACGGTCACCCGCAAGCGCTGGGTGCTGCCTCTGCGAAACAGCTCCAGCGCCACGCGTGTCCCCGGACGGATCGCGCCGACCAGGCGCGGCAGGTCGCTGGCTCGCTGGACCTGGTGCCCGTCGATCGCCGTGATGATGTCGCCGGGCCGCACCCCGGCGAGGTCCGCGGCGCCGCCCTTCTCGACCGCGCTGACCAGCGCGCCGCGCTCGGCACCGAGGCCCAGGGCCTGCGCCAGCTGGCGGCTCACGCCGTCGATGACCACGCCGATCTTGCCGCGTACCACGTGGCCGCGGGCCTTGAGCTGCTCGGCCACCGCCATGGCCTGGTCGATGGGCACGGCGAAGGAGATGCCCATGAAGCCACCGGTGCGGCTGTAGATCTGCGAGTTCATGCCCACCACGCGTCCGCGCATGTCGATCAGCGGCCCGCCCGAGTTCCCGGGGTTGACCGCCACGTCGGTCTGGATCAGCGGCGTGTACTCCCCGGTGTCGCGCGACTTGGCACTGACGATGCCGGCGGTGACCGTGTTGTCCAGCCCGAAGGGCGATCCGATGGCCACCACCCACTCGCCCACCTGCAGCCGGCTGGAGTCTCCGATGTGCACGGCCGGCAAGCCGGTGGCATCGATGCGCAGCAGCGCGACGTCGGTGCGCGCGTCGGCGCCGACCAGGCGCGCGGTGAATTCCCGGTGATCGGTCAGGGTCACGACGATGCGATCGGCGCCATCCACCACATGCGCATTGGTCAGCACAAAGCCGTTGGAGGCGAGAATGAAGCCCGAACCCACTCCCACCGGTCGTTCCTCGTCGGGAAGCTGGGCCGAGCCGTCGTTGTCCCCGGGAGGCAGCGGGATGCCGAAGAAGCGACGCAGGAACTCGCGCGTCTGCTCATCCTGGTGCGCACTCTGGTCGGGCGCGCGGGTGTAGGTGCGGATATTCACCACCGCGGGGCCGACCTGGCGCACCAGGCGGGTGAAGTCGGGCAGGCCCACGACCAGGGCAGGCCCGGAGGCTGGCACGGCCGCGCTCGCCCCGAAGGCGGCCGATGCCGCGGCGGAAGGCTGCTGCGCGGAGGAGGCGGCCTGCGCGGCAGGAGCCGACATGCCGATGCACGCGGCCGAGATGAACGGCAACAGGGTTCCACCGACGCGCACGAGACTGCGTGCAAAGGGCCTTGCAAGGTTCACGAATGGCTCTCCAGCGAAGGGAGGAACGACCTGAGGGGTGAACGGGACTGTGGCGCCCACGAGGCCCGTCCGTGGCCACCGAGCCAGACTCGCGTCGACAGCCAGGCGCGAGCATAGCGTGCCGGCCGGCGCGGCAGGCAAGGTTTCAACGCAGCGCGTGCAGGTTTCAACGCAGCGCGTGCAGGCGCGAGGCTTCACGCCGGTGCTGCGCTGGCAGACAGGTCGCCTGCGCGAGGCGCCCGCCGCCGGCCTTGCGCTCGCCCGCGCTGCCAGCGCTTCCCGCGGCGCTCACCCGCAACACGCTCCTGCCGGCTCCGGAAGGCGCGGCGCCCAGGGCCCAGGCGCCCCGAGACGCAGTGGGGCCCTGCGCCGCCCTGGGCGCGTGGCCTTTCCAGGGCGCGCCGTGCTGCGGCAGCACGGCTCCCAGCAGCGCGACCGTGGCGAGGCCCGCCACTGCGACGCCGAAGGCTCCAGCCCATGGTGCCAGGCCCCACCAGGGCGCGACGCGGTGCGGACGCTGCGCCGCCGGAGCGAACTGCACCGGCTCGGAGCGCAGGCGTTCGCTGAAGCGGCGCAGGAAGGCCTGTTCGTCGAAGCCGCCGTGCAGGTCGGGCGAACGCAGCCAGTCACCCACCTGGTGATAGCTCAGCCAGACGGCGAGCGCCTCGGGATCGTGCGCCAGCTGCGCCCAGTCCACGCCATGCCCACCCGGTGGGTCCTCCGCGTCCATCCAGGCCGAAACCCGCTCGCGCAAGCGCAGCGCCTCGGAACCGGACTGGGGACCGGGCGGGGAAGCGGACGGGGAAGCGGACGGGGAAGCGGACGGGGAAGCGGACGGGGAAGCGGGCGCGACCGCACCGCCTGGCTCCGCCTCCGCGCGCGGCTCTGCGTGCGCGTCTTCCTCGGCGGCGCGTTCACCGCGACCGGGCCGGCGCCCGGCGGCTGCATCGTCGTCCATCTCGTGACCTCTGGCCCCCTGAAGCCTCGTCCATTGCGCCGCCGGCGCCTACCAACGTTTGTCGGTTCGTGTACCCAGCAGCGGCCGCAATCGGCGCGCGATCGCCTCGCGCGCCCGGAAGATGCGCGAGCGCACGGTACCGACCGGGCAACCCAGCATCTGCGAAATCTCGTCGTAGCTCAAGCCCTCGATCTCGCGCAGCACGATGGCGCTGCGCAACTCCTCGGGCAAGTCCTCCATCGCAGCGTTCACGGCGTGAACCAGCTCACGGCTGGCCATCACCGCGTCCGGCGTGTCCATACTGCTTAGTTGCTCCTGGCTCGAAAAAGTTTCATCCTGCTCGGAAGATTTCACGCGATCCGGCAGGACGGGACTCCGCGCTCCGGACAAGGCGCTTCGCTTCGCCGTGTTGACCGCAATGCGGTACAGCCAGGTATAGAACTGGCTGTCGCCGCGAAAACTGCCGATGGCGCGGTAGGCGCGCAGGAAGGTCTCCTGCGCAATGTCTTCCACGGTGGCGGGATCGCCGACGAAACGCGAGATCAGGCGAAAGATGCGCCGCTGGTACTTGGCCACGAGCAGCGCGAAGGCTTGCTGGTCGCCCTGCTGGACTCGCTGGACCAGCGCCTGATCGGATCGGTCGTGCACAAGGGCCTGGGGGAGTGGCGATGCCCGCGGCTACGGGCGGCGAAGGTCGGGTCATGCCGCGGCAGCACCTATCCCCCGGCCCCCGTCCGGACGCCCGGCGGGGACTCCAGCTTGCCGAACCGGTATTACAACCCCGGCCGCGTTAAAGGGCCAGGCGTGTGCGCAATTCCCGCCAGACAGCGGGTGCAATATCCGAGGGCACGGGAAGCACCTCGCGGCCGCGATCGCTCAGGCCCAGCACCAGAAGCAGGCCCGGAAGGCTGAGCGCGCGAACCTGGGCCAGGCGTCGCTGGCGGCGCTCCTGCTGGAGCTGCCAGCCCTGTGCCCCATGGCTGAGGGTGAAACTGCGGATCCTCCAGTAGGGGACCTGCGCCGTCAGCACCATCAGGAACGCCCCCAACGACAGCCCCGCCATGACCGGAAAGTCCAGCGCATCGCCCGCGTCCCACCAGCGCCAGGCGTTCCAGACGCCGGCCAGCGCGACCGCGAGGTCGAAGCCGATCAGCAGCGCATGCCAGCGGCTGAAGCGCTCGACCCGGACATGCAGGGGGGCAGCGGGCTGCATCGCTGGCTGGCCGCTGCGGGCCTCACACGCGGCGGAACACCAGCGAACCGTTGGTGCCACCGAAGCCGAAGTTGTTCTTCAGCGCGTACTCGATGGGCATTTCGCGCGCGGTATTCGCGCAATAGTCCAGGTCGCACTCGGGGTCCGGATTCTGCAGGTTGATGGTGGGAGGCGCGACCTGATGGTGCAGCGCCAGCACCGTGAACAGGCTTTCCACGCCGCCGGCTCCGCCCAGCAGGTGGCCGGTCATCGACTTGGTGGAACTGACCACCAGGCTGTTCGCATGCGAGCCGAAGGCGGCCTTGATGGCATCGCTCTCGTTCTTGTCGCCCAGCGGGGTCGAGGTGCCGTGGGCATTGAGGTACTGCACGCGCTCGGCGGCCACGCCGGCGTTGGCCAACGCGGCCTGCATGCACTTGCGCGGACCGTCGACGTTGGGCGCGGTGACGTGGAACGCGTCGGCACTCATGCCGAATCCGACCAGCTCCGCGTAGATGCGCGCGCCTCGCCGCTTGGCCAGCTCCCAGTCCTCCAGCACCATGACCCCGGCGCCCTCGCCCAGCACGAATCCGTCGCGGTCCTTGTCCCAGGGGCGGCTGGCGGCGGCGGGATCGTCGTTGCGCGTGGACAGCGCTCGCGCAGAGGCGAAACCCCCGATACCCAGGGGGCACACGGTGGCCTCGGCGCCGCCGGCCACCATCGCGTCAGCGTCCCCGCACTCGATCAGCCTCGCGGCCAGGCCGATGGCATGCAGGCCCGTGGTGCAGGCCGTGACCACCGACAGGTTCGGGCCGGTGAATCCGTACTGGATGGACAGGTGCCCCGAGATCATGTTGATGATCGACGAAGGCACGAAAAACGGCGAGATGCGCCGCGCGCCGCGATCGATGAAATCCTGGTAGGTCTGCTCGATCATGGGCAGGCCGCCGATGCCCGAGCCGACCATCACGCCGATGCGCTCCGGATCGACACCGGCGGCAGTCTCCAGTCCGCTGTCGCGCACGGCCTGCATGGATGCGGCCAGCCCGTAGTGGATGAAGGTGTCCATGTGGCGCGCCTCCTTCACCGGGATGTACTGCCCGATGTCGAAGTCGCGCACCTCGCCGGCGAAGCGCGCGGCGAAGGTGGAGGCATCGAACTTGGTGATCGGACCGATCCCGGACCTGCCGGCGACCAGGTTGTCCCAGGCCGACTGCACCGTGTTGCCCACGGGGGAGACGATTCCGAGACCGGTGATGGCGATGCGACGGCGCAGAGTCATGGCAAGCAATCAGGTGAAGCGGAGAATCCAGCAGAACGATAGGGGAAAACACGGGGATCGCGACGCTCCAACTCGTCACGTCGCAGCGGCCGCGCCCCGCAGGCATCCGGCGCGCGCCGCCACCCCGCAGGCGCGGGCATGGCGGGTGGAACCACGCCTACTCAGCCCTTTTGATGCTGCTTGGCGTAGTCGACCGCCAGCTGGACGGTGGTGATCTTCTCGGCGTCCTCGTCGGGAATCTCGATCCCGAACTCGTCTTCCAGCGCCATCACCAGCTCGACGGTGTCCAGCGAGTCGGCGCCGAGATCATTGACGAAGGATTTCTCGTTCGTGACCTGATCCTCGGCCACTCCGAGCTGCTCGGCAATGATTTTCTTGACGCGTTGTTCGATATCACTCATGTAAATCTCCAGAAAAAAGGCTTTCGAATTCTATCCACCCGGGAAGCGACCGCCACCGGGAAATCAGCACATGCTCAGCACATGTACATGCCGCCGTTGACGTGCAGCTCGCAGCCCGTCACGTACGAGGCCTGCGGACTCACCAGGAAGCCTACCGCATGCGCGATGTCCTGCGGTTGACCCAGGCGCCCCAGGGGAATGCGCCCGAGCAGCGCCTGCGTGGTCTGCTCGTCGAGCGCCCGGGTCATGTCGGTATCGATGAAACCGGGAGC
>JAKBBP010000114.1 GCA_021808445.1 Pseudomonadota bacterium
CGCCGAGTTCGTTGAACACCCGCTTGAGGTTGCTGCGCCCGGCGTATTCCAGCATGCGCCGCCCGGTGCGCGTGGAGCCGGTGAAGCCGATGGCGTCCACGTCCATGTGCAGGGCCAGCGCCTCGCCGGCCTCGGCGCCGAAACCGGGCACCACGTTGAACACGCCCTCGGGCAGGCCGGCCTCCAGCGCGAGTTCGGCCAGGCGCAGTGCGCTCAAAGGGGAGCGCTCGCTGGGCTTGAGCACCACGCTGTTGCCGGCGGCCAGCGCCGGGCCGAGTTTCCAGGAGGTCATCAGCAGCGGGTAGTTCCAGGGCACGATGGCCCCCACCACGCCCACGGGTTCGCGGCTGACCAGGGCCAGGGCGTCGCGCCCGGTGGGGGCGATTTCGCCGTAGACCTTGTCCACGGCTTCCGCGTACCACTGGATGCAGCGTGCCGTGCCGGGCACGTCGGCCGACAGCGCGGCGGCGATGGGCTTGCCCATGTCCAGGGTTTCCAGCAGCGCCAGTTCGTCGCGCGCGGCACGGATGCGCTCGGCGAAGGTCAGCAGCACCTTCTTGCGTGCCGCCGGCGAGCGCGCACTCCAGCGCCCGTCGGCGAAGGCGGCGCGGGCGCTGGCCACCGCCAGGTCGACATCGGCGGCCTGGCCGCGGGCCACGCGGGCGATGACCTTGCCGTCCAGCGGGGAGATGCAGTCGAAGCAGCGTCCGTCCACCGCGTGGTAGCGGTGCCCGTCGATCAGCAGTCTGCCGTCGATTCCGGCGGCGATGCGGTCGGCGGCGCGCGCGTGCCAGGCGTCGCGTGCAGTGGGTTGGTTCATCGATGACTCCTCGATCAGGGGGAACGGACGCAGCTGGGCCCGCGGGCCTCGCACAGGTGCAATCTTCGCATGTTTGACGCCGTACTCACGGGGAACGCACGCCGCTTTCCTGACGATGGCGCATCCATTGCTACCATCGGGCCGCGGCTCCGCGTTGGGGGCTCCGCATCGGGGAATCGCATCCGCAGAGTCCCTTGGCTGCCATCAAGATGAGCGTGATCCTTCGACTGCTGCGTCCCCACCAATACATCAAGAACGGATTTGTCGTTCTGGGCGTGGTCTTCGGGCAGTCCCCGACCCTGCTCGATGCGCTGCACGCCGCGTTGGCCTTCGTGGCATTCTGCCTCGCGGCCAGCAGCGTGTATGTGTTCAACGACATGGTCGATGTCGAGTCGGACCGCATGCACCCGATCAAGCGCAATCGCCCCATCGCCAGCGGCGCGGTGTCCCTGCCCCTCGCCCGCGGACTGTCGGCCTTGCTCGCGGCGCTGGCCCTGGGCGCGGCGTTCAGCCTGGGGTGGTTGGCGGCCTTGTTCATCGCGCTGTACCTGGTGCTCAACGTGGCCTATTCGCTGCGCCTGAAGCATGTGGTGATTCTTGATGTGTTCCTCATCTCCGCCGGCTTCATGCTGCGCATCCTCATCGGAACCGCGGGCATCGGGATTCCTCCTTCGCAATGGCTGCTGCTGACCGGTTTGATGCTGACCCTGTTCCTGGGTTTCGCCAAGCGCCGGGCGGAACTGATCCAGTTGCAAGGGTCGGGCAAGGCGGATCGCGCGACGGTGCGCCGCGTGCTGGAGAACTACAGCCCCGCGATGCTGGACCAGCTGACGGGCATCACCGCGGCATGCGCCATCCTGAGCTACGGGTTGTATACCGTGAGTCCGGAGACCGTGCGGATTCACGGCTCCTATGCGCTGTTCTACACCGTCCCCTTCGTGGTCTACGGGATCTTCCGCTATCTGTACCTGCTGCACCATCGGGCGGGTGGCAACGACACGGCACGCGACCTGCTGGCCGATCCTCACCTGGTGGCCACGGCGGCCGGCTGGTTGCTGGTCAGCGTGATCATCCTGCGATGAACCCGGCGTATATCTCGGGCTGGCGCCTGCGCGCGGTGGTGGCCTCGGTGGTGGTCGCCGCCTGCGGCTACCTGCTGGTTTCCCTGCTCACCGGCTGGCACGCGGTGCTGGCGGGCCTGGCGGCGGCGGGATGGGGGGGCATACTCATGGCCCTGTCCCTGTCCTCGCTGAATTACGCCCTGCGCTTCACGCGCTGGCAGATGTACATGCGATCCATGGGGCACCGCGTTCCTGTGCTCGAGCATGCACGCATCTACCTCACCGGCTTCGCGCTGACCACCACGCCCGGCAAGGCCGGAGAGGCCATACGCGCGGTGTTCCTGCGTCGCCATGGCGTGGACTACGCGAGCGCGCTGGCGGCCATGTTCAGCGAGCGCCTGTCGGACCTGGTGGCGATCCTGGTGCTGTGTATTCCGGGCCTGGACCTCGATCCCCGCCTGCATGTGCTGCTGTTGATCTCGGTGGCCGGCGTCGTGCTCGCCCTGGCGCTGCTGGCCTGGCCCGGCTGGCTGGGCTGGCTGGATGCCTGGGCCGAGCCCATGCAGGGCCGCTTCGGGCACCTGCTGCGCCATCTGGTGCACATGCTGCGCCAGGCGCGGCGCTGCCACGCGCCCCGGCTGCTGGCCGCCTCGACCCTGCTCAGCCTGTTGGCGTGGAGCGCCGAGGCCCTGGCCTTCCACGGGCTGTGCACCCGCCTGGGCATGCCGCTGAGCCTGGGCTATGCGGTGTTCGTGTACGCCGCCTCGATGATCGCCGGCAGCGTGAGCCTGCTGCCGGGCGGTCTGGGCGGAACCGAGGCGGCCATGGTGGCCTTGCTGCTGCTCAAGGGCGTGCTCCTGCCCAAGGCGGTGGCCGTCACGGTGCTGATCCGCCTGAGCACGCTGTGGTTCGCCGTGGCCCTGGGCCTGCTGGCGCTGACGGCCTTGCGCAGGCGAGGGGAGGAGGCCGTGACGTGAGCGCCTGGCAAAGCTGGGGGCGTCTCGCGACCGTCGAGCCGGCGCTGGTGTCCCGGCCGCAGTTCGCCGGCGATGCGCTGGCGCTGCCCCCGGATCGGCTCGCGCTGCCCTTCGGTCGCGGGCGCAGCTACGGCGACGTGTGCCACAACGGCGGCGGGGTGCTGCTGCATACCGCGCGCCTGGATCGTTTCATGGCCTTCGACCGCGCCACCGGCGTGCTGCGCTGCGAAAGCGGCGTGTCGCTGCGGGACATCCTGGACCTGGTCGTGCCCCAGGGATGGTTCCTGCCGGTGACCCCGGGCACCCGCGAGGTCAGCGTGGGCGGGGCGATCG
>JAKBBP010000060.1 GCA_021808445.1 Pseudomonadota bacterium
GCCATGGGCACGAAGCTCCTGGCGAACCAGGCCGTGGCGGGAATGCCCACCAGGCCCACGGTCATGATGCGTCCCATGGTCTTGCCGCGCGCATTCGCGGGAAAGAATTCGCTCACATAGGTGTTGGCCGTGACCGTCATGCCCGACAGGCCCACGCCCGTGAGAAAGCGGAAGGAGGCCAGCGACAGCACGTTCCAGGATGCGGCATTGAGCAGCGAGAACAGCGCATAGCACAGCACGGTCAGGACCAGCGCGCGCTTGCGCCCGATCGCGTCGGCCAGCCAGCCTGCCGTGACCGCGCCGAGGAACATGCCACCGAAGCTGGCGGAGGTGATGAACGCCACAGACCCGACGGCGATATGCCAGGCCTTCATCACCCCGGGTGCGGCGAAGGCGAAGGTGTTGAGATCGGCTAACTCGAAAAAGTAGGCGAATGCAAGCGCAACGATCGCCGTCTTGTGGTGCGGCGTGATCGGAAGCCGATCCATCCGCTCGCTGATGCTGGAACTTGACATGGGTCTCCTCGTCGTTCTGGGTGGATTCGCCGTGACTCGCGGTGAGCACGCGACAGCGAATTCATTATGGACAGAGGCGACGCAGCGGAGAATTGCATGCTTTGCATGATTTCATGCACGCGACGGCGCATCCCCGCCGCGAGCAGGGCGCGCCGTGCCGGAGGCGGCGTGCTCGAGCCCAGCCGAGCTCCGGCGGGAGACCCAGAGGCGTTCAGCCCGCCCCGGGCCCCGCGCCTTGGGGCCCCACCAGGCGCGCATCGGCCGTGTCGAGCTCCGAGGCGAAGATCTCGCGCAAATCCGCCTCGCTGAGGGTCTCCTGCCGGAGCAGGCGCGATGCGCCCAGCTCCAGGCTCGGGCGGCGCTGCTGCAGGATGGAGCGCGCGCGCTCGAAGGCGCCTGCCATCAGCTCGCGCACCGCGCAGTCGATCTCGCGCGCGGTCTGCTCGCTGTAGTTGCGCTGCAAGGGCACCGGCGTCCCCAGCAGGTTCTGCGGCGCGTCCTCCAGGGCCACCTGGCCCAGCGAGTCCACCATGGCGTAGCGCGTGGCCATGCTGCGCGCAATGTCACTGGCCTTGGCCAGGTCGTCGGCCGCCCCCGTCGACAAGGCGCCGAACACCAGGGACTCGGCCGCGCGTCCTCCCATCAGCACGGCCATCTTGTTCTCCAGTTCCTCGCGGGTCATCAGGTAGCGATCCTCGGTGGGGCGCTGGATGGTGTAGCCCAGGGAGCCGATGCCACGCGGGATGATCGACACCTTGTGCACCACTTCTCCCCCCGGCAGGCTCATGGCCACCAGCGCATGGCCCATTTCGTGATGCGCCACGACCTCGCGCTCATGGGGGTTGAGCAGGCGGTTGCGCTTTTCCAGCCCGGCCACGATGCGCTCGACGGCTCGCGTGAAGTGGGCCGCGTTCACCGCCGGCGCGTCGTCGCGCGTGGCCAGCAACGCGGCCTCGTTGACCAGGTTGGCGAGATCGGCGCCGGAAAAGCCCGGAGTGAGCGCGGCGACCTGCTCGAGGTCCACCGTGGGGTCCAGGCGCACCTTGCGCACATGCACCCGCAGGATCTGCACCCGCCCGACCTTGTCGGGCCGATCCACCAGAACCTGGCGGTCGAAGCGCCCGGCGCGCAGCAGAGCCGGATCGAGGATCTCCGGGCGGTTGGTGGCGGCCAGGATCACCAGCCCCGAGCTGGGATCGAAGCCATCGAGTTCGACCAGCAGCTGGTTGAGGGTCTGCTCCTTCTCGTCGTGCCCTCCCCCCCCGAAAGGCGCGGCGGCGCGCGCGCGCCCCAGCGCGTCGAGTTCGTCGATGAAAATGATCGCCGGGGCCTTGCCCCTGGCCTGCTCGAACAGGTCGCGCACGCGGGCCGCGCCCACGCCCACGAACATCTCGACGAACTCCGAGCCGCTGATCGAGAAGAAGGGCACGCCCGCCTCCCCCGCCACCGCGCGGGCCAGCAGGGTCTTGCCCGTGCCCGGGGGCCCCACGAGAAGTACGCCCTTGGGGGCGCGGGCACCGAGTCTGCCGTGACCCTGCGGGTCCTTGAGGAACTCGACCACCTCCTGCAACTCCTGCTTGGCCTCGTCCACTCCGGCCACGTCGGCATAGCTCACGCCGGTGCTGTTCTCCATGTACACCTTGGCGCGGCTCTTGCCGATGGACAGGAATCCCCCGCCCAGTCCTCCCTGGCGGTCCGCGAAGCGTCGCACCATGAAGTACCACACGCCGAAAAAGGCCAGCGCCGGAAACACCCAGGACAGCAGGTTCGCCAGCCAGGCCTGGCTGGGCAATTGCTCGTAGCGCACGCCATAGCGCTGCAGCTGCTGCGCGACCTGAGGATCCACGCGCACCGCGACCAGTCGGCTGGGTCCCTTGGGCGGCGGCTGGCGCAGCGTGCCGGTGATGGTCTGTTCGCCCAGCTGCACCTGGCTGAACCGTCCCTGCTGCAGCGCAGTCTCGAATTCGCTGTAGGGCACCGTCTGCACCTGGCCGGCTCCCTGCCAGAGGCCCTGCAGCCACAGCAGCACCATCATCGCCACCAGCCAGTAGCCGAAGTGGATGCGAGCCTTCGGATCCAGCCGCGGCAGACGCATGCGCCGCTGCCCTGCCCTTGCGCGATCTTCGGGGTCGTCCGCCGCATCGGGCTGCCGCCCGGCTGGAGGCTCGTCGTCAGGCTGGGACATGGCACATGCTCCGGGTACCGTCGGTGGCCCCAGCATACGAGCTGCCGGTGGCGCCTACCTTGCGCTCACGCATCTCCCATGATCAACAACCATGCCGCGCGCAGTTGCAGAGGCAGTCCCGCGACGAACATCGCCAGCCCCGCGTAATGCTGATCCTGCAGGGGGCTGAGGTTCCACAGGCACAACACGTCCAGGTAGGGCATGTACAGGACCCGCGGGCTCCAGACCCACACGGCGGCCACCAGCATCATCGGCAGGCTTGCCAGCCAGGCGACCAGCCCGGCCAGCCAGCGCCTGCGGATGCCCCGGCTGCCGTCGAGCAGTTGCGCCCACATCATCAGGCCGCCGAGCAGCAGCAGCACGCCGATGGGCGCGCTGAACACGGCATCGGCCAGCGCGGTCTGGAACAGGCCGGGCAGGTTCAGCGCCAGGGTCAGCAGCACGAACACGGCCACCGCCACCCAGGGATCGAGCAGCCACTGGGCCCACCAGCGCTGACGCGGCTGCCTCCATTGCGCCCGCACCTCGGCGGGAACGCCCAGCAGCAGCAGCGGAGAAACCCCCTGGCCCAGCAGCATCAGCGCGGCGGCGTAGACACTCATCGATTGCAGGGGATCGTGCAAGCCCCAGGCCGCTGCCAGGGTCCCGGCACAACCGGTCGCGAACAGCGATGCGCGCCATGGCCCCCAGTCCCGCTTCCAGCCCAGCCAGGCGTAGCCCAGCAGCAGCGCCAGCACGGCAACCGTCCAGGCGCTCCAGGCGCCGGATCCCCAGGTCGCGGAACTCATCGCAGCAAGGCCTGGAGATCGCCGCGCAACAGGCCCGGCGAGGCCAGCTGGGCATAGCCGTACCGGGCGCGAAGGTGGCCCCTCGGGCCCACCAGCGTGACCGACGCCGTGTGATCGAACCAGTAATCTGCGCCGCCCCCGGGCACCGTGACCCGGCGCCAGCGTACGCCCCATTGCGAGGCGCTGCGCGCGGTGGCCGAGGCATCCCCCCGCAGGCCGGTTGCCGCTGGAAGCAAGGCACCCAGATAGGCTTCGAGCACCTTCGGGCTGTCACGCGCGGGGTCCAGCGTGACGAAGACCACCCGTACCCGGCGTGCCCCCGCTCCCAGTCCGTCCAGCACTCGCGCCAGACGCACGAGGGTCAATGGACACACGTCGGGGCAATGGGTGTAGCCGAAGAACACCAGCACGGCATCGCCGCGCGATGCGCTCCAGTCGAAGTCCCTGCCTCGGGTGTCGTGCAGGCCCCGGAAAGCCGGTGCGGGATGCCCGTCGAGGGGCTGACCGTGCAACGCGAGGCCGTCGGGCACGGCACGGCCCCAGGCCCACATCAGCAAGGCGATGAGTGCGCAGGCGAGCAGCGCCCGCAGCGCCGAGCCGCGCCAGCCCTCGACGGGCCGGACACGGCCCGCGCCCGCCTCACCAGATGTGGAAGCCGACGGCATGGATGGGATGCGTGAGCATCGGCCACAAGGTGGGGATGTACACCGCCAGCGTGATGACCAGCGTGATCACGGTCCACAGGCCCAGGGGCTCCGCGATGCGAGCCATCACGGAGTTCTCCGGCCCGGTGATCACCTGGGCGAAGGGAATCTGGCGCATCGCCTGGTCCTCGCGGCGCCCGAACAGGGTGCCGAAAAAGCATGCGAAAAATGCGATGGCCCCCAGTGCCGCGATCACGCCGCCCACGCCCACGAGCTGCAGCGCGCCGTGCACGGCGCCGTACAGATGCATGTACTGCGCATGCGGCAGGGCCGAGATCCAGGCGCGGCGCGGCACGCCGTCCAATCCGGCCCAGTGGCCCGCGAAACCCCACAGCATGAGCCCCGCAAACCACAGCCACACCGAGGCCAGCGCCAGACGCGGCGCGAACAAGCGGCGTCCCGTCAGATGCGGCAGCAGCCAGAAGCTCACGCCCATGAACACCAGCGTGGTCATCGTGCCCACCGTCAGGTGGAAGTGCGCGGGGATCCACAGGGTGTTGTGCACCACGTTGTCGAGCTGCCAGCTCGCGTTGACGATGCCCCCGGCGCCGCCGAAGATGAAACTGACCAGGGCCAGCACCTGCGCCGCGACCGAGGGATCGCGCCAGGGCAGCGCGTTCCACCAGCCCATCAGCCCCTTGCCGCCGCGGCGCCGCCCGGCGTACTCCAGGCTCAGCGCCACCGTGAAGGCGGTGATCAGGCTGGGGATCGCCACCGACAGGGTCAGCGCGGTCACCACCCCCTTGATCACCGGCGCGATGCCGGGATCGGTGTACTGGTGGTGGGTTCCCACCGGCACCGAGAACACCATCAGCAGCAGGAAGGCCAGGCGCGCCAGCGGATCGGAAACCAGCTTGCCTCCCGCCTGGCGCGGCAACAGCGCGTAGATGGAAATGTAGCCCGGCATCAGCCAGTAGTAGACGATCGGGTGCCCGGTCCACCAGAACAGGGTTCGCGCCAGCAGCGGATCCACGGTCGAGGTCAGGCCCAGCGACCAGGGGTCGAGCAGGAACAGGGCCTCGCTGGCCGCGCCCAGCGCGGCCAGCAGCCACATGAGCAGGATGCTCGCGCTCATGAAGGTCACCAGCGGGGTGACCTGGCCCGGGTTCGCCCGCTTCCATCGCGCGCGCAGGTCCAGCACCACGATCAGCGGAATCAGACTGGCGACCACCACCAGGGTGATACCCAGGTAGAAGTACGGGCTGCCCTGCAGAGGCGGATAGAAGGTGTAGAGCACGCTCGACGAGTTGTCGAACATGGCATAGGCGGCCATCAGCGTGCCCAGCAGCATGAGCCCATAGGTGAACCAGCCCAGCGCCAGGTTCGGGCGCAGCTTGAGTTCACGCGCCGGCAGGTACATGAGCCAGCCCGAGATGGTGAAAAAGGTGAACACGAAGGCGTTGAGCACGCCGTGCAGGGTCAGGCCCTGATAATAGGTCTTGAGAAACGGGGCCAGGTAGGGATAAAGGTCGATCCCCGCGTAGTTCGCACCCTGCAGCACGCCGATGGCGATGCCCACCAGCAAGGCGCAGAACCCGGTGACCCAGAAGGCCAGCAGCAGGCGCTTGGCCGCGGCCACGTCCTGGCTCACGGCGATCCCGGCGGGCTTCGCTCCGCCTTGCGTCATGACGGCGCTCATGCGTGGGCCCTCCCGGTGATGATGATCTTGCCGATCATCGCCTGGTGCCCCGCACCGCAGTACTCGTTGCAGATGATGTAGTAGACACCGGGCTTGTCGAAGGTGTAGCTGACATGTCCGACGACGCCGGGAATGGCCGTCAGGTTGATGCTGGTGCCCTGGATCTCGAAACCGTGCAGCACGTCGCCGCTGGTGACGTAGAAGGTCACGTGCGCGCCAGCCGGAAGCGTCAGGGGGGTGGCCGTGCCCGGAGTCCAGGACCAGATGCGCCCCATCTCATACACGCTGTAGGAGTTCGGGCCGGTCTGCTTCACACCGCTGCCCTGGAAGTCGGCCAGCGTGGCGGGAGTGTTCGGGTCGGCGTAGATCCGCGTGGTCTTCGCCACCACGCCATAGTCATGCACCACCAGGTAGACCGCGGCGATGAACAGCACCGCGATCATGACCACGGAAATGAACACCCAGGCGCGCTCATGGCGATGCGCTGCGTCATGGAAGCGGTGCTCGAAGGCGTCGTGAGTCGTCCTGTTCATGCTGACTCCTCAGGCATGCGCCGAAAAGAACACCGCGACCATCGCCCACAACGCGACGACCACCAGGAACAGCGCGCCGACGATCACCCACGCCCCCATGGGGCGGGCAAAGCGCAGGTCGGGCGCCGGCCACTCGGACTCGGCCAGCGCCGGGGCGCCGGGGCTCGCAGCGGCAAGCGGCAGAGGCTGATAGGGATGTTCCACGGACATGAACGAGACTCCTTTCGCGAGGGACCTGCCGGATTCGGCAACAGCTCAAAGCCTAGGGAGCACAAAGGTCGTTTGGCTTGCGTTGTGTCATGACCATGCGCGGTCCAACTCGCGGAGTTGCATCCGCATGTTTCAGCCCGACGCCTTCCGCCGGGCGGGCGGTGGCCTCGAGGCGCCAAGCGGCACCGAAAGGCACCGAAAGGCCCTAAATACCGTGTGTGTATAAGGTCGGGGCGCGGCCTCTAGCATCGATCCGGAACCCGATCCGGCGCGCGGCTGAAACGAGCCAGGGCTCGCCTCGCAGCATCTCCTCCCCGGGCGAAGCCCGCTTGCGCTCCTTTGCCATGCATCAAACACCTTGCCTCGCGCGAGCCCCGGCCCTCCCCTCGCGGCATCGCCGCCTGCGATGCATGCTGTGCTCGAGTCTGCTGGGCCTCGCCGCCCTGGGCTGCGCCGCCGCTCCTGCCGGAGTCCGCGCACAGGAGGCCGCGCCACCCGCATGGCCCGGCTGCGGCGCCAGCGCAGCCTGCGGCTGTGCGGACGATGGCGAGCCCACCAGCTTCCGTGTGGACAACCGCCTGTCCGTGCCCCTGCTGGACTTTCGCCTGCAGCTCACGGAGGACCGCTGGCTGCCTATCGGCGATCTCGCGCCGGGCATCAGCGGATTCACGGCCCTCGTTCCGCGCAGCCAACGCTTCGGCGTGTTCGAGTTCCGATTCCCCGCACAACGCGCGAGCGGCGATTATTCGCTGGGTTCGTACCAGACGGAGCCGGACGGCTCGGTGCGCATCGAACTGGACCCGGCGGCTCCCCTGCACGCGGCTCCCGGCTACGCGGCCGCGCCTGCGACCTTCCGCTTCGCCGCGCCCGCCGCGTTGCGCGCGCGCGCGGCGGCCCCGGGCGAGGCCGAACGCTTCCCCCTGATCGAGGTGCCGGAGCCTCGCACCGGGTTCTCCACCGGCATGTGGTGCGGGGACTGGAGCATCGGAGGCGGCGTCCTGCTGTGCTGGACTCCGTTCATGCACTACTACGCACCGGTGTTCGGGGTCGGCGCCGGCCTGGCCTGGGGGGCACTGGTGAGCACGCTGCCTGCGTGGCGCCTGTTGCAGGTCTTCCCGGTCCAGGCCTCGCATGTGGGCCTTCCAGGTCTGGGGCTGATCGAATTCTCCACCGTACCCGCCGACGAACAGACACCCAGCTTGCGGGTGGCCAGGTTCCTGGGCATCGGGCTGGCGGCCAGCCTGGAGCATGCGGCGCTCGGGGGCTTCACCTGGCCCTGGCTCGGGGCGGCACCCGACGGCAGCTATGCGGCCAGCTGCCAGGATCTCGCCTACGACCCCGTGCATGGCGAGCTGCGGGCACGATGCCTCGACGGCCGCGGGCTCCTGCAGACTTCGAGCCTGGACCTGGACTCCTGCCAAGGCTCCGGCGTGATCAACGACCAGGGCGCTCTGGCCTGCGACCATCCGCGCGGCAGCTATGAGCACAGTTGCGGGCCCCTGCGCTACAGGGACGGGCGCCTCCAGGCAGCATGCACCATGGCCGACGGTCACGGCCTGCGCGCGACGGAGCTGGACTACCTTCGGGATTGCGAGCCGGGCTCGGAGGTTTCGAATATCGAAGGCGCGCTTCGCTGCGATATCCGCAGGTTTCCGCCGGGCCCGTATCGACGCGTCTGCTCGCGGATCCGCTTCGACGACGGCGTGCTGCGTGCGGATTGCGGCGCAGGGCCCGACATCCGCACCACGGAGGTGGTGCTGGACTACGCGCGCACATGCCGCGAGGGCTCCGCGGTGGACTACGCGCCGCGCTACGCCGCGCGCGGCCAGCTCGTGTGCGAACAACCCCGCTGAGGTGCGGCGGTCCTCGATCTGGCTCTCAGAACGGAGCGGCGTGCCCGATGGCGCGTGACACCAGCCACAGCAAGCCGATCAGCAGTGGCTGGTGCAACAGGTAGATGCTCAGCGGCCAGCGCCCCAGCCAGGCCAGCCCCCTCACCCGGGGCAGCGCGCGAAGCGGGCGAAAGTCCAGCCGTCGCAGCAGGGCTCCGGCTCCTGCCCCCAGCCAGAACATCCCCAGCCACGGAAGCAGCGGCACGTAGTCCTCGGTGATGGGCTTGCGGGTGATCAGTCCGGTCCAGTTCCACCAGGGCGGGTTGAATCGCGCGGAGGCGAACAGATGCGGCGCCGCGAGGGCCAGCGGTACCAGGAGCAGCACCCAGGCGCCCAGGCGACGGCCCAGCAACTGATGCACCAGCAACATGCCCGCCACGCCCTGCAGGATGCCGAAGTAGATGAAACTTTCCGGAAATGCCAGCCAGCTCCCGGCCACCACCAGCAGGCCCGCCGCGAAGATCTGGGTCCAGCGCTTCCAGAAGGCGGCCTCGCTGCGCGCGCGGGCGTCGCCCACCGCCTGGCTCAGGCCGGAACTGAGCAGGAACAGGCTGACGATGCACACGCGCTGCCACAGCCACAGCGGGTTGGAGTAGAAGTCCGTGTGGATGTAGCCGAACCAGTTCAGGTCGAAACTGAAGTGGAAGGACACCATCCACACGATGGCCACTCCGCGCAGGCTGTCGAGCCCCCCCAGCCGCGGCGCGCGGGTCGGAGCCGGGAGATGATCGGGCTCAGGCACACCAGGCCCGCGCATTGCCGAACATGCGCGCCCACGGCGAGGCATCGCCCCATTCGCCCGGCGCCCAGCTGAACTGCAGGCCGCGATGCACGCGCTCCGGGTGAGGCATCAGCGCGGTGAAGCGCCCGTCCGCGGTGGTCACCCCGGTCAGTCCGCCCGCGCTGCCGTTCGGGTTCAGGGGATAGGCCTCGGTCGGGCGTCCATGGCCATCGACGAAACGCAGCGCCGCGTCGACCCGGGTCGCATCGCCCTGCTGCGAGAAGTCCGCGTAGCCCTCGCCATGCGCCACCACGATGGGCATGCGGCTGCCGGCCATGCCGCTGAAGAACAGGGACGGCGACGGCAGCACCTCGACCATCGCCAGGCGCGCCTCGTACTGCTCCGAGCGGTTGCGGGTGAAGCGCGGCCAGGCCTGGGCACCGGGAATCATCGGTGCCAGCGCCGCCAGCATCTGGCAGCCGTTGCACACGCCCAGCGCGAAGGTGTCGCCACGCCCGAAGAACTCGGCGAAGGCCTGCTCCAGCGCGGGGTTGAAACGGATGGTCCGCGCCCAGCCCTCGCCCGCGCCCAGCACATCGCCGTAGCTGAAGCCGCCGCAGGCGACCAGGCCCCGGAAGGAGCGCAGGTCCACGCGCCCGGCGATGAGGTCGCTCATGTGCACGTCGTGCGCGGCGAAACCCGCGCGGTCCATGGCCCAGGCCATCTCGCGCTGCGAGTTCACGCCCTGCTCGCGCAGGATCGCCACGCGCGGACCCGTCCCCGCACGCACGTAGGGCGCGGCCACGTCCTCGGCCATGTCGAAGCGCAGCTCGGCGTGCAGGCCCGGATCGTCCCCACAGGCCAGCGCGTGTTCCGAATCAGCGCATTCCGGGTTGTCCCGCAGGCGCGCAATGCCATGCGAGACATGGTCCCACTCGCGCATCAACTCGGCACGCGGCATCTGCAGGATGCGGCGCGAATCGCGCCACACCTCCAGGGTGTCGCCAGGGCCGACCTGGCCCACCACATGGCTGCAGGCCGACAGCCCGTGCGCCCGCAGGATGCGCATGGCCTCATCGCGCTTGTCCAGGCGCAGCTGGAGCACCACGCCGGGCTCCTCGTTGAACAGCACCCGCAGCGCCAGGTCGTTGCGCCGCTCGGCCACCTGCTGCGCCCAGTTCTTCGCGTCGCCCTCGTCGGGCAGGGCCTCGGCGGCCGCGATGGGCATGTCCAGGTTCAGCGCCAGCCCGGCGCGGCCCGCGAAGGCCATTTCACAGACGGCCGCCCACAGGCCGCCGTCGCTGCGATCGTGGTAGGCCAGCACCATCTCCTGCCGGCGCAGGGCGTCCAGCGCGGCGCACAGGCGCACAAGGTCCTGCGCATCGTCCAGGTCGGGCACGGGCTGCACCGCCTGCCCCAGCGCCTGCGCCAGGATGCTGCCTCCCATGCGCTGACGCCCGTGACCCAGATCGATGAGCAGCAGCACGCTCGCGCCCTGGTCCACGCGCAGCTGCGGGGTCCAGGCCCCGCGCACGTCCTCCAGCACGGCGAAGGCCGAAACCAGCAGCGACACCGGCGAGCTCACCGAGCGCTCGGCGCCATCGGCCTGCCAGCGCGTATGCATGGACAGAGAGTCCTTGCCCACCGGCACGGCAATGCCCAGGCTCGGGCACAGTTCCATGGCCACCGCACGCACGGTTTCGTACAGTGCCGCGTCCTGGCCCGGCTGGCCGCAGGCGGCCATCCAGTTGCAGGACAGTTTGACCTGCCCCAGCGAGGACAGCGGCGCGGCCAGAAGATTGGTCAGGGCCTCGGCCACGGCCATGCGGCCGCTGGCGGCCGCGTCGGCCACCGCCAGCGGCGTGCGCTCGCCCATGGCCATGGCCTCGCCGCGCGTGCCGGCGTAGTCCGCCAGGGTGATCGCGCAATCGGCCACCGGCACCTGCCACGGCCCGACCATGGGATCGCGGTGCGACAGGCCCCCGACGGTGCGGTCTCCGATGCTGATCAGGAAACGCTTGCTGGCCACGCTGGGGTGGCGCAGCACGGTGCGCGCGGCCCATTCCAGTTCCACGCCGGTGAGGTCGATGCCCGGCAGGCGCAGCTCCTGGCTGCGCACGTCGCGCACCATGCGCGGGGGCTTGCCCAGCAGCACCGACATGGGCATGTCCACCGGGGGCTGGCCCAGCAGGCGGTCGGTCATCTGCAGCAACGCGCGATCCTGCGCGCGGCCCAGGACGGCGAAGGGGCAGCGTTCGCGCTCGCACAGTGCGGCAAACTCCTCCAGCGCCTCGGGGGCGATGGCGAGCACGTAGCGCTCCTGGCTTTCGTTGCACCAGATCTCGCGCGGACTCATGCCGCTTTCCTCGACCGGCACGTCGCGCAGCTCCAGCGCGGCCCCCAGGCCCGCCCCGTCGACCAGCTCGGGCAGCGCATTCGACAGCCCGCCGGCCCCCACGTCGTGGATGGCCAGGATCGGGTTGGCCGCGCCCAGGGCGCGACAAGCCTCGATGACCTCCTGCGCGCGGCGCTGCATCTCGGGATTGCCGCGCTGCACCGAGTCGAAGTCCAGGTGCTCGGCATTGGTGCCGGTGGCCAGGCTGGAAGCTGCGCCGCCCCCCACGCCGATGCGCATGCCCGGGCCGCCGAGCTGCAGCAGCAGCGTGCCGGCCGGAAATTCGACCTTGTGGGTATGGGCGTCGGCGATCTCCCCCACGCCCCCGGCGATCATGATGGGCTTGTGGTAGCCCCATCGGCGCTCGCCGGCCGCCTGCTCGAACACACGGAACACCCCGCACAGGTTGGGCCGGCCGAATTCGTTGTTGAAAGCCGCCGCGCCGATCGGGCCGTCGATCATGATCTGCAGCGGGCTGGCCAGGTGGCCGGGGCGTCCCACGTCCTCGCCCTCCCAGGGCTCCGGCCGCGCGGGATCCAGGCGCAGGCTGGACACGTGGAAGCCGCTCAGTCCCGCCTTGGGACGCCCGCCGCGCCCTGTGGCGCCCTCGTCGCGGATCTCCCCGCCGGCACCGGTGGCGGCGCCCGGGAAGGGAGAAATGGCCGTGGGATGGTTGTGGGTCTCCACCTTCATCAGGGTATGCACCAGCGCAGGCTCGGCCACGTAGCGGTGGTCGGCGCCCTGCGGCTGCCAGCGCTGCACCGTGCCGCCTTCCATGACCGCGGCATTGTCCGAGTAGGCCACCACGGTGCCCTGGGGGTTGGCGGCATGGGTGTTGCGGATCATGCCGAACAGGGTGTGCTCCTGCTCGCGCCCGTCGATGATGAACCGGGCGTTGAAGATCTTGTGGCGGCAATGCTCGCTGTTGGCCTGCGCGAACATCAACAGCTCGACGTCGGTGGGGTTGCGCCGCAACTGCCCGGCGAAGGCCTGCACCAGGTAGTCGATCTCGTCGTCCGACAAGGCCAGGCCCTGCTCGACGTTGGCGCGCGCCAGCGCCTCGCGCCCCTGGCCCAGCACGTCCACGCTGCGCAGGGGCTGCGGCTGCAGGTCGTCGAACAGGCGATGCGCCTCGGCACGCGACAGTGCGACGCTCTCGGTCATGCGGTCGTGCAGCACGCGCGAGAGCGCAAGCAATTGCTGCGCGTCCGGCACGCTGGCACGCCGGGACAGCTCGAAGCGGAATTCCACCCCGCGCTCGATGCGTCGAACCTCGGCGCCGCAGTGCCGGGCGATCTCGGTCGCCTTGCTGGCCCAGGGGGAAATGGTGCCCAGGCGCGGCACCACCAGCAGCGACGGCCCTTCCTGCGGACCGGTGTAGGGGCTGCCATAGCGCAGCAGTTCGGCCAGGCGGGCGCGCAAGGGGGCGTCGGCCGGCTCCTCGGTGGCCACGAAATGCACCTGGCGGGCATGCAGCGCCGCGATGCCGGCGGCTTCGGCCGGGCAGGATTCGCGCAGGCGCTGCAACAGCGCGCGCAGGCGGAAGGCCGACAGCGCGACACCGCCTTCGAATTCGACGATGGGAGGGCGCTCGCCGGCGCGGGACGGGTCGCGAGCGCTGGAGCCGGAGATGGAGCCGGGGGTGGAGGCGGAGGAGTCGGTGGGAGTGGACAAGGCGGGAACTCGCGTAGCGGCGGATCGGCGGCGCCGTCGGTCCGGCCCGGGTGCCCGGGCCCATCTCCGGGCGCATTTCCGAGCGCAGCTCGGACGGACGGGGCAACGCGGGCCGAAGCAGCGCAGGCGCATTGTAGGGTGCCCACGCCCACGCGCACGCGCGAGGGCCGCGGGTGAGATAATGCGAAACATGAGTATTTCCATCAAAACCGAGCAGGACCTGGCCGAGCTGCGCATCGCGGCGCGCCTGGGTGCCGAATTGCTCGACTACCTCACGCCCTTCGTCCAGCCCGGGATCACCACCCGGGAGATCGACCGGCTGGCGCATGAATACACCGTCAAGGTGCAGGGGGGCATTCCGGCTCCGCTGAACTACGCCCCGCCCGGCTACACGCCCTACCCGGCGTCGATCTGCACCTCGGTCAACCACGTGGTCTGCCACGGCATCCCGAACGACCGGGCGCTGAAGGACGGAGACATCGTCAACATCGACGTCACGGTGATCAAGAACGGCTGGCACGGCGATACCAGCCGCATGTTCCTGATCGGCAAGGTGGCGCCGCATGTGGAGCGCCTGTGCCGCATCACCTACGAGGCCATGTGGCATGGCATCACGCAGGTGCGTCCCGGAGCCCACCTGGGCGACATCGGCCACGCCATCCAGACCTTCGCCGAGGCCGCCGGCTACAGCGTGGTGCGGGAATTCTGCGGTCACGGTATCGGTCGCAAGTTCCACGAGGATCCCCAGGTCCTGCACTATGGCAGGCCGGGCACCCTCGACGAGCTGCGCCCTGGCATGGTGTTCACCATCGAGCCGATGATCAACGCCGGGCGCCGCGAGATCCGTGAAATGCCCGACGGCTGGACCATCGTCACCAAGGACCGCTCGCTGTCGGCGCAATGGGAACACATGGTGCTGGTCACCCCCACCGGCTACGAGGTGCTCACGGTTTCCGCCGGCACGCCGGCGCCTCCGGCCTTCGTCGGCGCCGCGCAGGCCGCCTGAACCGGCGTGGACACCGCCGCGACCGCGACCGACGCGACCGCCCCGGCGAGCCTGGGCGGCGAGGCGGCCCGTATCCGCGGCGCCTGGCGCGCCACGCGCCAGCACTGCATCGAGGATTTTCGGGCTCACCCCGGGCGCCTGACCCACCTGCTGCGCGGCCTGTGCCGCGGCGCCGAGCAGGCGCTGCGCGACGTATGGGCGCTGGCACGCATGCCCGAGACGGCCGCGCTGCTGGCCGTGGGCGGCTTCGGCCGCGCGGAGCTGTTTCCCGGCTCGGACATCGACGTGCTGGTGCTTCTGCCTGATGCCCCCGACGCGGCCACGCAGGCTGCCGCAGAGCGTTTCGTGGCGGCCTGCTGGGACGCGGGACTGGAAATCGGCCCCAGCGTGCGCACCGTGCAGGCCTGCGTGGAGGAGTCGGCCGGCGACCTGACGGTGCAGACCTCGCTGCTCGAGGCACGCGCCCTGTGCGGCAATGCCGCGCTGCTGCGTCGCTTCCGCGCCCAATGGAGCGCGGGGCTGGACCCGCGCGTGTTCTTCCAGGCCAAGCTGCTGGAAATGCGCCAGCGCCACGCCAAGTTCGAGAACACGCCGTACGCGCTGGAGCCCAACTGCAAGGAGAGCCCCGGCGGCCTGCGCGACCTGCAGATCCTGCTGTGGGTGGCACGCGCGGCGGGCCTGGGCTGCAGCTGGGGGCAGTTGCTGGCCGGTGGCGTGCTCAGTCCCTACGAAGCGCGCAAGATCCAGGCCAATGAACGGGTGCTCAAGCGCATCCGCGCCCACCTGCACCTGGCCGCCGGCCGCCGCGAGGACCGCCTGGTCTTCGATCTGCAGACGGCCGTCGCGGGCTCGCTGGGCCTGCAGCCCGAGGCCACCAAACGTGCGGGCGAAGTGCTGATGCAACAGTACTACTGGGCCGCCAAGGCGGTGGAACAGCTCAACCAGATCGTGCTGCTGACCATCGAGGGCAGGCTGTGGCCGGAACTGGCCGCGCAGAGCGGGCGCCCCATCACCGGCGTCGAGGGCGTGGTCGACGGCATGTTCCTGGACAAGGACGGTCGCCTGGAGCCCGCCGACCCAGGCCTGTACGAGCGGGACCCGCCAGCCATCCTCGAGACCTTCGTCGCCTTCACGCTGGCGCCGGGCATTCGCGGCCTGACCGCGCCGACGCTGCGCGCGCTCTACCACGCGCGCGAGAGCATGGACGCGCGCTTTCGTGCCCATCCGCGCAGCCGCGCGGCCTTCATGCGCATCCTGCGCTCGCCCAGCGGCATCACCCACGCGCTGCGCCTGATGAACCGCACCAGCGTGCTGGGGCGCTACCTGCCCGCGTTCCGGCGCATCGTCGGGCGCATGCAGCACGATCTGTTCCACGTCTACACGGTGGACCAGCACACGCTGATGGTGGTGCGCAACGTGCGGCGCTTTTTCATCCTGGAGCATGCCCACGAATACCCCTTCTGCGCCCAGCTGGCCGCCAGCCTGGAAAAGCCCTGGCGCCTGGTGCTGGCCGCGCTGTTCCACGACATCGCCAAGGGACGCGGGGGGGACCATTCGCAGCTCGGCGCGCAGGAGCTGCGATCCTTCGCCCGCGCGCACGGCATGAGCCGCGAGGACACGGAATTCGTCGCCCAGCTGGTCGCGCACCACCTGACCATGTCCCGCGTGGCGCAGAAGGAAGACCTCAGCGACCCTGAGGTCGTGCTGCGCTTCGCCTCCCAGGTCGGCCATGCGCCGCTGCTCACCGCGCTGTATCTGCTGACGGTGGCGGACATCCGCGGGACCAGTCCCAAGGTGTGGAACGGCTGGAAGGCCAAGCTGCTCGAGGACCTGTACCGCGCCACGCTGCGGGTGCTGGGAGGCCAGGCGCCCAATCCCCAGGCCGAGATCGAACAGCGCCGGGCCGAGGCCCGACGCCTGCTGAACCTGTACGGCCTGGACGAACAGGCCTCGGCCCGGCTGTGGGACACGCTGGATTCGAGCTACTTCCTGCGGCACGATCCGGCCGACGTGGCCTGGCACACACGCGAACTGCTGCGACGCGGCGCCGGCGACGGCAGCGTGGTCAGCTGTCGCCTGGCCCCGCACGGCGAAGGCCTGCAGGTGCTGGTGTACTGGGCCGATCAGCCCGATCTGTTCGCTCGCATCTGCGGGTTTTTCGACAGCCACAACTTCAGCATCCTGGACGCCAAGGTGCACACGACACGGGCCGGACACGCGCTGGACACCTTCGTGGTGGCCGAACCCTCGCTGGCCCAGCGCTACCGCCACCTGATCTCCCTCGTGGAGGTCGAGCTGGCGCGCACCCTTCGCGA
>JAKBBP010000017.1 GCA_021808445.1 Pseudomonadota bacterium
CTCAGCCGGTGTTGCGCAAACCCGCCGCGATGCCGTTGATGCTCAGGTGGATGCCGCGGATGGTGCGCTCGTCGGTCTGGCCCTCGCGGAAGCGGCGCAGCAGCTCGACCTGCAGGTGGTTCAGCGGATCGATGTAGGGGAAGCGCGCGCGGATCGAGCGGGCCAGCGTGGGGTTGGTCTGCAGGAACTGCGACCAGCCGGTGATGTCGCGCAGCGCCTGCACGCTGCGCTGCCACTCCTGCTCGATGGAACGGTACACCCGGCGGCGCAGCGCCGTGTCGCCCACGAGCTGGGCGTAGTTCGAGGCCACGGCCAGGTCGGTCTTGGAAAGCACCATGTCCAGGTTGGACAGCAGGGCCTGGAAGAACGGCCACTGCCGGTGCATGCGCGCCAGCAGCTCGGCACCTTCGTCGCCGCGTTGCTCGACAAAGGCCCGAACGGCCGATCCGAATCCGTACCAGCCCGGAAGGGCGACCCGGCACTGGCCCCAGGAGAAGCTCCAGGGAATGGCGCGCAGGTCGCCGAGCTCGGTGCTGGGCTTGCGCGAGGCCGGGCGGCTGCCGATGTTCAGCCCCGCGATCTCGCGGATGGGCGTGGCTGCGTAGAAGTACTGGGCGAAGGAGGGGTCGCTGTAGACCAGCTCGCGGTAGGCATGCATGGCCGATTGCGACAACTGGGCGGCCGCCTCGCGGAAGCTCTGCGGCGCGGCCACGCGGGTGCCGCGCCGGCTGGTCCCTGGCGCCGGCTGGCGCGCGCTCAGCAGCGTGGCCTCGAGGGTCGCGGCCACCAGGGTCTCCAGGTTGCGGCGACCGATGTCGGCATTGGCGTACTTGCTGGAGATCACCTCTCCCTGCTCGGTGAGCCGGATGCTGCCGCCCACGGTGCCGGCCGGCTGGGCGAGGATGGCCTCGTAGCTGGGGCCACCGCCGCGGCCCACGCTGCCGCCACGTCCGTGGAACAGGCGCATGCGGATGCCGTGGTGCTCGCCGAGTCGCGCGAACAGCTCGGCCAGGGCCACCGAGGCCTTGTGCAGTTCCCAGTTCGAGGTCAGGTAGCCGCCATCCTTGTTGCTGTCGGAGTAGCCGAGCATGATCTCCTGCAGCGAGCCCGAGGCCGACACCAGCTCGGCAATGCCCGGCAACTCGTACAGCCCCTGCATGATCTGCGGGGCGTTGCGCAGGTCGGCGATGGTCTCGAACAGCGGCACCACGATCAGCTCGACCTGCGCCCCCGCGGCTCCCAGGGTGCCGTGCAGCAGCCCGCATTCCTTTTGCAGCAACAGCACTTCCAGCAGGTCGCTGACGCTTTCCGTGTGGGAGATGATGGCCTGGCGCACGGCCTGCTCGCCCAGGCTGCGCCGCGCCGCGCGGGCAGCCTCGAACACGGCGAGCTCGGAGACCGTGAGATCGGAGTACTGCGCGTCGGGCACGCGCAACGGGCGCGGGTCGCGCAGCATGCGCAGCAGCAGCTCGATGCGGGCCGCCTCGTCGAGACCGGAATAGTCGTGGCAGAGCTGCGCGCGCTGCAGCAGCTCGGCCAGCACGGCCTCGTGCTTGTCCGAGCTCTGGCGCAGGTCCAGGGTGGCCAGGTGGAATCCGAACACCTCCACGGCGCGCAGCAGCGGCGCAAGGCGCATGCCGGCCAGTGCCTGGGCATGATGGGCCTGCAGCGAGTCGCGCACGATGCGCAGGTCGGTGGCCAGCGCCTCGGCGTCGGGATAGGGCTCGGCGGGGCCGATCTCGTGGCGCAAGGCCTGGGTGCCGCCCAGCTTGCGCAGGGTGGCGGCCAGGCGGGCGTACACGCCGATGAGCGCGCGGCGATAGGGCTCGTCGCGTCGGTGCTCGCTGGCGTCCGGCGAAGCCTCGGCCAGCGCCAGCAGCTGCGGGCTGGCGCTGGCCAGCATCAGCGAAACCGAAAGTTCCGATCCCAGGGCATGCACCTGGTCCAGATAATGGGTCAACGCGGTGCGCGCCTGCAGGCGCAGCGCGTATTGCAGGGTCTCGGCGGTGACAAAGGGGTTGCCGTCCCGGTCGCCTCCGATCCAGTGTCCCATGCGGAAGAAGGAGGGCAGGCGCCAGGGCTTGCCGTCCGCGCGGGGAAACAGTTCGTCCAGGTCCTGCTCCAGGTCCAGGTACAGGCGCGGCACTTCCTGGAAGAAGGTGCTGTTGTAGTAGGACAGCGCGTTCTTGATCTCGTCGGACACGCGCAGCTTGGTGTAGCGAAGCAGGCGGGTCTGCCAGATCTGGGTGATGCGGGCCTGCAGCTCGGCGTCCAGCTGGCGGCGGCGCCGCGGCGCCATGGGCGCGTCGCGCTGCGCGAGCAGGCGCGCGATCTCGCGTTCGGCGTCCAGCAGGCTCTTGCGCTGCACCTCGGTGGGGTGCGCGGTGAGTACCGGCGCGATCAGGGAACGGGCGAAGAATTCCTCGAGCTGCTCGGGCGACACCTCGGCGCGGCGCAGCTTGTCCAGGGCCGCACGCACGCTGCCGGGCTGGGGCCGGTCGCTGGCCAGTTCATGGGCCTGGCGCCGGCGCAGCACGTGGCGGTCCTCGGCGAGATTGGCGAGAATGGAAAAATAGCTGAAGGCGCGGATCACGCTGACCGCCTGGTCGCGTGAGAGGCCTTCGAGCAGCCGGCCCAGCATGCGGCGCTGCCGGGCGTCGCCCTCGCGGTGGAAGCGCACGGCCAGCTGGCGCACCTGCTCGACGGTGTCGAACATCGACTGCCCCTCCTGTTCCCGGATCACCTCGCCCAGCATGCGGCCGAGCAGGCGGATGTCGTCGAACAGGGCGGTATCGTCGGGCACGGGCGGCTTGGCGGGCATGGAGGTCGGGCGGGCAGGGCGGCGTCCGCGTTGGCGGGCGCGGGTGGACGAAGGGGGGAGTGCCCGGACCGGCGCCGCCGGTCGGACCCCCGGATGCTAGCAGCGAGACCGCCAGGCGGAACCATCTGGCCTGCCCGAGAGGGCCGCGCTGCTAGGATCGCGCGCATGTCCGAAGCCCTCACTCCTTCCTCCGAAGCCCGCGGCGCGGGCCTGGTCATCGCGTCGCGCGAGAGCCGCCTGGCCTTGTGGCAGGCCGAGCATGTGCGTGCTCGCCTGGGCGCGCTCGACCCCGGGCTGGATGTGCGCATCCTTCCCATGACCACCCGCGGCGACCAGATCCTCGACCGCGCTCTGTCCAAGGTCGGCGGCAAGGGACTGTTCGTCAAGGAACTCGAGACGGCCATGCAGGAGCGCCGGGCCGACCTGGCGGTGCATTCGCTCAAGGACGTGCCCATGCAGCTGCCCGAGGGCTTCGAGTTGTGCGCGATCCTCGAGCGGGAGGACCCGCGCGATGCCTGGGTATCGACCCGCGCGCCCTCCTTCCTGGAGCTGCCGCACGGCGCGGTGGTGGGGACCTCCAGCCTGCGGCGTGAAATGCAGATCCGCGCGTTGCGCCCGGACCTTCAGGTGCGCGCGCTGCGCGGCAACCTCGACACCCGTCTGCGCAAGCTCGACGAGGGCCAGTACGACGGCATCGTGCTGGCAGCGGCGGGCCTGCTGCGCCTGGGGATGGGCGAGCGCATTCGCGGCTACATCGAGACCGAGCAGATGCTTCCGGCGCCGGGGCAGGCCGCGCTGGGCCTGGAGATTCGCAGCGGCGAGCCTGCGCTGGCCACGCGCCTGCAGGCCCTGCAGCATCAGCCCACGGCGCTGGCCGCGCTGGCCGAGCGGGCGCTGGCGCGCGCGCTGGGCGGCAGTTGCAGCACGCCGCTGGGTGCGCATGCGCGCTGGGGCCTGGGGGCGGGCGAGTTGTTCCTGCGCGCCGTGCTGGGCATGCCCGACGCTTCGCAGGTGTTGCGCGTGGAAGTGCGCGCGGCGGTCGCGGATGCCTCGCAGGCCGAGGATCTGGGGCGCGCCGCTGCGCGGCAGCTGATGGAGCAGGGCGCGCAAGCCCTGCTGGAGCGCCTGCAGGCGGCTTGAGCCGGCGCCGGCCCGCACGCCAGCCATGCCGCCAGCCATGCAAGCCAGCCCCGCGCTCCCGGGCCGTGCCATGCACGCACTGCATTTCGTGGCGACGCGCGCGCGCGACCCGCAGGCCGACGGCGAGGCTTCGACGCTGGAGCGCGAACTCGCCGCGGCCGGAGTGCAGGTGCATGCGTTCGCGCTGATCCACCTGCTGCCGGCGGCCGATCCGCTGCCCGCGCAGCGCGCGGTGCGGGAGCTGGAGGGCTTCCACCTGGCCGTTCCGGTCAGCCCGTCTGCGGTGCAGGCCTTGCTGCGCCTGCGCGAAAGGCCCTGGCCCGCCTCCTGCGCGGTGGGCCTGATCGGGCGGGCGAGCCGCGAGGCCTTCGAGCGCGGACTGCGCGAGCGCGGCGAGGATCCGCGCCTGCTGCGCCTGCTGTGCGCGCAGCAGGCCGGGGCCGATTCCGAAGCCTTGTGGCAGGAATTGCAGGCCTTGCGCGGCGCATGGCAGGGCGCGAGGGTGTTGATCCTGCGGGGCGACGGCGGGCGCGACTGGCTGGCAGCCACGCTGCAGGCCGCCGGGGCCCAGGTGCAGGTGGTGGAGCTGTACCGGCGCGTGGCACCTCCTGCCGATGCCGACGCGCTGGAGCGGCTGCGCGCCTTGCTGGAACTGCGCGCGGCCTGGCAGATCGGCGCTGTCTCCTCGCTGCACAACCTGTGCGCGATGCTGCGCGCGGCCGGCATGGACCCGAGGCGCGAGCTGGCCGCGCAGCGCGCGCTGGTGCATCACCCGCGGGTGGGCGAGGCCGCGCGCAAGGCTGGTTTCGGGCGCGTGGACGTGGTGGAGTTCCGTGCCGAGTCGCTGCTGCGGGCCCTGGCTGCTGCCCAGGACGGCCCGGCGACATGACGGTGACGAGGCGGCCAGGACACTAGAATCGACGCCATGTCCGAGCCCACCGTACCCGACGAGACTCCGTCGGCGCCGCCCCCGGCAGCGCCGGCTCCCGCAGCTGCACCCGCGCCGGGCATGTCCGGCGGCAGCTACGTGCCTGCTCCTGCGCCGCCGGCCGGTGCCGGTGGGCGCCGTGGCGGTGGGGCCCTGTGGCTGGCCGTGCTGGGCCTGCTGGTGCTGGTGGGCCTGGTGGCCTGGTGGCTGAACCAGCGCCTGTACGCGACCCAGGCGGAGATCGCCCAGCGCCTGCAGCAGGCGCAGACCCATTCCATCGAAGCCCGCACCATCGCCACGCAGAACGTGCAGGCCACGCGCGAGCTGGCGGCGAAGATCGCGGTGCTGCAATCTCGCGAGCAGGATCTCGCGGCCCAGCGCGCGGCCCTCCAGCAACTGGTGCAGGACCTGGCCAAGACCCGCGATGATGCCTTCCTGGGGCAGACCGCGGAGCTCATCTCCCTGGCGCAGCAGCAGGCCGAGCTCACCGGTACGCTGCAGCCGCTGATCGCCACCCTGCAGTCCAGCCTGCAGCGCCTGCAGCGCGTGGACAGTCCGCGCGCAGCGCTGGTGGCCCACGCCGTGCGGGCGGACCTGGCGCGGCTGAAGGCTGCCGTGGTCCCGGATGTGCCGGTGGCCGCGCAGCGCCTGGACCAGCTCGCGGCGATGATCGACCGCTTGCAGGCCCTGGGCTCGGCCGCGCCGATGCAAGGCGCCTCGGCGCCCGCGCCCGTCGCGTCGCAGGCCGCGGCCGGGGGGTGGCGTGGCTGGTTGCAGCGCGTGGGTGCCGACGCCTGGCGCCAGGCGCGCGGCCTGGTGAGCATCACGCGCGTGGATCATCCCGACGCCTTGCTGGCCTCGCCCACCCAGCATGAGTTCCTGCGTGCCAACCTCAAGCTGCGCGTGCTCAACGCCCGGCTGGACCTGCTGTCGCGCAACGCCGTGGGTTTCAAGTCCGACATGCAGGACATCCAGCGCGTGCTGCAGACCCAGTTCAACCAGCGCCAGCCGCGCACCCAGATGGCGCGCGCCCTGGCGGCGCAGATCGCGCAGGTGGACCTGACCGCGCAGCCCGCGGCCAACCTGCAATCCCTGCTGGTGCTGGCCAACATCGGCCTGGGGAGCGACTGATGCGCTGGCTGGCCTGGCTGATCACCCTGGCGCTGGGCGCGGCGCTTCTGGCCATGGCTGCCAGCGGGCGCCCCGGCAACGTGGCCATTCTGCTGCCGCCGTATCGCATCGACGTGTCGCTGAACCTGGCGGTGCTGGTGCTGCTGCTGAGTTTCGCGCTGCTGTACGCGGCCGTGCGCGCACTGAGCCTGCTGCTGGGGTTGCCGCGCGCGGCGGCCCAGTTCCGCTCGCGCCGCAGGGTGCAGGTGGCGGCGGCGGCGCTGCACGAGTCGCTGCTGCATCATCTGGGGGGGCGGTTCCGGCGGGCCGAGCGCGCGGCGGCGCGCGCCGCCGAGGTGGAGGCCTTCCGCCCGGGCGCCCTGCTCACCGCGGCGCAGGCGGCGCAGGCCGTGCAGGCCTACGAGCGCCGCGATGCCTACCTGGAAGCCCTGCCGCAGGCGGCTCGCGAGACCGGCTCGCTGTTGCAGGCCCAGTGGCAGATCGAGGCGCGCGACGCGCAGGCCGCGCAGCGCGCCCTGCGCGGCCTGTCCAGCGGCGTGCAGCGCCGTACCCAGACCCTGCGGCTGTCCCTGGCCGCGGCGCGCGCCTTGCACGACCATGCGGAGGTGCTGCGCCTGGCAGGCGCCTTGCGCAAGCACCATGGGCTGCATCCGGCGGCCGCGCAGGCCATGATCCACGGTGCGGCGCTGGGCCTGATCCGCCAGGCCGACCACGACGCCGAAGCCCTGCGCGCGATCTGGAAGTCCTTCGACCCGGCGCTGCGCCACGATGCGCAGATCGCCGTGGCCGCCGCGCGCGGCCTGGCCCAGGCCGGCGAGCCCGGGCAGGGCCGGGCCTTGCTGGTGGAGGCCTTGCGAGTGACACAGGCCGAGCCAGCCGCGCTGATGCCGGCCCTGCGCGGCATGCTGGGGGGCATCGACGCCGCCTTCGTCGCGCAGGCGGAGGCCTGGATGGACCGTTGGCCGCAGGAGGCCCAGGCCAGTTTCCTGGCCGCGCGCGCCTGCGCCGAACTGGAGCTGTGGGGCAAGGCGCAGCAATACCTGCAGCGCGCGCTGGAGCAGTGCCAGCCCGATGAGCGCCGCCTGCGCGGGCAGATCCACGCGGCGCTGGGGCGCCTGCAGGAGCGCATCGAGCGCGAGGACCAGGCCATGCGCCACTGGCGCCTGGCCGCGCTGGATCTGTCCAACGACGACGGCGGTGGAGTTGGTGGCGCCTGAGCGCCGCGACAGCGCCCCGGGCCCGCAGGCGGCAGACACGCAGGCGGCAGACACGCTGGGCCGGCGGCCCGCCAGGCAGGCCGCTGGCCGGGCGGCAGCCTGGTGGAGGGCGCTTCGCCGCGAGCGCCTGCTGCTGGTGTTCGGTGGCGTCGCGCTGGCCCTGCAGGCGCTCGACCCTCAGCCCTGGCCGCGCTGGCGCGCCTGGCTGGCGCTGCCCACCCTGCTGGGGCTGCTGGCGCTGCTGTTGAGCATCGAGGGCATCCGTGCCAGCGGAGCCGTGCAGCGCGCCGCGCAGGCGCTGGCGCGCCGGGCCCACAGCCAGCGCACGCTGGCGCTGGCGCTGGTGGCGGGATCGGCGCTGCTGTCCATGGTGCTGACCAATGACGTGAGCCTGTTCCTGCTGGTGCCGCTCACGGTGGCGCTGGGGCGCGGCAGTACCCTGCCCGTGCGCAGGGTGGTGATCCTGGAGGCCATGGGCGTGAACGCCGGCTCGGCGCTCAGCCCCGTGGGCAACCCGCAGAACCTGCTGCTGTGGCAGCACTCGGGCTTGTCGATGGCGCAGTTCGTCGGGCGCATGGCCCCGGCCGCGCTGACCATGCTGGCGCTGCTCGCGCTGACCGTGTGGTTGCTGGTGCCGGCCCGCGCGCTGGCCACCGGGAAGGCCGGGCCCACGCAGGGCCCGCCCCTGCGACCCGCGCTGGGCTGGACTTCGGCGCTGCTGCTGCTGGGCGTGCTGGTGCTGCTGCAGGAGCATCGGTCGGCCCTGGCGGCGGCGCTGGCGCTGCTGGTCTTCGTTGCGGCCTGGCGCGAGGTCCTGCGACGCGTGGACTGGGGCCTGCTGGGAACCCTGGCGGCCATGTTCGCGGGCCTGGGCCACCTGGCCCAGTGGGCGCCGCTGCAGGCCTGGCTGCTGCGCCTGGACTGGCACAGCCCGCCGCTGATCTACGCCGGGGGGATCCTGCTGTCGCAGGGGCTGAGCAACGTGCCGGCGACGGTGCTGCTGTGGCCGCAGGTGGGGCAGGCGATTCCCCTGGCCGTGGCGGTGGACGTCGGCGGTTTCGGGCTGGCGCTGGGTTCGCTGGCCAATCTGATCGCATTGCGCCTGGAGGGCGGCCGGGGCAATCTCGGGGAGTTCCACCGCATCAGCGTGCCCTTCCTGCTGGTCTGTGCGCCCCTGGTGTGGCTGGTCCTGCGCGTGACGGGCGCTTGATCTGCCGCGGTGAAGCCTGCGGGTGCCCCGGCGAGGATCGGGCGCGCGTGCCAGAATGTCGAAAGGAGAAATTCGATGCCCTCGTACAAGACCCTGGAACAGACCATCGGCGCCACGCCCCTGGTGCGCCTGCAGCGCATCGGCGCCGCCGACAACGAGCGCCGCGGCAATGTGCTGCTGGCCAAGCTCGAAGGCAACAATCCGGCCGGTTCGGTGAAGGACCGGCCGGCCCTGTCGATGATCCGGCGCGCCGCTGAGCGCGGCAGCATTCGTGCCGGGGACACGCTGATCGAAGCCACCTCGGGCAACACCGGCATCGCGCTGGCGATGGCGGCGGCCATCCTGGGTTTCCGGATGGTGCTGATCATGCCCGAGGACCTTTCGGTGGAGCGCGCGCAGACCATGCGCGCCTACGGCGCCGAACTGATCCTCACCCCCAAGGCGGGGGGCATGGAATACGCGCGCGACCTGGCCGACCAGATGCAGCGCGAGGGCAAGGGCCTGGTGCTGGACCAGTTCGCCAACCCCGACAACCCCCGCGCCCACTACGAGACCACGGGCCCGGAGATCTGGCGCGACACCGACGGCACGGTCACGCACTTCGTGTCGTCCATGGGAACCACCGGCACCATCACCGGGGTGTCCCTGTACCTGAAGGAGCGCAACCCGGCGGTGCAGATCGTCGGCGCCCAGCCCGAGGAGGGCTCGCGCATCCCCGGCATCCGCAAATGGCCCCAGGAGTACCTGCCGAAGATCTACCAGCCGGAGCGGGTCGATCGCGTGGAGTCGGTCAGCCAGGCGGCGGCCGAGGCCATGGCGCGGCGTCTGGCGCGCGAGGAAGGCCTGTTCTGCGGCATCAGCTCCGGCGGCGCCTGCGAGATCGCCTTGCGCCTGGCTCGGGAAGTCAGCCAGGCGACCATCGTGTTCATCGTCTGCGATCGCGGGGACCGCTACCTCAGCACGGGCGTGTTCCCGGCGGCGTGAGCGGCGTGACGGGACGTAGAATTGTCATCATGAAGGTTCCCAAGGGACGAGGTTGGCGATGAGCGGGGAAAGCGCGGCGCTGGACAAGGTGGACGTGGAAGTCGACGCCCGCGGCATGAACTGCCCCTTGCCCATCCTGAAGGCCAAGAAGGCCCTGTCGGCCATGCAGAGCGGCCAGCTGCTGCGGGTGCTGGCCACCGATCACGGCTCGATGCGCGACTTCCAGGCCTTCGCGCGCCAGACCGGCAACGAGCTGGTGTCGCAGACCGAGCAGGCCGGTGTGATCGCGCACGTGCTGCGCCGGCGCTGAGATGCGCGGGCCCCGGGACATCCGGGGCCTGTGACGCCTGGGACGCCTGGGACGCCACGGCGCCGGGACGCTCAGGCCGTGGCTCCCGGCGATGCGGCGCCTGGCGGGTCTGCGCGCAAGGGCTCGAAGTCCAGCTCGGCTCGCCATTGCGATTCCTGCGCTGTGTGCAGCCAGGGCGACAGGGCGCCCTGGGCGCCCACGGCGGTGGTGTGCGCCAGGGCCATGGCCGCGTCGGCAGCACCGGGCTCGGGCACCAGGCGATAGTGCAGGCCGCCCCAGTGCGAGGCGCCTGGAGTGGCCAGTCGGGCCTGCAGCCCGAAGTCCTGCAGATCCGGTGCGCCGCGACTGCCCACGCCCACCGGCTGCTCGGAGTGCACATCCAGCCTGGCATGCACCTGAAGTTGCGCGGCCTGCACGCGCACCCCCTGGTCGTCCAGGCGCAGTGCGCTGGGACCGCCCTGAAGCAGCAGCTCCTTGTCGGCCCGGATGCTGATGCGTTCGGCGGATTCCTCCAGCTGCAGGCGTGCCCAGATGCGGATGTTCTGGCGCAGTGAGCGGATGTCCACATCGCCGCCATAGGCCATGAGGCGCAGCCCGGCGCGCCACGCGAACAGGCGGATGCCTTGCGCGGCGCTGGCCAGCAGGCTGGCCCCCGCGCTGAGGCTGGTCTGCGCCGCGCTGCTCAGGCTGAGGCTTTCCCCGGCGGCCACATGCGCATGGCCTTGCGCGGTGGCGTGCAGCGATGCCGCGGCGCCGAGGTTCAGGTCCGCCGGCCCGGCGGGCATCGGCACCACCGTGTCGGCTTCGCCCGGCGCGGGCAGGGGCAGGGGCGGGGCTTGCCGGCTGCCGGCTGCCTCCAGGCTGGCCGCCACGTCGCGCTGCTGCCCGGCATCCTCCAGGCCCGCCTGCTGAGCCACCCGCGCGTGCACAAGCTGCTGCTGCGCGGCCTGCAGCAGCCGGGCGCGCGATTCCTGCGTGTCGTCGATGCGGCCGGCGCCGTGGAAGCGGGGGTCGGTGCTCAGGCTGAGCCCGGCTGCGGCACGGACGGCGCCGAAGGCGTCGCTGCGAAGCTCGAAGCCGTCGCCACGCGCTTCCTGGCGCCCGGCCTGACCGGCGATGCGGGTGATGCGCCCGATGGCCAGCGCGCCATGCGCGTGGTCGCAGGCCAGCTGGGCCTGGATGCGCCCGTGGGTGTCGTCGAAGACCAGCTGGCTGCTGCGTCCGGTGCTCCAGTTGCCCCGGTTCTCCCACAGCTCGCGGCTGCGCCAGCCGCTGAGCGCGGCCTGGCCAGGGAGTTCCCAGTTCGGGGGGTTGTCGGGCCCGTTCACGCAGCCCAGGACCAGCGGGCGATCGGGGTCG
The DNA here is from genome assembly GCA_021808445.1 of Pseudomonadota bacterium. GTDB lineage: Bacteria > Pseudomonadota > Gammaproteobacteria > Burkholderiales > Burkholderiaceae_C > Thiomonas_A. The sequence continues at coordinate 11,101 of JAKBBP010000017.1, forward strand.
CCATGCTCGAAGGCGACGATCACCTCCTGGCCGATGCGGGGAACTCCCTGGTAGCCTTGCGCGCCGCCGCTGGCGGGGCTGGCCACGCGAATCCAGCAACTGCAGTCCTGCTTGCTCGTTGCGCTGCGGTCCCAGGGGAACCACAGCCGGATGCGCCCATGCGGGTCGGTGTGGATGCTCTGGCCCCGTGGGCCGATCACCCAGGCCGTCTGCACGCCGTGGATGCGGGGCCTGCGAAGCTGGCCGTCGAAGTCGCGCGGAGCGTCGGCGAGTACCGGGCGGTGGCAGAACTGGGTGCGGAATTCGCAATGGGCTTCGGGTTGGGCCTCGGCGGGCTCCGGCGCATCCGCGTAGGAGCCGTGCTCCGCGAAGCGAAGGCGCAGGCGCGTGGACGTCACCCGTTGTGGCTGGCTCTGCGAGGCCAGCGCAAGGCCGCTGACTTCGAATCGGTATCCCGGACGCAGTCCGCGCAGCGTGCCGTGGCCCTGCGCGACGAAGTTGGCTTGTTCGGCCTGGTGCTGGCGGACGCGCGCCAGATGCAGCGAGACATGCGCGTCGTGACCCGCCGCGTAGAATCCGGCCGGCCAGTGCAGCAGACGATGGCCGCTTGCACAGGGAATGTCCTGCGGAATCAGCGTGCGGGCCTCGCTGCCCAGGCTGCGCCGCGGCGCGAGGAAGTCGTAGTCCCAGGCGGCGGTCTCGTCGCCGTGCAGGCGCAGACAGGTGTCGAAGGCATGGACCACCGGCATGTCGCGCTCCCCCTGGGCGTCCCCGCGCGCGCGCAGCGGCAGCTTGCGGTAGGCGGCACAGGGCTGGGGTTCCAGGGGGGCCTGGGAATCCTGGATGATCAGCGTGTGTCCAGGGGTGCTGGTGCAGCGGCAGGGGTCCGCGTCGGCATGCTCGAAGCCATAGCTCAGGCCCCAGCGAGCCATCAGGCGAACGAGAAAATCGAAGTCGGTTTCGCCGTACTGCACCTGGTAGTCGAGCACGGGGTAGTCACCGCTGCAGCGCAGCTCCATCGGCCAGGGGTAGGCGCTCAGGACGCTGCGCAGGATGTCCGGAATGCGCTGCTGCTGGAAGATGCGGTAATGGTTGCGCAGGCGCGCCAGCGCGAGCCAGGGCTCGAGCTGCAGTTCGACCTTGCGTCCCCCCTCCTGGCCATCGAGGTGGCGCACGCCCGTGACGATGCCATTGATCCAGCGCCAGCGGGCCATTGGAGGGCCGAGGCGGTTGCGCACGCCTGCTTCGAGTTCGATGCCCACGCCAAGGGCTTGCCCGAGCAGCGCGGTCGCGTCGGTCCGGTCGGATTCGCCGGGGCGGGGCCTGAAGTCCTCACCCTGGGCGGCCACCCAGGCAGAGCGCCGGTCGCGGGCCAGCACGCGGTAGGAGAACAACTTGCCCAGGGTTTCCTCTCCTTCGAGTTCGAGCAGGCGCAATGCGGGCTCGTCGCGCCACAGCGGCATGGTCGGACTGGACAGCGAGACGGCAACGGCCTGGTCGGGCAGGATGGGCATGGAGTTGTCCGGTCAGACCGTCTGGCCCAGCGCGAGGATGGGCGGGTCGCGGTAGTGCTCATCGATGGTGTAGCCCTGGGCGCGCAGCTCGGCTTCCTTTGCGGGGCGCAGGTGGCGGTAGCCGTGCAGCGTGGCGGGAAGGAGTTCCTTCCAGCGCTTCATGTCGGCCACGCTTCGGAAGTACTCCCGGAAATACCCCGCCTCGCTTTGCAGGTCGATGGAGAACATGTAGACACCCTCGCCCTGGGGATTGCGCAGCGCGGGCTCGTCGATGACCTGCACCTTCAGGTACACGCCGTCGGCCCAGAACTGCCAGCAGGGCAGGTCCAGGTTGATCCGCATCCACTGCTGCAGATCGAGGGGCAGCGCCGGGTCCAGGGAATAGGTGTGGTCCTGCTGCAGGAAATAGCGCAGGGCGTCGTGGCCGAGCAGGCGCGGCTCTGAGCTCAGGATGCACCGTTGCCATCCCGCTCGAAGCAGCTCGTGGAACAGGGCGAAGAGACGGTCGCGTGCCAGCTCGTGCGCGACCCGATCGCCGGCCATGGCGAAGGCCTGGACCTGCCAGTCGTAGACGCCTTCCTGGGGTTCCTCGGGGTCCGAGCAGCCCATGACTCCCGATACCCGGGGGATGTCGAAGCTGTGGGGGCCCTGCAGATAGCGCACGCTGCCCAGCGCGTTCACGGGCCAGTCGCGTTCGTAGAAGTGCATGCCCACGGGCTGGCGGTCGATGCGCGCGCCGGGGGCGTGCAAGTCGAAGGATCGGGGGTCGCCGAGGGCGATCGTGGCGGGGAGGTCAGCCATGGCTTGCTGGGTGATGGACAGGGGCAGGAAGGCGCGGCGCGCCAGGCGCAGTGCGCCGGGCAGCGCGGCCGCGCCGCAGGCGGCGGCACCGGCCATCCACAGACGCCGCCGGGTGGGCGAGGGGCGCGTGTCAGTCATCGTGGTCGGCCAGGATGCGCAGTTCGGCCAACAGGCGGTCGCGACACGCGCCGTTCATCAGCGAGTGATATCGTTTCGCAGCATTACCAATCCACTTCATGCGTTCCTTGTAGTTCTCCACCCGGATGCCTGGAGGCGCGTCGGAGCGCCAGGCGGGGTCCTCCACATAGCCCTTGGCGCTGAAGCTGAGCTGGATCTTGAACACGAGGTAGCGCTCGGACAGCGCAAGGTGCCGCTCCAGGGTTCGCGCCGTGTACAGGCTGGCCCGAACGGGAAGGTCCTCGTAGACGAAGCCTTGCAGCACCTCGCCCTGTTCGTGGCGGGCCATGGCCTGCAGGTGCTCGAGCGCCAGGGCCGCCCGCTTCTTGGGAAGTGTCTGCGCATCGGAAAGAGACTGCGCATCGAGTGCCTCCCAGGCGTCGAGGGCCTTGCCCATCAGCGGCGCCCAGCGCAGTTGCCCGATGGGCTGTCCGAGCTGGCCGGTCTGGTCATCGAAATTCCACGGAATGTTGGCCAGGGCCTCCTCGGACCACTCCTGCTTGCGCAGGTTGGCCAGCACCACGGGATGCAGGTCGGGGGCCTGTCGCCGGGCCGCGCACAGGCGCACGGACTCCGGGCACAGCGCCCAGGCGTAATGCCAGGGCAGCGCATCGTTGTACAGCCACAGATTGCCGCGACCCAGGGCGTTGAGCGTGAAGGGCGCGAAGGTCTGCACCAGGTGCTGGCGCAGCGTGAAGGCGACCTGCTTGGAGGCGAAGGCGGCCAGGCCGGCCCAGTAGAAGCGGCCGAGCTTGCGGGTGTCGCCGTGCTCGAAGTCTTCCAGGAAGATGCGGGCGTAGGCGCCCGCGATGCGCAGCGCGCGGCTGGAAAAACGCACCACGCGTTGCAGGTAGTCGGCGCGGATCAGCGCCTCCAGGGGAAAGATGCGGCCGTGGACATCCTTGGCGCAGGGCTCCGGCCAGGAGGGATCGGGCAGCGGGTCGGGGGGGATGATGCGGTGGCTTTCCCGACGCAGGTCGACCTCGCCGGGCCTGCGCACGACGATGCGGGCGTACAGCTGCAGCATGGCATGCTGCTGGGCCACGCTCCAGAAGTCGTCGCAGCTGCAGCGGATCTCCACCGGGGGACCGGGGTCGCGCAGGGTGCGCAGCGGGAAGTGCAGGTGATCGGGCATGGCGGGCCGGGCGTTGCCGCCAGACTAGGCCCGTCGTGCATCTCCGTGCTGGCGTGGGGATGCAAGCCCTGAATAGCCCGATCCGCCGTGGGGATCGGCGCAGGCGGGCGGGATGCCCGCCGGGGAGCTCAGGGCAGCTGCAGGCCCTTGAGGTAGGCGGCCAGCGCCTCGCCGGTCTCGGGGTGCGCCAGGCCGAGCTGCACGGTGGCCTCGAGGTATCCCTGCTTGCTGCCGCAGTCGTAGCGGCGGCCGCTGTAGCGGTAGGCGTAGACGGCTTCCTCGGCCAGCAGCGCGGCAATGCCGTCGGTGAGCTGGATCTCCGAGCCGGCGCCGGGGGCGACGTTGCGCAGGTGATGGAACACCCGCGGGCTGAGCACGTAGCGCCCGACCACGCCCTGGGTGCTGGGCGCGGCCTCGGGGGAGGGCTTCTCGACGATGGCGTCCAGCGAGGTCAGCCCCGGCAGAATCTCCTGGCCGCGCACGATGCCGTAGCGCCGTGTGTGCTCGCGCGGCACTTCCTCGGTGGCGATCACGCTGCGGCCATGGCGTGCGTGGATGTCGACCATCTGCGCCATCACCGGGGGCTGGCCCACCAGCAGGTCGTCGGCCAGCAGCACCGCGAAGGGTTCGTCGCCCACCAGGCGCTCGGCGCACAGCACCGCGGCTCCCAGGCCGTTGGCCACCGGCTGGCGCACGAACACGCATTGCACGTCGGCCGGCTTGACGCTGCGCACGACGTCGAGCAGGGCCTGCTTGTTGGCGGCGGCCAGCTCGCTCTCGAGTTCGTAGGCGGTGTCGAAATGGTCCTCGATGGCGCGTTTGTGGCGCCCGGTGACGAAGATCATTTCCGTGATGCCGGCCGCGTAGGCTTCCTCCACCGCGTACTGGATCAGGGGCTTGTCCACCACCGGCATCATCTCCTTCGGGGTGGCCTTGGTGGCGGGCAGGAACCGGGTTCCGAGCCCGGCTACGGGGAACACGGCTTTGGTGATGGCTTGGGGCATGGGGACGCGCCTGGAAGTTGAGGTTTCAGGATCCGCCGAGGCGGGCGAGTTGTTCGAGCACCTTGTCCCGCGTGGCACCGAACTCGGCCACGCGGCGCTGTTCCTGCTCCACCACGGCGGCGGGCGCGCGCTCGACGAAGGAGGCGTTGCCCAGCTTGGCCCGGGCCTTGGCGATTTCGGCCTCGAGGCGCTGGGCCTCGCGCTGCAGGCGCTCGCGCTCCGCGGCGCGGTCCACCTCGATGAACAGCGCCAGGCTGGCTTCGCCGACCACCGCGGTGGGCGCGGCCTGCACCGCGGCAGCCCACTCCTCGCGGGTGGCGAACACACGCAGCTCGGATACGCGGGCCAGCGCCTGCAGCGCCGGCGCGTGGCGCTGCAGCAGCGCGGTGTCCCCACAGGCCAGCAGGGGCAGGCGCTGGGCGGGCGAGACGCCGAGCTCGCCGCGCAGGTTGCGGCAGGCATCGACGAATTGCTTGAAACCGGCGATCTCGGCCTCGGAATCGGGGTCGAGCTTGGAGAGCTGGGCTTCGGGGTAGGGGGCCAGGCTCAGCGTGGCACCGCCGCGCCCGGCCAGCGGGGCGACCTTGTGCCACAGCTCCTCGGTGATGAAGGGGATGATGGGGTGGGCCAGGCGCAGCACCGTCTCGAGCACGCGCAGCAGCGTGCGTCGGGCGCCGCGCTGCTGCGCGGGGCGGCCCTGCGCGATCTGCACCTTGGCGATCTCCAGGTACCAGTCGCAGTACTCGCTCCAGACGAACTGGTAGATGGCCTGCGCCGCGAAGTCGAGGCGGTAGTCGGCCAGGCCTTGCGCGACTTCCTGCTCGGTGCGCTGAAGCAGCGAGACGATCCAGCGATCGGCGGCGCTGAAATCGAGGTAGCCCTCGGGGCCGCAGTCCTTCGAGCAATCGCCCATGCCGCGCTCGTGCTCGTCGAGACCGTCGACCTGCATCAGCACGAAGCGCGTGGCGTTCCACAGCTTGTTGCAGAAGTTGCGGTAGCCCTCGCAGCGCTTGGAGTCGAAGTTGATGTTGCGCCCCAGCGTGGCCAGCGACGCGAAGGTCAGGCGCAGCGCGTCGGCGCCGAAAGCCGGAATGCCCTCGGGGAATTCCTTTTCGGTGGCCTTGCGCACCTGGGGCGCCAGTTCCGGCCGGCGCAGCCCGGCGGTACGCTTTTCCAGCAGGGGTTGCAGGGCCACGCCGTCGATCAGGTCCACCGGATCCAGCACATTGCCCTCGGACTTGCTCATCTTCTTGCCATGGGCGTCGAGCACCAGGCCGTGGATGTACACGTCGCGGAACGGCACCTTGCCGGTGAAATGGGTGGTCATCATGATCATGCGCGCCACCCAGAAGAAGATGATGTCGTAGCCGGTGACCAGCACCGACGACGGCAGGAACAGCTCCAGCTCGCGCGTGGCGTCGGGCCAGCCCAGCGTGGAAAAGGGCACCAGCGCGGAGGAGTACCAGGTGTCGAGCACGTCCTCGTCCCGGCGCAGGGGGCCGTGGTAGCCGGCGGCCAGCGCCTTGGCCTGAGCCTCGGCCTCGTCGCGTGCGACGAACAGCTCGCCGCCCTCGCCCCACCATGCGGGGATCTGGTGCCCCCACCAGAGCTGGCGGGAGATGCACCAGTCCTGGATGTTGCGCATCCACTGCTCGTAGGTGTTGACCCAGTTCTCGGGCACGAAACGTACCTGGCCGCTGCGCACGGCTTCCAGCGCCTTGTCGGCCAGGCTGCGCCCGTCGGGGCCGGCCTTGGTGGTGGCCACGAACCACTGGTCGGTGAGCATGGGCTCGACCACCTGGCCGGTGCGGGTGCAGCGCGGAATCATGGACTGGTGCTTTTTCACGTCCACCAGCGCGCCGTCGGCCTGCAGCTGCGCGACCACGCGCTTGCGGGCCTCGAAGCGGTCCAGCCCGCGCCAGGGCTCGGGCACCTGGTCGTTCATGCGCGCATCCAGCCCCATCACCGAGATCATCGGCAGCGCGTGGCGCTGGCCCACCTGGTAGTCGTTGAAGTCATGCGCGGGGGTGACCTTCACCACCCCGGTGCCGAACTCGCGGTCCACCGCAGCGTCGGCGATCACGGGGATGAGCCGGCCGCTCAGCGGCAGGCGCACGCGCCGGCCGACCAGCGCCGCATAGCGCTCGTCCTCGGGGTGCACCATGACGGCCGTGTCGCCGAACAGGGTCTCGGGCCGCGTGGTGGCCACCACCACCGCGCCGCTGCCGTCTTCCAGCTCGTAGCGAAGGTGCCACAGCGAGCCGTCCTCGGCCGCGCTCTCCACCTCGAGGTCGCTGACGGCGCTGCGCAGCACGGGGTCCCAGTTGACCAGGCGCTTGCCGCGGTAGATCAGGCCCTGCTCGTACAGGCGCACGAAGGTGTCCATGACCACGCGCGAGAGCTTGTCGTCCATCGTGAAGTACTCGTACTTCCACGACAGCGAGTCGCCCATGCGGCGCATCTGGCGCGCGATGGTGCTGCCGGAATGGCGCTTCCATTCCCAGATGCGGTCGACGAAGGCCTGGCGGCCCATTTCGTGGCGGCTCAGGCCGGCCGCCTGCAGCTGGCGCTCGACCACGATCTGCGTGGCGATGCCGGCGTGGTCGGTGCCGGGCACCCACAGGCTGTTGTGGCCGCGCATGCGGTGCCAGCGCGTGAGCGTGTCCATCACCGTGTGGTTGAAGGCGTGGCCCATGTGCAGCGTGCCCGTGACGTTGGGCGGGGGAAGCTGGATGGAGAACGACGCGCGGCTCGCGTCCAGCGTGGGATCGAAGCAGCCGAGCTGTTCCCAGCGTGCGCTCCAGTGCGCTTCGATATCGGCGGGCTCGAAAGACTTGGCGAGGTCGGTCATGGGCAGGGCGGGTGACGGCGGGCCCGCGCCGCCGCGGGCGGGCGCGTGCAGGCCAAAAGCTCAGGATTGTAGGCGGGCAGCCCCTGGCGCGGGCGCGGCCCCTCCTACAATGCTCCCATGTCCGACCTGCTCGCACGGCTCAACCCCGAACAGCTCGCCGCAGTCACCCTTCCCGCCGACAGCGCGCTGGTGCTGGCCGGCGCCGGAAGCGGCAAGACGCGTGTGCTGACCACCCGCATCGCCTGGCTGATCTCCACCGGCCAGGCCTCGCCCGCCTCGGTCCTGGCGGTCACCTTCACCAACAAGGCCGCCAAGGAAATGCTGGCGCGCCTGTCGGCGATGTTGCCCATTCCGCTGCGCGGCATGTGGATCGGCACCTTCCACGGACTGTGCAATCGCTTCCTGCGCGCGCACTGGCGCAGCGCGGGGCTGCCGCAGAGTTTCCAGATCCTGGACACCCAGGATCAGCTGTCCTCGCTCAAGCGCCTGCTCAAGGCGATGAACGTGGACGACCAGCGCGCCCCGCCGAAGCAGGTGCAGTGGTTCATCAACGGCTGCAAGGAGCGCGGCATGCGCGCGCGCGACTGTGATACCCACGATGCGCACAGCCGCCTGTTCGCGGAGATCTACGCGGCTTACGAGGCGCAGTGCGAACGCGAGGGGGTGGTGGATTTCGCGGAGCTGCTGCTGCGCAGCTACGAGGTGCTGCGCGATCATCCCGAGGTGCGCGCGCACTACCGCCAGCGCTTTCGCCACATCCTGGTCGACGAGTTCCAGGATACCAACCGCCTGCAGTACCAGTGGCTCAAGCTGCTGTCCGGCCCCGGCGAGCAGCAGCCCGCGGCGGTGCTGGCGGTGGGGGACGACGACCAGAGCATCTACGCCTTCCGCGGAGCCCATGTGGGCAACATGGACGACTTCCAGCGCGATTTCCACGTGCGCCACCTGATCAAGCTGGAGCGCAACTACCGCTCCCACGGCTACATCCTGGAGGCGGCCAACGAGCTGATCGCCCACAACACCCGCCGCCTGGGCAAGGTGCTTCGCACCGAGGCGGGCGAGGGCGAGCCGGTGCGTGTGATCGAGCACCCCACCGACCAGCAGGAGGCCCTGTGGCTGGTGGAGGAGATCCGCCTGCTGCTGCGCGAGGGATTCGCGCGCGAGCAGGTCGCGCTGCTGTACCGCTCGAATGCGCAGTCGCGGGTGATCGAAGGTGCCTTGTTCAACGCTGGAATTCCCTACCGGGTCTATGGGGGGCTGCGCTTTTTCGAGCGTGCGGAAATCAAGCACGCGCTGGCCTACCTTCGGCTGCTGCACAGCCTGCACGACGACACCTCGCTGCTGCGCGTGGCCAATTTCCCGCCACGCGGCATCGGCGCGCGCACACTGGAGCAGCTGGCGGACGCGGCCGCGGCGCGCGGCGTGCCTCTGGCCGAGGCCATCGGCCAGGTGGCGGGGCGCGCCGGCGCCAGCCTGCAGGCCTTCGCCGCGCTGATCGAGCGCATGCGTGCCGAATGCGAGCAGGCCAGCCTGCCGGAGACGGTGCGCCAGGTGCTGGAGCACAGCGGCCTGCTGGACCATTATCGCGCCGAGCGCGACGGCCAGGATCGCGTGGAGAACCTGGAGGAACTGGTCAACGCGGCCGCGGCCTTCGTGACCCAGGAGGGTTTCGGGCTGGACGCACGCGCGCTGCTGGAGCAGCCGCTGGGCACCCAGGCGCTGGCCGAGCAGGGCATCGACCCGGCCACCGGGGAGACGCTGTCGCCGCTGGCGGCCTTCCTGTCGCATGCCTCGCTGGAGGCGGGGGACAATCAGGCCCAGGCGGGCCAGGACGCGGTGCAGATGATGACCGTGCACGCGGCCAAGGGCCTGGAGTTCGACGCCGTGTTCATCACCGGCCTGGAAGAGGGGCTGTTCCCGCACGAGAACGCCCTCAACGAGGCCGACGGCGTCGAGGAGGAGCGGCGCCTGATGTACGTGGCCATCACGCGGGCGCGCAAGCGCCTGTACCTCAGCCACGCGCAGACCCGCATCCTGCACGGCCAGACCCGCTACAAGCTGCGCAGCCGGTTCCTGGACGAATTGCCGCAGGAATCCATCAAGTGGCTGAGCCCGCGACAGGGGGGCTTCGGCGTGGCCGGCATGCTCGGGGGAGCGGTGCGTGCGGGCCTGGGCGCCTGGGCGACCCAGCCCGCGCCGGGCGTGCCGCCGGCGCCGTCGACGCAGCCGCCCGCCTCCGCGGGAGCCGGCCATGGACTGCGCGTGGGCCAGGCGGTGTTCCACAACCGCTTCGGCGAGGGCGTGGTGCTCAGCCTGGAAGGCCGGGGCGAGGACGCGCGCGCCCAAGTGCGCTTCCATCGCCACGGCACCAAGTGGCTGGCGCTGGCGGTGGCAAAGCTGACGCCAGTGGATTCCTGAGGGCCGCCACGCGCTGCCCGCATCGCCTCCATGCAGGGGGGCGCGTGCTTCGGAGAACGGCGCCCGGATCTTGCCATCCGTCAATGCGCCTGCGCACCCGGGACGCAGAATGGCCTCGAGTCGTTTCGCGGTCCACGAGGAGGCACGACGGCCATGGATTCCACGGATTCGTCCGGCGTTCGCGCCGCCGGCTGGGGCTGGGTTTCACGAGGCTTCCTGTGCCTGCTCGCGGTGCTGGGGCCGGGGATGCCGGGTTCGGGAGCGGCCTCGCCGCCGGGTGCGGCGGCCCGGTTCCTGGCCGCCCAGGCGGGCTCGGGAGATGCACGGTCGGGCGCATCCTCGACGCAGGCCTGGCATGCGGTCCCCCTGGTGCAGCAGGGCGGCGTGGGCCGGCGCATGCCCCAGGACCACAGCCATTTCGCGCAGCTCAAGGGACCGTTCACCTCCCCCGAACAGGTCACGCGGGCCTGTCTGGGCTGCCATACGGCCGCCGCGCATCAGGTCATGGCAGGCATCCACTGGACCTGGAAGGCCTGGGATCCCAAGACCGGGCAAACCGTGGGCAAGAACGAGGTCTACAACAATTTCTGCGTCAGCCCCGTCAGCAACGAGCAGTTCTGCACCGTGTGCCACGCCGGCTACGGCAGCACGGATCCGGACAAGTTCATCCCCTTCGCGCAGCGCACGCAGGACCATGTGGACTGCCTGGTCTGCCATGACCAGACGAAGACCTATCACAAGATCCCCTTCATCGGCGGGAACCCGGCGCTGAGCAAGATCGCCGTGCGCCCGGGCTGCGGCGAGGTGTACGGCACCGACAAGCCCTACGTGCTGCCCGAGGACCTGGGGAATATCGCGCGGCACGTGGGCCCGCCCACCCGCTACACCTGCGGCCAGTGCCACTTCTACGGCGGCGGCGGGGACGGGGTCAAGCATGGCGACCTGGACAGTTCCATGGCCTTCCCCTCGCGCGAGGAGGACGTGCACATGGCGGCGAAGGGGCTGGATTTCAGCTGCCAGCAATGCCACCGCACCGAGAACCACGTGATCAGCGGCTCGCGCTACGTGACGGAGGTCGTCGCGCGCCAGGGCGCACCCCTGCGCGGCAGTCCGCACCCGGGACAGGCGGCCAACTGCGTGTCCTGCCACGGATGGCGGCCGCACGAGGCGGGAGGCCTGGGCGGGCGCATCGAGGCGGCCACGCTGAACATGCATACCCGCGACCTCGCCTGCGAGACCTGCCATATCCCGGAGTTCGCGCGCGGTGGCCTGCCCACCAAGATGCAGTGGAACTACGCCACGGCGGGAAAGCTCGCACCCAACGGCTCGCCCCTGGTGATCAACGATGCCAGGGGCTGGAACACCTACTGGGGGGTCAAGGGCAGCTTCCGCTGGGCCGAGAACGTGGTGCCCAGCTACCGATGGTTCAACGGGGTCGAGCGGTGGATGACCCTGGGGTCCAGGGTGGGCGATTTCCGGGATGCCCGAGGCGTGGTGCAGATCAATGCCATCGAAGGCAGCCCGACGGACGGCAGGTCGCAGATCTTCCCCTTCAAGATCATGCGCACCAACCAGCCCTATGACACGAGCACCGGCATGCTCGCGGTGTTCCATTCCTTCGGCTTCGACAAGAGCGCCTACACCATGGGCTACGACTGGCAGACCTCGATTGCCGCGGGGATGAAGGCTGCGAAGCTGCCGTATTCCGGGCACTACGGCTTCGTGCGCACCGAAATGTACTGGCCCATCGAGCACATGGTGGCGCCCGCCGGCCAGAGCCTGCGATGCATGCAGTGCCACGCCGACCACGGGCGGCTGCAGGAGGTCGACGGGGTGTACATCCCGGGGCGCAGCAGCGACCACAACCCGTGGATCGAGCGCATCGGTCGCATCGCGGCGGCCCTGGCCCTGGCGGGGGTCCTGGCGCACGGATGGATCCGCCTCGTCGTCTGGTGGCGCCGCCGGCGCTGAAAGGAAAGGGCCATGAGTTCGCGACGCATGTACCTGTTTACCCGATTCGAGCGCTTCTGGCACTGGTCCCAGGCGGCGCTGGTCCTGACCCTGCTGCTCACGGGCTTCGAGATCCATGGCGCGCTGGGGGGGCTGGATTTCCGGCAGGCGCTGCTGGTGCATGAAATCGCGGCGTGGCTGCTGGTGACCCTGTGGACCTTCGCGATCTTCTGGCACTTCACGACCGGAGCCTGGCGCAACTACATCCCCGATCTGCGCTGGAACAGCCTGGCCGTGGTGGCGCGCTACTACGCCTGGGGCATGTTCCTCGGCGAACAACACCCCTACCACAGGGAACCCTCGCGCAAGCACAACCCGCTGCAGCGCCTGGCCTATCTCTGGCTCAAGTTGATGATCCATCCCCTGCTGTGGCTCAGTGGCATGCTGCTGCTGGCGTCCAGCTACGCCTGGATTCGCCTGTCGGCCGTGCATCTGCGGCTGCCCTGGGTCGCGCTGACCCACACCGGGGCCGCGTACATGATGCTGGTGTTCGTCATCCTGCACCTGTACCTGGCCACGACCTCGCATCCGCCCAGCGCCTACCTGCGCGCCATGATCACGGGCTGGGAGCAGGAAGACGAGGGCGAGGCCCCCGCGGCCGGGCCCGGGCGCGCCGCGCAACCCTGAGGACTTCACCATGGACCCATCCGATTCGCGGCGCGGGCCGCGCCGTGCCAGCCTCTGTGCGCTGGCGCTGGCGACCGGGCTGGGCAGCGGCCTGGTCGCCGCCCAGGCATCGGGCGTGCCCGTCGACCTGCAGTCCGCCTCGCTCACCGACCTGCCTGGCCCGCCCTCGGCGGCCCCTTTCACCCAGCCCCTGGGGCTGGGCTCCATGGCCCTGCGCGACGGCGCGGTGGTGCTGGATTCCGCGGTGCTGCTGAAGGTCTATTACTACGCCTACGCCCGGCAGCCGGTGGACGGCTCGGCGATCCTCACGCCGAACACCGACATGATCGATCCGCCGGCCGCGGTGCAGCCGAGCAGCGGGCAGGCGCGGCAGATCGACGCGATGGTGGGGTTTGCGGCGACCCATCCCAGGCTGCTCATCGTGGTCGACGACATCGCCCTGGACGCCTATGTGCCCTCCGGGAAGTACTACCCGATCGACAATCGCCTGTTCATCCACGGCGCCGGCTACTACTTCGACAACTCCCCCTACCACTACGTGTACGAGCACCCGAGCCCGTTTCGTCACCTGCATTGCGCGGATGCCGCCACGGTGCGGATCTTGAACCAGGCCATCGAGAATTTCCGGCATTTCCGCATGGCGATTGCCTGCACCGTGCTCGGAGCGGATGCGGCGACCCATGCGCTGCGCCTGCGGGTGGACGAGCTGCGCCTGCTCGACGCGGGGGGCCGGACCCTGATCCGGCAGCGCGCGCCGTAGGCGGGGCGGCTCAGGCGTCCGGACCCGCGGCGGGCGCGCCGCGATGCGGCGGCTCGCCGAGCAGGCTGTGCACGCTGGCCTGGAAGGACAGCGCGAAGGGGGTGAACAGCAGCAGCCACAGCGGCAGCTCCAGCAGCAGCGACGGGGAGCCGTCCAGGCGCAGGGCGGCCGCGGCCAGGGAGCCGAGGATCAGCGTGGCGGCGAACAGCCCCCACCACTGCGCGACGTACAGCGCGAAAGCCCCGAAATTGCGCGCGACGACGATGAAACTGGTGAACAGGGCCTGGGCCACGCCCATGCCCCACCAGGCCACCAGGGGCGGCGCGAACCAGAAGGCCATGGACACCGGCAGGTAGACCAGCAGGGTGATCAGCCCCGCCTGCCCCAGCGCGCCGTTGGCCAGGGCGCCCTTCGCGGGGTAGGCCGAGAACAGGAACAGGCGCAGCAGGGCGCCGCCGTCGGCCAGCGCCGACAGGCCCAGCGCCAGCAGGAGTGCCAGCACGTAGACCAGGCACAGCAGCAGCAGGGAGCGCACACGCGCGGAGGGTGCCCGCAGGGCCTGGGCGAACACCCCCGGCCAGGCCGGCAGCCCGAGCGCGATGTTGCGCGAGCCCTGCATGAAGCCCAGCGTGGTGATCTGGGTGACCGCGATGGACAGGGGGATGCCCAGCACGGGGATCAGCTGCAGAGCGGCGACCAGCCCGAAATAGGCCAGCACCAGCAGCAGGGACTGCAGTGGGCGGCGCATCAGACATGCGAAGCCGAAGCGTACCCACAGCAGGCCCACGCGGGCCGGAACCGATCGGAGGATCATGAGGAGAGTTCGCTCAATGCATGCCTTCGCGCAGCCGGGTCTCGAGCTGGCGCTGGCGCAGCACGCGTTCGAAATGCGTGGGGTCGTGGGGCTGGAGCAGCTGGGCGTCGCGCGGCAGGTGCAGGTCGCCCAGGCGGGACACCCAGAAGCGCAGCGCCGCCGCGCGCAGCGCGTCGGGCAGGAGTTCGCGCTCCAGGGGCTGCAGCGGGCGCACGCCCTGGTAGGCATCGAGCAGCGCGGCGCGACGCCCGGCGTCGAACACCCCGGTGTCGAGTTCGATGCACCAGTCGTTGAGGGCCACGGCGAGGTCGAACACCCAGGTGTCGACGCCGGCGAAGTACCAGTCGAACACGCCGCTGAGCCGGTCCTGGTCGAACAGCGCGTTGTCGCGGAACAGGTCGGCATGCACGGCGCCGCGGGGCAGGCTGGCATGCTCGGGGCTGGCCGCCAGCAGCGACTGGTGCGCGAGCTCCGATTCCAGCAGCAGGCGCTGGGCAGGCTCGATCAGGGGTGCCAGCCGGGGAGCGATGCCGCGCTGCCATTCCAGGCCGCGCAGGTTGGGCTGGGTGGGTGCGAAGTCACGCGTGGCCAGGTGCATGCGTGCCATGCACTCGCCGATCTGCGCGCAATGCAGGGGTTGCGGGCGCAGCACGCTGCTGCCGCGCAGGCGCGTGACCAGCGCGGCCGGCTTGCCCTTCAGGCGCCGCAGCGCCTGGCCGTCGTGTCCCGGCATGGGATCGGGCACCGCGATGCCGTGCGCGGCCAGGTGGTGCATCAGCGCGAGGTAGAAGGGCAGTTGCTCGAAGCCCAGGCGCTCGAACAGGGTCAGCACATAGCGCCCGTGCGTGGTGCCGACGAAGTAGTTGGTGTTCTCGATGCCGCTGCCGATGCCTTCCAGTTCGGTCAGGTCCCCGAGATCGAATTCACGCAGGAAGGCCTGGACTTCCGCGGGGTCAACAGGGGTGAATACGGCCATCGGCGTCGCGGGCGCGAGTTTCGGGGATGCGGGCGGTCCGCGGCGGCGGACCTACTTGAAGGTGCCGATGCGCCATTGCATGCGCCCCTGCATGCTGCCGGGGCCCTGCGGCGCGTCCGCCTTCGGCGGCACGATGCTGTAGGGCACGCCGCCGTGCAGCGGCTTGACCTGGATGCTGGTGGTGGCGCCGCGAACCTGTTCCTCCTCGATGCGCACCGCGCGGTCCTGCGTGACCAGGTGGCGCACCAGGGGTTCCGGGTAGCGCGAAGCCGGTTGCGAGGCCACCAGGCGCGGCGGGGCCGCGGAGCCGGACGCCGCCTGGCTGCACGGCGGCAGCGCGGCCATCAGGGCGGCCATCAGGGCGGCCATCAGGGCGCCCGCGCCCAGCGCCCGGCGCTGGCGCAGGCCGCGCATCGGAGCTTGCGATGCAGTTGTCATGGGCTTCATTTTAGCCGCCCCGCCTGCCCTAGCCCCGGGCTGGGACCGATAATCCCGCAATGACCCAGAATCTCGAAGCCGAGCGCATGCTGCTGCTGGTCGACGGCTCCAGCTACCTGTACCGCGCGTATCACGCGATGCCCGACCTGCGCGGCCCCCAGGGTGAGCCCACGGGCGCGCTGTTCGGCATCACCTCGATGCTGCGCCGGCTGCGCCAGCAGTACCCGCCCGAGAAAGGCTATGTGCACGCAGCCTGCGTGTTCGACGCCAAGGGGCCGACCTTCCGCAACCACATGTACGAGGCGTACAAGGCGCATCGACCTCCGATGCCCGAAGACCTGGCCGCGCAGGTGGAGCCCATTCGCGAAGTCGTTCGCCTGATGGGCTGGCCGCTGCTGGTGGTGCCGGGCGTGGAGGCCGACGACGTGATCGCGACCCTGGCCGCGCAGGCCCGCGCGCGGGGCATGCGCACCCTGGTTTCCACCGGGGACAAGGATCTGGCCCAGTTGGTGGACGCGCATGTCTCGCTGGTCAACACCATGACCAACGAGACCCTGGACGAGGCCGGAGTGCTGGCCAAGTTCGGCGTGCCCCCCGAGCGCATCGTGGACTACCTGTGCCTGATCGGCGACGCCGCCGACAACGTGCCGGGAGTGCCCAAGGTGGGCCCCAAGACCGCGGTGAAATGGCTGCAGCAGTACGGCAGCCTGCAGGCCATCGTCGAGCATGCGGCCGACATCGGCGGCGCGGTGGGCCAGAACCTGCGAGACAGCCTGGACTGGCTGCCGCGCGCGCGCGAGCTCATCACCGTGCGCGCCGACTGCGACCTGGACGGCCACGCGGGCGACCTCGACCGCGACCTGCACGTGGCCCCCGAGGACGAGCAGGCACTGGCGCCCTTTTTCGCGCGCTTCGGACTCAAGCGCTTCCTGCACGAGCTGCCCGCGCATCCGGCAGGCGCCGCTGCCGTCGCGGGAGTCGAGGCGCCTCGCCATGCGGAGCCGGACGCGTCGCCGGTGCCGCCCGGGGACTACGAGACCGTGCTCAGCCTGGAGCGGCTGCAGCACTGGATCGAGCAGATCCAGCAGGCGGAACTGACGGCCCTGGACACCGAGACCGACTCGCTGGACCCCATGCATGCGCGCCTGGTGGGCATCTCCCTGGCGGTGCGCCCCGGCCAGGCCGCGTACATCCCGCTGGCCCACGCCTACCCCGGCTGCCCGGCGCAACTGCCCATGCAGCAGGTGCTGGATCTGCTGCGCCCCTGGCTGGTCGACCCGGCGCGCCCGAAGCTTGGCCAGAACAGCAAGTACGACCGGCACGTGCTGCACAACGCAGGCATCGTCGTGCAGGGCTACGTGCACGACACGCTGCTGCAGAGCTACGTGCTGGAGGCGCACAAGCCGCATGCCCTGGACAGTCTCATCGAGCGCCACCTCGGGCGCGGCGACACGCTCAGCTACGAGCAGGTCTGCGGCAAGGGCGCGAAGGCCATCGGCTTCGACCAGGTGGATCTGGAGACGGCCACGCGCTACAGCGGCGAGGATTCCGACCTGTGCCTGCAGGTGCACCGGCGCCTGTGGCCGCAGATCCAGGCCGATGCGGGCCTGGCTCGCATCTACGCGCTGGAAATGCGTGTGAGCGAGGTGCTGCAGCGCATGGAGCGGGTTGGCGTGCTCATCGACGCGGCGGCGCTGCGGGCGCAGAGCGGGCAGATCGGCGCGCGCATGGTGGAGCTGGAGCAGCGTGCCTACGAGCTGGCCGGCGGGACCTTCAACCTGGGCAGCCCGCGCCAGATCGGCGAGGTGCTGTTCGGGCGCCTGCAGTTGCCGGTGCAGAAAAAGACCAGCGGCGGCGCTGCTTCCACGGACGAGGAAGTTCTGGAAAAGCTCGCCGAGGACTACCCGCTGCCCCGCGTGATCCTGGATCATCGCGGCCTGTCCAAGCTGCGCAGCACCTATACCGAGAAGCTGCCGCAGATGGTGGATCCCGCCACCGGGCGCGTGCACACCAACTACGCGCAGGCGGTGGCGGTCACCGGGCGCCTGGCCTCCAACGATCCGAACCTGCAGAACATCCCCGTGCGCACCGCGGAGGGCAGGCGCATCCGCGAGGCCTTCGTGGCCCCGGCGGGCTGGCAGATCGCCTCCAGCGATTATTCGCAGATCGAGTTGCGCATCATGGCCCATCTGTCGCAGGACGAGGGCCTGCTGCGCGCCTTCGCCGCCGGCGAGGACATCCACCGCGCCACGGCGGCGGAGATCTTCGGCCTGATGCCGGATCAGGTGAGCAGCGACCAGCGGCGCATGGCCAAGGTGATCAACTTCGGCCTGATCTACGGCATGAGCGCCTTCGGGCTGGCCCGCAACCTGGGCCTGGAGCGCGAGGCCGCGCAGGTCTACATCGGGCGTTATTTCGCGCGCTACCCCGGGGTGGCGGCGTACATGGAGCGCACGCGCGAGCAGGCGAAGAGCCAGGGCTACGTCAGCACGGTGTTCGGGCGCAGGCTGTGGCTGCCGGAGATCCATTCGCCCAACGGCCCGCGCCGCGCGGCGGCCCAGCGCGCCGCGATCAACGCGCCCATGCAGGGAACCGCGGCCGATCTGATCAAGATGGCCATGATCGACGTCGAGCAGGCCCTGCTGCGCGAGGGCCTGCGCAGTCGCATGGTCATGCAGGTGCACGACGAGCTGGTGCTCGAGGTTCCCGACGAGGAACTCGACTGGGTGCGAAAGCAGGTCCCCGCGCTGATGGCCGGAGTCGCCGAACTCAGCGTGCCCCTGGTCGCCGAACTCGGCACCGGCCCGAACTGGGAGTCGGCGCATTGAGGGCCCCCTCCGTCGCGGGGGGCGGCCCCCGCTCCGTCCCCCCGAGGGGGACGCACCCCGCCTTGGGGCGGCAGAGGTTGCCCCCTTCGTCGCGGGGGGCGGCCCCCGCTCCGTCCCCCCGAGGGGGACGCACCCCACCTTGGGGCGGCCCTGCGGTGGGGGTGCTCTCGACAGCGGGGGCTAGCGCGATGGCTGGCGCTTTCAGGTGGCGGTGCAGAGCCGTCTGGATGCCCCCCATGCACGCGAGGCGTCCCACTGTCCTGCCGCAAGGCCGCCCCTAACCAGAGGGTTGTTCGCTTCAGGCCGCCGAAGGCGGCTCTGCAGCCCGCCTGGAAGCCCCCCATGCACGCAAGGCCTCCCACTGCCAAGGACCCTCCTGCCGCAGGGCCGCCCCAAGGCAGGGGGTGTCCCCCTCGGGGGGACGGAGCGGGGGCCGCCCCCCGCGACGGAGGGGGCCTACCTCACCACGAGAACGGGGATCTTGCTGTGCGAGAGCACGCGGGCGGTCTGGCTGCCGAGCAGGGCGGAGCTGATGCCTCCGCGGCCATGGGAGGACATGACGATCAGGTCGGCCTTCTCGCGTTCGGCCACGCTCAGCGCACCGCGCCAGGCGAGGGTGTCTTCCTGCACCGCGGTGTTGCACTCGACGCCGGCGGCACGAGCCGCATCGGCCACCGACTGCACCGCCGCCTCGGCCTGGGCGCGGATGGCCTCCTGCCAGCCCTCGATGCCGGTGGGCATGACTTCGATCGCGCCAATGTAGGGGTACAGGTCGATCACCGACACCGCGGTGATGCGCGCGCCCTGGAGCTTGGCCTGCTCGATGGCCACCGGGATGGCGCGCTGGGCAATGTCGGAGCCGTCGGTGGGGATCAGGATGTGCTTGAACATGATTCGTCTCTCCGTTTGCGTGGCGTCAAGGTCGCGCCGCGGCCGGCTGGCCAGGAGCCTGGAACTAACGCACCACCAGGACCGGCAGGCGCGAATGGGTCAGCAGCTTCTGGGTCTCGCTGCCCAGCAGCACGGCCTGCACGCCGCGGCGCCCATGCGAGGCCATGACCACGAGGTCGCAGCCGCGGGTCTCCGCGGCTTCCAGCAGGGCCTTCCAGGGGTGCGGATCTTCCGAGATCACGCATTCGCAGGCCAGTCCGGCAGCCTTGCAGGCGTCGACCAGGGGCTGCAGCGCGGCGTCGGCGGCGCGCAGCGAGGTGGCGCGGTATTCGTCCGCGGTGATGGGCACCGCATCGGCCAGGCCGGCGTAGGGATAGGGATCGGTGACGGTGGCGCCGACCACGGGGAGGTTGCCGCACTGGCGGGCGAATTCGACGGCGGGACCGATGGCCTTGGCCGCGGTGGCCGAGCCGTCCAGGGGAACGAGGATCTTCTTGTACATGATGGACCTGCCTCCTGCGCCCGACGGGGCGCCTGACCATTATGCTGCCTGCGCCCCGCGCGCAGGGCATTGATCTGCGGCAACCTCGAAGATCCCCCGGGAATTCGCTCGGATCGATCCCGGTGGCAGGGTCTTTCAGGGGGTGGTGCCGCGCGCCACCGGGCGCAGCGGGTCGGAGCACCACTGGCTCCACGAACCCGGGTACAGGCGCGCGCCGCCGAGGCCGGCGAGTTCCAGCGCCAGCAGGTTGTGGCAGGCCGTGACCCCCGAGCCGCACTGGCTGACCACCTGGCGCGGATCGCGTCCGGCGAGCAGGCGGCTCCATTGCGCGTGCAGTTGCTCGCGCGGCAGGAAGTGGCCGTCGGGCTGCAGGTTGTCCCGGAAAAACCGGCACACCGCGCCGGGAATGTGCCCGCCCACCGGGTCCAGGGTTTCTCCCTCGCCCGCGTAGCGTTCGGGCGAGCGCGCGTCGACCACGAGCAGATCCGGAGTCCGCCCCGCCTGGCCTCGTACCTGTTCCAGCAGCGCCTCCACGTCGATGCTGGGCATCGCAGCTTGCGCGGCGGCCGTGAAGTCGCCCCGCGGGCGAGCGGTGGCGGCGCCTGACTCGCTCTCGCCGCCGGCCGCCAGCCAGGCCTGCCAGCCGCCGTCCAGCACGGCGACGGCCTCGTGCCCGAGCCAGCGCAGCAGCCACCACAGGCGCGCCGCGTAGGGGGAGTGGTTGCGGTCGTAGGCCACCACGGGCTGGCCGCGCCGCAGCCCCAGCGCGGCCAGGCGCGCTGCCAGCGCGTCGCGCGCGGGCAGCGGGTGGCGCCCGGTGCCCGGCCCCACGGGACCGGACAGCTCGCGGTCGAGGTGCATGTGCACGGCCCCCGGCACGTGGCCCTGCGCGAAGGCCTGGGCACCCGCCTCGGGGGCCGCGAGGTCGTGGCTGCAGTCGACCACGAAAGCCTCGGGCAGGATCCGGCGCAGGGATTCCGCGCGGATCAGGGGGGCCGGGAAGGCCGCGGTGGAGGTGAGGGTGGAGGCGGAGGCAGGCATGGCGGCGAACGGAGCGGAACGAAGGTCTGGGGCGGGCGCTTCGGGTTCTCCGGCGCGGCTCAGGCCGATGCCTCGGACTCGGGCAGCCCCATGCGGGCGCGCCACCACTGGTGGAAGTGGCGCATGCCGTCCTCCATCGGCGACTGGTAGGGGCCGGACTCGTCGTCCCCGCGTTGCAGCAGGGCCAGGCGCCCGGCGTCCATGCGCAGCGCGATTTCGTCGTCCTCCACGCAGGTCTCCATGTAGGCGGCGCGCTCGGCCTCGATGAACTCGCGCTCGAAGGCGGCGATCTCCTCGGGGTAGTAGAACTCCACCACGTTGAGGGTGCGCTGCGGGCCCTGCGGAACCAGGGCCGAAACCACCAGCACATGGGGGTACCACTCGACCATGAGGTTCGGGTACAGGGTGAGCCAGATCGCGCCCTGCTCGGGCGGGACGCCCTGGCGGAATTTCAGCAACTCGTCGTGCCAGCGGGCGTACACCTTGCTGCCAGCGCGCTTGAGGGCGTTGTTCACGCCGACGGTCTGCACGCTGTAGTGGGTGCCGAACTGCCAGCGCAGGTCGTCGCAGCTCACGAACTGGCCCAGCCCCGGATGGAAGGGAGCGACGTGGTAATCCTCGAGGTAGACCTCGATGAAGGTCTTCCAGTTGTAGTCGCAGACATGGTGCTCGACGTGGTCGAGCACGTAGCCGCTGAAGTCGAGCTGGGGTGCGCTGACCATGCCGGCCAGGGCCTGGCCCACGTCGAAGCCGTTGCGCTCGAACAGCAGGCCGTTCCAGGACTGCGGCGCCTCGAAACGACGCAGATGCAGGCAGGGATCGTGCTCGAAGTGCGGGGCGCCGATCAGGCGGCCCTGCAGGTCGTAGGTCCAGCGATGCAGCGGGCAGACGATGTTGCGGCCGGTCTTCCCGCGCCCACGCAGCATGACGGCCTGGCGGTGGCGGCACACGTTGGACACGAGTTCCACCCCGGAGGCCGAGCGCACCAGGGCCCTGCCTTCGCCCTCCTGCGGCAGCGCGTAGTAGTCGCCCACCTCGGGCATCGAGAGTTCGTGCCCGAGATAGCGGGGGCCGGCATCGAAGATGAGCTGCTTCTCCTGGGCATACAGCTCGGGATCGAAGTAAGACGCCACGCGAAGCTGGGTCTTGCTCGGGGCCAGATGTACGCTGGGCAGGCTCAAATCCGACATGATGGTCTCGAAATCTCCTGGAAAATCAAACGGCTAAGGGAGGGGCGATTGTAGACCGCCCCGATGTTTGGCGGGCGCGGGCCAACCCCGAGGACTGCATGGAGATAAAATCGAAACTTTCCCCAGCTGCCGCCGGCCCAGCCGCGAAGGCCGAGCCGCCAAGCGCCTGCGGGAACGCAGCGACCCGCCGGAATTTCCTCGATGAACGCAACCCCGCGCAAGCCGCAGCCGGCCAGCTATGAACAGGCCTGCACGGAGCTGGAACAGCTCGTGCAGCAGCTGGAATCCGGGCAGATGAGCCTGGACGACACGCTCAAGGCCTATGCCCGCGGCTCGCAGCTGCTGCGCTATTGCCGTGATCAGTTGCAGGCCGTGGAGCAGCAGGTGCAGATGCTCGACGGCGACGAACTCAAGCCCCTGGCCGATGCCCGCGAACGCGACGACGACTGAGCCTGCCGCTGGGCGCCGGCAGGACGACGGGGCTGGCTTCGAGGCGTGGGCGGCGCAGCGTGCCGAGCGCGCTCGCGAACTGGTCGAGCGCCATACCGGCGCCTGGCTCACCCCGGGCTCTCCGCTGGGCGGGGCCATGCACTACGCGGCTGCGCTGGGCGGCAAGCGCATGCGCCCGCTGCTTGTATGGGCCACCGGCGAGTGCCTGGGCGCCGATGCGGCCGCCCTGGACGCCGCCGCCTGCGCCACCGAGCTGGTGCATGCCTACTCGCTGGTGCATGACGATCTGCCCTGCATGGACAACGACGTGCTGCGCCGTGGTCAGCCCACGGTGCATGTGCGCTACGGCGAGGCCATGGCCCTGCTCGCGGGCGATGCGCTGCAGACCCGCGCCTTCGAGGTGCTGACCTCCGAACCCGCACTGGCCCCGGCGCTGCAGGCGCGCCTGTGCGGGCTGCTGGCGGCCGCGGCGGGCGTGCTCGGCATGGCCGGTGGCCAGGCGCTGGACCTGGGGGCCACGGGAAGGCGCCTGGACCTGCAGGCGCTGCGCGACATGCATGCGCGCAAGACCGGCGCCCTGCTGCGCGCCAGCGTGATGATGGGCCTGGCCTGCGCCGCCGAGCGCGACCCGGCCCTCGCGGCTTCCTGCGAGGGCCCGCTGCGGCGCTACGCGGACGATGTCGGCCTGGCGTTCCAGGTGGTCGACGACGTGCTCGACGCCAGCATGGATTCGGCCACGCTGGGCAAGACCGCCGGCAAGGACGCCGAGCAGGGCAAGGCCACCTTCGTCGGTCTGCTCGGCGTGCAGCCGGCGCGTGATTATGCGCAGCGTCTGCTGGAGCAGGCGTTGCAGGCGCTGCGCGAGCTGCCGCAGCCGGCGAGGGAGCGCTCGGCGCGCCTGGCCGAGCTGGCGCAGCGCGTCGTGGCGAGGAGCCATTGATGAACCTTCTGGACGGCATCGACGATCCCCACGATCTCCGCCGGCTGGCGCCCGAGCAGCTTCCCGCGCTGGCGCGCGAGCTGCGCCAGTTCCTGCTGGAGACCGTCGCGCGCACCGGCGGCCACCTGTCGTCCAATCTGGGTACGGTGGAGCTCACGCTGGCGCTGCATTACGTCTTCGACACTCCGCACGACCGCCTGGTATGGGACGTGGGCCACCAGACCTATGCCCACAAGATCCTCACGGGTCGGCGCGAGCGCATGGGCACGCTGCGCCAATGGGGAGGCCTGTCGGGTTTTCCGCGGCGCGACGAGTCGCCCTACGACACCTTCGGCACGGCGCACTCGTCCACCTCGATCTCGGCCGCGCTGGGCCAGGCGCTGGCGGCGCGGGCCAAGGGCGAGCGGCGCAAGGTGGTGGCGGTCATCGGCGACGGAGCAATGACCGGGGGCATGGCCTTCGAGGCCCTGAACAATGCCGGGGTGCATCCGGAAGCCGATCTGCTGATCGTGCTGAACGACAACGACATGTCGATTTCCGCGCCGGTGGGAGCGCTCAACCGCTATCTCGCGCGCCTGCTGTCGGGGCGTTTCTACGCCAGCGCGCGCGATGCGGCCAAACAGGTGCTCAAGGCGGCGCCGCCGCCGTTGCTGGCGCTGGCGCGGCGCCTGGAGGAACAGGCCAAGGGCCTGGTCGCGCCGGGCACGCTGTTCGAGGAGTTCGGCGTCGAGTACTTCGGGCCCATCGACGGGCACGACCTGCATGCGCTGGTCCCCACGCTCCAGAACCTTCGCGAGCGCAGCGGCCCGCGCCTGCTGCACGTGGTCACGCGCAAGGGCTATGGCTACAAGCTGGCCGAGGCCGATCCCATCACCTACCACGGCCCGGGGCGCTTCGACCCCGCCGTGGGCATCAAGCCCCCGGCGGTGCCGCCGCGTGCCACCTTCGCGCAGGTCTTCGGCCACTGGCTGTGCGACATGGCGCAGGCGGATTCACGCCTGATGGCCGTGACGCCGGCCATGTGCGAGGGCTCCGGCATGGTGGAGTACGCGGCACGCTTCCCGCAGCGCTATTTCGACGTGGGGATCGCCGAGCAGCACGCGGTCACCTTCGCGGCCGGGCTGGCCTGCGAGGGCCTGCGTCCGGTGGTGGCCATCTACTCGACCTTCCTGCAGCGCGCCTACGACCAGGTCATCCACGACGTGGCCTTGCAGAGGCTGCCGGTGGTGTTCGCGATCGACCGCGCAGGAGTGGTCGGCGCCGATGGCGCCACGCATACCGGTGCCTACGACATCGCGGCGCTGCGCTGCCTGCCCGACATGGTGCTCATGGCTCCCAGCGACGAGCTGGAGTGCCGGCGCATGCTCAGCACCGCCTTCGCCATCGACGGTCCCAGCGCGGTGCGCTACCCGCGCGGAGCGGGAATCGGCGCCACGGTGGATCGCGCCGACCTGTCCACGCTCGAAGTCGGGCGCGCGCAGCTGCGCCGTCAAGGCCGGGCACCGGCCGGGCGCCGCCTGGCCATCCTGGCCTTCGGTCCTGTGCTGCATACGGCGCTGAAGGCGGCCGAGGAACTCGATGCCACGGTGGTGGACATGCGGTTCATCAAGCCGCTGGACCTGGACATGCTGCAGCAGATCGCCGCCGCGCACGATGCGATCGTGACGGTGGAGGAGGGCGCCGTGCGCGGTGGCGCCGGCTCGGCCTGCCTGGAGGAGTTGCAGCGCCTGGGCTGGCAGCTGCCGGTGCTCAACCTGGGTCTGCCCGACAGCTGGCTGGAGCACGGCGACCCGGCCCACGTGAGCGCGGCCGCCGGGCTGGATGCCGCCGGGCTGCTGCGCAGCATGCGCGAGCGTTTCGGCTCCCTGCTGGGCCAGCCGGATTCGCCGCGGCGCGAGGCCGCGAATTCATGATGCCCGCTGCCGGACCCGATCCGGCGCGTCCGTGCAGGTTCCGCCCGCGGCCGCGATAATCCTGAGTATTTCCACGGGTCTTTGCAGGCGCTCACGGCCTGAGGGACCGCAGACACCGGCCGGCGCCTGCCTGCCGGCCCGACCATGAACCAGCCCCACGAACCGATTCCCGACGTCCAGAGTTCCTTCGACCATCGCCGCCTGGCCATCCAGCGCGTGGGGATCAAGGATCTGCGCTACCCGGTGGCCCTTCGCACCCTGGATGGCGGCGTGCAGCACTCGGTGGCCCGGGTGGACGCCGACGTGGCCCTGCCGGCCGAGCGCAAGGGCACCCACATGTCGCGCTTCGTGGAAATGCTCGAGGCCGCCGCGGAGATTCCGCTGGACTACGCCAGCCTGGGCGAGATGGCGCGCGGCATGGTCCGCCGCCTGGACGCCCAGACCGGCCGCCTGGCCTTTCGCTTCGTGCTGTTCGTGCGCAAGCTGGCGCCGGTCAGCCGCGTGGCCAGCCGCATGGACTACGAGGCCCAGTGGATCGTGCGCGTCGAGGGCGGGAACACGCAGGTCACCGCGGTGGTGCAGGTTCCGGTGAAGGCGCTGTGTCCCTGCTCGAAGGAGATCTCGGAGTACGGGGCGCACAACCAGCGTTCGCACATCACCATACGCGCCGAACTGCGCGAGGCGATGGCGCTGGAGGAGTTGATCCGCATCGCCGAGGAAGAGGCCTCCTGCGAGATCTGGGGCCTGCTCAAGCGACCGGACGAGAAGTACGTGACCGAACGCGCCTACGACAACCCGAAGTTCGTCGAGGACCTGGTGCGCGACGTGGCCGCCCGCGTGGCGGCGGAGCCGCGCATCGCGTCCTTCGTGGTGGAGGCGGAGAACTTCGAGTCCATCCACAACCACTCGGCCTACGCCCGCATCGAGGGCTGAGTCCGCGCAGGCTCAGGCGCCGGACAGCAGCGCCCTGGCGCGGGCGGAGACCTGGCCCATGTCGGCGCGACCCGCCAGGCGGGTCTTGAGCACGGGCATGAGCTTGCCCAGGTCCTGCGGGGCGCCCAGGCCGAGCTCGGCGATGGCGCCGCGGATCTCGGCGTCCAGCGCCTCGACGCCCAGGCGAGCCGGCATGTAGGGTTCGAGCACGGCGATTTCCGCGGTCTCGGCGGCGGCCAGATCGGCGCGGCCTCCGGCCTCGAACTGGCCGATGGCGTCGCGGCGCTGCTTGATCATGCGTTCGATCACGGCGAGCACCGCGGCGTCGTCGAGTTCGATGCGCTCATCGACCTCGCGCTGCTTGACGGCGGCGAGCAGCATGCGGATGGTGCCCAGACGGGCGCTGTCCTTGGCGCGCATCGCCGCCTTCATGTCATCCTGGATGCGGGTCTTGAGCTGGGACATGGGATCCACCAATGGAAACCGGCGCTGCCTCGCGGCGCGCCGGTCGTGTCGCTTCGTGCGTGGGCGGGGCGTGCCCCGCCACAAGAACCTGGTTCAGTACAGGCGCTTGGGCAGCATGTGGCTGCGGATGCGCTTGTAATGACGCTTGACCGCGGCGGCCTTCTTGCGCTTGCGCTCGGCAGTGGGCTTTTCGTAGAACTGGCGCGCGCGCAGGTCGGTCAGCAGACCGAGCTTCTCGATCGTACGCTTGAAACGGCGCAGCGCGACGTCGAAGGGTTCGTTCTCTTTAACGCGAATCGTTGTCATTGCAGACGGGTACCTTTGTTCGGGAATTGCGCCCCGCGCCGGACTGCGCCGATCGGGGCTTTGACGTCGCCGGCCTGTCCGGGCATCGGGACCAGGCCCGGTGCGTGGGTGCAATGCGACGAAAAAACCTTTAAAGTATAACCCATCCGCCGCGCCGTGCCCAGGTCGGGGACACATTTTCCCCTGAATCGTCTTGTCCGACGCTGTTCCCTCTCCTGCCCAAGCGCCGCGCCTGCGCGTGCTGGGCATCGAAACCTCCTGCGACGAAACCGGCATCGCGGTCTACGACAGCTGCGACGGGCTGCTGGGGCAGGCCCTGCATTCCCAGATCGCGCTGCACCGGGACTACGGCGGCGTGGTGCCGGAGCTGGCATCGCGCGACCACATCGCACGGGTGCTTCCGCTGGTCGACGAGGTCCTGGGGCAGTCGCGCCTGGATCTGCGCGAGCTGGACGCCATCGCCTATACCCGCGGCCCCGGCCTGGCCGGGGCCTTGCTGGTGGGCGCGGGCGTGGCGGCCGCGCTGGCCATGGCCGCGGATCTCCCGCTGCTGGGGGTGCATCACCTGGAGGGGCACCTGCTGTCGCCGCTGCTGGCGCAGCCGGACCTGGATTTCCCCTTTGTCGCGCTGCTGGTCTCGGGCGGGCACACCATGCTGCTGCAGGCCAGCGGGCTGGGGCGCTACGAGCTGCTGGGCGAGACCGTCGACGATGCCGCCGGCGAGGCCTTCGACAAGTCGGCCAAGCTGCTCGGACTGGGCTATCCCGGCGGGCCCGAGCTGGCGCGCCTGGCGGTCTCGGGGCGCGCGGAAGTCTTCGACCTGCCGCGTCCGAAGCTGCACTCCGAGGATCTGGACTTTTCCTTCGCCGGGCTGAAGACGGCGGTGCTGACCCGGGTGCGCCAGTTGGGCGAGGCGGCCTCCGGGCAGGCGCGCGCCGACCTGGCGGCCGCCACCCAGGAGGCGATCACCGACGTGCTCGCGGCCAAGGCCGCGGCCGCGCTGCGCCGCAGCGGGCTGCGCACCCTGGTGGTGGCTGGAGGCGTGGGCGCGAACCTGCGCCTGCGCGAAAAGCTCGATGCGGCCTGCGCCTCGCTGGGAGCGCGCGTGCACTATCCGCCCCTGGCGTGGTGCACCGACAACGGGCCGATGATCGCCTACGCCGCCTGCCGGCGCCTGCAGGCCGGGCTGGCCCGGGCCAGCCGCGACTACGCCTTCGACATCCAGCCGCGCTGGGATCTGTCGGAGCTGGGCCCGGCAGCCCGCGGGACGGAACACAACTAGACCTCCCACACCCCCAGGGGCTGGAAGTCCTCGGATTCGCCCTTGCTGGCGTGTCCGCGCGAATTGCACACCACCCGGGAATCCTCGGTGCGATAGTCGTGCCTGCAGTGCAGGTGCCCGTGCAGCCACAGGTCGCAGCGCCCGATCATGTCGTCGTAGGCATTGCAGAAACTGGCGGTGGCGCCGTTGACCGGGTAGCGGGGATCGGTGCTGCGCAGGCTGGGCGCGAAATGCGTGACCACGACGGTGGCGTCCCAGCGGCCTGGCTCGCTGCGTGGCAATTGCAGCTGCTCGCGCAGCCAGTCGCGACTGCGCAGCCCTTCCTGGCGCAGGGCGTGGGCATCCATGGGCTTGCCGTTGCGCACCGAGCGCTGCACCTGCTCGATGAAATACCGCGCGGCGCGCATGCATTGTTCGCGCCTGGCCTGGCCGAACAGGTCGAAGTCGTTCCACAGGGTGGTGCCGACGAAGCGCACTTTCTGCCCGCCGGCTTCCAGCACCACGGTCTCGCGCTCGAGCATGCGAATGCCGGCGCGCTCGCAGCGCAGTCGAAGCGAGGCGGTGGCGGCGTCGAAGTCGCGCTCGTCGTACTCGTGGTTGCCGGCCACGAACAGCACGGGCACGGGCCAGTCGCGAAAGCGCTCCAGGCCGTCGTGGCGGGAATCGATGTCACCGGCCAGCACGAGCAGGTCGGCGTCGGGGGCGGGCTGGGGGTCGAAGGTCTCGGCTTCGAGGTGCAGGTCGGAAAGCAGTTGCAGGCGCATGTGCGGGTGGAGCTTGCCGTCGCGGCGCGGTGTGCCGGCGCGGGTCGGGCGACAATGTGTAGGTAAATGCAGGTGAGCAAAGCACAGTTTCGGGCTTTGCTTGCGCAGGCGCAAGGCCTGGGGTGGGGCTCGGGGCGCGGGGGCGGGAACAAATGCGCTAAACTGTGCCTTTTTTCACGGCGTGGAATGGTTTCTTCCGCGTTCGCGAGTACCTCACAGGAAACTGCCCCATGAGTCTGAATCAAGCCACGACGGCCCAGGTCGTCGCAGAGAACGCACGTGCTCCCAAGGACACCGGATCCCCCGAAGTCCAGGTGGCGCTGCTCACCGCCCGCATCAACGAACTGACCGGGCACTTCAAGACCCACGCCAAGGATCACCATGGCCGTAGGGGACTGCTGCGCATGGTCAGCCGCCGGCGCAAGCTGCTGGATTACCTCAAGGGCAAGGACGCGGACCGCTATCGCGCGCTGATCGCGAAGCTGAACCTGCGCAAGTAATTCCGCATGAACCATGGGGCGCCTGCTTCGCTGAGTCGAGCCAGGCGCCCTGTTGTCGTGCGCGGCGCGCGTGACGCGCGGCGCACGCCGAGCCGGGAGGTGCTGCTGTGTCATTCCTGGGCCGCTCTGGCCGCCGCACGCGAGGCGGCGGTGCCGGGCAGAGCCGCGCAGGAATGGCATTGTGCTTCCCGACCTGCCCGCTGAAGCGGGCCCAGGCGCGAGCGGCCCCATGGCCCCTCGCGCCCGACCAACCGGAGTGAAAACAATGTTCAACAAGATCACCAAGACCTTTCAGTGGGGTTCGCACACGGTCACCATGGAAACGGGCGAAATCGCCCGTCAGGCGGGCGGCGCCGTGCTGCTGAACATGGACGACACCGTGGTGCTGGCCAGCGTGGTGGCCGCGAAGTCGGCCAAGCCGGGCCAGGATTTCTTTCCGCTGACCGTCGACTACATCGAGAAGACCTACGCCGCGGGCAAGATCCCCGGTGGCTTCTTCAAGCGTGAAGGGCGCCTGAGCGAGCACGAGACCCTGACCTCGCGGCTCATCGACCGCCCCATCCGCCCGCTGTTCCCCGAGGGCTTCTACAACGAGGTGCAGGTGGTGGCCCAGGTGCTGTCGCTGAACCCCGAGGTGGAGTCGGACATCGCCGCGATGATCGCCGTCAGCGCCGCGCTGGCCGTGTCCGGCATTCCCTTCGACGGCCCGATCGGCGCCGCCCGCGTGGGCTATGTCGGAGGCGAATACGTGCTCAACCCCAGCCGCACCCAGCTGGCCGATTCGCGCCTGAACCTGGTGGTCGCCGGCACCGACGCGGCCGTGCTGATGGTCGAGTCCGAGGCCGATCAGCTGACCGAGGAGGTCATGCTGGAGGCCGTGATGTTCGGCCACCGACAGCTGCAGACGGCCATCGACGCCATCCACGAACTGGTTCGCGAAGGCGGCAAGCCGGCCTGGGAATGGCAGGCTGCGCCGCGCGACGAGGCACTGATCGCGCGCATCGACGCGCTGGCCGGCGAGGCCCTGCGCGCGGCCTACAAGATCACCAGCAAGCAACTGCGCACCGATGCGCTGCGCAAGGCCTACGCCGCGGTGCACGAGGCGCTGGGCGCCGACGGCGCCGAGGTGGACTCGAGCAAGGTCGAGCAGATCCTGTTCGACATGGAAGCGCGCATCGTGCGCAGCCAGATCCTGGCCGGCGACCCGCGGATCGACGGGCGCGACACGCGCACCGTGCGCCCCATCGAGATCCGCACCGGCGTGCTGCCGCGCGCGCATGGCAGCGCGCTGTTCACCCGCGGCGAGACCCAGGCCCTGGTGGCGGCCACGCTGGGAACGGACCAGGACTCGCAGATCATCGACGCCCTCGGCGGCGAGTATCGCGACCGTTTCCTGCTGCACTACAACATGCCTCCCTACGCCACCGGCGAGACCGGGCGCATGGGTTCGCCCAAGCGCCGCGAGATCGGCCACGGCCGCCTGGCGCGCCGCGCGCTGCAGGCGGTGCTGCCGAAGAAGGAGGACTTCGCCTACACCATGCGCGTGGTCTCGGAAATCACCGAGTCCAATGGCTCGTCGTCGATGGCTTCGGTATGCGGCGGCTGCCTGAGCCTGCTCGACGCCGGCGTGCCGCTGAAGGCGCATGTGGCCGGCATCGCCATGGGCCTGATCAAGGAAGGCAACCGCTTCGCCGTGCTCACCGACATCCTGGGCGACGAGGACCACCTCGGCGACATGGACTTCAAGGTGGCCGGCAGTTCCACCGGCGTGACCGCGCTGCAGATGGACATCAAGATCCAGGGCATCACCCGCGAGATCATGCAGGTGGCGCTGGCGCAGGCCCGCGAGGCCCGCCTGCATATCCTGGGGCTGATGCAGCAGGCGGTGGGCGGCGCGCGCGCCGAGGTGTCGCAGTACGCACCGCGCCTGTACACGATGAAGATCAACCCCGAGCGAATCCGCGACGTGATCGGCAAGGGCGGCGCGGTGATCCGCGCGCTGACCGAGGAGACCGGCACCCAGATCGACATCGCCGACGACGGCACGATCACCGTGGCTTCCACCGACGCCGATCGCGCCAAGGAAGCCATGCGCCGCATCGGCGAACTCACGGCCGAGGTCGAGATCGGGCAGATCTACGAGGGCACCGTGGTCAAGCTGCTGGACTTCGGCGCGCTGGTCAACGTGCTGCCGGGCCGTGACGGCCTGCTGCACATCTCGCAGATCGCCAACGAGCGCATCGCCAAGGTCTCCGACCATCTCCAGGAAGGCCAGAAGGTGCGCGTGAAGGTGATCGAGACCGACGACAAGGGCCGCTTCCGCCTGTCGATCAAGGCCCTGCTGGGCGACGGGGGCGCCGCCTCCGAGCCGCAGGCTTGAACGGGCGAGCCAGCCTCCAGCCATGAGCCAGACCATGCGGGTTGCAGAGATCACGGCCCCGGGCGGGCCCGAGGTGCTGCGCTGGGCCGAGCGCCCGATGCCGCGCCCGGGCGCCGGGGAGGTCTTGCTGCGGGTTCGCGCCTTCGGCGTGAACCGCCCGGACCTGCTGCAGCGACAGGGCTCGTACCCGCCGCCGCCGGGGGCCTCGGACATCCCGGGCCTGGAGGTCTGCGGCGAGGTGCTCGAGGGCGACCTCACGGGCACCTCCCTGCGCAGCGGCATGCGCGTGGTGGCGCTGGTCAACGGGGGCGGCTACGCCGACTACTGCGTGGTGCCGGCCGGCCAGTGCATCGAGGCCCCGAAGTCCCTGAGCGACGTCGAGGCGGCGGCCATTCCGGAGACCTTCTTCACCGTATGGCACAACCTGTTCCAGCGCGGTGGGCTCAAGGCTGGCGAGCATGTGCTGGTGCAGGGCGGGGCCAGCGGGATCGGCAGCACCGCGGTGCAGCTCGCGCACGCGCTGGGCGCCAGGGTCTGGGCCACGGCGGGCACCGCGGCCAAGTGCAGGGCCTGCGTCGAACTCGGCGCCGAGCGCGCGATCCACTACCGCGAGGAGGATTTCGTCGAGGTGGTTCGCGAGTTCACCGACAAGCGCGGCGTGGACGTGATCCTGGACATGGTCGCCGGCGACTACGTGGCCCGCGAGCTGCGCTGCCTGGCCGAGGACGGCCGGCTGGTGATCGTGGCAGTGCAGGGCGGTGCGAGCGCGGGCTTCGATGCCTCGCTGCTCATGCGCCGGCGCCTGCACATCACGGGCTCCACGCTGCGCCCTCGCGATACGGCCTTCAAGAGCGCGCTGGCGCGTTCGCTGGAGCAGCATGTCTGGCCCCTGATCGAGTCCGGGCGCGTGCGCCCGCGCATGCACGCGGTGCTGCCCGCACTGGAGATCGTGCGTGCGCACCAGTTGCTCGAGGCGGGAGAGCATGTGGGCAAGATCGCCCTGAGCTGGAACTGACGCGCGCAGGGGCAGCCGCCGCCGCCGCCAACGACAAGAGGAGACGAACGCATGCGCCGAAAGATGGTCGCCGGGAACTGGAAGATGCACGGAAGCCTGCAGGCCAACCGGGCTCTGCTCGGCGAGCTCGTGGCCGCGCCGCGCCCGGACTGCGAGCTGGCGGTGTGCGTGCCTTTCCCCTACCTGGCCCAGGCGCAGGCCCTGCTCGACGGCTCGGGAATCGAGCTGGGCGCGCAGGACTGCTCGATGCACGAGCAGGGTGCCTACACCGGGGAGGTGGCGGCCGGCATGCTGCGTGAGTTCGGCAGCAGCCACGTGATCGTGGGCCATTCCGAGCGCCGCGGCTTGCACGGCGAGAACGACGCCACGGTGGCGGCGAAGGCGCAGCGTGCGCTGAGCCATGGTCTGCGACCCATCGTCTGCGTGGGCGAGACCCTGGAGCAGCGCGAGCTGGGTCAGACCGAAGCCGTGGTCGGCCTGCAGCTCGATGCGGTGCTGCACCTGCTGGGCGCGCAGGCCGGGGGCATCGTGCTGGCCTACGAGCCGGTGTGGGCCATCGGCACCGGGCGCAGCGCCAGCGCCGCCCAGGCCCAGGAGGTGCATGCCTTCCTGCGTGCGCGCACCCGTCACCACGGGGTGGACGCCGACGCGGTGCCGATGCTGTACGGCGGCAGCGTCAAGCCCGACAACGCGCGCGAATTGTTCGCGCAACCCGATATCGACGGCGGCCTGATCGGCGGCGCGTCGCTCAAGGCGGCGGATTTCCTGGCCATCGCGGCCGCCGCCGGCAGTCACTGACAACCGGTTTTCCTGTTCAACATGACCATCGTCCTGAACCTGATTCTCGTCGCGCAGATCCTGGCCGCCCTGGCCATGGTCGGGCTGATCCTGCTGCAGCACGGCAAGGGCGCCGACATGGGCGCATCCTTCGGATCCGGAGCCTCCGGCAGCCTGTTCGGCGCCACCGGCTCGGCCAATTTCCTCAGCCGAAGCACCGCGGCGGCGGCCACGATCTTCTTTGTCAGCACCCTCGCGCTGGCCTACTTCGGCACGCGTCCGGCCGACAGCGGCGGCGGCGTGATGGGCGAGTTGGCCGGCAAGACCCTGGCGCCGCAGGGCGCCCCGGCCGCCTCCAGGCCCGCCCCGGCGGGCTCGCAGGGCGGGGTGTCGCAGATCCCGGGCAGCGCGCAGGCCCCGGCAGCCGCCTCCACACAGGCATCCACGCAGAAGCCCGCACCGACCTCGGTTCCTGCGCCGACGCCTGCCAAGGCCAAACCCTGAGCCAGGCCTGGATGGCTGGCATTTTGTTGCGTTTTGTTGCAATGCACAACACGCATCTTGCCTCTTGTCAAGAGGGGCGCGGCGCGTAGTTTGCCGCAACGCAAACAGGGCGCTGCAAACGTTGCGTCACTACAGCGCAGGCCTTAAGATTGACGGGTTGCGCGAATCCGCAGCCGGTTGGGCGCAACGGATGGTGGAACGAATGCTTGCTGGGTGAGTGCGGTGGGTAAATGCGGTGGGTGAATGCCCCTTCCTCCGGGGCGTGAGCAAGCCCGCCGCCCAGCCCTGGAATTCCGGGGTCGGGCGAGGTGCGAATACCGTGACGCTCGCTCGAGCGTCAGGGCCGACGTGGTGAAATTGGTAGACACGCTATCTTGAGGGGGTAGTGGCGAAAGCTGTGCGAGTTCGAGTCTCGCCGTCGGCACCACAGAGGAAGGACCCGCGTGCAGCACGCGGGCTGGCAGCCGCAGCGATGCGGCGGCGCTGATGTGCGCGAATCTGCCGGGGGGAACGCTGCGAACGCGGCCCGCCCTCGCGGCGTCAGACATGACGAGGAGGGCGTGATGTTCGTCGAGCAGTACCTGCCTGTCTTGCTGTTCATCGTGATCGGCATCGCGGTGAGCGTGGCCCCCATGGTGCTGGGCCGCCTGCTCGGGCCTTCGCGCCCTGACAGTGCCAAGAACTCCCCCTACGAATGCGGCTTCGAGGCTTTCGAAGACGCCCGCATGAAGTTCGACGTTCGCTACTACCTGGTGGCGATCCTGTTCATTCTGTTCGACCTCGAGATCGCCTTCCTGTTCCCGTGGGCCGTCGCGCTGAAGAAGATCGGTGCCGCGGGGTTCTGGGCCATGATGATCTTCCTGTCCATCCTGGTCGTGGGTTTCATCTACGAATGGAAGAAGGGCGCGCTCGACTGGGAGTGAGCGTGGCGTGGTCTGCCCGAGCGATCCGGGGCCTGCGCCCCGGGAGCGGGCGGGACTGTCGGTGATGCGAGGTTTGGGGATCTGCGATGAGTATCGAAGGTGTTCTGAGCGAAGGTTTCATTACCACCACGGCTGACAAGCTGATCAACTGGACCCGAACCGGGTCGCTCTGGCCGATGACCTTCGGCCTGGCCTGTTGTGCGGTGGAGATGATGCATGCGGGAGCTGCCCGTTACGACCTGGACCGCTTCGGCATCGTGTTCCGCCCGAGCCCGCGCCAGTCGGACCTGATGATCGTGGCCGGCACGCTGTGCAACAAGATGGCACCGGCGCTGCGACGGGTGTACGACCAGATGCCCGAGCCGCGCTGGGTGGTGTCGATGGGCTCCTGCGCCAACGGCGGCGGCTACTACCACTACTCGTATTCGGTGGTACGCGGCTGCGACCGGATCGTGCCGGTCGACGTCTACGTGCCCGGCTGTCCGCCGACCGCGGAGGCGCTGCTGTACGGCCTCGTGCAGCTGCAGAACAAGATCCGTCGCACCAACACCATCGCCCGCTGAGCGGCCTCCACGGCGCAGCCTTCTCCTCTCAGGCCCGTTTCCCGATGTCCAGCAACCTCGAACGGCTTCAAGACGAAATCCGCCAGCAACTGGGCGACGCCCTGCTCGGCATGCGCGCGGATCTGGGTGAACTCACCATCGAACTCGCCCCGGCCTCCTACGTGGAGTCCTGCAAGCTGCTGCGCGACGCGCCGAGCCTGCGCTTCGAGCAGCTGATGGACCTGTGCGTGGTCGACTACCAGGGCTACGGCGACGGGATGCGGGAAGGTGCGCGCTTTGTCGTCGTGCTGCACCTGTTGTCGGTGGGCCTGAACCAGCGCCTGCGCGTGCGCGTGGGCTGCGCCGACGACGAACTGCCGGTGGTGCCGTCGATCAACCCGGTGTGGAACAGCGCGAGCTGGTACGAGCGCGAGGCCTTCGACCTGTACGGCGTGGTGTTCGAAGGGCACGAGGACCTTCGGCGCCTGCTCACCGACTACGGTTTCATCGGGCACCCCTTCCGCAAGGACTTCCCGATCAGCGGCACGGTGGAAATGCGCTACGACCCCGAGGCCAGGCGGGTGATCTACCAGCCCGTGAGCATCGAGCCGCGCGAAATCGTGCCGCGCGTCGTGCGCGAGCCCGGCTACGGGGACCTCCCGCGCGAGCGCAACCAACCCGGTGCCTGAATTCCTGGATCCGACATGGCCGAGATCAAGAACTACACCCTGAACTTCGGACCGCAGCACCCGTCCGCGCACGGCGTGCTGCGCCTGGTGCTCGAACTCGATGGCGAGGTCATCCAGCGCGCCGATCCGCACATCGGGCTGCTGCACCGCGCCACCGAGAAGCTGGCCGAGACCCGCACCTTCATCCAGGCCTTGCCCTACATGGACCGCCTGGACTACGTCTCGATGATGTGCAACGAGCACGCCTACGTGCTGGCCATCGAGAAACTGCTGGGCGTCGAGGTTCCGCTGCGCGCGCAGTACATCCGCGTGATGTTCGCGGAGATCACGCGGCTGCTCAACCACCTGCTGTGGCTGGGCGCGCATGCGCTGGACTGCGGCGCGATGACCGTGTTCCTCTACGCCTTCCGGGAGCGCGAGGACCTGTTCGACGTGTACGAAGCCGCTTCCGGCGCCCGCATGCACGCCGCCTACTTCCGTCCGGGCGGCGTGTACCGCGACCTGCCGGACCGCATGCCCCAGTACCGGGTCTCCAGCGTGCGTGGCCCGCGCGAGCTCGAGGCGCGCAACGCCAACCGCCAGGGCTCGGTGCTGGACTTCATCGACGAATTCACCCAGCGCTTCCCGAAGTACGTCGACGAATACGAGACCCTGCTGACCGACAATCGCATCTGGAAGCAACGCACCGTGGGCATCGGCGTGGTCTCCCCCGAGCGCGCGCTGCAGCTGGGCTTTTCCGGCCCGATGCTGCGTGGCTCCGGCTTTGCCTGGGATCTGCGCAAGCAGCAGCCCTATGACGTGTACGACCGCCTGGACTTCGACATCCCGGTGGGCAAGACGGGCGATTGCTACGACCGCTACCTCGTGCGCGTCGAGGAAATGCGCCAGTCCAACCGGATCATCCAGCAATGCGTGCAGTGGCTGCGCGCCAACCCCGGGCCGGTGATCACGGACAACCACAAGGTGGCGCCGCCTTCGCGGGTGCAGATGAAGACCAGCATGGAGGATCTGATCCACCACTTCAAGCTGTTCTCCGAAGGCTTCCACGTGCCCGAAGGCGAGGCCTACGCGGCGGTCGAGCACCCGAAGGGCGAGTTCGGCATCTACCTGGTGTCCGACGGCGCGAACAAGCCTTTCCGCCTGAAGATCCGCGCTCCCGGCTTCCCGCACCTGGCCGCCATGGACGAAATGTCCCGTGGCCACATGATCGCGGATGCCGTGGCCATCATCGGCACGATGGACATCGTGTTCGGCGAAATCGATCGGTAAATCCCCCATGCTGTCAGAAACCACCCGCCAGCGCATCGACCGCGAGCTGGCCAAGTATCCGGCCGACCAGAAGCAGTCGGCGGTGATCGCGGCACTGTCCATCGTGCAGGCCGAACGCGGCTGGATCTCCCCCGAGTCCGAGGTCGAGGTTGCCGAGTACATCGGCATCCCGCCCATCGCGGTGCACGAGGTGGTGACCTTCTACAACATGTTCAACACGCGGCCCGTGGGGCGCTTCAAGCTCAACGTGTGCACCAACCTGCCGTGCCAGCTCGGTGGGGGCGCGCAGGCGGCGCAGTACCTCAGCGAGAAGCTCGGTGTCGGCCTGGGCGAGACCACCGCGGACGGCATGTTCACGCTGCAGGAATGCGAATGCCTGGGCGCCTGCGGCGACGCACCGGTGGCGCTGGTCAACGACCGTCGCATGTGCAGTTTCCTCGATCGGGAGCGCATCGATGCGCTGATCGAGTCGCTGCGCTCGCAGGCGCGTTCGGAAGGACAAACCGGAGGACAAGCGTCATGACCTTCGCTTCGAGCGGGGCCGAAACCTGTTTCCACGGCCGCCACATCAAGCCGCAGATCCTCGCCGGCCTGGACGGCGAGAACTGGCGCCTGCAGGATTACCTCAAGCGCGACGGCTACCAGGCGCTGCGCCGCATCCTCGGGGCCGACGGCCAGCCGGGCATGACCCCCGAGCAGGTGATCGCCGAGGTGAAGGCCTCGGCGCTGCGCGGCCGCGGCGGTGCGGGCTTCCCCACGGGCCTGAAGTGGAGCTTCATGCCGCGCCAGTTCCCGGGCGCCAAGTACCTGGTGTGCAATTCCGACGAGGGCGAACCCGGCACCTTCAAGGACCGCGACATCCTGCGCTTCAACCCCCACATCGTGATCGAGGGCATGGCCATCGCCGCCTACGCGATGGGCATCGGGGTGGGCTACAACTACATCCACGGCGAGATCTTCGCCGACTACGAGCGTTTCGAGGAGGCTCTGGAGGAGGCGCGTGCCGCCGGCTTCCTGGGTGAGAACATCCTGGGCAGCGGGTTCAGCTTCCAGCTGCACGCCTCGCACGGTTTCGGCGCCTACATCTGCGGCGAGGAGACTGCGCTGCTGGAATCCCTGGAAGGCAAGAAGGGCCAGCCGCGCTTCAAGCCGCCGTTCCCGGCCAGCTTCGGCCTGTACGGCAAGCCGACCACCATCAACAACACCGAGACCTTCGCCGCGGTGCCGTGGATCATCCGCAACGGCGCCGCCGCCTACGTCGAGGCCGGCAAGCCCAACAACGGCGGCACGAAGATCTACTCGGTGTCCGGCGACGTGGCGCGTCCGGGCAATTACGAGATCCCGATGGGCACCCCGTTCTCCGAACTGCTGGCGCTGGCCGGCGGGGTGCGCGGAGGCCGCGGGCTCAAGGCCGTGATCCCCGGCGGCTCGTCCGCGCCGGTGCTGCCGGCCTCGGTGATCATGGACTGCACGATGGACTATGACTCCATCTCCAAGGCCGGCTCGATGCTCGGCTCGGGGGCGGTCATCGTGCTCGACGACACGCGCTGCATGGTCAAGTCGCTGCTGCGCCTGTCCTACTTCTATCAGCACGAATCCTGCGGCCAGTGCACGCCCTGCCGCGAAGGCACGGGCTGGCTGTGGCGCGTGGTGCATCGCATCGAACACGGCCAGGGCCGTCCCGAGGACCTGGAACTGCTCAACTCGGTGTCGGACAACATCGCCGGGCGCACGATCTGCGCCCTGGGCGACGCGGCGGCCATGCCGGTGAAGTCCTTCGTGCGCCATTTCCGCGCCGAGTTCGAGCATCACATCGAACACAAGACCTGCCTGGTTCCGGCCTACGTCTGAAGCCGCAGCCCGTCCAAGCAACGCACGCCCCGAGAGACTCTGACGTCATGGTTGAACTCGAAATCGACGGTCACAAGGTCGAGGTGCCCGAAGGCTCCATGGTGATGGACGCCGCGCGCAAGCTCGATGTGTACGTGCCGCACTTCTGCTACCACCCCAAGCTGTCGATCGCGGCCAACTGCCGCATGTGCCTGGTCGACGTGGAAAAGGCGCCCAAGCCGCTGCCGGCCTGCGCCACCCCGGTGGCCCAGGGCATGATCGTGCGCACCCGTTCGGAGCGCGCCATCCAGGCCCAGAAGGGGGTGATGGAGTTCCTGCTGATCAACCACCCGCTGGACTGCCCCATCTGCGACCAGGGCGGCGAGTGCCAGCTGCAGGATCTGGCGGTGGGCTACGGCGGATCCACCTCGCGCTACCAGGAAGAAAAGCGTGTCGTGTTCCACAAGAACGCCGGACCGCTGGTGGGCATGGAGGAAATGACCCGCTGCATCCACTGCACCCGCTGCGTGCGATTCGGGCAGGAAGTGGCCGGGCTGATGGAACTCGGCATGGCCAACCGCGGCGAACATTCCGAGATCACCACCTTCCTCGAAGGTTCGATCGAGTCCGAGCTCTCGGGCAACATGATCGACCTGTGTCCCGTGGGCGCGCTGACCAGCAAGCCCTTCCGCTTCGAGGCGCGTCCCTGGGAGCTGTCCCGTCGTGCCTCGGTCAGCCCGCATGACAGCGTGGGCGCCAACCTGGTGATGCAGCTCAAGGCCAACCGCGTGGTGCGCGTGGTGCCCCAGACCAACGAGGCCGTCAACGAGTGCTGGCTGTCGGACCGCGACCGCTTCAGCTACGAAGGACTGGGCAGTGCCGACCGCCTCAGCACGCCGATGGTGCGCGACGAAGGCGGGCTGCGCGAGGTCGACTGGCCGACCGCGCTGAGTTTCGTGGCCAACGGGCTCAAGCGCGTGGTCGAGGTCGAGGGGCCGCAGGCGCTGGGCGCGCTGGCCTCGCCGCTGTCGACCAACGAGGAGCTGTACCTGCTCGGGCGCATCGTGCGCGCGCTGGGCAGCGAGAACATCGACACCCGGCTGCGCCGCAGCGACGCCGCGCCGCAGCAGGTCGTGCCCTCGCTGGGCATGGCGCTGGCCGAGGTGGGGCAGTTGCAGGCCGCCTTCGTGGTGGGCTCCTTCCTGCGCAAGGACCATCCCTTGCTGGCCGCCCGCCTGCGCCGCGCCGCGCGCGCCGGCACGCAGGTCAGCGTGTTGCATGCCAGCCGCGACGACGCGCTGATGCCGCTGCGTGCCGCCCTGGCCGCGGGGCCCGCGGCCTGGGTGGCCGAGCTTGCCGGCGTGGCCGCTGCCGTGGCCGATGCCGCGGGCGTGCAGCGTCCACCGGTGCTGGAGGGTCTGCAGCCCTCGCAGGGCGCGCGCGACGTGGCCGCCAGCCTGGTGGGCAAGCAGCGCGCCGTCGTGTGGCTGGGCAACGCCGCCGCGCAGCACCCGCAGGCCTCGACCCTGGAGAGCCTGGCGCGCTGGATCGCGCAGACCGCCGGCGTGCGCTTCGGCTACACGGTGGAAGCCGGCAATACCGTGGGTGCCCACCTGGTGGGCGCGGTGCCGCGCGGGGCCGGGCAGGGCGCAGCGCAGATGCTGGCCAAGACTCCCAGCGCCATGCTGCTGCTGGGCCTGGAGCCCGAGCTCGACCTGTTCGACGGAGCGGCTGCGGCCGCGGCGCTGCGTGGCAGCGCCTTCGTCGTGGCCCTGAGCGCCTACCGCAACGCCGAACTGGAGCAATATGCCCAGGTCCTGCTCCCGGTGGCTCCGTTCAGCGAGACGGCGGGCAGCCTGATCAATTGCGAGGGACGTCTTCAGTCCTTCCAGCAGGTGGCCCCTTCGGTGGGCAGTTCGCGTCCGGCCTGGAAGGTGCTGCGCGTGCTGGGCAACCAGCTCGGGCTGCCGGGCTTCGATTTCGACACCACCGAGCAGGTGCGCGAAGCCGCGCTGCGCGGGGTGGATGTGGCCGCCGCGCTGGCGCTGCCCGA
The DNA here is from genome assembly GCA_021808445.1 of Pseudomonadota bacterium. GTDB lineage: Bacteria > Pseudomonadota > Gammaproteobacteria > Burkholderiales > Burkholderiaceae_C > Thiomonas_A. The sequence continues at coordinate 52,613 of JAKBBP010000017.1, forward strand.
GGTGCAGCTGCCGCAGTCGCTGGAGTCCGGCGTCGCCGGCGCCACGGGCGAATTCGAGCGCCTGGCCGACGTGCCCATCTACAGCAGCGACGCCATCGTGCGCCGTTCGCCGTCGCTGCAGCGCACCGTGGACGGCCAGCGCGCTGCCCAGGTGGCGCTGCCGCGCGACGCCTGGGAGCGCCTCGGGCTGCAGCCCGGCGCCATGGTGCGCGTGCAGCAGGGGCAGGCCAGCGCCGAGCTGCCGGCCCGCCTGGACGCGACGCTCGCCAGCGGCGTGGTGCGTATCGCCACCGCCCATCCCGCGACCCAGGCGCTGGGGCCGATGTTCGGCCGCGTCTCCGTGCACAAGGTCTGAACCATGCTCGACGCCTTCACTTCCAGCGGACTCAAGCTGCTCGGGCCGGTGGCCTGGCCCCTGGTCTGGGACATCCTGCGCATCGTCCTGATCGTGCTGCCCCTGTTCATCGGGGTGGCCTACCTGACCCTGTGGGAACGCAAGGTCATCGGCTGGATCCAGGTCCGTATCGGCCCGAACCGCGTCGGCCCCTTCGGGCTGCTGCAGCCCATCGCCGACGGACTGAAGTTCATCTTCAAGGAAATCGTCGTCCCGACGCGATCCAGCCACTTCCTGTTCGTGCTGGGGCCCATCATGACCCTGACCCCGGCGCTGGTGGCCTGGTCGGTGATGCCCTTCGGGCCCCAGGTCGCGCTGGTCAACGTGAACGCCGGCCTGCTCCTGCTGCTGGCCGTGACCTCGATCGAGGTCTACGGCATCATCATCGCCGGATGGGCCTCGAACTCCAAGTACGCCTTCCTCGGCGCACTGCGCGCCTCGGCGCAGATGGTGAGCTACGAGATCGCCATGGGCTTTTGCATGGTGGTGGTGCTGATGGTCTCGGGCAGCCTGAACCTGACCCAGATCGTCGCCGTGCAGCAGCACGGGCGCTTCGCGTCCATGGGCGTGAACCTGCTGTCGTGGAACTGGCTGCCGCTGCTGCCGATTTTCGTGGTGTACATGATCTCGGGCATCGCGGAGACCAACCGCCACCCCTTCGACGTGGTCGAGGGCGAGTCCGAGATCGTCGCCGGGCACATGGTCGAGTACTCGGGCATGTCCTTCGCGCTGTTCTTCCTCGCCGAATACGCGAACATGATCCTGGTGTCCTTCCTGGCCGCCGTCATGTTCCTCGGCGGATGGGACGCGCCCTTCTCCTTCCTGGCCTTCATTCCGGGCTGGATCTGGCTGGGCATCAAGGCCTTCGTGCTGGTGACCATGTTCCTGTGGGTGCGCGCCAGTTTCCCGCGTTACCGCTACGACCAGATCATGCGCCTGGGCTGGAAGATCTTCATTCCCGTCACGCTGGTCTGGCTGGTCGTGATCGGCGCCTGGATGCAGACCCCGTGGTCCATCTGGAACTGAACCGGAGCTAGGGATGTCCGCAGTACTCGATACCGTCAACAGTTTCTTCCTGGTCGAGCTGATCAAGGGCCTGGCCCTGACCGGCAAGTACGCGCTGCGCCGCAAGATCACGGTGCAGTACCCGGAAGAGAAGACCCCCATGTCGCCGCGCTTCCGCGGCCTGCACGCGCTGCGCCGCTATCCGAACGGCGAGGAGCGCTGCATCGCCTGCAAGCTGTGCGAGGCGGTGTGCCCGGCGCTGGCCATCACCATCGAAAGCGCGCAGCGCGAGGACGGCACCCGCCGCACCACGCGCTATGACATCGACCTGACCAAGTGCATCTTCTGCGGCTTCTGCGAGGAGAGCTGCCCGGTGGACTCGATCGTCGAAACCCACATCTTCGAATACCACGGCGAACAGCGCGGTGACCTGTACTTCACCAAGCCCATGCTCCTGGCCGTGGGCGACCGCTACGAACACGAAATCGCGCCCAACAAGGAGGCCGACGCACCCTACCGCTGAAGCCGCCGCGCCGGGCTTCGCCGCCGGCGCCGCCGCGGGGATTCGCCGTACCGCCCCGCACAGCAGACCCCGCGTCGCAAACCGCTGACTAGCCATGACTATCGCCACCGCGCTGTTCTACCTGTTCTCGGCCGTGCTGCTGTTCGCGGCGTTTCGCGTGATCACCGCGCGCAACACCGTGCACGCCGCGCTGTACCTGGTGCTGGCCTTTTTCCAGGCCTCGACCATCTGGATGCTGCTGGAAGCCGAATTCCTGTCCATCGTGCTGGTGCTGGTGTACGTGGGCGCGGTGATGGTGCTGTTCCTGTTCGTGGTCATGATGCTCGACGTGAACGTCGACCAGTTGCGCCAGGGCTTCTGGCGCTTCTTCCCCGTGGCCGCGTTGTTCGGCGTGTTCATCGTGCTGGAAATGGCCGCGGTGCTCATGCAGGCCTTCCAGATCGGCGGGCAGACCGCGGCGGCCCAGGTGGGCGGCCAGGCGCTCAGCCCCGCCGCGCGCGCCGCGGCGCAGATCCCGAACACCGAACTGCTGGGCCGGGTGCTGTATGGCGCCTACCTGGTGCCGCTGGAAATCGCCGCGGTCATCCTGCTGGTGGCCATCATCGCCGCCATCTCCCTGACCCTGCGCAAGCGCAAGGACACGAAGAGCCAGCGCGTGGCCGACCAGCTGCGCGTGCGTCGCGCCGACCGCGTGCGCCTGGTGCAGATCCCGGCCCATGCGCCGGCGCAGGCGGCCGCCGCCGCAACCGACAAGGGGGAGTGACAACACCATGCTGGGATCTCTCGGTCTGGCCCATTACCTGGTGCTCAGCGCCATCCTGTTCGCGATGGCCGTGGTCGGCATCTTCCTGAACCGGCGCAACCTCATCGTGCTGCTCATGGCCATCGAGCTCATGCTGCTGGCCGTGAACATGAATTTCGTCGCCTTCTCGCATTACCTGCAGGACATGGCTGGCCAGGTGTTCGTGTTCTTCATCCTGACCGTCGCGGCCGCCGAGTCGGCGATCGGGCTGGCCATCCTGGTCGTCCTGTTCCGCAACCTGTCGACCATCAGCGTCGACGAACTCGATTCACTCAAGGGCTGAGGCATGGCTGCCACCATCAATCCCACGCTGTTGCTCGTCATCGCGCTGGCGCCGCTGGTCGGGGCCATCGTCGCAGGGCTGTTCGGCAAGACCCTGGGGCGGGTCGTCTCGCACAGCGTGACCACCGGCTCGGTCGCGCTGTCCTGCGTGCTGTCGCTGGTCGTGCTGTGGCAGGTGCTCGGCGGCGCACGCTACAACGGCACCGTCTACACCTGGATGCAGGTGGGCTCGCTGCAGATGCAGGTGGGCTTCCTCATCGACAGCCTCTCGGCGTTGATGATGGTGGTCGTCACCTTCGTGTCGATGTGCGTGCACATCTACACCATCGGCTACATGGCCGAGGACCCGGGCTACGAGCGTTTCTTCGCCTACATCAGCCTGTTCACCTTCAGCATGCTGATGCTGGTGATGAGCAACAACTTCCTGCAGCTGTTCTTCGGCTGGGAAGCCGTGGGCCTGGTGTCGTACCTGCTGATCGGTTTCTGGTACACCCGCGAGTCGGCCGTGTTCGCCAACCTCAAGGCCTTCGTGGTCAACCGGGTGGGCGACTTCGGCTTCGTGCTGGGCATCGGCCTGGTGGTGGCCTACACCGGCAGCCTGAACTACACCGACGTGTTCGCCAAGGCCCCCGAGCTGGCCAAGCTGGTGTTCCCCGGCACGGACTGGATGCTGCTGACGGTGCTGTGCATCTGCCTGTTCATCGGAGCCATGGGCAAGAGCGCGCAGTTCCCGCTGCACGTGTGGCTGCCCGACTCGATGGAAGGCCCCACGCCCATCTCCGCGCTGATCCACGCCGCCACGATGGTGACGGCGGGCATCTTCATGGTCTCGCGCATGTCCCCGCTGTTCGAGCTGTCGGACACCGCGCTGTCGGTGGTCCTGGTGCTGGGGGCGATCACGGCGCTGTTCATGGGCTTCCTGGGCGTGATCCAGAACGACATCAAGCGGGTCATCGCCTACTCGACCCTGTCGCAGCTGGGCTACATGACCACCGCGCTGGGCGCCTCGGCCTACCCCGTGGCCATGTTCCACCTGATGACCCACGCCTTCTTCAAGGCCCTGCTGTTCCTGGCGGCGGGCTCGGTGATCATGGGCATGCACCACGACCAGGACATCCGCCACATGGGTGGGCTGCGCAAGTACATGCCCATCACCTGGATCACCTTTCTGATCGGTTCCCTGGCTCTTTGCGGCACCCCGCTGTTCTCGGGCTTCTACTCCAAGGACAGCATCATCGACGCGGTGGCGGCCAGTCATCTGCCCGGTGCGGGATTCGCGAGTTTCGCGGTGACGGCCAGCGTGTTCGTCACGGCGCTGTACTCCTTCCGCCTGTACTTCCTGGTGTTCCATGGCGAGGAGCGCTTCCGTCATGCGGTTTCGCACCACGGCCATGACGACCACGGGCACGACGACCACGCCGCGCACGGCCACGACGACCACGGCCATGGCCATGGAAGTTTCGAGCCCCACGAGTCCCCGTGGGTCGTGACCCTGCCGCTGGTGCTGCTGGCGATTCCGTCGGCGGTGGTGGGATGGTTCACCATCCGGCCCTTGCTGTTCGGAGGCTATTTCCAGGGAGCCATCGTCACCAACACCGCGGTGCATCCGGCCATGGCCGACCTGGCCGCGCATTTCCATGGTCCGCTGGAAATGGCCCTGGACTCCTTCGTCCATCTCCCGCTGTGGCTGGCCATCGCCGGCGGCGTGGTCGCCTACTACGCCTACATGGTGAATCCGAAGTTCCCGGTGGCCGTGCAGCGCATGTTCCAGCCGGTGTACGTGCTGCTCGATCACAAGTACTACATGGACTGGATCAACGAGCACGTGATCGCCGCCGGGGCGCGCCTGCTGGGGCGCGGCCTGTGGCAGGGCGGGGACGCCGGGATCATCGACGGCCTGCTGGTCAACGGCTCGGCTCGACTGGTCGGCATGGGCGCGGCGCTGGTGCGTCGGCTGCAGACCGGTTTCATCTATTACTACGCGCTGGCGATGATCGCGGGCGTGGTCGTGTTCATGTGGATGTTCGTGCCGGGCAAGCTGCTCTCCGGCTGGTTCATCCGATAAACCCAGGGCCTGCGGCTACCCGATAACCTATGCAATCGCTACCCTTGCTGAGCCTGTCCATCTGGACGCCCATCGCCTTCGGCCTCCTGATCCTGCTGCTCGGGCGCGACACCAACGCCCCCGCCATGCGCTGGCTGGCGCTGGTCGGCGCGGTCGTGTCCTTTCTCGTGACCCTGCCGGTGGTCGGGGGCTTCGACGTGGCCAAGGCGGGCATGCAGTTCGTCGAACAGGCGCGCTGGATCGAGCCCTTCAACATCCAGTACCAGCTGGGCGTGGACGGCATTTCGCTGTGGTTCGTGCCGCTGACCGCCTTCATCACGGTGATCACCGTGATCGCCGGCTGGGAGGTGATCACCGAGCGCGTGGCGCTGTACATGGCCTCCTTCCTGATCCTCTCGGGGTTGATGGTCGGCGTGTTCTGCGCGGTCGACGCCATGCTGTTCTATGTGTTCTTCGAGGCCACGCTGATCCCGATGTACCTGATCATCGGCATCTGGGGCGGACAACGCCGGGTCTACGCGGCCTTCAAGTTCTTTCTGTACACGCTGCTGGGCTCGCTGCTGATGCTGGTCGCGCTGCTGTACCTGTACAGCCAGTCCGGCGGCAGCTTCAACATCCTCGACTGGTACACGGTGCCGCTGACCCGCACCGCGCAGATCCTGCTGTTCGTGGCCTTTTTCGCGGCCTTCGCGGTCAAGATCCCGATGTGGCCGGTGCACACCTGGCTGCCCGACGCCCACGTCGAGGCGCCCACCGGCGGCTCCATCGTGCTGGCGGCGATCATGCTCAAGCTGGGCGCCTACGGTTTCGTGCGTTTCGTGCTGCCCATCGTGCCGGACGCCAGCCGTGAGCTGGCCCCGCTGGTCATCACCCTGTCGGTGATCGCGGTGATCTACATCGGCCTGGTGGCGATGGTGCAGACCGACATGAAGAAGCTCGTGGCCTACTCGTCGATCGCCCACATGGGCTTCGTCACCCTGGGCTTTTTCCTGTTCTCCAACCTGGGGGTCGAGGGCGGCCTCGTGCAGATGATTTCCCATGGCTTCGTCTCGGGCGCCATGTTCATGGGCATCGGCGTGCTGTACGACCGCATGCACACGCGGGCCATCGCCGACTACGGCGGAGTGACCTCGAAGATGCCCCATTTCGCGGCCTTCGCCGTGCTGTTCGCGATGGCCAACGCGGGCCTGCCGGGCACCAGCGGCTTCGTCGGCGAATGGATGGTGATCCTGGCCGCCGTGCGCGAGAACTTCTGGCTCGGCCTGCTCGCCGCCACCACCCTGGTGCTGGCCGCCGGCTACACGCTGTGGATGGTCAAGCGCGTGTTCTTCGGGCCCGTGCGCAACAAGCACGTGGAGGCCTTGCGCGACATCGGCGCCCGCGAGTTCCTGATCCTGGCGCTGCTGGCCGCGGGGACCCTGTGGTTCGGCCTGTATCCCAAGTTCTTCACCGATCCGATGCAAGGCAGCGTCGCCCAGCTGCTGCAGCACGTGGCGGCCTCGAAACTGCAGTAAGGCGCGAAGCACATCATGAACTGGATTGCGGTCTATCCCGAGATTTTCCTGCTGGTCATGGCCTGCGTGGTCATGCTCGTCGACGTGTTCTTCCGCGACCCCCAGCATCGCGCCGCCTACGCCCTGAGCGTGCTCAGCCTGGTGCTGCTGGTGGTGTTGTGCGGCGCCCTGTATGCCGATGGCGGGCGCATGCTGGCCATGCAGCGCATGGTCTGGTATGACCCGATGGCCAACATGCTGAAGATGTTCGCGGCGGTGGCCACGCTGTTCTCGCTGGTCTACGGGCAGCGCTACGCGCTGGACCGCGGCATGTGGGGCGGCGAGCTGATGTCCCTGGCGCTGTTCTCGCTGCTCGGCCAGTTCATCATGATCTCGGCCAACAACCTGCTGATGGTGTACCTGGGCCTGGAGCTGATGTCGCTGTCGCTGTACGCGCTGGTGGCGCTGCGCCGAGACTCGAAGATGGCCACCGAGGCGGCGATGAAATACTTCGTGCTGGGCGCGCTGGCCTCCGGCTTCCTGCTCTACGGCATGAGCATGATCTATGGTGCCACGGGCTCGCTGGACCTCAGCGTCGTGTTCCAGTCCATCGCCATGGAACCGCTGAACCGTGCCGCGCTGGTCATGGGCGTGGTGTTCATCGTCGCCGGCGTGGCCTTCAAGTTCGGCGCGGCACCCTTCCACATGTGGCTGCCCGACGTCTACCAGGGCGCCCCCACCGTGGTCGTGCTGCTGGTGGCGGCCGCCCCGAAGCTGGCCGCCTTCGCGATGGCCATTCGCCTGCTGGTGCTGGGCCTGTTCCCGCTGGCCATGGACTGGCAGCAGATGCTCATGGTGCTGGCCGTGCTGTCCCTGGTGGTGGGCAACTTCGCGGCCATCGCGCAGACCAACCTCAAGCGCATGCTGGCCTACTCGACCATCGCGCAGATCGGCTTCGTGCTGCTGGGCCTGATGTCGGGCATGGTCAACGGCAACGGCATGTCCTCGTCGCAGGCGTATGGCGCGGCCGTGTTCTACATGCTGGTGTACGTCCTCAGCACCCTGGGTACCTTCGGCATCATCATGTTCCTGGCCCACGAGGGATTCGAGGCCGAGGAACTGGTCGACTTCGCCGGGCTGGGCAAGACCCATCCCTGGCTGGCCGGCATCATGACCTTCCTGATGTTCTCCCTGGCGGGCATCCCCCCCTTCGCGGGCTTCTACGCCAAGTTCGTGGTGCTGCAGTCGCTGCTGGCCACCGGCCGGGTGTGGCTGGTCGTGCTCGCGGTGCTGCTGTCGGTGGTCGGGGCCTTCTACTACCTGCGCCTGGTGAAGATCATGTACTTCGACGCGCCGACCCGCGAGCACAAGGTCCGCGCCTCCGGCTCCGCGTGGGCGCTGATGTCCCTCAACGGCCTGGCGATGCTGGCCCTGGGCATCGTGCCGGGGGGCTTGATGACCCTTTGCTACCAGGCCATCACCAACACCCTGCGCTGAGGCGCAGCGCCCCGACCGGAGAGTCCGCATGCAATCGTCCGCCGTCTGGCTGGTACTGGTGATGGCCCTGTTCGGCGCCAACGCTCCCTTCATGTCCGATCGCATGTTCCTGGTCGTGCCCCTGAAGGCGCGCAAGACCTGGTGGCAGCGAGTGGGCGAGATCCTGGTGCTGTACTTCGCGGTGGGCGGTCTGTCGCTGGCGCTGGAACAGCGCCTGGGCCAGATCTATCCCCAGCACTGGCAGTTCTACGCGGTGTCGCTGGCCATGTTCGTGGTGCTGGCGTTCCCGGGTTTCGTGATGCGCTACCTGGTGCGCCGCGCAGCGGCCTGACATGGCCTCCAGCGACCCGCCCGAGCACGAGCACCTGCGCGAAACCCCGGTCGACACGCAGCCGGTGTTCCAGGGGCGCTTCCTGCGCATCTGGCGCGACACCGTGCGCCTGCCCGACGGGGCGACGGCCGAGCGCGAGTACATCAAGCACTCGGGCGCGGTGATGGTGATTCCGCTGCTGGACAACGGGCGCGTGCTGATGGAGCGCCAGTGGCGCACCCCCATGCGCCGCGTGATGACCGAATTCCCCGCCGGAAAGCTCGATCCGCAGGAGGCCTGGCAGGCCTGCGCGGCCCGCGAGCTGCGCGAGGAAACCGGCTACAGCGCACGCGAATGGGCCTACATCGGCACCATCAACAACGCGATTTCCTATTCCGACGAGGCCATCCACCTGGCCTTCGCGCGCGGCCTGAGCCCGGGCCCGCGGCAGCTCGATGCGCACGAGTTCCTGGAAGTGTTCGAGGCCGAGCCCCAGCAGTTGCTGGAGTGGGTCCGCTCGGGCACGATCAGCGACGTGAAGACCGTCATCGGCGTGTTCTGGCTGGAAAAGCTGCTCAACGGCGCCTGGCCGCTGGACTGGCGCTCCTGAGCGCCCCCTGGGCGTGAAGCCGCGCGAAGCCACGCGTTGAGCCGGCATGATTCGGTGCCGCATCGGCCGCCAAGTGTCATGATCCCATCTAGTATCGGACAAAGCCGAGCATCCTGAGATCGCCGCGACCCCTGGGGGACAGACCGTGCCAGCGCACGGAAAGGAACCATCATGGAGGCGTGGAAAACTGGCGCGAGGGCGGTTCGCCGCTCGGCCGCGGCGGCGGGGCTGTGCCTGGCCCGCGCGGCCCAGGCCTTTGTCCAGATCCCCCGCGTGACCCTGCACGGCATGGGGTCGGCCATGCCGGTGGCCGCCGGCACCATCGCATGAGCAACGGCGCGCAAGCTTCCGACCTCGGGGTGCTCAGCGGAACCAGTCCCCAGGTGTTCCGCTCGGGTGGGCGCAGCCTGGGGGTCAATGCCACCGTGCAGGTGCTGCGGGCGGTCTGGCTGCTGAGCGCGCGGCCCATGGGCTGAACGCCCTGGCCCGCCTCCAGGAGGGGCCCGGAAGTTGTAAGCAATTCCGAAGCGCAGCGTAGCCGAGCCGTGGGATGCGCGCGCTGTGCAGCCCAGGCCTCCACATGGATAGAAATTCGTCGTGAATGAGACATTTCATCGCGTTTGCTTACCTATTTTTCGCTACATATTGTTGCCGCCGATCGAAAACTGAGCACTTTTTTGGGCTGATGCCGACCGAAAACTGACCAGGGTGTTTGACCTAGTCTGCTCGATTTTTGAGCAGGAAACGAGGGTGATCACCATGGGCATCAAAAC
>JAKBBP010000061.1 GCA_021808445.1 Pseudomonadota bacterium
GGAAGCCTACCGCATGCGCGATGTCCTGCGGTTGACCCAGGCGCCCCAGGGGAATGCGCCCGAGCAGCGCCTGCGTGGTCTGCTCGTCGAGCGCCCGGGTCATGTCGGTATCGATGAAACCGGGAGCCACGCAGTTGACGGTGATGTTGCGGCTGCCCAGCTCCTGTGCCAGCGCCCGCGTCATGCCGGCTACGCCGGCCTTCGCGGCGGCATAGTTGGCCTGGCCCGGGTTCCCGCTCGCCCCCACCACCGAGGTGATGTTGACGATACGCCCGGCTCGCTGCTTCATCATCGGACGGATCACGGCGCGGCACAAGCGGAAAACCGAGCTCAGGTTGGTGTCGATGACGGCCGCCCAGTCCTCGTCGCGCATGCGCAGCGCCAGGGTGTCACGGGTGATGCCGGCGTTGTTGACCAGCACCTGCAGGCCGCCGCGTTCCTTCACGATGCGGTCGACCAGCGCCTCGGCCGCCGCGGCATCGTTGACATCCAGCACCACGCCCTGGCCGCCGGAGCCCAGCGCCTCCTGGATGCGCACCGCGCCGGCTTCGCTGGTGGCGGTGCCCACCACCCAGGCGCCCATGTGCTGCAGTTGCGCGGCGATGGCCTGGCCGATGCCGCGCGTGGCCCCCGTGACCAGCGCGGTCTGTCCGGCCAGCGGCGCTGCGGATGCGTTCATTGCAAGTTCCCCTTGATGGTATGCGCGCTGTCGAGGTCGACCAGCGCATGGCTGAGCAGGGCGGGATCGATGCGCCGGCTCAACCCGGCGAGCACCTTGCCCGGCCCGCACTCGACGATGTCCGTGCAGCCGGCGTCGCGCAGCGCCTGCACGCACTCGACCCAACGCACGGGGCCGGCGGCCTGTTGCGCCAGCGCGCCGCGGATGCCCGCCGCATCGGCATGGCGCGCCACGTCCACGTTGTGGATGACAGGAACACGCGGTGTCTTGACCGGGACCCTGGCCAGGTATTCGGCCAGGCGCGCGGCCGCCGGCGCCAGCAGGCTGCTGTGGAACGGTGCCGACACGGGAAGCGCCAGCGCTCGCTTGGCGCCACGCTCCTTGAGCATCGCGCAGGCACGCTCGACCGCGGCCTTGGTGCCGGCGATCACGACCTGTCCGGGCGCGTTGAAATTCACCGCCTCGACCGCTTCGCCGATCATCGCGGCAGCCTGCGCGCAGGTTTCGCGCACCGCGTCATCGTCCAGGCCGAGCACGGCGGCCATTCCGCCGGCACCCACCGGCACGGCCTCCTGCATCGCCTGGGCACGAAAACGCACAAGCGGCAAGGCGTCGCGGAATTCCAGGGCGCCCGCCGCCACCAGCGCGGTGTACTCGCCCAGGCTGTGGCCAGCCATCAGGGCGGGCATGGTGCCGCCCTCGGCCAGCCACAGGCGCCACAGCGCGACGCCCGCGGCAAGCATCGCCGGCTGGGTGTTGGTGGTCAGATTCAGCTCCTCGGCCGGGCCCTGGCGCATCAGGGCGCCCAGGTCCTGGCCCAGCGCGTCAGAGGCTTCGCGCAGGGTCTCCCGCACCGCGGGATGCTCGGCCACGGCATCCAGCATGCCCACCGACTGCGAGCCCTGGCCGGGAAACACGAAGGCAAACGATTTCATCTCGGAATCTCCTCCCCATGCAGGTCCCGGCATGGCCGGGGCGTGTCGCGCCCGCGCCTCGCGCGACGCGCCCACGCGGGTTGTTGTCAGAATTCCACCAGCGCGGCGCCCCAGGTCAGGCCACCGCCAACGGCTTCCAGCAGCAGGGTCTGCCCGCGGCGCACCTGGCCCGCGCGCACGGCGGTGTCGAGCGCCAGCGGGATCGAGGCAGCGGAGGTGTTGCCGTGCCAGGCTACCGTCTGCACCACCCGCTCGGCGGGAATGCCCAGCTTCTTCGCGGTGTGCAGCATGATGCGGATATTGGCCTGGTGCGGAACCATCCAGTCCACGTCCGCGGCCGTGCGGCCCGCCTTGTCGAGCACCTCGCGGGCCACGCTCTCGAGGACATGCACGGCCTGCTTGAACACGGCCTGGCCGTCCATGTGCAGGAAGGGACTGCCGCTGATCCTGCCGGCGTCGATGCGCCCGGGCGTGCACAGGATCGAGGCCTGGCGCCCGTCGCCGTGCAGCGCGCTGGAAAGTACGCCCCCGCTGTCGCCCGGCCCCAGCACCACCGCGCCGGCGCCGTCGCCGAACAGCACGCAGGTGGTGCGGTCGCGGAAGTCCAGGATCTGCGAGAACACCTCGGTGCCGATGACCAGCGCGTGGCGCACCGTTCCCGAGCGCACGAACTGATCGGCCACGCTGAGGGCGTACAGGAAACCCGCGCACACCGCCTGCACGTCGAACACGGCACCTCCCGGGCAGCCCAGGCGACCCTGGATCAGCGCCGCGTTGGACGGGAAGATCATGTCCGGAGTGGAGGTGGCCACGACGATCATGTCGATGTCCTGGGCCTGCAGGCCGGCGTCCTGCAGCGCGCGCCGCGCTGCATGCTCGCCCAGTTCGGCGCTGCCCACCCCGGACGCGGCGAAGTGCCGCTGACGGATTCCGGTGCGCTCGATGATCCACGCGTCGCTGGTCTCGATGCCGTCGCGCGCCAGGCGCTCGGCAAGATCGTCGTTGCTGACCGTCTCCGGAGGCAGATAACTGCCGGTGCCGAGAATGCGGGAATGGATCGACATGGAAATCGCGGTCCGGTTGAGGGATACGAGAAATTCGAGACTGGGTACCACGACAGGCCGAGGCGCCCGTCGCGCGGAGGCCTCAGGTCATGCCCGCGGGGCCCGCGTCGGCCGCGGCCGCTGTGGCGGCGCCCGGATGCAGATCGGCCAGAATGCGCTCGATCTCCTGCACCACTCCGCCCTCCGCGGCCTCGCAGGCTCGCTCCAGCGCGTGCGCGAAGCTGACCGCGCTGGCCGATCCGTGGCTCTTGAACACCAGACCGCGCAGGCCCAGCAGGGCAGCGCCGTTGTATCGCTGCGGATCCACCCTGCGCCGGAACCGGTGCAGCAGCGGCAGGACCGCCAGCGCCAGCAGCCTTGTTCCCAGGTTGCGCGTGAACTCCTGGCGCATCATGCCCATGAGCATGCGCGCCACGCCCTCGGTGGCCTTGAGCGCCACGTTGCCGACGAAGCCGTCGCAGACCACGATGTCCACGCCGCCCTTGAAGATGTCGTCACCTTCGACGTTGCCGAGGAAGTTCAACCTGCCCTCGGCATGGGCCTGGCGCAGCAGTTCCCCGGCGCGCTTGATCATCTCGCTGCCCTTGATCGCCTCTTCGCCGATGTTGAGCAGGCCGACCCCGGGGTTCGGGTGCCCGCCGGCCGCAGCGAAAGCCGTGCCCATGACGGCGAACTGCAGCAGGTGTTCGGCCTCGCAATCGACATTGGCGCCGAGATCGAGCATCAGCGTGGAGCCGCCCGCGGCGTTGGGCAGATAGGTGGCGATGGCCGGGCGCTCGATGCCGGGAAGTGTCTTCAGCACGTAGCGGGCCACGGCCATCAGCGCACCGGTGTTGCCGGCCGACACGCAAGCCTGCGCCGTGCCGTCCTTCACCAGCTCGATGGCGCGCCGCATGGACGAGTCCTTCTTGCGACGCAGGGCGACCTCGACCGGATCGTCCATGGCCACCACCTCGGTGGCCGCGACCACGCTGGCCCGCTCGTGCCCGAACAGCCCATGCTTGCGCAATCCCTCCTGCATGGCCTCGGGCTGCCCGACCAGCAGCACCCGCACCTGAGGATGGCGATCGAGCAACGCGCGGCAGGCAGGCAGGGTCTCGCCGGGACCATGGTCCCCGCCCATCACGTCAACGGCCAGACAGACGTTCACGACCGGACACTCCCCGCCGTAGCAGGCGCGACCGGGCCGCGCCCGCACGCGCCGGACACCGACAAACGCTCACGCGCCATGCGCGCCACGCAGGGGCGCACCCGCAGGCGTCGCTTCACTCTTCGGTTTTGGTCTTCAGGACCTTGCGCCCGCGGTAAAAACCGCTCGGGCTGATGTGGTGGCGCAGATGCACCTCGCCCGTGGTGGGCTCGAGGGCCACCGGCGGCTGCTCCAGATGCTGATGCGAGCGATGCATGCCGCGCTTGGACGGCGACTTCTTGTTTTGCTGAACGGCCATGGCCAAACCCCTGGGGAAAAATCGCGTGATTGTACACCGCGCCGCCTGCCCGCCCTCGCCAGGGCTTGCGCCGGCCGCCGGATCAGTTGGGCTTGCGCAGCCCCGCCAGCACCGCGAAGGGCGACGCCGGCGCCTGCGCGGGGGCATCGCCGGCCCGCGTCGGCAGGGCCTGCGGGCAGCTGTCGTGCATCGGCACCAAAGGGAGGGCCAGAATCAGCTGGTCCTCGACCAGCTCGGCCAGATCCACTGGATGACGCGCGCAAAAGGCCTCTTCCTCGGACTCCAGTTCCTCGGCGTCGAGTTCGGGTTCCTCGTCGACCAGACGCAGCACCACCGTGTCGTCCACCGCATGCCAGGAGCTCTGCAGGCAGCGCTGGCACAGCATCGGCAAGCTCGCCTCGACCCGAAGGCGCACGAGGGGCTGGGCCTGCCCCGAGGCATCTTGGCGCACCATGCCCTGGAGTTCCCAGATCACCCGCAACGCAGCGAGCTGGGCGGGTTCGGCATGCAGCGAGGACGCCAGGCGCGGCAGCTCGGACACCGCCGCGCTGCCCCGCAAGGCGCGAGCGCGCAGGGCGAATTCCTTCAGGTTCAGGCGTCGCGGCAGATCCGCGTCGGAGGGCGGTTCCGGCGTATGCATGCAAGCAAGTGTATCCCTCCGAGCGCGGGGCGAGCAGACCGATACCCTGGCGAGTACGATGAAGGCCTCGGCGCCGGCGCGGGCTCCCGCGTGGTCCGCAGGGCACGCTCCGGGACCCCGGGCATCGCCCTACACTTGCGGGTTGTCCCAGGATCCCGAGCCGGCATTTCCCTTTTTCGAAGTATCGAGCATCGCCATGCAACTCCTGGCACATCTTTTCCCCACCGGCTGGGTTCATTTCCTGGGCGGCGGCGTGGTCATCGGACTGGGGGTAAGCCTGCTGTTCGGCCTGACCGGATTCATCGGCGGGGTGAGCACGGCCTACAGCGCCGTATGGTCCTGGTTCAGCCAATGGCCACACTTTCAAAGCTCGCGTCTGGTTGCAACCAGGAGCTGGCGCATGTTCTATGGCGCTGGCATGATCCTGGGAGGCCTTGCCTACCTGCTGACGGGCCTGCACGGACACCCCTTCGTGACCGCGGTGCCACGCTGGCAATTGGCGGCGGGAGGCGTGTTCGCGGGTTTTGGCGCGCGCATGGGCGGCGGTTGCACCTCCGGACACGGGATCTGCGGCCTGGGCTCGCTGCAATGGCAGTCGCTGGTGGCGGTATGCACCTTCCTCGCCACGGCGATTCTCACCGCCCACCTGGTGCGCGCGGCGGGTGGGTTCTGAGTCCGGGAGCAGGATCATGAAACATGTGCGTACCGCCCCCGTGATGCTGTCGGCGCTGCTCGCCGGGGTCCTGTTCGGCTTCGGTCTGGCCTGGTCCACGATGGTGCGGCCCGAGGCCATCCTGAGCTTCCTGCTGCTGCATGACATGGGCCTGCTGCTGGTCATGGGCGGCGCGGCAGGCACCGTGATGCTGGCCTACAGCCTGTTGCCTCGACTGTTCGCCCAGCCCCTGTTCGGCCTGGGCTGGGCCAGGCATCCCTCGCCGTTCAACCGGCGCATCCTCGCGGGCTCGGCGCTGTTCGGCGTGGGCTGGGGGCTCAGCGGCGTATGCCCGGGACCGGCGCTGGCCGGTCTGGGCGTGGGCAACTGGCCGCTGCTGTGGGTGGTCGGCGGGATCCTGCTGGGTGCATGGATCGAAGGCCGCTACTTCGAGAAGGATTGATGGATCCCGACACCGAGAACCCGAATGCGTCCAGGGCGTGCGCGCCCCTGATCCTGGCCTCCACCTCCGCCTACCGGCGCGAGTTGCTGCAGCGCCTGCGCCTGCCCTTCTCCGTGCAGGCGCCCCGCGTGGACGAAACGCGCCGACCCGGTGAGCCCGCGCGCGATCTGGCGCTGCGCCTGGCCCGCGAGAAGGCTCTGGCCGTGGCCTCGTCGTCGGGCCCGGCCTGGGTCATCGGCTCGGACCAGGTCTGCGCCTGCGACGGCGAGATCCTGGGCAAGCCAGGAGGCTTCGAGCCGGCGTTGCGACAACTGCAGCGCCTGCGCGGGCGCGAGGCCGTGTTCCACACCGCGGTGGCGCTGGCGGGCCCGAGCGGCGAGGTGCAAGTGCGGGAAGTCCCGACCTGGGTGCGCATGCGCGAGCTGGACGACGCGCGATTGCGCGCCTACCTGCTGGCCGAGCAGCCCTACGACTGTGCCGGCAGCGCCAAGTCCGAGGGACTGGGCATCGCCTTGCTGCACAGCGTGCGCAGCGATGACCCGAGCGCGCTGATCGGACTGCCGCTGATCGCACTGTGCGACATGTTGCTGCAGGGGGGCTTCGAGGGGCTGCTGGGCAGCGGGTCATGACCCGGACCGACAGCCCGGGCGCGGCGCCCGCACGAGGCGGGCGCCTGCTGCTGGTGCCCACGCCCCTGGCCGACGTGGACGCCACGCCGCTGCAGCAGGTGCTTCCGCTGGGCACACTGCAGGCAGCGGCCGGTGTGCGGCACTGGATCGTCGAGAACGCCAAGAGCGCGCGCGCCTTCCTGGGCGCGGTGCACGCGGTCTGCCCCTTGCAGCTTGCGCTGCAACAGCAGCATCTGGCCGTGCTGCCCAAGCACCAGGAGCTGGACTCGGAAGCGGCGCGGGCCCTGCTGGCTCCCGCGCTGCAGGGCCTGGACCTGGGCCTGCTTTCCGAGGCCGGGGCTCCCTGCGTGGCCGACCCGGGCGCGACGGTGGTCGCGCAGGCGCACGAACTGGGCTTGCGGGTCCTGCCCCTGGTCGGCCCGAGCAGCCTGCTGCTGGCCCTGATGGCCGGAGGGCTGGACGGCCAGTGCTTTGCCTTCCACGGCTACCTGCCCGTGCCGGACGAAGCGCGGCGCAGGGCCCTGCTGGCGCTGGAGCGCGACAGCGCGCAGCGCCGGCAGACCCAGATGTTCATCGAGACTCCCTACCGGAATGCTGCGCTGCTGCATGCGCTGGCCCACGTGCTGCGCCCCGAGACCCGCGTGAGCGTGGCCTGCGAGCTCACCGCACCGCAAGGCTTCGTCCTCACCCGCAGCGCCGCGCAGTGGCGTGGGGAGCTTCATCGGCTGCCGCCACGCGCACCTGCCATGTTCTCCCTGCTGGCCCACCGGAGCTGAGCCAGCCCCGCCTGTCGGGCCAGCCCGGGTTCAGCGCAGGGACCAGTCCGCGGGCAGCGCTTCGCGGGCCGCCCCCATGCCGATGGCCGCGCCGAAGCGCTGCGCCAGGCGGTCCACCACGTTCTCGCGGCGGGTGTAGTCGACCAGGTGGGATTCGTGCACGACGTCGCGGGCCACGCTGCGCGTGTCGCCGTAGCCGTCGGCCAGGCCCTGTTGCACCGCCGACTCCCCCGTCCACACCAGGCCCGAGAAGGTCTGGTCGTCGACCTTCAGGCGCGCGCCCCGGCCCCTTTTCACCGCCGCGATGAATTGCTGATGAATCTGCTCGAGCATCCCCAGCGCGTACTGCTTCTGCTCCGGAGTCATCGGGCTGAAGGGGTCCATGAAGCCCTTGTTGGACCCCGCCGTGAGCAGGCGGCGGGTGATGCCCAGCTTGCCCATCAGGCCGGAGAAGTCGAAGCCGTTCATCAGGACTCCGATCGAGCCCACGAGGCTGGCCGGGTTCACGTAGATGCGATCGGTGGCCACCGCCACATAGTAGGCGGCCGAGGCGCAGGCCTCGTCACACACGGCGTAGACGGGAATGTTCTTGTGCAGCGCGCGCAGACGCCAGATCTCCGCGTTGATGCGACTGGCCTGCACCGGCGAGCCTCCGGGGCTGTTGATGCTCAGGATCACCGCGCGGGTCTGCGGGGAGGCGAAGGCGTCACGCAGCGAGGCGTCGATATTGTCGGCGCTGGCATTGCTGGTGGACGACATCTCGCCCTGCAGTTCGACCACCGCGACATGCGGCCCGGTCGTGGCGGCGGAGCCGCCGCCGCCCCCATGCCAGGCAGCGGCCACGGCCGCCAGCACCAGCGCCAGCACGCACAGGCGGAAGAACACGCTCCAGCGCCGCGAGCGCCTGCGCTCGGCGACGATGTCCATGACCAGGCGCTCCAGGACGCTGCGCTCCCAGGCCGAGGGCTGCGACGGGGCCGGTGGCTGCGCAGGCGCGCCACCGAAGGTGGGTTCGTGGTCGTTGGGGTTCATGCTTCGGCCTGGTAGGGCGTCGCGGAGGGCGCGACGGGAGCCCTCCCGAGCATAGCAAGTCGGGGCCGCAGCCCGATGCTCAGGGATTCGGCGAGGGCTGACCCAGCAGGATGTCGCGCAATTCGCCCACCGAGGCGGCCACTCCCAGGGGCTGCAGGCGGCGCAATTCCTCGGCGCCATGCGCCCCATAGCTGACGCCGACCGATCGCACGCCAGCGTTCAGCGCCATTTGCAGATCGTGGGTCGTGTCCCCCACCATCAGCGTGCCGTGGGCGTCGCCGAGCAATTCATCCAGCAACTCCAGCAGCATGCGCGGGTGCGGCTTGGACTGGGTCTCGTCCGCGGTTCGCGTGGCGTCGAACAGGCCGCGCAGCCCGCTTTGTTCCAGCGCGAGTTCCAGGCCGGCGCGCGATTTCCCGGTGGCCACCGCCAGGCGCATTCCTTGTTCGCGCAATTCGTGCAACAGTGGCACGACGCCGTCGAACAGCACGAGATCGTCGGCATGCGCAAAATAATGCCGCCGGTAGGCGCGCGCTACGCGATCGTAGTCGGAGGGGTCCAGGCTGGGCGCCACGCGCTGCAGCGCGTCGACCAGACCCAGCCCGATCACATGGGTGGCCTCGCCGGTCCCGGGTTCCGGCACCCCCACCTCGCGGCAGGCGGCCTGGATCGCACGGCTGATTGCCGCCGTGGAATCCATCAGCGTGCCGTCCCAGTCGAACACCACGAGTTCCCACGAACGACTCATGACGACGCGGCCTCCGAAGGATCCCGGCGGCTTCGGGCGCGCCCGCCGGAAGGTCCCCTGACGGAATGGGAGGCGCCGGGCTGCGCAGGCCCACGGCCCCCCGTGCAGCCGCGGGCCAGGCGGGCCAGCCATGCGGCGTCGACGGCGGGCCAGTCGGCCTGCAGCACCAGTTCCCGGCCATCGCCCGGGTGCTGCACCGCAAGGCGCGCCGCGTGCAGGAACATGCGCGGGTTGCGCCCGATCCCGGCGGGCAGCTCGCCCTGCGCCAGCGCCTGGTTCAGCGCCTCCAGTCCGTATTTCTCGTCACCGGCCACGGGATGGCCCAGGCTGTGCAGATGCACCCGGATCTGGTGCGTGCGTCCGGTATGGATGCGCGCTTCCACCAGGGTCAGCCCGGGCACGCCGGTCAGGCGGGTCCACTGCGGGTCGGGCCAGGCGAAGCGCTGCAGGGGGCGGAACTGGCTGCGCGCCTCCTGGCCCTGCCCGGGATCGACCACCCGCACGCGCCGCTCGCCGCTGGGAGTGAGATAGCGGTGCAGGGGCTTGGCCACGGTCACCGCGTCGCCCTGCCAGAGCCCGGCCACCAAGGCCAGGTATCGCTTGTCGGCTTCGCGCCGGCGCAAGCTGGCATGCAGCGCGGTCAGGGCACTGCGCCTGCGCGCCAGCAAGAGCACGCCCGAGGTGTCCCGGTCCAGCCGATGCACCAGTTCCAGGAAGGAGTCACCGCGCGCGCTTCGCAGGGACTCGATGAGCCCCCAGCTCAGGCCGGAGCCTCCGTGCACGGCAATGCCCGCCGGCTTGTCCACGGCCAGCAGCCAGTCATCCTCGAACAACACCTCGTAGCTGCGCGCGGGCGCCGCCGGCGGCGCCGGATCGAGGAACACCGGAGGAACGCGCACGCGGTCGTCGAGCGCGAGCTTGCGGGAGGCCTCGGCGCGCGCCCCGTTGACCCGCACCTCCCCCGAACGCACGATGCGATAGATGTGGCTTCGCGGCACCCCCTTGAGCTGGCGCGCGAGAAAATTGTCCAGGCGCTGGCCGGCCCCCGACTCGTCGACGGCGATCACATTGGCGGCTGCTGGGCTGGAGTGCATATAATGAAATGGCGTAGCGCGCGTCGTATGTCGTATGTCTTCGGTCGACACGCCGGCTACGCGGGGAATGTAGTCGCGCACAAGGTAGTCGCGCTCCAAGCGATGGCCAGTGCGCGCCGCCGCTCGACGGCCCGCCTCGGCGGGCCTCCCGCAGCGCATGAAGCCCTTCGGCAACTGCCCGCGCCCTTGCATGCGCGAGCCCGCCGAGGAGCGCTGCGCGCCGCGGGAGCGCCGCCTGGGAATGCTCCGGCACCCGGACGCGACGCACGAGCAGCATTGTAGTGGCCGTTGCGCCACGCGATGCGGTGGCGCGGCCTGTCTTCCCCGCGGCCTGGCGGATACCTCGCGCAAAGCCCGAGTTGAGAATCGACAGAATGCCCCGCCGACCCGGCCCTGCCGAGGTCCCTGACAAGAACATCCAGTCACGTGCCGTACTTTCCCCGCCGCCCAGCACCGATCCCTGCCCACCGCAAGCGCCCTGCCGCGCGCCGGGCAGGGCCGTCGGTCGTGCCGCGCGCGCCGGTGCCTGCCTGACTCCTGTCCTGCGCGTCGCGCCGGGATGAGTCGGCGCCGCGTGGCCTCTGTCGTTTCCGATTCGAGCCTGCTGTGCACGTCGGGTCCTCGTGACCCTGTTGCCATCAAGCACCCCGCCCCGAAGGGCGGGATGGAGAATCGAAATGAAACGCATGTTGTTCAATGCGACGCAGGCCGAAGAGCTTCGCGTGGCGATCGTCGACGGCCAGAAGCTGCTCGACATCGACATCGAGCAGGTCGGCCGCGAACAGCGCAAGGGAAATATCTACCGCGCCACCGTGACGCGGGTGGAGCCCTCGCTGGAAGCCTGCTTCGTCGACTACGGCGAGGAGCGTCATGGCTTCCTGCCCTTCAAGGAAATCTCCCGGCGCTATTTCCGCGAGGGCGTTCCGGCCTCGCAGGCGCGCATCCAGGACGTGATCCGCGAAGGCCAGGAAATGCTGGTGCAGGTGGAGAAGGAAGAGCGCGGCAACAAGGGCGCTGCGCTGACCACCTTCATCTCGCTGGCCGGTCGCTACCTGGTGCTCATGCCCAACAATCCGCGCGGCGGCGGAGTGAGCCGGCGCATCGAGGGCGACGATCGCCAGGAACTGCGCGAGACCATGGAGCAGTTGCAGTACCCCGAAGGCATGAGCCTGATCGCGCGCACCGCGGGGATCGGTCGCAGCGTCGAGGAACTGCAGTGGGACCTCAACTACCTGCTCAAGCTGTGGTCGGCCATCGAGGAGGCGGGCAATTCGCAACGCGGCGCCTTCCTGATCTACCAGGAATCCTCCCTGGTCATCCGGGCCATCCGCGACTATTTCACCAGCGACATCGGCGAGATCCTGATCGATACCCAGGACATCTACGACCAGGCGCACCAGTTCATGGCGCATGTCATGCCCGACAACGTCGGGCGGGTCAAGCGCTACCGTGACGACCTCCCGCTGTTCTCGCGCTTTCAGATCGAACACCAGATCGAGACCGCCTATTCCCGCACGGTGAACCTGCCGTCGGGAGGCGCGATCGTCATCGACCACACCGAGGCGCTGGTGGCCATCGACGTGAACTCCGCGCGCTCGACGCGCGGCACGGCGATCGAGGACACCGCGCTGCGCACCAACCTGGAAGCGGCCGAGGAAATCGCCCGCCAGATGCGTCTGCGCGATCTGGGCGGCCTGATCGTCATGGACTTCATCGACATGGATGAGGCCAAGAACCAGCGCGCCGTGGAGGATCGGTTGCGCGACTGCCTGCGCCAGGACCGCGCGCGCGTGCAGACCAGCAAGATCTCCAAGTTCGGCCTGCTCGAGGTGTCGCGTCAGCGCCTGCGTCCGGCATTGTCCGAGGGCGCCTACGTCACCTGCCCGCGATGCAATGGAACCGGCCACATCCGCGACACGGATTCCAGTGCCCTGCAGATCCTGCGCATCATCCAGGAAGAGGCGATGAAGGAAGGCACGGCCGCGGTGCACGTGCAGGTCCCGGTGGAGGTCGCCTCCTTCCTGCTGAACGAGAAGCGCGCGGAGATCGCCAAGATCGAACTGCGTCAGCGCGTGGCCGTGCTGCTGGTGCCGAACAAGCAACTGGAGACGCCGAACTACAAGCTCGAGCGACTCAAGCACGACGACCCTCGCCTGGACAACCTGCCCGCCAGCTACCGCATGGCGGAGGAGCTGGAACAGGAGACGACCATCCTGCGCCAGGCCAAGGAAGAGCGCCCGCGCCAGGAAGCCCTGGTGCGCGGCATCACCCCCGAGGGGCCGGCGCCCAGCCCGGCTCCGGTGCCCGAAAAGGCGGCGGCCGTCGTCGCGCCTGCACCGGTCGCCGCTCCGGCACCCGCGGCCCAGCCCGCCTCCGGGGGGCTGTTCGGTTGGCTGCGCCGGGTACTCGCGCCGGCCGAAGCGCCCGCGAAGGACGCTGCGCAAGCCGTCCCGCAAGCTGCACCGCAGGCTGCCGAGCCGGCGCCTGCGGCTCCTCGCGGCGAAGGCCGCGGGCGGGGCCGGGATGGCCGCGGGCAGGGCCGCCAGGGCGGACGCGCCGAGGGCCGGGAAAACGGCGGTGAGACGCGCCGATCCGGCGGGACCAACGGGGCCGCCCAGGCTGCCAGCAACGGCAACGGCAACGGCGGCCGAGGCCGCGGCGCCCGTGGCGAACGTGGCGAACGTGGCGAACGCGGCGAGCGGTCGGATCGTCCGGAGCGCGCGGACCGCGCAGAGCGTGCGGACCGTCCGGAGCGAGCGGACCGTCCGGAGCGTGCGGATCGTCCGGAGCGCGCGGACCGCCCGGAGCGTGCAGAACGTGCCGAACGACCGGAACGCGCCGAGCGACCGGAACGAGCCGAACGCGCAGAGCGTGGAGAACGCACCGAACGCTCGGAACGCCCCGCACGTGCACCGCGGGAACAGCGTGAGCCATCCGGCGAGCAAGGGGTCGAGACCTGGGAAAGCTTCGGCTTGACCCTGCCTGCTTCTGCAGGCCCCTCCGAGACGACCTCCCAGCCCCTGGAAGGGTCGGTACAGGCCGGCGTCGAAGCGGCTCAGCCGGGGACGGGACTTCCCGAAGGAGCCGAGGGCGAGGGCTCCGGCGCCGAACCCGCTCGCCGTCGCCGCCGCCGCCGTGGCGGCCGCGGCCGTGGGCAGGACGCGGCACAGTCTGAAGGCCAGCAGGCCGACGAGACTGTGTCCGCGGCGGGCGGCGAGGAACTCCCCGAGGCCTCGGTCGAGCAGGCCCCGGCGCAACGCGTACCCACCGAAGAGGCTCCGGCCCACGCGGCATTCGCCTCGGAAGGCTCGGAGCCGGCGCGCCTCGAAGCTTCCCGGGTGCAGGCCCCGGCGCCCTTGCCGGAACCGTCCCGGGAGCCGGCCGCGGGCGGCACCGAGCCCATGCCCCCGGCCATGGAACCGCTGCGCGTGGCGCCCGTGCAGACCGTCGCGCTCGCTTCCGAGCCGTCGGCCGCCCAGGCCGAACTTCCCCTGGCGCCTGCCGCGCAGGTGCTCCCTGCGGTGGCTCCCGAGACCCCGCGTCCCCTGGCGGCCGCGGTCACGCCAACGGGCACCGAGCCTGCCACCCTGCCCGAGGCGGATGCCGCGCAGGCGCCAGCCACCGTCAGCGCGACGGCGGGCGAGGCCCTGCCCGTGGAGCAGCTTCGTGCCGTCGTGGAAACCGCCGGCCTGCAATGGGTGCAGTCCGATCCGGAGCGCGTCGAACAAGCCCGACGCAAGGCGCGCCAGGCCCCGGCCCCACGCCATGCGCCGCGCGAGCGCAAGCCGCGCGCTGCGCAGGACGAGGGCCCGCTGGTGCTGGTCGAGACCCGCAAGGCGCTGCCCCGGCTCGAGCTGCCCGAAAACGAGCAGCCCGCGCCCTGATGCGGCTCCGGGGCCCTTGAGCCGGGCCCCGGCCCGAGGGCTCCCGGACCGGTGGCCCCTCGTCCTCAGGGGGCTGTCCGGGCCTGCAGGCCGCTGCGCACGTCGGGATGAAGCAGCCGCACACCGAGTTCGGCATGCATGCGGGTGTTGTCCAGGCGCCGCGACTCCGACAGGAAACTGAGGGCCATGGGCGACAGCTCGCTTCGGATCAGTTGCTCGCGGCTCAGGCGAGGCGGTGGGGCCTCGCCAAGCAACGCGGCTGCCAGTTCCAGGTAATCACCCGCCAGCATGCGGGTGTCGTCGCAGACGTGGTAGATGCGTTGCGGAGCCCCGCGCAGCACGGTGGCCCAGAGAGCGCGCGCCAGGTCGTCGGCATGGATGTGGCTGGTGAATACGTCTTCCTCGCGACGCAACACGGGAAGCCCGCGTCGCAGGCGCTCGCGAGGCGAGCGAGCATGGGCATCGTAGATGCCCGGCACCCGCAGCACCGATACGCGGGCGCCGGCCCGACCCAGCGCCCGCCAGTGGGCCTCGGCATCCACGCGCCGCCTCGCGCGCGCCGTGGCCGGGCGTGGCGCCCGGGTTTCTCGCACCAGTGCGCCTGCGCAGTCGCCATACACGCCGCTGGTGCTGGCGTAGACCACGCGCAATGGGCCACGCCGCGGCGCGCCGCCTATCATGGCGCTGCGCAGCACCAGCGCGAGCCTGCGCGAGCGGGGGTCGGTGTCGCCCTGCGCGGGCGGAGGCGCGAGCATCACCACGCGCGCGGCCAGTGCCCGCAGGCGCCACAGCGAATCGGGCTGGTCGAGATTGCCGAGCAAGGGAACGATGCCCGCGGCCCGCAGCAGGGGCACGCGCTCGGGGCTTGAGCTCAGGGCCAGCAGGCGCGCACGCGGGCGAAGCAGCGCGGCCAGGCGCAGGCCGACGTCGCCGCAGCCGACGATGAGGATGCGAGGTTTGCGAAATACAGCGTTCAACATGGAATCCACGAAGTCATGATTCGTACTGTCACCATCCAGCCCGCCGGCCGAAGCTTCGAGGTCGACGACTCCGAAACCGTGCTGGCGGCGGCGATCCGCCAAGGCATCGGCCTGCCCTACGGCTGCCAGGACGGCGCCTGCGGCAGCTGCAAGTGCCGCTGGATCTCCGGCGCCTTCGACCTCGCGCAGCACCAGCTCAAGGCCTTGTCGGAGCAGGAGCGCACCGAAGGCATGGTACTGACCTGCCGCATGCACCCTCGCGAGGACGTGGTGATCGAGTGTGCCGACCTTCCCGCGGCCGACATGTTCCCCGTTCGCAAGATGCCCTGCCGCGTGCAGTCGCTGGAATTTCCGGCTCCGGACGTCGCCGTGCTGAAGCTGCAACTCCCGGCCAACGAGGCATTCCGCTACCACGCCGGGCAGTACCTGCAGTTCATTTTGCGCGACGGGAGCCGGCGCAGCTATTCGATGGCCAACGCCCCGGATGGGCAGCCCGCGGTGCAACTGCACATTCGCCACATGCCGGGCGGCAAGTTCACCGACCAGGTGTTCGGTGGGCTCAAGGAGCGCGACATCCTGCGCATGGAAGGTCCCTACGGCAGCTTCTACCTGCGCGAGCAGGGCGAGGGCCCGCTGGTGCTGCTGGCGTCGGGCACCGGGCTGGCTCCGATCAAGGCGATCATCGAGCAACTGGAGGCGGACGGCAGCACGCGGGAGGCGGCCCTGTACTGGGGCGGGCGCCGGCGCGCCGATCTGTACCTGATGGATTGGGCCCTGGCGCAGGCCGATCGCCTGCCATGGCTACGCTTCGTGCCGGTGCTATCGGAGCCCGATCCCGACTGGCAGGGACGCACCGGATTCGTGCACCGAGCCGTGATGGAAGACCTCCCCGAGCTCTCGGGCCATGCGGTCTACGCCTGCGGGTCCCCCCTGATGGTGGACGCGGCACGCGCCGACTTCGTCAGCCACTGCGGACTGCCGGAATCCAGCTTCCACGCCGACGCCTTCACCAGCGAGGCCGACAAGGCCGGTCCCGCGGAATGAATGCCCGGGGCAACGGGCAGGGCCCGGTGCCCCGAGGGGCATCCTCGCCCTATTCTCCCAGGTAGGCGGCGCGCACGCGCGGGTCGTCGAGCAGCGTGGAGGCTTCGCCGCCCATGGTCATGGTGCCCGAGTCCAGCACGTAGCCGCGCTGCGCCAGCTCCAGCGCCCGCTTGG
>JAKBBP010000062.1 GCA_021808445.1 Pseudomonadota bacterium
CGCCGCCGCCGTGAGGGTGGCGAAGCGGGGATGAGGAGCACCCCGCGATGAGCGCCGCCGCGGGCGGACTGCCGCGGGCCGTGCCGCTGCTCATGGGCGCGCGCTTCGCCCGCGCCGTGGGGCAGGGGGCCCTGGTGGTCGGATTCACCCTGTACCTGCACGCGCTGGGCTGGGGGCCCGCCAGCATCGGCGCGGTGCTCTCCGCCGCCTTGTTCGTGGCCGTGCTGCTGACCCTGGTGGTGGGCCCGGCCAGCGACCGCCTGGGACGCCGCCATTTCCTGCTGGCCTATGAATCCGTGGCCCTGCTCAGCGCCGTGCTGGCCCTGTGCAGCGCCCAGCCCTGGGTGCTGGGCCTGGGGGCGCTGCTGGGCGGCTTCGGACGCGGCGCCAACGGTGCCGCCGGGCCCTTCGGGCCGCTGGAGCAGGCCTGGCTGGCCCAGGACCTGGCCCCCGCCGACCGGCCGCGCGTATTCAGCCTGAACGCCGCACTGGGCTTCTGGGGCATGGCCCTGGGCGCGGTGCTGGCCGCGTTGCCCGCGCTGTGGCAGCGCGAGCTGCCCGGGGCGCTGGCCTTCAGGCCCCTGTTCGTCCTGCCCCTGCTGGGCTCGATGATCGGCATGTGGCTGATCTGGAAGGCCCCCGAGCAAGGCGCCCGCCGGGCGGAGGGACAGGCGCAGGGACGGGCCGCGCCGTCCGCGCAGGAAGCTGCCCATGCGCAGCCTGCCGCCCAGGCAAGCGAAGCGGGCCGGACAAGTCGGACAATCCAAGAGCCCGCGCCATCCACGCGTCGCGAACAGAATCGCAATCTCCTGCGCCTGGCGGTGGCCAACGCCTTCAACGGCCTGGGCATCGGCATGGTGGCGCCGTGGATGGCCTACTGGTACGCGCTGCGCTTCGGGCACGGGCCGGCCAGCATCGGCCCCGCCCTGGCGGCGAGTTTCGGCTGCGCGGCCCTGGGCGCGCAACTGGCGCGCCACATGTCGCGCCGTTTCGGGCTGGTGGATACCGTCGTGTACATGCGCGCAGTGGGCCTGGCGCTCCTGCTGGTCACGCCGCTGAGCCCCTGGTTCGGCCTGGCGGCGGTGGCCTGGGCCGTGCGCTCGGCCTTCAACCGCGGCACCATCGGCGTGCGCCAGGCGCTGGTGGTGGGCCTGACCGACGAAGGCCGGCGCGGGCTGGCCGCCACCGTCAACAATGTGTCGGTGATGGTGCCGCGGGCGATCGGCCCGGCGCTGTCGGGCCTGATGCTGGCGCGCGGCTGGCTGATCGCGCCCTTTCTCGCGGCCGGGGTCTTCCAGGGCGCCTACCTGCTGGCATACCGGAGCTTTTTCGGCGGAATAAGCGCGGCGCGGCCCTGAGCGCCGGCCCCTTCGCTTATGCTGTGTCGGGCGGCTCCGCTGCCCCCGCGGGCGGAGCCTGTACTCCCGCCCGGGCATGCACGGTCTTCAAGTCACCCTCCTGCTGCTGGTCGCCGCGGTTGCCGGCGTGGTGGTGTTTCGCCTGCTGCAGCTGCCGGCCATGCTCGGCTACCTGGCGGCCGGCGCGCTGATCGGGCCCAACGCACTGGGCATCGCGCTGTCGCAGGACCCCGCCACCGCGCAGCACCTGGCCGAGTTCGGCGTGGTGTTCCTGATGTTCACCATCGGCCTGGAGTTCAGCCTGGCCAAGATCCGCGCCATGCGCAAGCTGGTGTTCGGCCTGGGGGCGGCGCAGGTGGGCGCGGTCATGCTGGCGGTGCTGGCGCTGAGCCTGCTCGCGGGCTGGCTGGTGCCGGGCCGCTGGGCGCGCCCGGTGGCCTTCGGAGTCGCCGCCGGCGGCATCCTGGCCATGTCCTCCACCGCCATCGTCATGAAACTCCTGTCCGACCGGCTCGAGCTGGAAAGCGAGCACGGCCGGCACATCCTGGGCGTGCTGCTGTTCCAGGACCTGGCGGTGGTGCCCCTGCTGGTGCTGATCCCCGCGCTGGCCACGCCCGGGGCCTCGCTGGGGCGCACCCTGTCCCTGGCCGCGCTGAAGGCCGTGGTGGTGCTCGCGGTGATCCTGTTCGCCGGGGGGCGCCTGCTGCGCCCCTGGCTGCGCCTGGTGGTGCGCCGGCGCTCCGACGAGCTGTTCATGCTCAACATGCTGCTCATCACCCTGGGCCTGGCCTGGCTGACCGAGCTGGCCGGCCTGTCGCTGACCCTGGGGGCCTTCCTGGCCGGCATGCTCATCGCCGAAACCGAATTCCGCCACCAGGTGGAGGCCGACATCCGCCCCTTCCGCGACGTGCTGCTGGGGCTGTTCTTCATCACCATCGGCATGCTGCTCGACTGGCGCTACGTGCTGCAAAGCTGGTGGCTGGTGCTGGCCCTGGCCGTGGGCGTGCTGCTGCTCAAGGTGCTGCTGGTGGTCGGCATCGAGATGCTGCGCTCCACCCCGCCGGGCGTGGCGCTGCGCACGGCCCTGTGGCTGGGGCCGGCCGGCGAGTTCGGCATCGTGCTGCTCAACCTGGCGGCCGCCTACCAGCTGCTGCCGCCCCAGCTGCTCAGCCCCTTGCTGGCCGCGCTGGTGCTGTCCATGCTGGCCGCTCCCTTCCTGGCCCAGCACATCGACGCCCTGGTGCTCAAGCTGGTGGCCAGCGAGTGGATGCGCGCCTCGCTGCAGCTCACCGACATCGCGCGCAAGACCATCCGCACCCAGAACCACGTGCTGATCTGCGGCTTCGGGCGCAGCGGCCAGAACCTGGCACGCCTGCTGCAGGACGAAGGCGTGATCTACGTGGCGCTGGATCTCGACCCCGAGCGCGTGGCGCGCAGCGCCGCCGGCGGGCGCAACGTGGTCTACGGCGATGCCACCCGGCTGCACAGCCTGCAGGCCGCCGGCCTGGCGCGCGCCAGTTGCGTGGTGATCAGCTATGTGGACAAGCGCTCCGCCTTGCGCGTGCTGGACCTCGTGCACCGGCATGCCCCGCGCGTGCCCGTGCTGGTGCGCACCCACGAC
Organism: Pseudomonadota bacterium; assembly: GCA_021808445.1. Taxonomy (GTDB): domain Bacteria; phylum Pseudomonadota; class Gammaproteobacteria; order Burkholderiales; family Burkholderiaceae_C; genus Thiomonas_A. The sequence goes on from JAKBBP010000062.1 coordinate 2,980, forward strand.
GACGCCAGCCTCGACGAGCTGCGCGCCGCCGGCGCCGCCGAGGTGGTGCCCGAGGTGCTGGAGGGCTCGCTGATGCTGGCCTCGCAGACCCTGGCGGTGGTGGGAGTCCCCCTGCCTCGGGTGGTGGCGAGGCTGCGCGACGCGCGTGCCGAGCGCTACGGCCTGCTGCGGGATTTCTTCCACGGATTCGACGATCCCGCCGGCAGCCTGGAACAGGCCGAGCAGCCGCGCCTGCGCACGGTCACGCTGCCGGCAGGCGCACGCGCCGTGGGGCAGATACTTCAGCAACTCGACCTGCACGGCGCGCTGGCCCTGCAGGTGCGCCGCGCCGACGGCCGCGTGCTCCAGCCAGACGGCCAGCTGGTGCTGGGCGAGGGCGATGCCGTGGTGCTGTCGGGGTCCCAGCAGCAACTGGCGCTGGCGGAGGATGTGCTGCTGGGGGGAGGTTGATCGGAGGAGTGGCTGCCGTGGTGCCGCTCCACTCAGTTCCATGGGCCAAGAAGTCGCTTCGCAGCAGGGAGCATGCGTTCCAGAAGCCTCTGCATGGCATCGGCATCGGTTCGCGAAATCGGCGGTATGGGCCGACGATAGGTGACGCGATTGCGCGTGTTGTGAAGCCGGTTCAACACACTGATGGACGAGGGTTCCAGGCCAAGGTCGACCGCCACGCGTTGAATCGCGATGGCGCGATGACTCCCGCCGTCGCCCGGCCGGGTCTCATGGTGCTCGAGTACGGCCATGACGACATGGAACATGCCCTCGTAGCTCAGCGCAAAGCGTGGAGGATCAGGCAGGTCCAAGCATGCTGCAGCCAGCATCTGCTCGGCTGTCTCCAGAAACTGTGCAATGGATTCCCGGGTGGAGTCGGCCGCTTTGAGAGAACCGGTGCGTACCAGGTTGTCGTATTCAACGGGGCGGGCCACGCAACATCTCCATCAGGTCGATTCGGGGGCCGCGCTGAATGCTCTGCAGGACGGAATCGCTCTTCGATGCCCACTCCTGAGGATCGTAGACGTTGAGGTGAACCCTGCGCCCGAGCTGGGTTTGTGCCTGATCGATCCGAGGCGAAAGGGCGAACAGGTCAAGGTGTCCGACCAAGGCGACGTCGATATCGCTGTCTGAATGATCGTTTCCCGCCGCGACGGAGCCGAAGATGAAGGCCTCCGTCAGCGAGGCCGCGGCCGGGCGCAGCGCCGCGCACAAGGGCTCGGCGATCGCGATGGTCTTCACGACCATGCGCCGAAGCTCGGGAAACAGCAAAAAATCCGGGTTGGCCGACAAGCGTCGCTGATTCCCCACCCGCCGCTCATGCAGGAGCCCTGCCGCAAGCCACCGCTCCAGCACTCGCATGCCGGAACTGCGGCTGTTGCCCATGCGATGGAGTAACTCGAGTGTGCCGAAGTCACGCTGGGGGTCGATCAGCACAAGGTTCATCAGCCTTTGCTCGGCCGGGGAGAAGAGAGCGTCCAGCGGGCGCACCGAATGTTCCTCAAAAAGGTACGAAAGTACCTATTATAGGGATATACGGCGCGGAAGAGCTGTACAAAAATACAGCTTTCCCGCGAAATCCATCATGCGCCGCTCCGTACCTATTCTGTCGTCCAGCGGTCTGCCCGATGCGCCCACGCAGGCCGCCAAGGGACGAGGCACCCTGGTCGCGATCGCTCACCGCTTCGAGGCGCGCGGGCGCGATGCCGAGGGTGACGGCTGGGACGAGCCCGCTGAATCCTTGTCCGACCTGCCCGCTGCGCCGCGTACCGAGGTACGCGAGCAGCAGGTGTGCCAGATGCTCAGCCGCAACGATTCACCCGACATTCCCTTCGAGCTGGCGGTCAACCCCTACCGCGGCTGCGAGCACGGCTGCATCTACTGCTACGCCCGTCCCACCCACGCCTACCTCGACCTCTCCCCCGGGCTGGACTTCGAGACCCGGCTGGTAGCCAAGCGCAACGCGGTGGAGGTGCTGGAGCGCGAACTCGGCGCCCGCAACTACCGGCCCAGCCCCATCGCCGTGGGCAGCGTCACCGACGCCTACCAGCCGGTGGAACGCGAGCTGCGCATCACCCGCGGCATCCTGGAGCTGTTCGGTCGCACGCGTCATCCCTACACCGTGATCACCAAGTCCGCCGGCATCGAGCGCGACATCGACCTGCTGGCCGAGGCCGCCGCGGCGCGGCGAGCGCACGCTGCGCTGAGCATCACCACACTGGACCCGGCCCTGGCGCGCATCCTCGAGCCGCGCGCGGCCTCGCCGCAGCGCCGGCTGCAGGCGGTGCGCAGGCTGGCCGAGGCGGGCGTTCCGGTGACCGTGGGCATCGCGCCGGTCATTCCCTTTATCAACGACGGGGACATCGAAGCCATCGTGCAGGCCGCCGCCGAAGCCGGCGCGCAGTCCGTGTTCCACATCGTGCTGCGCCTGCCCTGGGAGGTGGCGCCGCTGTTCCGGCATTGGCTGCAGACCCATTTCCCGGATCGCGCGGCGCGGGTCATGGCCCGGGTGCAGGACCTGCACGGCATCGATGCCTCGCTGCGCGAGGGCGACGACACCCGCGCCCCGCGCGACTACGCCGCCACCTTCGGCCAGCGCTTGCGCGGCCAGGGGCCGTGGGCCCAGCTGCTCAGCCAGCGTGTGGCGCGGGCGGCGCGTCGCGCTGGGCTGGCGCAGAAGGTGCAGGCGCTGGACAGCACGCAGTTCGTGGCGCCGCGGGCGCTGGTGCAGCCGAGTCTGTTCTAGCGGATCCCCATGGCGCCGTATCGCGCCTGCGCGGGCCTGGCGTCTCGGCAACAATGGCGGGATGGAATTCCTGATCCTGCTTTTCGGCGGCGCGATGATGGGCCTGGGCGGCGTGCTGGTGCGCCTGGCGGGCGATGAAGGGGTAGGCCCTTTCGGCAGTGCCTTCTGGCGCATGGCCCTGGCCTCCGTGGTGCTCGTGGGCTGGGTCGCGGCCCAGCAATGGCGTACCTCGCGCAGCGCGGTTGCGGCGCCTCCGCCAGAAGCCGACATCGAACCCGCGCTTGAGCAGCCGGCCCCGCTGGTGCCCATGTGGTTCCAGGGCTGGTCGAAGCCGGCACTGATCGCAATGGCCGCCGCCATGTTCGCGGGCGACCTGATCCTGTACCACCTGGCCCTGTTCTGGACCACGGTGGCCAACGCCACGCTGGAATCCAACCTGGCGCCCGTGGTGATCGCCCTGGCCCTGTGGGCGTTGACCGGAATCGCTCCAAGCGGCTCCTTTCTGCTGGGCATGGGCGTGGCCCTGGCCGGTGCCATGGTGATGATCGGCGCGCACCTGAATCACGGAACGGCCCTGCTGGGCGATATCAGCGGCCTGAGCTCGGCGCTGTTCTACGCCGCCTACCAGCTCGGAGTGCAGCAGGCACGCCAGCGCCTGCGCACCCTGCCGCTGATGGCCTGGGTGAGCTCCGGCGCGACCCTGGCGCTGCTGCCCTTCGCGCTGGCGCAGGGGCATATGCTGCCCACGGCTCCCATCGGGTGGCTGTGGCTGACCGGGCTGGCGCTGGTGGTTCAGATCGGAGGCCAGGTGGTGGTGGCGCATGCCATCAAGCACCTGCACCCAGGGCTGGCCTCGGTGGGGCTGCTGATGCAGCCTGCGGCGGCGGCGGTGTACGCCTGGCTGATCCTGGGGCAGGCGATGAGCCCGCTGCAGATGGCGGGCGGGGTGGTGGCGCTGGGGGGAATATTTGTCGCGCGACGAGCAATGCAGACCTGAGCTGCGAAGGGTGGTCGGCGTCCTGGAATGCCCGGATTCGCCCGGTTTGACTACCATAGTTCTTGCGCATCGTCAATCCATATTTGTTGCGGAGAAGGGCCTGTTTTTTTGCAAAATTCACGGATTTTGTGTATCGTGAGGGCATCTTTGGCAAACCCGTCGAAAGGCGGCGACGCAAAGCCTCCGGTCTAACGGCTGAAAAGCCCATGACAGCGGGGTTGCCGGCACGGTATTCGTGTCGTGACTTCTCTGATCTGTAGACGAATCGGCCAATCTGGCCAAGCGGAAGGCACTGCTGCCGCCGGCTGCTCCGATGGGACGCGGAATCCCAGGAGCGACCGCAATGATCCGTCTACACAACACCTTTCGTACGGCAGCGCTGCCAGTGGTCGCGGCCTTCTTGCTTGCAGGCTGCGGCGGTGGCGGCGGCGGCGGAGGTTCATCCCCGCTTGCCTCGTCGCTGCAGCCCTTGAGCAATCTGTCGAATGCCAGCCAGGTCAGTGGCGGCGGCACGACCTCATCGTCTGGCAGTGCGACAAGCACGGGGAGTACCTCGACCGCTGCGACGCCAAGCACGACCCCGACGACTACGACATCCTCCGGCACAAGCACGACGTCGACGAGCTCAACGTCCTCCGGCACAAGCACGACCTCAACGGGCTCTACGTCCTCGGGCACTGGCACGACGGCGCCGAGCGCGGCGCCGATCACTTTGTATACCGACGTTGTAGCGGGGCCTACAAGCGGTGGTGAGAACAATGACGGTATGTACCTGTCGATTTTCGGGAAGAACTTCGGCAGTAGCCTCTCTCAGATTCAGGTCACGATCGGAGGTCATCCGGTCGCCAAGGTGTTCTATCTCGGGGCCTCCATGGGCCGCCCTGACGTGCAGCAGCTGAGCCTGCAGGTTGGCTCTCTGGGCGGAGCGGCCCAGGGCACACCTCTGCCGATCGTAGTGACGGTCGGCGGTGTGGCTTCGAACAACAATCTGACGTTCACGCCCAACCCTGGAAACATCTGCTACGTCAGCAACTCGGCAGGCACCACGCCCGAGGGCACGACGTTCCCAGCCGGAAACGACTCTACCGGAGCCTGCGGTGATATCCATCACCCCTTCGCGAGCGTCCAAGGCACAAGCGAATACACAGGCGGTGCTTGGCCCAACGCCGGACCGGGAGACACCATAGTTCTATTGCCTTCCCCGACTCCGTACCAGGAATCCGGCTTCGAAGGCTATTTCATGCGCTTCTACCGAGGTCCCGGCTCCTCGAATGGTGGCGGTGGCCTAGCGCCTACGGGAGCTCGGGGTACCGGGTATACGACGCTCATGGGCTACCCGGGCGCAACGGGGTCCGCCGTGCCGTTCATCAGCGCTCCCTACAGCAAGAATTCCTCTGGTGCCGTGTCCGGGTCCGACACTTCCTCGACTTCACCTTACATCGTCGTGGCGAACCTTCGCATCAACGGAGGCGGCGGGGATGGTGCCGTGAATGCCCAGATCATGAGCAACTACGCCCGCGTCGTCAACAACAACCTCAGCGCCACCACTGCGCAATCCGCGGCGCGCGCGGGTTGCATCGCCGGTGACGGCTATCACATGGAGATCCTGGGCAATTCCTGCCATGATGTGAACTCGCCCGATAGTGGCCTCGAGAATCACGGCGTCTACATCGATGCCGCGGGAAGCGACGAGATCGCCTACAACTTCCTTTACGACATCAATGACGGTAACGGTGTGCAGCTGTACAACAGCCAAAGCGTCACACCAACCATCGACAACGTAGCCATCCACCATAACTGGATCTACAACGTCGCCAAGCATGGCGTGAACGTCGCCGACACCTCTGGAACGGGGATCCAGGTCTACGACAACATCATTGCGAATACGGCCGATGGCGGCATTCGATTCAACAGCAGCGACCTGCGCGGATGCAAGGTCTTCAACAACACCTTCTACAACACGGACGTTTCAGGCAATCCAGGCTATGGCGCGATCATGAACGATTGGACGCTCGCTCCCGGAGCCGTGACCTTCGCGAACAATATCTTCTACATCGCAAACGGCACGCCGTTCCTCGGCGGCTCCGGCGGAGTCGACTCCTCTGGCGCTACCTTCTCCAACAATGTGTTCTACGGGGGATCGGACATCTCCACGGCATCGGCGTTGGATCCGCACGCGATCGTGGCCGATCCGCTGTTCGAAGCGGCCCCGGCACCGCTGGTCACCCCCGCCAGCCCGACGAATCAACTCGCGATCGCGCCCAGCCAGGCCTTCAGTCTCGGGTACTTTGCGCTGCAGTCGAAGAGTCCCGCGCTTGGCGCCGGCAGCACAGGAGTTTCCTTGTTGGTCCACGATGACTTCGCCCTCGTCCCGGTGGGTGCGAGCTACGACATCGGCGCGCTGCACTAGGCGGAAAGCCAGGCCGACGGCAAAGTACGGTCGGCCTCGCGAATCGCGCTCCAACGCCCCGGCTCAAGCTGCGGGGCGTTGGAGTCTGCACTCGGCCAGGCTGATTCAATCGTGACCGAAGAGACTGCGGCTGCAAGCCTTGTCGGTCACGTGTTGTAGGTCCGAAGAGAGTCGGTTGAGGGGCAAGGATGATGCAGTCTGCGCCGGCGTAGGCTTGGTGCCGGTCCAGCGTGGCCCGGAGGCTCAACTCTCGCTCATGTAGTTGCTGCTCGAGCTTCCGGTCGCGAATCGGCGATTCGCCACGATGGAGCATCTAGGGGCCCTTCCGGCGACAGTGTCGAGAGCGGCCCCTTCATGATGTTGGGCAAGCAAAATGCCGTTGACTAGGCCAACCTAGCCGGTTCCGGCAATCGCGAACTTCATCTCGCGCTCGCTTCTGCGCCTGCGCGGGCCGGCATGGTCTCACTGGAATCACAAAGCGCCGCCTGCACGTACCAGGGCATGCTCAGGCGCAGACCTTCGCGCACGTCATGCGTAGGCGCGTAGCCGAGAAGTTTGCGTGCCTTGGAGACGTCTGCCAGGGAGTGACGGACGTCGCCAGCACGAAAGTCGCGGTAGTTCGCAGGCCTTGGCTGCAGCTCGGGAACCTGCGCCCGAAGATTTTCCACAAGCAGATCATGCAATTGGGTGAGCGTGGTCTGCTCCCCAACCGCGATATTGAAGACCTCGTGGCACGGCTCCTCGGCCGGTACCAGTGCAGCCCGCAGATTGGCCTGCACAACGTTGTCGATAAAGCAGAAATCGCGCGTGGTCTGGCCGTCGCCGTTGATCATGCAGACTTCCCCGCGCAAGATGCGGCTGGCCCAATTCGGGATCACGGCAGCGTAGGCACCTCGCGGGTCCTGACGAGGGCCGAATACGTTGAAATAGCGCAATCCAATGGTCTGCATGCGGTAGTTGCGTGTGAACACCCCCGCGTACAGTTCATCGACCACCTTGGTCACTGCGTACGGTGAAAGAGGGTTGCCGATACGGTGCTCGATCTTTGGCAATCCAGGGTGATCGCCATAGGTCGAGCTCGAGGCGGCGAACACGAATCGCCGGCAACCCGCATCCCGAGTGGCGACCAGCATGTTCAGAAAGCCTGTTGCATTGACAGCGTGCGTACGCAGCGGGTCCTCCAGCGAACGCGGTACGGAGCCCAGCGCCGCCTGGTGCAGCACGATGTCGATCGCTTCGCAGGCGCGCCGGCATACGGAGGGATCAACGATGTCCCCCTCTATGAAGCGGTGCCGCGACCAAGCCTGCTCTCCCACTGCACGACGGACGTCGTCGAGGTTGCGCTGATACCCCGTAGCAAAATTGTCGAGGCTCACGACCTCCTGCCCAGCCTGAAGAAGCGTCTGCAGCAAGTGAGAGCCAATGAATCCGGCGCTTCCAGTGATCAGCCATCGCCGGGGCCCGCCAAGCGCCTGGACGAGATCGAAGTCAGAGGGCAGCGGCGGTAGCGCGAATTCGTGCATGGCGGAGAGACTCACAGACGCCAGATATGTACGCCGTTATCGCGGACTTGCGCCACGTCGAACACGCCCTTCACGTCTACCAACACACCGTCAGGTTGCAACAGCTGAAGGTAGTCCGCCACCGGGCGGCGGCGATAGGGCTCGTGAGCCACGGCGGCAACGATCGCCGCTGCCCTGGGAAGCAGCTCCCACTCGGTGAGCTCGATGCCATATTCGTGGCGCGCCTCGCTTGACGCAGCGATCGGGTCGTGCACGACCACTTCCGCGCCGTAGCTGCGCAACTCCTGGATCACGTCGACGACCTTGGAATTGCGCAGGTCGGGGCAGTTTTCCTTGAAGGTCAGGCCGAGAACCACGATCTTCGCGCCGCGTACCGCATGGCCAGCGCGACTGAGTTCCTTCACCGTCTGCTCTGCGATGTACTTACCCATGCTGTCGTTGATGCGACGACCGGCGAGAATGACCTGCGGATGATGGCCGAGAGATTCGGCCTTGTGCGTAAGGTAGTAGGGATCGACGCCGATGCAATGACCGCCCACGAGGCCAGGGCGGAAAGGCAGAAAATTCCACTTGGTTCCCGCCGCGGCCAAGACCTCACCAGTGTCGATTCCGATCTTGTGAAAAATCACCGAAAGCTCATTCATCAGCGCTATGTTCAGGTCTCGCTGAGTGTTCTCGATGACTTTCGCAGCCTCTGCCACCTTGATGCTTGACGCCTTGTGCACGCCAGCGCCGATGACCGACGCGTACATCTGGGCGACACGATCAAGCGTCTCCTGGCTGTCGCCCGAGACTACCTTCACGATTCGGGTCAAGGTGTGTTCCCGGTCTCCGGGGTTGATGCGCTCAGGGGAATAGCCAACGTGGAAATCGTGCTTCCACACTAGGCCCGCGTGGCGTTCGATGATTGGCACGCAGACCTCTTCAGTCGCACCTGGATAGACGGTCGACTCGAAGACGACCGTGGCGCCACGCTTGAGATGCCTCCCAACGATCTCACTGGCGGATGCCAAGGCCGAAAAGTCGGGGTTGTGGGCGAGATCGACCGGGGTTGGTACCGCGACGATCACGAAATCAGCCTCGCGCAAGCGGGCGGGATCCGAAGTAGGTTCAAGAAGGTGAGCAGCCTTCAGTTCATGGCTGGGCACCTCGCCGGTGGGGTCGAAGCCCTGACAGTAAGCATCGATCTTTGCCTGGGAAAGGTCGAAGCCGATCGTGGGGTAGAGCTTGCCGAATTCGACGGCAAGAGGCAGGCCCACGTAGCCCAGTCCGACTACAGCGACGGCGGTCATTTGCATCCTTGTTTCAAAAGTGGGCTGCATTGCTGGAGCGTCCCAGCAACACACGCCCGGCAACACGATGGATTCAGCGCGCGCCCTCGCCGAGCAGTACCACGCGGACGGTCTCCAGGATGATCTGGATGTCGAGGACCAACGAGTGGTTTTTCACGTAGTACAGGTCGAACTGCAGCTTGCGCCGTGCGTCGGCAAGCGAAGCGCCGTAGGAGAAGCGTACCTGGGCCCAACCGGTCAGGCCCGGCTTGACGCTGTGGCGAATGGCATAAAAGGGGATTTGCTCGGTCAGCTGCTCGACGAAACTCGGACGCTCGGGGCGAGGTCCGACGAGGCTCATCTCTCCCCTCAGCACGTTGAACAGCTGTGGAAGCTCGTCGATACGGGTCTTGCGGATGAAGCGCCCAACCGTGGTGATCCGGGAATCGTTGGCCTGAGCCCAGCGTGCGATTCCGTCCTTCTCCGCGTCCTTGCGCATGCTGCGGAATTTGAGCACCTGGAAGCTGCGACCGTGGCGTCCGACACGCTCCTGCCGAAACAGCACGGGTGTGCCGTCCTCCAGCATGATGGCCGCTGCCGCCAGCAGCATGATCGGCCAGGCGAGCAATAGCAGCACCAGCGCAGTGACGATGTCGAAGCCGCGCTTGATGGTGGTACGCCACCAACCCTGGGCAAAGCCGTTGCCGTAAATGAGCCAACTCGCCTTCAGACTGTCCAGCGGGACTTCGCCCTTGAGGCGTTCGCTGAAGCTTGCCAGCGAGTGCACCCGAATGCCCTGGGTGCGGCAATCGAGCAGGTGTCGCAGCGGCAAAACACCGCCTCGCTGCTCCCGCACTCCTACAACAATTTCGTCTACCGAATGCGTACGTGCCAGTTGCGCGAGGCTCATGGCTGGATCGAGCACCTGGGCGGGCAAGGCTCCCAATGGAGCGCATTCCTGGTTCGACGGATAAAAACCTATCAATCGATAGCCGCCTACACCGCGCTGGGTCAGATCGGCGGCAGCCTGCACTGCCTCGCTCCCGCAGCCCACAATCAGCACATTGCGGCTCCAAAGCCGTGGCGCATAGACGCCTAGCAAGGGCTTGCGGATCAGAGCCAGTGCGACAAACAAGTACACATAGGACAAGCCGAGGAACTTCAGGGCCATGTCGCGTGGGTAGCTGAACAGCACAACAGCCAGGAACAATGGACCGGCGCCGACGAAGGCCGCGAGAAGCGCGCACATCATGACGACACGCAGTGAACCCGCGCGGTCGCGTTGATAGGCGCCGAAAGCGATGAACAGCAAGGACGTTGCCGCAGCGAAAAGCAGGGCCGGCCAAAGTGTCTGTAGAAGGTCGTCCGCCTCCGGGGGCCAGCTGTGCGTAACTATCAGGGTGGCGCCCGCAGCTACCGAGGCCAGCAACAGCAACAGGAAGTCCGTACCCAACTCCAGTACCGTCCTGGTCGGTACGTAATGATCGAAGACGCGGATCATCATTCGAGCTCGGGTTGGGTTCGGGGGCAAAAGTCGCTGCTTGTTTCAAGAAGCGATCGGGCGTGACCGCGGCTGGAGCAGCGGCGACGCGTAGATCCACGGCAGCGCTGTGAACGAGTGGAATTATTTTCAGAGGGACTTCTGCTGCCTATCCCCCAACATGGGGTGATCGTGCTGCGCGCAATGAACCTTTAGACTCCGAGGCTACCGCGGAGCCTGCATTGTGAGGGCTTGCAGCAACATGGTGCCACCCTAGCGCGGCCTGTTTTTGGGGTGGAATGTGGAATTCGTCACAAAACGGCAGCCATGAACTCGAACTTTTTTCGTAGCGATATCGTGCGGGTCCTGCTCGGATGCGTCGCCGCTGTACTGTTTCTCGGCTTGACGGCGTGTGCGTCCAACAATTTTCCGCCTGCGCCTAGGCAGGTTTCGTTGTCCGATTACCACTACGTGATCGGGCCCGGAGACGCTCTGCACATCGGCGTGTGGCAGAACCCTGACCTGACCACGGACGTCCAGGTGCGCCCGGATGGACGGATCTCCGCACCCCTCGTGGACGGCATCAAGGCGGCCGGCTTGACACCCGACCAATTGGCTGACCAGATCAAGCAGCGTATCGCCAAGTTCGTACGCGATCCCGTGGTCACTGTGGTGGTGAGCAATTTTCATGGTGCGCTCGGCCAGCAGATCTCGATCGTCGGCGCGGCAGCCAGGCCCCAGAGCATTCCCTACCGGGAAAAAATGACCCTGCTGGATGCAATGATCGCGGTCGGCGGCTTGACTCCCTACGCGGATGGAAACGCCGCGGTACTCATCCGAAACCAGCGGCATTACGCGTTGCGCCTCGATGACCTCTTGCATCACGGAATCATGGCGGACAACGTGCCGCTGCTGCCCGGCGACACCATTGTCATTCCACAAGGCTGGTTCTGATGACGCGAACGTGGCGTCGAGGTGGTTCGAGCAGCGCGTGCAAGGCCGCGGTCCATGATGAAGGCCCTGCATGCCTTGGCGTTGAGCGTTGAGAGGAGTCAGCCATGAAGTACTACGGTGCGACGAAGAGATGGGCGTGGGTCGCAGGTGGCACACTGACGGCCGTGGTGGGCGCGCACGCGCAGACCCTTCCTCCGGTGCCGGCAGCTTCGCCTCCCGTGCCCGAGGCGTCGGCACCTGCAGGTCGCGCCGCGGCAGGCGTGGCGCCAACTCCGGTCGCCACCGCATCCGCGCCGTCCACCTACATCGTGCCCTCCGTAGCCGTGCTGGCCACGCAGAGCAGCAATGCCAATTTTGGTACCGGCGCGAGTGCGCGCTCCGATACCGTGCTTCAGCTCGTACCCCGGGTGTTCTTTCAGTCGCGTCACGCGCGCTGGAGTGCCCAGGGGGACTTGAGTGCGAATTCCATCGATTACGTATCGGGCGTGCAGCCGAGTCTCATCACGCCCGAAGGCCATGCATCGCTGCACTCGGAGTGGTCCAGGAATCTGCTGTATTTTGACGCAGCATTCAGCGCGGTGCAGCAAACCGCGAGCCCCTTCCTGGGGCAGGGCGGAGCACTGCAGGGTTCCAGCTACACCAGCACGCAGTGGCGCATCTCCCCGTACATCGAGCGGCGCTTGCGGCCCGGCCTGCAGCTGCTGGCGCGCAGCGACGATACGTGGACCTACACCACGAACACGCCCGCGATCGGCGGCATCGCGGGAGGGCGCTACCTCGATCAGCACATCTTGCTGCAACAGGCGCCGAGTCCGATGGGCTATGGCCTCGACCTGCGACAGACCTACGCAACGTACGACAGCGAACCTTACGCGTGGTTGCGCGATTCGACCCTGCAAGGCATCGCCGGCGTCGCCCTGACTCCACGGCTAGTGACCAGCTTGATCGTCGGGCGAGAGCGCGTGCAGGCCTATGCGGCGCAGCAGGATGTGACGCTGTACGGCGGCCGTCTCCAGTGGCATCCGACTCCGACGGGCAGTGTGGACGTCCGTGTCGAACATCGCTACTTTGGCACCGCCTGGCGGCTCGATGCCGTGGGTGGCGGCCCACGTTCTCGCCTCAGTCTGCACTGGAGCAGAAGCGTCGACAGCGCCCTGGCTCCGCTGGGCAGCAACGCAACCGCGTCCTCCAACCTGACTACATTGCTGAATGGCGTGCTGGTCACGCAAGTCCCCGACCCCCTGCAGCGGGCTCGCCTGGTGCAGCAACTGCTCGGCGAATCTGGACTCCCGGCGGGTCTGCAGACATCGGGGGGCTACTACACCACTTCGTCAGTAGTGCGCAACGATCTCGTCGTCACCGCAATGGTGCTGCGGCTTCGTGACAGCTTCGCGGTTTCACTCTATCGCAACCGTGACGAGGATCTGTTCCTGCCAGGACAGGATCTGCTGCGCTTGATCCAGACTACCTCGAATAACAATCTGCAAACTGGCGTAGCAGCTAGCTATGCCCATCGCCTCACGCCGTTGGACAATCTGAGTGTGACCTTGCAGCAGGAAAACGATTCGGGCTTTGGCCTCAATCAGGGACAAAGCGCGCGGCAGCGCAGCGTGATCGCGCAACTCGACCACCGGCTGTCGCCACGCACCATCGCGTTGGTCGGCGTGCGACGGCGCCTGCTCACGTCGACCGTCGTGCTGAGCGGTACGGAGACGGCGGTTTTTGCCGGCTTTGTGCACCGATTCTGAGGACTGTGTCGGCACCATGTACGAGCAGTATTTCGGCCTGAGCGCACCGCCTTTCCAGATCAACCCCGATCCT
>JAKBBP010000063.1 GCA_021808445.1 Pseudomonadota bacterium
ACCCTCACACATCAATATTCGCCGCCCTCAGCGCATTGGTCTCGATGAAGTCCCTGCGAGGCTCGACCTCGTCGCCCATCAGCATGGTGAACACGCGGTCGGCTTCGATGGCGTCGTCGATCTGTACGCGCAGCAGGCGGCGCACTTGGGGGTCCATGGTGGTTTCCCACAGCTGTTCGGGGTTCATCTCGCCCAGGCCCTTGTAGCGCTGGCGCGAGACGCTGGCCTCGGCCAGGCGCAGCAGCCACTGCATGGCCTCGCGAAAATCGGCCGCGGTGCCCTGCTTCGCGTTCTCGCCGCTCCCCTTGCTCACGGTGGCGCCTTCGCCGAGCAGGCCGCCGAAGGTCTGCGCGGCCTGCGCGAGCACGGCATAGTCGGCGCCGTGGCAGAAGTCTTCGGTGATCACGCTGGACCGCACGTTGCCGTGGTGATGGCGGCTGATGCGCAGCAGTTGCTTGTCGGTGCGCGGGTCGGTCTCGGCGCTGACGCTGGGCACGACGCCGGCGCTGTGCTGTGCCAGCAGCGCCTGTTGCAGGCGATCGGCGGAATCGCGTGCCTGCTCGGGCGTGTCGAGTTGCAGGGACACGCCGCCGGCGATGGCTCGCAGTGCCGACTCGTCCATGAACGCGGCCAGGCGTTCGATCACGCCTTCGGTGAGCATGTACTGGCGCGCCAGTTGTTGCAGGCTCTCGCCCGACAGCAGGCGCGCGCCAGGCTCGGCGCCGGTGGTGATCTGCGCGTCGCGCAGCGCGACCTGCAGCACATAGGCGTCGAGTTCGTGGCCGTCCTTGAGGTATTGCTCGTCCTTGCCGTGCTTGACCTTGTACAGCGGCGGTTGGGCGATGTAGATGTGGCCGCGTTCGACCAGTTCGGGCATCTGCCGGTACAGGAAGGTCAGCAGCAGGGTGCGGATGTGCGCGCCGTCCACGTCGGCATCGGTCATGATGATGATGCGGTGGTAGCGCAGCTTGGAGGCGTCGAAATCGTCCTTGCCGATACCCGTGCCAAGGGCGGTGATCAGGGTGAGGATTTCATTGCTGCTGAGCAGCTTTTCGTAGCGGGCCTTCTCGACATTGAGGATCTTGCCCCGCAGCGGCAGGATGGCCTGGAACTTGCGGTCGCGGCCCTGCTTGGCGCTGCCACCGGCGGAGTCCCCCTCGACGATGTAGATCTCGCACAAGGCGGGGTCCTTCTCCTGGCAATCGGCCAGCTTGCCGGGAAGTCCCATGCCGTCGAGCACGCCCTTGCGTCGCGTGAGCTCGCGGGCCTTGCGTGCGGCCTCGCGGGCCCGCGCGGCATCCACGATCTTGCCGCAGATGATCTTGGCGTCGCTGGGGTTCTCGAGCAGGTAATCGGTGAGGCTCTTGGCCACCACGTCCTCGACGGGTGCGCGCACCTCGCTGGACACCAGCTTGTCCTTGGTCTGGCTGGAGAACTTGGGGTCCGGCACCTTGACCGACAGCACGCAGCTCAGGCCTTCGCGCATGTCGTCGCCGCTGATTTCGACCTTGGCCTTCTTGGCCAGTTCGTTGTCCTCGATGTACTTGTTGATCACGCGGGTCATCGCCGCGCGCAGTCCGGTGAGATGGGTTCCGCCGTCACGCTGTGGAATATTGTTCGTGTAGCACAGCACGTTCTCGGCGTAGCCCTCGTTCCACTGCATGGCGACTTCGGTGACGATGCCCGAGCCGCCTTCGGTGGCCTTCTCGCCGCTGGCGTAGAACACATTGGGATGCAGCACGGTCTTGCCGCGGTTGATGTACTCGACGAAGCCCTTGACCCCGCCGGTGTAGGCGAAGTTGTCCTCCTTGCCCTGACGTTCGTCGACCAGGCGGATCTTCACGCCGTGGTTGAGGAAGGACAGTTCGCGCAGGCGCCGGGCCAGCACGTCGTAATGGAAATCGACGCCTTCGAAGATTTCGTCGTCGGGCAGGAAGTGCACTTCGGTGCCGCGCTTGTCGGTCTTGCCCAGCACGCGCATGGGGGAAATTTCCACGCCTTCGTGCTGCTCCAGGCGCCGGTTCTGCACGACGCCGCGCGCGAACTCCAGCACCTGCACCTCGCCGTCGCGCCGAACCGTCAGGCGCAGCCAGCGCGACAGCGCGTTCACGCAACTCACACCCACTCCGTGCAGGCCGCCCGAGACCTTGTAGCTGTTCTGGTTGAACTTGCCGCCTGCGTGCAGCTCGGTCAGCGCGATTTCCGCGGCACTGCGCTTGGGCTCGTGCTTGTCGTCGAACTTGACCCCGGTGGGAATGCCCCGCCCGTTGTCCGACACGCTGATCGAGTTGTCGCTGTGGATGGTGACCACGATGTCATCGCAGTAGCCGGCCAGGGCTTCGTCGATGGAGTTGTCCACCACCTCGAACACAAGATGGTGCAGCCCGGTGCCGTCGGAGGTGTCGCCGATGTACATGCCGGGGCGTTTGCGCACGGCTTCCAGGCCTTCGAGGATCTGGATCGAGGCTTCGCTGTAGGAGGACGGATTGCTGGAAGGTTCGCTCATGGCCTGGCGGTGGGTACGACGAGGTGCTGCGGATGGATCGAAGGGCTCAGATGCGCATGGGCATCACGACGTATTTGAAGGAGGCGTCGTCGGGCATCGTGATCAACACGCTGGAGTTGCCATCCTGGAGTTCCAGGCGCACGTTCTCGCCGGGCACGTTGGACAGCACGTCGATCAGGTAAGCCACGTTGAAGCCGATCTCGATGGCGTCGCCGCTGTAGTCGACGTCGAGTTCCTCCAGCGCCTCTTCCTGCTCGGCGTTGCTGGAGGAAATACGAAGCGCGCCGGCTTCGAGCTGCAGGCGCACGCCCTTGAACTTGTCGCTGGTGAGAATGGCCACGCGCTGCAACGCGCCCAGCAGGGCGGCGCGGCCGATCTGCAGGTGGTTGCGATGACCCTTGGGCACGACACGCTGATAGTCCGGGAACTTGCCTTCGACCAGTTTGCTGACCAGTTCCATGTCGCCGAAGGACACTCGCACCTGGTTGGAGGCGAAGCGCAGCTGCACGGGCTCGGCGTTGTCGCCCAGCAGGCGGCTGAGCTCCATCACCGTCTTGCGCGGCAGGATGACGTCGCGCTTGTCGCTCGGGCCCTGGGTGCTGGCGCTCACCAGCGCCAGTCGATGGCCGTCGGTGGCCACCAAGGTGAGCTGGGAACCTTCGGCCACCAGCAGCAGGCCGTTGAGGTAGTAGCGGATGTCGTGCTGCGCCATGGCGAAATGCACCAGCCCGAGCATGCGCTTGAGCTGCCCCTGTTCCAGGGTCAGCGCATGTTCGCTGTAGTCGGCGGCTTCTTTCACCAGCGGGAAATCCTCGGCGGGCAGAGTCTGCAGGGAAAAGCGTGACTTGCCGCACTTGACCTGGAACTTGCCCTCGGCCCACTCCATCGCCGCCTGTTCACCGGGGGCGGCTCGCAGGATGTCCATGAGCTTGCGCGCGTTGACCGTCGTGGCCTGCAGTTGTCCGGCGTCGGCGTCGTCACCCAGGCTGCAGCGCATGCGGATCTGGATTTCCATGTCGCTGGTGGTCAGCGCCAGGTCCTGCCCCTCGGGCTGCATGAGAACGTTGGCCAGCACAGGCAGTGTCTGACGACGTTCCACGATGCCGGCAACTCCCCCGAGACCCTTGAGCAGGGCTTCACGCGACATGCTCAGTCTGTTCATTGTGATTCTTCCTTCTCAACATAGGAGTGGTAACAGGAGACGCCGAAATTCGCGGATAAGTGCGATTCCCGTTACCGATCAAGCACTTGGCAAGTTTTGAACCTGGGGACAAGCAGTCCAGTTTAGGGCAGGAAGCTGGAACAACTCGCAAAGAAGGTCGTGATGGGACAAGTTGTCCAGAAAGGCTCCACAGTCATCGCACAGTGTTGTTCCTGGGGCGGATCCGGGGATCAGCCCTTGAGGGTCTGTTCCAGCACGTGCAACTGCTGGTTGAGTTCCTGCAGCCGGGTGCGTTCCTGGGCGACCTTGCGCACTGCGTGGAGCACGGTGGTGTGGTCGCGTCCGCCGAACAGCTCGCCGATCTCGGGAAGGCTTTTCTGGGTGAGTTCCTTGGCCAGGTACATGGCGATCTGGCGCGGGCGCGCGATGGAGGCCGGGCGGCGCTTGGAGTACATCTCGCCGACCTTGATCTTGTAGAAGTCGGCCACGGTCTTCTGGATGTTCTCGACCGAGATCTGGCGGTTCTGCAGCGACAGCAGGTCCTTCAGCGCCTCGCGTGCCAGGCCGATGGAGATGGCCTCGCCGGAAAACCGGGCATAGGCCAGGATCTTGCGCAGGGCGCCCTCGAGCTCGCGCACGTTGGACCGCACGTTCTTGGCCACGAAAAACGCCACGTCCTCGCCCAGGCTGACATGCTCCGCGTCGGCCTTGCGCAGCAGGATGGCCACGCGCATCTCCAGCTCGGGCGGCTCGATGGCCACGGTGAGCCCGGAGTCGAAGCGCGAGGTCAGGCGCGCATCCATCTCCTGGAGCTCCTTGGGGTAGGTGTCGCTGGTGAGGATGATCTGCGAGCGCTTGGCGGTCAGCGCCTCGAAGGTGTAGAAAAACTCTTCCTGGGTCTTTTCCTTGCCGGCGAAGAACTGCACGTCGTCGATCAGCAGCAGGTCCAGGGCGTGGTAGTAGCGCTTGAACTCGTCGAAGGTCTTGCGCTGGTAGGCGCGCACCACCTCGCTGACGAATTGTTCGGCCTGCAGGTAGCGGATGCGCGCGCCCGGGCGTGCGGCGAGCAGCGCGTTGCCCACCGCCTGCACGAGGTGGGTCTTGCCCAGGCCGACTCCTCCGTAGAGGAACAGGGGGTTGTAGGACTTGCCGGGGTTCTCCGCCACCTGCAGCGCGGCAGCGCGGGCGAGCTGGTTGGCCTTGCCTGCCACCAGGCTTTCAAAGTTGAGGCCGGGGTTCAGGCGCGAGCGCTCCAGCGCCTCGGCGGCGGCGTTGTCCACGGCCAGGGCCTGCACCGAGCCGTCGCTGCCGTTGGAGCCCGCCGGGCCCTCCGAGGGCGAGCCGTTGCTGCCAGTCGCAGCTGTTTCCTCTCCCGAGCGCGAGACCGTACGAGGCGCCGCGGTCTTGTGAATGACGAATTCGAGCTGTACCGGGCGCCCGGCGACGGCCGCCAGGGCCAGGGAGATGCGCTCGGCATATTGCGAGCGCAGCCAGTCCATCTTGAAGCGGTTGGGAACCGAGAGCGTCGCGACGGCGCCGTCGGAACTCCAGGTGGGGGCGTGCAGGGGCTTGATCCAGGCGGCGAATTGCTGGGTCGGGATGTCAGCGGCCAGCTGCGTGCAACATGCCTGCCAGAGCGGGTCGAGGGACATGAAACGTGAGGTGACGTTCGAGAGTTCAGGTTCCCGGCCCGCGCCCGGCCGGCGCAGGATTGCGCAACCGCGACCAGGGCCTGGAACCAAAGAGTGGGGCTGCGGCGCGCGGCACGGCAAGCTTGCGCGACGCTTGGAATCCAGGGGGTTGGGCGGCCCATTCTAGACCATGGGGCCGAGTTATCCACAGCCGGGGACGGCCCGGTTGCGGTTTTTCTGATGTTGTTCTCATGAGGGCTTCCAGCGCGGGGACATTGACAGCTCGCGCGCAATTTGCTGAAATGGCATGCTTTTTTCGATCTGCGTTTCGCCCGCAGGCCCGCCGCTTCCCGTCAAGCCCATCGAGGCCTTCGGCCCTGTCAGCAAGTCGGCAAGCCGGCAAGCCGGCGAGAGCGCGAGACTGAGCAGAAGCGAGACTGAGCAGAACAGGCAGAGCCAAAGGCAGAACCGTCATGAAACGTACCTACCAGCCGTCGAAGACCCGCCGCAAGCGCACCCATGGCTTTCTCGTGCGCATGCGCACGGCCGGCGGCCGTGCGGTGATCAACGCGCGCCGTGCCAAGGGCCGCAAGCGCCTGGCCGTCTGAGGCGGCTCGGGCCAGGGTGCCCGATGAGCCGGAACCCCGACGAGGGCGCCGCGCCAGCCAGGCTGCTGGCGCTGCTGCGCCCTGAATCCTTCAGCGCCTCGCTGCGCGCACGCTGGGTCCAGGCCGGCGAATTCCGATTGCATTACCGCAGTGCCTCCGAGCAGGATGCGCTGCCCGAGCCCACGGCCCAGGTTGCCTGCGCGGTGGGCTTCGTGCTGCCCAAGCGCCAGTGCAAGCATGCGGTGCGACGCAATCTGATCCGGCGTGTGGCGCGGGAGCGCTTGCGCGAGTACCTGCGTTCCCACCCCCGCGAACCCGGGCAGGCGCTGCCGGTGCTGGTGCTGCGTCTGCAGAGCCGGCTGGATGCACGCTGGCGCAGCGCGCAGTCGGACGCGTTGCGGCGCTATCTGCACCAGACACTGGCGCAATTGCTGAGCGAGTGGGAGGCGAAGCGGCCTGCCCGCGTGCGGCTCGACCCTGGCGTTGCGGGGCGGCCGGCGGATGCGGTGCCGGGCCAGGAGGCGGCGCCGCGATGAAGCGCCTGCTGATGCTGCTGGTGCGCGGCTACCAGCTCTTGTTCAGTGCGTGGGTGGGCGGCCAGTGTCGCTTCACGCCCACGTGTTCGAACTACACGCTGCAGGCGCTGGATCGCTTCGGCGCGGCACGAGGAAGCTATCTGGGGGTTGCGCGCATTGCTCGCTGCCACCCCTGGTGCCGCGGCGGGGAAGACCCCGTGCCGGAGCGATTCCACTGGGATGCATGGCGTGCGCGCGATGCTCAGGCGCCGGGTCAGGCGCCGGGGGGCCGGGTCGACGAATGACCCTTCGTCGCTCGCATGGGTTCTAATACGCGATTTGCCCGGGATGCGAATGCGCGCAGGCGCGCGGCGTCGGGAATGGTTACAAGGCAGGAATTCACATGGACATTCGCCGCTCCATCTTGTGGGTGATCTTCACCGCATCGGTGATCTTTCTCTATAACTCCTGGCTGCGCTCGCATGGCGAGGCCGGGCTGTTCGGGCAGGCGCCCAGCGTCACGGCGAGCGCACCCGCACCCGCGGCCGCGGGCAGTGGGGTGCCCTCCGCGCTGGCCAGCGCGCAGACGGGAGCTCCCGGTGCCCCCGGAGTGGCCCCGGTGGGCGCGGCTTCGGCGCCTGCGCAGCTGACCGATGTTCGCACCGACCTGCTGGACCTGAAAATTTCCAGCCGTGGTGCCAGCGTGGTCTATGCGGGTCTGTTGAAGTACCGCAGCCAGGAGGACTCTTCCAGGCGCATGGTGCTGTTCGATGACACGCCTTCGCACACCTATGTGGCGCAGAGCGGTCTGGTGGGCGGGCCCTTCCCCAACCACGAAACCCCGATGACCCTGGTGCCGGGGCCGCTGGACATGGGTTCCGCGAATACCTTGACGGTGAGCTTCGCCTCTCCGGTGGTTGGCGGGCTGCAGCTCACGCGCAGTTTCACCTTCCATCGCGGAAGCTACGCCATCGATGTGCGGGACACCATCGTGAACAAGGGCGAGGTCGCGGTGCAGCCGCAGCTGTACCTGCAGCTCGTGCGCGACGATGACAACCCGTCGAAGGGCACCCACTTCTATCACACCTTCTACGGAGCCGCGGTGTACGACAGCGCCTCCAAGTTCCAGAAGTTCGAGTTCAAGGACTTCCACGACCAGGCCAAGACCGTGCAGGCCAGCGACGGCTGGGCAGCGGTGGTGCAGCAGTACTTCGCCACGGCCTGGTTGCCGCAGCCCTTCCAGGGTCCGCGCGAGTTCTACCTGCGCAAGTTGCCGGGGGGCCTGTACGCCACCGGCGTGATGCTGCACCTGCCGAAAATCGCCCCCGGGGCGCAGGAGCAGGCCCAGCAGAAGCTGTTTGTGGGCCCCGAGCTGCAAGGCCAGGTCGAGGGGCTCGCGCCGGGCTTCGAGCTGGTGCGCGACTACGGTTGGGTGACCATCATCGCCAAGCCGCTGTTCTGGGTGCTGGAGCAGGTTCACAGCCTGCTGGGCAACTGGGGCTGGTCCATCATCGGGCTGACCATTCTGCTCAAGCTGGCGTTTTTCCCGCTGACGGCGGCCAGCTACCGGTCGATGGCGCGCATGAAGGCGGTGGGTCCTCGGCTCAACGCGCTGCGGGAGCGCCACAAGGACGACCCGCAGGCCATGAACGCCGCCATGGTCGAGATGTACCGCAAGGAGAAGATCAACCCGCTGGGAGGCTGTCTGCCGGTGGTGATCCAGATCCCCGTGTTCATCGCCCTCTACTGGGTGTTGCTGTCCAGCGTGGAGCTTCGTGGCGCGCCCTGGCTGGGGTGGATCCATGACCTGTCGGCCAAGGATCCCTTCTACGTGCTGCCGGTGGTGATGACCGCCACCTCGTTCCTGCAGGTCAAGCTCAACCCCACGCCGCCGGACCCGATGCAGGCGCGCATGATGTTGATCATGCCCCTGGCCTTTTCGGTGATGTTCTTCTTCTTTCCCGCGGGCCTGGTGCTGTACTGGCTGACCAACAACATCTTCTCGATCGCCCAGCAGTGGTTCATCAATCGCAAGATGGGGGTGCCGGAGTTCTCCGCGGTCAAGTGAGCGGTCGGCGTCGGGGCGTGGGGGCCGGGCGGTGAGCCTGCTCGCGCGTCACGCGGAGCCGATCGCCGCGGTGGCCACCGCGGGTGGGCGCGGCGCGGTGGGCATCGTGCGCGCCTCTGGGCGTGAGCTGGGGGGCCTGGTGCGTGCGCTGTGCGGTCGCGAGCTGCAGCCGCGCCACGCCACGCTGCTGGAGTTCCGCAACGCCGGGGGTGCGGTCATCGATGCCGGGCTGGCGCTGTGGTTTCCCGCCCCGCACTCCTACACCGGCGAGGATGTGCTGGAGCTGCAGGTGCATGGTGGTCCGGCCGTGCTGCAGTTGCTGCTCGGGCGGGTGCTCGAGCTCGGGAGCGCCATCGGGCTGCGCGTGGCGGGCCCGGGAGAGTTCACCGAGCGGGCCTTCCACAACGGCAAGCTCGATCTGGCCCAGGCCGAGGCGGTGGCCGATCTGATCGATGCCACCACGGGGGCCGCGGTGCTGGGCGCGCAGCGCGCGCTGGCCGGCGAGATGTCGCGCGAGGTCCATGCGCTGGCGCAGGAGTTGCGTGGATTGCGCGCGCTGGTCGAGGCCACGCTGGATTTTCCGGAAGAGGACATCGAGTTCGTGCGCGCACACGCGGTTGCGCGGCGCGTCGCGGAGCTGGCCGATGCGCTGCGCGCCTTGCTGGCGCGCACCCGCCAGGGAGCCCTGCTGCGCGAGGGCCTGCACGTGGTGCTGGCCGGCCAGCCCAATGTGGGCAAGAGTTCCCTGCTCAACGCGCTCGCGGGCGCGGAGCTGGCCATCGTCACCGACGTGGCCGGTACCACGCGCGATCGCCTGCGCGAGTCCATCCAGATCGAGGGGGTGCCGCTGCATGTGATCGACACCGCGGGCCTGCGCGACACCGAGGATCGCGTGGAGAGCATCGGGGTGCAGCGCAGCTGGGAGGCGATCGCCCAGGCCGATGCCGTGTTGTTCGTGCATGACCTGGAGCGCCTGGCCCAGCCCCGGTACCGCGCCGAGGAGGCGCGCATCGCCGGGCGCCTGCGCGAGCATGGGGTGCCGGAGGCCCGCGTGCTGCACGTGTGGAACAAGAGCGATGCGCTGGATCCGCGCGACGCGCACGGGGCGGTGCAGGGCCTGGTGTGCGAGCTCGGCCTCGGGGAGGCCGCCCTGGCCGGGCCCTGCTTGTCCGCGCGTCAGGGCCAGGGCCTGGAGGAGTTGCGGCGGCAACTGCTGTTGCGCTGCGGTTGGGAGGCGATGCCGGAGGGGGTGTTCCTGGCGCGCACCCGGCATGTGCACGCGCTGCAGGCCTGCCAGGGCCACCTGGAGCGGGCGGCAGCCTGGCTGGCGCAGCCGGCGCCGGCGCTGGAACTGCTGGCCGAGGAGCTCCGCCTGGGCCATGTCGAGCTGATGGGCATCACCGGCGAGGTCAGCGCCGACGAATTGCTGGGCGACATCTTTTCGCGCTTTTGCATCGGCAAGTAGCGCTCGGCCCGGCGGGCCCGGTCCGGACTCAGCCGGCCCAATGCGGATGGCGCAGGGCCTCGGGGTTGATGACGGCGTCGCGCTCTCCGGCGGCGAAACGCGCGAGCCCATCGAAGGCCTGGCCGAACATGTGCTCGTAATGCATTTCGTCGACATAGCCGACGTGGGGTGTGCAGATGGCGTTTTCCAGGCGCAGCAGAGGGTTGCCACGCATGATGGGCTCGGACTCGAACACGTCCACCGCGGCCATGCCGGGGCGGCCGCGGTTGAGGGCCGCCACCAGGGCGTCGGGGGCGATGAGCTCGGCGCGCGCGGTGTTGACCAGCACCGAGTCGGCCTTCATGTGCGAGAGGTCGGCCAGCGTGACCAGGCCGCGGGTTTCCTCGTTGAGCCGCAGGTGCAGGCTGAGCACGTCGCTCTGGGCGAAGAGCTCGGCGCGGTCGGACGCGGCTTGCATTCCGGCCTCCACGGCCGCCTTGCGCGAGGCCTCGCTGCCCCAGACCAGCACGCGCATGCCGAAGGCGCGCCCGTAGCCGGCCACCATGCGGCCGATGCGCCCGTAGCCCCAGATGCCCAGGGTCTTGCCCGCCATGCGCTGGCCGAGGCCGAAATTGACCGGCATGGACTGCGCCTTCAGCCCGGACTGCTGCCAGGCCCCCTGCTTGAGACTCGCGACGTATTGGGGGATGCGCCGCATGGCCGCCATGATCAGCGCCCAGGTGAATTCGGCGGTGGGAGCGGGGTCGGTGCTGCCTTGCAGCACGGCCACGCCGGCACGGGTGCAGGCCTCCAGATCGAGGTGTGCCCCCACGCGGCCTGTCTGCGCCACCACCCGCAGCTTGGGGCAGCGAGCCAGGACCGCGGCGCTCAGGGCCGTGCGCTCGCGGTTGAGCACCAGGGCCTGGGCGTCGCGCAGGCGCACCGCGAGCTGGCCGGCGCCCTTGACGTTGTTGTTGAAGACCTTGACCTCGTGGTCGGCAAGCCGCTCGAAACAGGGCAGCTTGCGCACGGCGTCCTGGTAGTCGTCGAGGATCACGATGTTCATGGCAGCCTAATGTAGCGCGGCCCGGGTCGGCCCGGTGAGTCTTGGGGACGGCGGCGGGGGCATCGCGCGAACCGGGGCCCAGGAAAGCCCTAGGGAGTATTTACCCGGGAAATGCTGCGTTGCAGCTTGAAACCTTCGTGTCCATCGGTAAATATAAGTACGTATGGATATAGCGTTGCTCATTCCGCGGCAGCGCGCCCGATGTGCGAGAACCACCATGGACGTTCAAGGCAAGCGCCACATTCCCCTCAGCCCTGCCCAGGTCTGGGAAGCCCTGAACTCGCCCGCGATGCTGCGCGCGAGCATCCCGGGTTGCCAGAGCCTGGAGCAAAGCGCTCCCGGGCGCTTCGAGCTCGTGCAGCAGCTCGAGATCGCCGGGCATCGCTCGAGCTTTGCCAGCACCCTGGTGCTGGAGGATGCCAATCCCCCGCACAGCTATGTGCTGCGCTTCGAGGGCAACGGCGGGAGCGCCGGCTTCGGTGCCGGGCGCGCGCTGGTGGCGCTGCAGCCTTCTGGAGATGGCACCTCGCTGCAGTACCAGGCCAGCGCGCAGGTGGGCGGCGCGATCGGGCAGATGGGGGGGGCGCTGGCGGATCAGGCGGTGCGCAGCCTGATCGAGGACTTTTTCACGCGCTTCGAGCGCAGCGTGCGCGGAGAGCTGGTGGTAGCGCCCCACGGCATGGCCGAACGCCTGTGGGAGATGATGCCGCCGTGGGCCTGGGCCCTGTCCACCCTGGTCGCGGTGTTCATCCTCTACTGGGGTCTGCACGGCACCTGGTGAGCAGGCGGGTGCGCGCCGGGCGGGCGCTGGCGCGCAGCTTCAGCTGGGCTGGATTTCGCGGCAAACGGCGCGTACCACCGCTTGCACCTGGGGATTCTTCAGCCGGTACAGCATGAAGCGCCCGTGGCGCACCGCCTCGACGATGTTCTCGGCGCGAAGCCGCGACAATTGTTGCGACAGCGCGGCCTGACGCATGCCGACGCCATGCTCGAGGTCGCGCACGCACATCTCCCCGTCCAGCAACAGGCACAGGATGGCCAGGCGCTCGCGGTGCGCCATGGCCTTGAGCACGCGCACCATCGGCTCGGCATGGGTATCGCCATGGCTGGGCGCCATCGGGCGCGGCGACTCAACGGTAGGGACGACGAGAGCATTCATGCGAATCATCGTATGGCTTCGCCAACGCCCGACCTTGACGTAAGACAAGCTTTGCTTGTGGCGGCAGTGACCGAAGCGCGGCCCGCCCCTGCGCGCGAGGCGATGCGGGTCGTGGAACCAGGCTGCCGAAGCGGGGCTCAGTGCGCGTGCAGGTTCAGGCGCGAGAGCGCGGAGAAGCCATCGAGGAATTCGTCGATGTCCTCGGTGCTCGGGGAGCTTTCCATGAGGCTGCGCACGCGTGCGCGAAAACCGTCGGCCACGTGGCCCTCCAGGAAGATTTCCTTGCGAGCGAACTTGTCGACGATCTCGAACCCCCCCTGCTGCTGGGCGGCCTCGGCAGCGGGACCGGCTTCGTGGCCTGTCTCACGGGCCCAGTCGAGCTGGAACACGCTGAAGGCGTCGGAATCGTAGATCATGGTGTGCATGGTGATCCTCCCGGGAAAACGCGGCGGCATCGTGCGCAGTCCGCAGCCGCGTCAGGTTTCACATGGGGATCGGGAGCGGGGAATCAAGTCCCGCCTGC
The DNA here is from genome assembly GCA_021808445.1 of Pseudomonadota bacterium. Lineage (GTDB taxonomy): Bacteria > Pseudomonadota > Gammaproteobacteria > Burkholderiales > Burkholderiaceae_C > Thiomonas_A. The sequence goes on from JAKBBP010000063.1 coordinate 12,683, forward strand.
CCTGGTCCGCGCTGCCTTCCTGTGGCTTGAACGCACGAGGGCGCTCGCGCGCCGACAGCCGGGCATGGGAAATGCCGGCCTTCAGCGCGCCGCGGAAGCTTGCGGCGACGCCTGTTGCAGCGCCCGGCGCAGCGTGAACAGCAGGTAGCCGTCGCTGCCGTGGCGCAGGCGGATCTGCACGGGCAGGTCCTGCAGCGACGGGGCCAGCCAGACCTCGGCGCCGAGATCGTCGCGGGCGGGCGGCTCGAACACCAGGTGCCAGGCCTGCAGGGGACCGAGGCGGGTGCGCACGTGGGTGGTTCCTGCGACCAGGAAATCCCAGTGCGTGGTGCCGCTGGGTCGCGCCACCTGGAAAAGCAGGTGCTCGCCAGGCTGGAACCGTCCCGGGTGGGTACGCAGGTCCTGGGCCAGTTGCATGAACACGCTGGCGCTGTCGAGCAGGTGCGCCGGGATGGGCAAGGTGGAGCCGATGGCGGAAAAGCGCAGCAGGCCCGCTGCGCGGTCGAAGTGCACGGTCTTGCGGCGCAGCAGGACCTGCTCGACATAGTCGTCGGGGGCGAGCCAGTCGCCCTGGATGCGGCCGGTGCTGGTGTAGGAGAAATCGATCAGCGCCGAGCCGCTGAGCCGCAGCTCGTAGCGCTGGCCCAGGCGGCGCCATTCGAGTTCGCCGTTGCCGTGCAGGGGGCCGCGGTAATAGCCTGTCAGCGCATAGTCCAGCCGGGTCGGAGGCGGCCAGGCGTCCGCGGCCGCGCCGGTCCCGGCTCCCGGCACGCTGGCCGCGCGGGCCGGAGGGGAGGCGGGCCGCGCGGGCGGGTGGGCCGGCGGGTGGGCTGGCGGGTGTGCCGGCGGGTGTGCCGGGGAACTGGCGGACGCGGGGCGCGTCGGAGTCGTGGAGGGCGACGGGGCGGAGCCTGCGGGGTGCCGCGGCGCCGGGTTGCCGCGCCGCTGCGAAGGCGCCTGCGGCCGCGGGTGCCGAGCCGCAACAGCGGGCTGCAGCGGGGCGCTGGGGCGCGAGGCCTGTGCAAGCAGCTCGGGGCCTTCGACCGGCTCCGCGGGGCGCGCAGGGCGTTGCGCCGGTGAGGTCCGCGGCGTCGCGGGCTGCGGCGCCTGGGGGGCATGGGGCAGGAGCAGGCGTGTGTACAGCGCGGCCGGCAGCGCGTGGGGCGGCCTGTTGCGCAGCGCCGTGCCCAGGCCCCACAGGGCCAGCAGATGCAGCAGCAGCACGGGCAACAGCCACCAGGCCGCGCGCCAGCGCCGGCGCGGCCGTGCGGGCGGTTCCGCGCCCGACGGGACGCCCATGCGCGCAGGACTCATGGGCGCATTGTGCAGCGCGAGGCGGGCAAGGGTATCGAAAGGGGGGATGTCGAAGCCGGCGCGCAGGCGGTATGCTGGGTTGCGTCGACCTTGCGAGGCGAGCTGCCTGCTCGGGTCGGCTCCCAATCGTTCTTCGAGGTTCGTGTCTCATGCAAGCCCAATCACCTCCGGCCATGGAATTCTTCCAATCCCTGCTGAAAAGCTCGGGGATGTCGTCCAGCTTCGCCAACTGGATGGCGCCCACTCTGGATCCCGAGGAGCTGGAGCGCAAGATCGTCGACTTGCGCGTGGTGTTGCAGTGGCTGGAGGCCAATGTGCGCCTCACCCAGGCCACCATCCAGGGCCTGGAAGTGCAGCGCATGACCCTGTCGACCCTGAAGACCATGAACGTGGACTTCGGCGACCTGGCCAGCCACCTGGGTTCGGCCATGCGCGCCGGCGCAGAGGCCATGGGCGCTGCCGCGCCGCAGGCCGCGAAGCCTGCCGAGGCGCCCGCCGCCGCCGAGGCCGCGGCGAGCCCGGGCAAGGCCAAGGCCGAGGGCCCGCAGGTGGGCGGAATCATCGATCCCATGCAATGGTGGAGCACCTTGAGCGACCAGTTCACCAAAGTGGCCACCGAGGCGCTGCGCGAGAGCGCCTGGCCCATGCCGGGCGCGGGCGCGATGCCTTCGGGGCCGGGCGCCGCGCCTTCCTCGGGTTCGCCCGCGGCGAGCAGGCCGGCGGCCAAGACGCCCGGGGGCACGACGGCTCCGGCGCGCAAGCGACCGGCGGCGCGAACGGGCGGTAAGCCCGCTTCGCCGGGCGCTCGCTCGGGCAAGGCCACGTAGCGGAGCGCTGAAATACCCCAGGGCGCCGCGCAGGGACACGCCGGGGCGGTGGATGTCCAAGCCCGGGCTCCGAGCCTGGGCTTGGACAGCCCGCCCGGGGCTGGGCGTGTGGCCTCCGGGGCTTTGATTCGCCTGCTAGGATGAGTTGGCACATTGCGGCGCAACATGCGGCGCGACGTGTACGTACCGGAGCCTGGCGAGCCGCGGTGCGCGGCATTGCCGCGCAGCCCGGTGGCGCCCGTTGAGCCGAACCATCCCGCATGCGCTTCATCACTGCCCATTCATCGCTGTCGAGCTGGCCCCTGGTGCTGGAGGATCTGTGTGCCCAGGTGGCACGGGAGCGGGCGCGCGCCGAGACCGTCACCCGTCCCAACCTTGGCCTGGTCTACGTGGATCCCCGGCATGCCGTGCTGGGGGAGGAGCTGCTGGACGGTCTGCGCCAGCGGCTGGGCGTGGGTCATTGGGTGGGCGGGGTGATGCCGGGGGTGTTCGCGGCCGGCGGGCAGGGCATCGAGTCCTGCGGTGTCGCGATCATGCTGATGCAGTTGGCCGCGCGTGATTTCCGCGTGTTTTCCGGGCGAAAGCCTCTGCAGCAGGCCTCGCGCGTGTGGCGCGGCGCGCATTCCGTGCTTGCCCACGGGGACGCCGAGCAGCTGGAGCTGGACGAGCTGGTGGCCGAACTTGGCGAGCGCTGCGATTCGCACGACGTATGGGGTGGCATCGTCAGTCCGGGTTGTGGTGCGCACTTCGCCGATGCGGTGCTGCAGGGCGGGGTCTCGGGCGTGGCGTTTTCCTCGCGGGTGAGCCTGCTGGGCGGGCTCAGCCACGGCCTGCAGCCCGTGGGCCCGGCACGCACGGTCACGCGGTGCAGCGACAACGTGGTGTACGCGCTGGACGGCAAGCCCGCGCTGGGGGCCCTGCTGGACGACCTGGGCGAGCCGCAGCGCAGTCGCGAGCAGCAGCAATGGCGGGAACTGGTGCCCAGCCTGCGCGA
>JAKBBP010000064.1 GCA_021808445.1 Pseudomonadota bacterium
TGGGCGTGCGGCACTGGTTCCGCGCTCCACCCAGCTCTCTGACCATGGCCTTCAACGCCATTCCTGGCGCACCCTTCACCACGGCGGGGGTGACCACGCCGGTCAACGTCGTGGAGGCGGGCGCCGGAGTGCATGCGCAGCTGAGCCGCAATCTCAGCGCTGCGGTCTCCTACCAGGGCGACTACGGCCGGGGCCTGCGTTCCAACGATGTCCAACTGCACCTGGCCTGGAGGTTCTGAGATGCCTGCGACCCACCATCGATCCCAGCATCGGCGCGCGGCGCGCGACGCCGCGCGGCTCAGCGGGGGGCGTCCGCCGCCCGGGCCCCATGGCCCAGGTAACTGGCCTGTACCTCGGGGGAAGCCAGTAGATCGGAGGCTGCCCCCTCCAGGCGGACGTGGCCGGTTTCCAGCACGTACGCCCGGTCGGCGAGCTTGAGCGCGGTGCGCGCGTTCTGCTCCACCAGCAACAGGGTCATGCCGGTTTCGCGGATCTGGCGCAGGGAGCGGAAGATGTCGCGCACGATGATCGGCGCCAGCCCCAGGCTGGGCTCGTCGAGCAGAAGCAGCTTCGGGCGCGCCATGAGGGCGCGCCCGATGGCCAGCATCTGCTGCTCGCCCCCCGACAGCGTCCCGGCGAGCTGCTCGCGGCGCTCCAGGAGGCGGGGGAACATGGTCAAGACCTCTTGCAGGGTCTGCGCCGCCTCGGCGGCCGGGCGGGTGTATGCGCCCAGGCGCAGGTTTTCGGCCACGCTGAGGGTGGGGAACACCCGTCGTCCCTCGGGCACGTGGGAGATCCCCATGCGCACGATGGCGTCGGCGCCACTGCGCTGGATGGGCGAGCCGCGCAGCAGCACCTGGCCGGAGTGGGGGCGCAGCAGGCCGCTGATCGTGCGCATGAGCGTGGTCTTGCCGGCGCCGTTGGCGCCCAGCAGGGTGACGATTTCGCCCTCGGCCACCTCCAGGCTGATTCCCTTGAGGGCCTGGATGTGCCCGTAGCGCACGTCCAGGTCGCGGACTTCCAGGAGTTTCATGCGGCGGCCTCCTCCTCGTCGTCGTCCTTGCCCAGGTAGGCCTCGATGACGTCGGGATGGTTGCGGATGTGCTCGGGAGTACCTTCGGCGATCTTGCGACCGAAGTTGATGCACACGATGTGGTCGGTGACGTTCATCACCACGTTCATGTCGTGCTCGACCAGCAGGACGCTGATGCCCTGCTCGCGCACCTGCAGGATGGTGCGGTTGAGCTCGGCGGATTCCTGGTCGTTGAGCCCCGCGGCCGGCTCGTCGAGGATCAGCAGGCGCGGGCCGGCTACCAGGGCTCGCGCGAGCTCGACGCGACGCTGCACGCCATAGGGAAGGGATGCCACGTCCTCCTGCGCGAGCTTGTCCAGGCGCAGGCGCTCGAGCAGCGCCATGACCTCCATGCGCAGCTCGCGCTCCTCGCGGCGCTGCGCCGCGGTGGCCAGCAGCCCCTGCCACCATTGCTGGCGGGTCTTGAGATGCATGCCCGCCAGCACATTGTTGAGCACGCTCTGGCCCTGGAACAGGCGGATGGTCTGGAAGGTGCGGAAGATCCCGGAGCGCGCGATGCGATGCGGCGCCCAGCCCGTGATGTCCTTCCCGGCGAAGCGGATGCGGCCCTCGGTGGGCTTGTACACCCCGGTGATCAGGTTGAAGGCGGTGGTCTTGCCGGCCCCGTTGGGACCGATCAGACCCACCACCTGCCCGGCGTGGACACCGAAGCTCAGGGCATCCACCGCCTTGAGTCCGCCGAAGCGCACACCCACTCCGTCCAGGCGAAGCAGTTCGCCGGACCTGGCATCGTCCCGAGTCTGCATGGCGTTCATCGCGAGGCCTCCCGGCGCAGCAGGCGTGGCCAGATGCCCTGGGGACGCAGCACCATGATCAGGACCATGGCGATGCCGAACACGAAGTAGCGGTACTGGGCGAAGCCGCGGAAGGCCTGCGGCACCACGAACATGAGCGCCGTGCCCAGCAGCACCCCGGGAATCGAGCCCTGGCCGCCGACCAGCACGATGGCGAACAGGGTTACCGACTCGGTGAACACGAAGGCCCCGGGGCTGACCGCGGCCATCAGCGCCGCGAACAAGGTTCCGGCGAAGCCCGCCAGCGCAGCGCCAAGGGCGAAGGCCAGCACCCGGTACTTGCGGGTATCCACGCCCATGGTGGTGGCCGCGAGCTGGTCATGCTTGATGTAGTAGAAGGTGCGCCCCAGGTGCGAGCGATCCAGGTTGCGGATCAGCAGCATCACTGCCGCGAAGGCGACCCAGTCGAGCCAGAACTGGGCGTTCTGGCTGCCGGCCTGGAATCCGAACAGCGAGGGCACGCCGATGCCGAATACGCCATCGGCGCCTCCGGTCAGATGCCCCAGATTGTTGTCCAGGGCCAGGATGAAGATGGCATTGAAGCCGATGGTGGCCACCAGCAGGTAATCACCGCGCAGCTTGACGATGGGCGCCGCCAGCACCATGCCCACCAGCGCCGCGGCCAGCACCGCCAGCGGCCAGGTGGCCAGGATGGGCCAGCCGTACACCGTGTTGAGCACCGCGGTCACGTAGGCGCCGACCCCGAAGTACACGGCATGACCCATGTCGAACATGCCGGCACGGCCCAGGACCACGTCCTGGCTGAGGGCGACGATGGCGTACACCGCGAACAGCGCCGCGATAAACACCCAGGTCTGATCCAGCACCAGGGGGATGCCCAGGCCCGCCAGCCACAGCAGGGCGCCGACCCAGGGGCGGTTGATGAGGTCGAACAGGGCTTTCATCAGACTTTCTCCGCAACGCGCTCGCCCAGCAGCCCGGTGGGGCGCAGCAGCAGGATGCCGATCAGCAGCGCGAAGGTGATGGCCTCCTGCCACGAGCTCGACACGAAGCCGGCGGCGAAGGCATTGAACAGGCCCAGCAGCACGCCACCCAGCATGGCGCCGGGGATGTTCCCGATGCCGCCGAGGATGGCGGCGATGAAGGCATTGAGACCGTACGTCCAGCCCATGGTGAAGTACACCTGGCGGTAGTAAAGGCCGATGAACAAGCCGCCAATGGCTCCGATGGCCGGGCCCAGCACGAACACGCTGGCGATCACCCGGTTGACGTTGATGCCCATCAGTCGCGCGGCGTCCTGGTCGCTGGCGGCAGCGCGCATGGCGGTTCCGTAGCGCGTGTGGTGCACGAACCAGTACAGCAGGGCCATGAGCACGGCGCTTCCCGCGATGATCAGCACTTGCACGAGGTCGATGCGCGCGCCGGCCCAGTTCCAGGAGTGCGCCGGCAGCAGGTGGCTGGGGAACACGCGCAGTTGCGGGCCCCAGATGAGCATGATGCCGTTCTCGATGAACAGCGAGGCCCCCAGCGCGGACACCACCGCGCTGAGGCGGTCGGCGCGGCGCAGCGGACGGTAGGCGGTGAATTCGAGCAGCATTCCCGCGGCGCCCACGACGATGGCGGCCAGGATGAAGGCGCCGCCCAGCAGCAGCAGGTGCGACTGGCCGCTGCCCGAGCCCGCGCTCAGCGCCACCAGCCCGATGTAGGCGCCGAACACGCACAGGTCTCCGTGCGCGAAGTTGATCAGGCGCAGCACCCCGTACACCATCGTGTAACCCAGGGCGATCAGCGCATAGATGCCGCCAACGGTCAGGCCGTTGACGAGTTGCTGCAGCACGGTGCTCAGCATGGAAGGTTCCCCTCCGCGAAGGCGCGCGGCCCCGGCCGCGCGCCCACGGCGGTGTTTCTTACTTGGCGGCCGCGGCCGGGTAGGTGATCTTGTAGGCGCCGGTGGACGTGACCTCGAAGGCCACGTACGGGCTGCCGGTGCGCTCGCCGACGGCGTTCCAGGAGAATGTGCCGGTCAGGCCCTTGAAGTCGTGCAGCTTGTGCAGCGCGGGGATCAGCCTGGACGGCTCGACACTCTTGATCTGCTCGGCGGTGTGGATGATCGCGCGCAGGCCGTCGGCGTTGGTCAGCGTGAAGATGCTGGGCGGCTGGTGGCCGTAGGCGGTCTGGAACTGGCTCAGGAACTCCTTGGCCACGGGGTAGGGCAGGTCCTGCGGAGCAGGCACGTTGATGATGGTGGCGCCAGCGGCCGCGGAGCCGGCGATCTTGGCGAAGGCTACGTTCTGGTTGGCGTCGCCTCCGACGAACCCGGCCTTCATGCCCAGCTGGGCCATCTGCGCCTTGATCAGGCCGCCATCCGTGTAGTAGCCGGAGAAATAGACGACCTGCGGGTTCAGCGCTTTCAGCTTGGTCAGCACCGGGGTGTAGTTCTGCGAGCCGGCGGTGATGAAGGCCTTGTCGACGATGTCGATACCGTCCTTTTTCGCGTCGGCCACCACCGCGTCGGCCAGGCCGGTGGAGAAGCTGGAGTGGTCGGTGACCACGGCCACGCGCTTGTAGCCCATGGCCTTGAAGTAGCCGGCTGTGAACACGGCTTCGGCGCTGTTGGGCGGCGCATTGCGGAAGAAGGTCTTGAATCCGTGGGCGGTCAGCTCGTCGCTGGTGCCGTCGGAGGTCTGGATCACGTTGGCCCGCGCGTAGATGGGCTGCGCCGCGAGCGCGGCGCCGCTGGTGTAGCTGCCGATCACCGCCAGCACGCCGTCGTTGACCAGTTGGCGCGCGCAGATCGCGGCCGGAGCGGCTTCGCCCTGGTCGTCGCAGACCTTCACCTGCAGAGGATGGCCCAGCAGGCCGCCCTTGGCGTTCTGCTGCTTGACCAGCAGCTTCACGGCATCGGCGATGCCCTGGCCTTCGTTGGCGTATTGCCCGGTGATCGGCGCCTGCACGCCGATGGTGATCGGGGTGGCGGCCTGCGCGGCGCCGGCGGCGAAAGCGCCGGCGATGAGGCCGTAGACGAGCTTGGTGGAGAACTTCCTGGTCATGGTCTGGCTACTCGATGGGGTGGAGGGAAGGGGCCGGGCTGGGTCGGGCACCTGCCGGGTGGCCGCGCCTGGCGCTGGCCGCCGCGGCTGGCGGCGTCGGCGCCCGGCGTGCGGCGAAACCCGCAACATACCGGGTGTCACCTCAAGCCGCATCAGGGTTACACCTCAATTTGCACAATGAACGCGCAGAGGTTGTACTCGTATCTTTACTTTGTGGCACAAAGGTGCAACTATGCGCCCATGCCGCCGTGCGGACAGCATAACCGGATTGCATTCATGGGTGTCACGACTATCGGGGTGAAGATCGACGAACAGGTGCGCCTGCGCATCAAGGCCGCGGCCGAAGCGCACGGGCGCAGCCCGCATTACGTCGTCAAGCAAATGATCCTGCAGGGCCTGGAGCGCCTGGAACGCGGTGAGGGCCTGTCCGTCGCCGACGAGGCCGCCGAGCCGGGGAGCCTGGACGCCGCCGAGGCACCTCAGGAGCCCGCACCGGTGCCTTTCCTGGAGATGGCCCAGGAGGTGCAACCGCAGACCGTGCTGCGCGCGGCCATCACCGCCGCGTATCGCCGGCCCGAGACCGAATGCGTGCCGGCCCTGGTGGCCCAGGCGCAACTGGCGCCCGAGCTGGCCGGCGCGGTACAGGACACGGCACGCAGGCTGGCGCTCAAGCTGCGCTCCAAGCGCACCCGCGGCGTGGTCGAGACCCTGCTGCAGGAATACGCGCTGTCCAGCCAGGAAGGCATCGCGCTGATGTGCCTGGCCGAGGCCCTGCTGCGCATTCCCGACACCCCCACGCGCGACGCCCTGATCCGCGACAAGGTCGGCGCGGGGGACTGGCAGAGCCACCTGGGCGGGGGGCGATCCCTGTTCGTCAACGCCGCCACCTGGGGACTACTGCTCACCGGGCGCCTGGTGGTCACCAGCAGCGAGGACAAGCTCTCGTCCCTGCTCACGCGCCTGGTGGCACGCGGTGGCGAGCCGGTGGTGCGCGGCGGCGTGAACATGGCCATGCGCCTGATGGGCGAGCAGTTCGTGCTGGGCCAGACCATCGCCGACGCGCTGGCCAATGCGCGCAAGCGCGAGGCCCGGGGGTTCCGGCACTCCTACGACATGCTCGGCGAAGCGGCGCTGACGGCGCGCGACGCCGAGCGTTACCTTCGCGACTACGAGCAGGCCATCCACGCCATCGGCAAGTCGGCGCAGCGGCGGGGCATCTACGAAGGCCCGGGCATCTCCATCAAGCTGTCGGCACTGCACCCGCGCTACAGCCGCTCGCAGCGCCAGCGGGTGATGGACGAGCTGTTGCCACGCCTGACCCGCCTGGCGCGACTGGCACGCCACTACGACATCGGCCTGAACATCGACGCCGAGGAGGCCGACCGACTGGAGCTGTCCCTGGACCTGCTGGAGAGCCTGTGCTTCGACCCGGCCCTGCAGGGCTGGAACGGCATCGGCTTCGTGGTGCAGGCCTACCAGAAGCGCGCCCCCTTCGTGCTGGATTTTCTCATCGACCTGGCGCAGCGTTCGCGCCGTCGCCTGATGGTCCGCCTGGTCAAGGGCGCCTATTGGGACACCGAGGTCAAGCGTGCCCAGCTCGACGGCCTGGAAGGCTTTCCGGTGTTCACCCGCAAGGTGCACACCGACGTGTCCTACCTGGCCTGCGCGCGCAAGCTGCTGGACGCCCCGCAGGCGGTGTTCCCGCAGTTCGCCACCCACAACGCCCACACGGTTGCTGCCATTCACGCCATGGCGGGCAACAACTTCTACGTCGGGCAATACGAGTTCCAGTGCCTGCACGGCATGGGCGAGCCGCTGTACGAGGAGGTGGTCTCCACGGAGGGACTGAACCGACCCTGCCGCATCTATGCGCCGGTGGGTACCCACGAGACCCTGCTGGCTTACCTGGTGCGCCGCCTGCTGGAAAACGGGGCCAACACCTCCTTCGTGCACAAGATCAATGACCCCAAGGCCGATCTGGACGAGATCGTCGCCGATCCTGTGCACATGGCGCGGCGCATCTCGCCCCTGGGCGCGCCCCATGAGCGCATCGCGCTGCCGGTGGATCTGTACGGCAGCCAGCGCGGCAATTCCTCGGGCTTCGACCTCAGCAACGAACAACGTCTGGGCGCGCTGGCCGCGGCCGGCCTGGCCAGCCTGGACACGCGCTGGCAGGCACGCCCCGTGCTGGCCAGCGGCGAGGTGGACGGGACGGCTCGCCCCGTGCTCAACCCGGCCGAGCTGCGCGACGTGGTCGGCTCGGTGGTCGAGGCCGACCCGGCGCTGTGCGCGCGCGCCTTCGAGCTGGCGCTGGCCGAGGCGCCGGTGTGGCAGGCCACGCCGGCCCCCGACCGTGCGGCGGTCCTGCTGCGCGCCGCCGATCTGCTGGAGCAGCGCATGCCGCGCCTGGCCAGCCTGATCGTGCGCGAGGCCGGGCGAGCGCTTCCAGCGGCCATCGGAGAGGTGCGCGAGGCCGTGGACTTCCTGCGCTACTACTCGGCGCAGGCGGTGCAGCATCTGCACGACTCCGAGCATCGTCCGCTGGGTCCGGTGGTGGCCATCAGCCCGTGGAATTTTCCGCTGGCGATTTTCACCGGCCAGATCGCCGCGGCGCTGGCCGCGGGCAACGTGGTGCTGGCCAAGCCGGCCGAGCAGACACCACTGATCGCGCATGCCGCGGTGCAGATCCTGCACGAAGCCGGGTTGCCGCCGGGGGCGCTGCAGTTGCTGCCCGGCGATGGGCGGGTCGGCGCCGCGCTGGTGGGGGACCCACGGGTGCGTGGGGTGCTGTTCACCGGTTCCACCGAGGTGGCCCGCCTGATCCAGGCCCAGCTGGCCGAGCGCCTGGACGCGCATGGCCTGCCGATTCCCCTGATCGCCGAAACCGGCGGACAGAACGCCATGGTGGTGGATTCCTCCGCACTGCCCGAGCAGGCGGTCAGCGACATCGTGGCCTCGGCCTTCGACTCGGCCGGGCAGCGCTGCTCGGCCCTGCGCATTCTGCTGGTGCAGGAGGACGTGGCCGAGCGCCTGCTGGAAATGCTTCGGGGTGCCATGGACGAATTGCAGGTCGGTCGCCCCGACCGACTGGACACCGATGTCGGTCCGGTGATCAGCTCGGAGGCACGCGAGGTCATCGAAGGCCATGTGGAGGCCATGCGCGCGCGCGGACACGCGGTATACGCGCCCCTGCTGCCTGCTCATGCCAGGCAGGGACATTTCGTCGCACCGACCCTGGTGGAAATTCCCTCCATCGACGTGCTGGGCCGCGAGGTGTTCGGTCCGGTGCTGCACGTGCTGCGCTACCGCAGCGAGCAGCTGGAGCAGGCCATCGACTCGGTCAATGCGCTGGGCTACGGCCTGACGTTCGGGATTCACAGCCGCATTGACGAAACGATCGCGAGGGCCGGCTCGCGCATTCGTGCGGGCAATGTGTACGTCAACCGAAACATGATCGGTGCCGTGGTGGGGGTGCAGCCCTTCGGCGGCCACGGGCGCTCGGGCACGGGCCCGAAGGCCGGAGGCCCGCTGTACCTTCGCCGGCTGGTGGCTCCCACGGGGGCACCCTTCCTGCCCTGCGGGGAGGCCCCCGAGGAACTGCGTGGCCTGCTCGATGCCCTGCGTGAGCAGGGCATCGACACCGCGCGGATGCAGGTCTACGCCACGCTGGCACCCGATCGCCGGCCCGCACGCCTGGCGGGGCCGGTGGGTGAACACAACGACTATCTGCTGCTGCCGCGCGGACAGCTGCTGTGCCGGGCCGACAGCCGTGAGGAACTGCTGCGCCAGGCCGCCGCGGCGCTGGCCAGCGGCAATGTCGCGTTGCTGTCGGGCGCGCACGCCGAGCCGGCCGCGGCGCTGGTCCCGTCTTCCTTGCGCGAGCGGGTGCGAGTTGCCACGCCGCAGGATCTGCCGGATGCAGCGCTGTACCAGGGCGGCCCTGCCGGCCTGCGCGCCCTGCAGGCCGAACTCACGCGACACGAGCACGCGGTGGTCAACGTCTACGCGCTGCCCAGCGACGCCATCAAGGCTTCGGACTATCCGCTGGAACTCCTGTTGCACGAGCAGGCCGTGAGCGTGAACACCGCTGCCGCCGGAGGCAATGCCAGCCTGATGACCATTGGCTGAGGCTCCTGCGCCCGGTGCAGCAGGCCTGGGCGCAAGCCGAGCCCGCTGCCCGCGGGGTGCGCCCGGGTATGCTTGCGGGATGGACCGAGAATCCGAGGCCGGGCACGGCCACGACTTGTCCGATCCGCCGGATGCCCAGGCGGATCGTGCCTTCATGCGCCTGGCGCTGGACCAGGCCCAGAATGCCTGGCTGCTGGGCGAGGTGCCGGTAGGCGCCGTGCTGGTGCGCGAGGGCAGGGTGCTGGCCACCGGCTACAACCGTCCGGTGGGTGATTCCGATCCGACGGCCCATGCCGAGATCGTGGCGCTGCGCCAGGCGGCCAGCCTGATGGGCAACTACCGGCTGCCGGGCTGCACGCTGTACGTCACCCTGGAGCCCTGCGCGATGTGCGCGATGGCGCTGCTGCACGCGCGGGTGCAACGCGTGGTGTTCGGTGCCTTCGATCCCAAGACCGGGGCCGGGGGCAGTGTGCTGAATCTGTTCGCCGAGTCGCGCCTGAACCACCATGCGCAGTTGCACGGCGGCGTGGAAGCGGCCGCCTGCGGAGCGCTGCTGCAGGAGTTTTTTCGCGAGCGCCGGCGCCTGGGCGCCCAGGCGCCGGCGCGCGATGCGGACGAGGCCCCCCAGAGCGCGGAGCAGGGCGGGATCGAGGTCAATCACCTGGACCAGCCCGGAGAGGAATTCGATGACTGAAACCACCGCGCCGAAGGCGCGCAGGGCCTTCGCGCGGGGAGAACTGCGTCTGCTGTCCCCTTCGGGCGCAGTGCCCGAGCCGCAGCGGATCCAGCGCGCGGCCGAGCACCTGGGGGCACTGGGATTTCGTGTGCGCGTCGACCCGGCAGCGCTCTTGCGCGAGCAGCGCTTCGCGGGCAGTGACGCCCGGCGCGTGCAGGCCGTGCACCGCGCTGCACGCGGCCGCGCGGCCGTGGTCATGGCCACGCGCGGAGGCTACGGACTCACGCGCATGCTCGACGCGCTGGACTACGCCTTGCTGCACGAGGCCGTGAGCCGTCGCGGCCAGGTCTGGGTGGGCCACAGCGATTTCACCGCCCTGCAACTGGCCATGCTCGCACGCGCCGGCACCGTGACCTACAGCGGGCCGATGGCAAGCTTCGATTTTGGCGGAGAACGGGTCGACGACATCACCCAGGAGAGTTTCCTGGACGTCGTCGATGCGCGCCTGGAGGCGGTGGGCTTCGAATGCCCGGACGCGCCGCGATCCCTGGACGCCTCCGGGGTGCTGTGGGGCGGCAATCTGAGCCTGGTGTGCAACCTGGTGGGCACGGCGTACCTGCCGCGCGCGCGCGGCGTGCTGTTCCTGGAGGACGTGGCCGAGCATCCCTACCGCATCGAGCGCATGCTCACGCAGCTGCTGGGAGCAGGGATCCTGCAGCGCCAGCGGGCGGTGCTGCTCGGCGCCTTCACCGACTATCGCCTGAGCCCGCATGACGCGGGCTACGACCTTGCGCACGTGGTGGCCTGGCTGCGCTCACGCCTGCGCGAGCACAAGGTGCCGGTGCTCACCGGTCTGCCTTTCGGCCATGTGCGCACCAAGCTGTGCCTGCCGCACGGAGCGCGCTGCCGCCTGGTGCGCGAGGGGGCGGACGCCTATCTGGTGTTCGGCCACGCGCACGCGGGCCATCATCGCGTGACGGGTGGGGCGGTCCATGGCCCGCATGCGCACGAGCCGCATTCCCACAAGCCGCATTCCCACGAGCCGCACTGAGCGGCTCGACGCTCCTCACGCCGCGGCCGTGCCTTCGGCGACGTGCGCCAGCGCGGCCAGGTCCTCGGTGGACAGTACACGCGGGATGTCCAGCAGGATGATGAAGCCGCTTTCCATGCGTGCCATGCCCTGGATGAACTCGCGGCGCAGTCCGGTGCCGAAGGCCGGCGCCGGTTCGATCTGCGAGGGGTCCAGGTCCAGGACGGCATTGACCGCGTCGACCAGCACGCCCAGCGCCTGCGCGCCGTCGGGAGTGTTCACCTCGACGATGACGATGCAGGTGCGCGCGCGCAGCTCGGTGGGGGGGCGCCCGAAGCGCTGCGCGAGATCGATCACGGGCACCACGTGTCCGCGCAGGTTGATCACCCCGTGCACGAAGCCGGGCATCATCGGGATGGTGGTCGGACGCGCGTACTCGATGATCTCGCGCACGCCGAGGATGTCCACGCCGTAGGACTCTCCCTGCAGCGAGAAGGTCAGGTACTGGCCGGGTGCCGCGGGGCCGTGCGCATGCGCGGCCTCGACCAGGACCGCGGACGTGGAGGAGGCAGGGACGGGGAGGTTCATGGCGAGTGCGGGTGGGAGGATCGAGCGAGCATGGGGGATTGTGCCAGCATGGCGGACTCGCGCTGGCGCTTCAGGCGGCCTGGCCCCCCGGAAGGGCCCGGTGGCGCGTGACCTCCGGCGCGGCGGCCAGCAGGGCCGGCACGTCCAGGATCAGGGCCACGCGGCCGTTGCCCAGGATGGTCGAGCCGCCGATGCCCCGCAGGTGGGCGAACAGCGAGCCCAGGGGCTTGATCACGGTCTGGTATTCGCCCAGCAGTCGTTCCACCACCAGGCCTACGCGCTGGCCCGAGGCCGACACCACGACCACGTTGCGCCGCCCAGGCGAGGCCCCCGCGGTGGAGTCCGGGCGGGTACCCAGCGCGCGTTCCAGGTGCAGCAGGGGCAGCACCTCCCCGCGCAGGTTCAGGTAACCCTGCTGCTGCTGTTGCTCGGGGTACTGCAGGCATTCGACCACGGCGTCCAGCGGCAGCACGTAGCTGCGACCGGCGCTCTCGATCAGGAATCCGTCGATGATGGCCAGGGTCAGCGGCAGGCGCAGGCGCATGGTGGTTCCCGCGCCAGCCTCGCTTTGAATGTCGATGGTGCCGCGAATGGCCTCGATGTTGCGACGTACCACGTCCATGCCCACGCCGCGTCCCGACAGGTCGGTGATGGTCTCGGCCGTGGAGAAGCCGGGCTCGAAGATCAGCTTCCACACATCGGCGTCTGGCAGGGTCTGCGCGGCCTCCGCATCGATCAGCCCCCGCTGCACCGCCTTGGCGCAGATGCGCTCGCGATTCAGTCCCGCCCCGTCGTCGACCACCTCGATGACGATGCTGCCGGCGTCATGGGTGGCCGATAGGCGCAGGGTACCCTGCGCGGGCTTTCCGCGGGCGACGCGCACATCGGGCTTTTCCAGCCCATGGTCCATGGAGTTGCGCACCAGGTGCATCAACGGGTCGGTGATGCTCTCGACCAGCGACTTGTCCATCTCGGTCTCGCCGCCCTGGATGATCAGCGCAATGTCCTTGCCGAGTTCACGCGAGGTGTCGCGCACCACGCGCTGGAAGCGTGCGAAGGTCTCGCCGATCTCCACCATGCGCAGCTTGAGCGCACGCTCGCGGATCTCCTCCACCAGCCGAGTCACCTCCGCCGCGGCCTCGACCTGCTCGGGCTGCCGCGCATGCAGCGTGTTGCCGGCGCTGGCGATGACCAGTTCGCCCACCAGGTCGATCAGCGCATCGAGCTTGTCGGCGGCCACGCGCAACATCTGGCCTTCCCGGCTGCGGCGTTCCTTGGCCTGTCGCTGCTTGTCCAGAGCGGCCTGCACGATGGGCTCGTGGGTCGCGCCTTCGCGCACCAGGATCTGGCCCAGGGGCTCACGCTCGCCCTGCGGCAGCAGCTGCGCGCCTTGCTCCTGCTCGCGCAGCGCATGGTCGAGCTCATGACGGGTCAGCGTACCCACCTGCACCAGGATTTCACCCAGGCGCAGCTCGTCCTCGGGCAGCGAGCGGATGAGTTCGACATACTCGGCGATGCGGCTGTGCGCAGGCAGGATGCAGATCTCGCTGTCGTCGCGCACGAACTCGAACACCGCCTCGATGTCAGCCTTGCCGGCCTCGCTGCGGAAATTGATCTCGAAGCCCAGGTAGCAGGACTCCGGGTCGAGCTCCGGCAGCGCAGGAAGCGCGTCGTCCAGTGTGGCAAGCGCGACGATATCGCCCAATCCGCGCAGGTAGCGGATGAAGGCCAGGGGATCCATTCCGTTGCGCAGGCAATCGCGTCCGAATCTCAACGAGATATGCCAGCTTGCGGTGCTCGCCTCCTGCGGCTGCAGGCGCACGACCTTGTCCTCGTCCTGAGGGGACAGCCTGTGCACCATGACGGCGCCGGGGGCCGCCGGCTCGTGGGGGGCCGGGGCCGCCGAGGCCGCCGAGGCAGCCCCCTGCGCCGGGCTCGCTGGTGCCTGCAGGCTTTGCAGGCGCGCCACCAGGGCCTGTTCGCTGGGGCCGGGCTGCAGTCCGTCTCCGCCCTCGGCCACGGCCTCGATCAATCCCGCCAGGTGGTCGCGCGCGTCGAGCAGGGTGCCCACGACCGCGTCGTCCGCGGCCACCGCGCCGGCGCGCATCTGGTCCAGCAGGCTCTCCAGGTGATGGGTGAATCGCACCACGCCGTCCAGCCCGAACAGGCCCGCGGAGCCCTTGATGGTGTGCGCGGCCCGGAAAAGCTCGTTGACCATGTCCGGGTCGGCACCGCCTTCGAGTTGCAGCAGGCTGTGTTCCATGCCGGAGAGCAGGTCGCGCGCCTCGGTGATGAAGGCTTGCAGCGCCTGCAGCATCTGCTGCTCGAAACTCATGACCGGACTCCCGCCGTCTCGACCACGGGATCGCCGAAAAAGCCCAGCAACTGGCACAGTTCCAGGGTTTCGAGCACCGCCGGACTGTGGGCCACCAGGCTCAGGGCACGGCCCTGCGCGGCAGCCGCCCGCTTGGTGGACATGAGCAGTTGCACCCCGGAGGTATCGATCTCGTCCACTCCGGAAAGGTCCAGCTCCAGGCGCTGGCGCGTGCGCAGGAGTTCCAGCAGCCGCTGGTGCAGCTCACCGGCGGCATAGATGTCCATGGAGCCGACCAGCTCCACGCGTCCGGGCGCAATGTCGTCGCGCGTCAGCACTTCCATGGGAGGTGGGCTCCAGGCGTTCGGGTTCGGGACTTCAGGCCGGCATGAGCTTGGCCACCGCGGCCAGCATCTGCGCGGGTTGGAAAGGTTTGACCACCCATGCGCGCGCGCCCGCGGCCTGGCCTTCGGCCTTCTTCTCGGCCTGGCTCTCGGTGGTCAGCATGATGATCGGAGTGAATTTGTACTCGGGCTTGTTCTTGACCTGACGCACCAGCTCGATGCCGTCCATGTTGGGCATGTTCACGTCGCTGATGATCAGGTGCACCTTGCGGCCGTCCAGCTTGGACAGCGCGTCGACGCCGTCACAGGCCTCGATGACCTCGTAACCGGCGCTGGAAAGGGCGATGTTCACCACCTGACGGAGCGAGGCGGAATCATCGACGATGAGGATGGTCTTGGACATTTCGACAGGCTAACGCGGAGATATTGCGGACGCAACGGTTTAGAAAAAGGTGATTTCGTCGTCGCCGCCGGATGGTGCGTCGTTCTGGGCCCCTTCGTGGGCCAGGCGCTGCTCCTGCGTCGTGTAGCCCACGGCAAGGCGCGCCAGCATGGCGTCCCCGTCGGGCGTGGACGGCGATGCGGCGAACTCCTGCGACAGCTCCTGCAGGGAGCGCGCGGCATGGTCCAGGATCTGGCTCACGCGGTCGCCGAATTGCAACGCCACCAGGACCCGGGAAACTTCCTGTTGCGCCTGCTCCCCCTCCGCGCGCAGCGTGGCCGCCGCGCGGCCCTGCTCGGCGGCGAGTTCATGCAGGCGGCCCAGCACGCCCTGGACGGCCTGGTCGGTTTCGGCGAAGGTCTGCTGTTCCTCCTCGGTGGAGCGCATCGCGGCCTGGGCCATCGCACGCATTTCGGTGCCGATTGCATGCACGCGGTCGGCCATGTCCTGGCTGGTCTGGCGAGACTGCGCGGAGAGTTTGCGGACCTCTTCGGCCACGATGGAGAAACCACGCCCGTGTTCTCCGGCGCGCGCGGCCTCGATGGTCGCATTGAGCGCCAGCAGATCGGTCTTGGCCGCCAGCGCGGCCACGCGCTCGACCAGGCCCTGGAGCGCACTGGCATGGGTGGTCACGCCCTGGGCCTGGCGCGCCGCCTCGTCGCGGCGTCTCAGGGCCACGCGCAGGTTTTCCACCACCTGTCCGAGCTGCTCGCGGCTTTGCGAGAAGGCCTCGGTCACCCCGGTGCCGGCCTGCGCCGAGGCGGCCGCGTCCGAGGCACGCATCGACTTCTCGAAACTGGCGTGCAGTTGCGCGAAGCGCCGGCTGAGGTCCAGCACCGCGGAGTCCATCTGCGCGCGTGCGCCCTGCACATGCTGCGAAAGCAGCTCGAGCGCGCGTGCCGCGGGGGAGGCGGCTGCGGTCGGAACGGAGTTGGCGGCTTCTGACATGGCGGTCTCTAGGTTTGCGCGGGGCCCCGGCTACAGGCCCAGCTGGGACAGCAGGTCGTCGACGTTTTCCTGGTCCATGCGGCCGGCGCCGAAGGTGTCGGACTGGGCCTCCGGGGGCAAGACGGCATGCAGCTCGGCCAGTGCCTCGCGGGCATCGGTCGGCATGGGCCCCAGTTGGGCCAGCGCTTCCTGGATGCGCGACTCCACGGCCTGCAGCAACGCGATGGTCTTCTTCAGGCGCTGGCCGGCCAGGTCCTGGCCCTGCTGCGTGGTCAGGATGGTCTGCAGGTGGCCGCCCAGGCGCTCCAGACGCTGGTCGATGAAGCCTCCGTTGGTGTCGCGGATGGCCTGCAGCTCGGCCTGCGCGGCCTCCACCGCCTCCAGGGTCAGCATCGCCTGCTGCTCGCTCAGGCGCAGCACTTCCTGCAGCGGG
>JAKBBP010000065.1 GCA_021808445.1 Pseudomonadota bacterium
CCGCTCGCCGGCTCCGGCCTGCACCAGCACCTCGTGCTGCTGCGCCACCAGCTTGCGCACGCTCTCCGCGGTCGCCGCAACACGCGCCTCGCCCGCCACGCTTTCCGCCGCAACGCCTATGCGCATGGGATTTTCTCCTGGTTCACCGGGATCCTTGTATTCAAAATATCGGACTGATTTCTGGAAGAAGCGGGAGTCTAGCCGTCACGACAAGGGCCGGACAAGATCCGGGAATATTGCGCGCGATAAGCCGCGGGCATAGGATCTTTCCCGAGGATTGCGATCGGTGATCACCTCGCCCCCGGTGATAAGAGCCCAGAATCGGGGTTTCAACTAATCCGCGGAACCGTCTGGATCAGGGAAAATACGCGGGTACCGTCGCCGGGCGCGTCGCCCGGAGAATGATTACCGCGATGCGGTTGCATTTCGCGACAGGTTCGCGAAGCTTGTTCAAAATGGGAGACTCTTGTGAAGGTTCGTAAAATTTCATCCTTGGCCGCCTCGCTGGCCCTCGCGTTCGGAGTGTTCGCCTCGGCGGCGCATGCCGCCGGCACGGTACGGTTTGACGCTGTCGTCGAACTGTCTGGCGCAGGGGCCATCTCGGGGGGCAACTTCGACCGCGGGGCCAAGATGGCCGTGGAGGAGGTCAACGCCGCCGGCGGTGTGCTGGGCAAGAAGATCGACCTGCAGAGCTACGACACGCAGAGCAGCCCGGGCGTGGCCAGCGCGCTGATCCGCAAGGCCGCGGACGACAAGGCCTATGTGGTGCTAGGGCCGGGCTTCTCGGGCTCGGTGATCATCGCCGAGAAGCAGGCGCAGATCGCCAGGATTCCCGATCTGGTCGGCGCCGAGGCGAACAACATCACCCAGCAGGGCAATGCCTACCTGTTCCGCACCTCGCTCGATCAGGCCCAGTCGATGCCTTCGGTGGCCCAGTTCATGGTGCATGACCTGCACGCCAAGAAGGTGGCCCTGGTCTGGGTGAACAACGACTTCGGCAAGGATGGCCGCGACAGCATCCGCGACGACCTGAAGAAGCTTGGCGCCAGCATCGTCACCGATATTCCGGTGGAGCAGGGCCAGGTGGACTTCACCAGTTCCATCCTGAAGGTGAAGAATTCCAAGCCCGATGCGTTGTTCCTCTACCTGAACGAAGGGGGCGACGCGCGTTTCCTGGTGCAATTGCGCAAGTTCGGCTTCGACAAGCCCATCGTCGGCCAGTCCTCGCTGGCCAACCCCTCGGTGATCGAGCTGGCCAAGACCGCGGCTGACGGCGTGTACTGCCAGGTCGGCCTGACCACGGCGGACAAGTCGCCGCTGATGCAGAAGTTCATCGCCGACTACGAGAAGAAGTACAACGAGGTGCCCGACCAGAACAGCTTCAAGGGCTACATCGCCGTGCAGACCGTGGTGGCGGCGACGAAAAAGATCGGGAAATTCGATTCGCAAGCGCTGGCCAACGAGCTGCACAAGATGAAGCTCAACGTCAAGCAGGATCCCGGCGTGCTTCTCGATCTGAGCTATGAACCGAATGGCGATATTCTGCGCAAGAGCTATATCGTGAAGGTGGTCAACGGCAAGCAGGTCGTGGTCAAGGAGTTCCCTGCTTCGGCCGCGAAGGATTGATCCGGAAATCCGGGAAAATATCGTGATCGAGCCGCCGGGGAAACCCGGCGGCTTTTTTCATGGGCGATGAATCGCAAAAGGGCGGGAGAACTTCCTGGATTTCCGGCGGGGTTTTCGGGAAAGCCTGCGGGCGCAGATTATCAGGCGGCGTGCAGCCGTCGCTCCCCATCCCGCGCAAGCAGCTGGGCGGCCCGGTGCAGATGGGCCATGAAATATCGATTCGCCAAGCCGTTCAAGGGGTGGACGCGAACCAGGGCACCGATTTTGATCGAGAGATCGGGAAGGGGCAGCGCTACGGTTTGCACAGTGCCCTCCGCCATGGCGTTTCCCAGACATTCGACGGGAATCAGTCCCACGTAGCCGGCATGCGCGACCAGGCTGATCAGCGCCAGGGTCGTGTTGACCGCGACATCGACGGGTTCGACGTCCAGCCCGGCAGCATCGAACAGGCTCCTGGCGCATGCCCGCTCCGCTCCCGTGCCAAGGTGGACCCAGTTCGCGTCGGCGAGTTCACGCAGGGCGGATGCCCGGGCCTGTGCGCTGCCGCGGCGCGCCACCACGGCCATGCGCGAGCCCAGCAGTCGGTGCACCTGGAACTCGTCGTCGGCCATCGAAGCGGGCAGGGCCGCGATGGCGACGTCGCTGGAGCCGTTGCGCAGCTTCTCGATCTGCTCGACGTGGCACTCCTCGCTGACCTGCAAGCGAATGCCCGGAAACTCGGGAGCGAAGCTGCGCAGTGCCTGCGGCACCAGCCGGGCCAGCGCCGCCGCACAGGCACTGATCCGAAGCTCGCCGCGCATCACGCCGCCGAGCTGGGCGATCTGCTGGCGCGCCTGCACCAGCTCGGTCTGCACCCGGCGCGCGTGCTCGAGCAGCAGCCTGCCCTGCTCGGTCGGAATGACACCACGCGCGTTGCGCACCAGCAGCGGCGCGGCCAGCTCGAATTCCAGGTCCTTGATCATCTTGGTCAGTGCCGGCTGGGAATAGCCCAGGCGTCTGCCGGCGCTGCGCAGGCTGCCATCCTCGATGGCGGCAACGAAGGCCTGCAGCGCGTGGAGTTTCACGGACATGGCGGCACTCGCCCGGATCGGCGCCTTCAGGCCTCGAGCGCCCGCACGCCGGCCAGGGCGACCTGGGTGTCCTGCTCCGAGCTCGCGCCCGACACGCCGATCCCGCCGACCAGTCTGCCGTCGCGCATCAGGGGCAGTCCGCCTTCGAACAGGCAGATTCCCGTCGCGGACAGCAGCCGAAGGGCCATGCCGCCCTGGGTGATGGCCTCCTCGAAGACCTTGGTGGGGCGCTTGAAGTGGGTGGCCGTGCGGGCCTTGGCATGGGCCAGGTCCAGGCTCGCGTACTGGGCATGGTCCATCTTGTGCAGCAGCACCGGATGGCCGGTGCTGTCGTGCACGGCGATGACCATGGCCCAGCCGTTGCGCTCCGCCTCGTCGAACGCGGCATCGGCGACGCGTCGGGCCTCGGCGAGGGTGATCGGGGGGCCATATTCGAGAACGGGCATCCTGGTTCCTTTCGAAGAGGAGGGCGCCGCGTCGGGGCGGCGGCCGGGTCATTCAGGAGGAAAGAGCGTGGCCCGGGCGGAATTCCCGGGCCACACGAAACGGCAGGTCGTCAGACTGCCCTGGAGAAAAACCTCAATAGCGTAGTTGGGCGCTCGCCCGGATGTCATCGGAGCTCGCCGCCGGGAAGCCGAAAAATGCCAGATAGGCGGGGATCATTTCAAACAGCATGTCCACTCCCGTCTGGATCGGGCAGCCACGCTCGCGAGCGGCGGCCAGCAGCGGAGTGATCTCTCGCTTCATCACCACGTCGGCCACGAAACTCCCGGGGCTCAGCCTGGCGGGATCCACGGCGAGCGGGTCCTCGTCGCGCATGCCCAGGGGGGTGGCGTTGCACACGAGGTCGAAGCCGTCCGGGTCATTGGAGCCGAGCTGCAGGCGCAATTCCGGGTAGTGTTCGCGCAGACGTCCAGCCAGGCGGTCGCGCCCTTGCAGGTCGATGTCGAACAGGCGCAGTTCGCCGATCCCGGCCTGCGCCAGGCTGGCAGCGATGGCCGAGCCGACCCCGCCGCAGCCGCAGACCAGGGCCCGCAGGCCTTCCAGCTTCAGGCCCTTGCGTTGCAGAGCGCGCACGAAGCCGATGCCGTCGAACTGGTCCGCCGCGAGGCGTCCGTCGGGCAGGCGCACCACGGCGTTGCATGCGCCGGCGATGACGGCGCCGAGGGAATGCGTGTCCACGCAGGCCATGGCGCTGACCTTGAACGGCATGGTGATCAGTGCGCCGCGGAGATTGGACAGGCGCATGATCGCCTCGAAGCTGGATTCGAAGTGCTCGGGTCGGACGCCCATGGGCACCACCACGGCCGGGATGCCCTTGCTGGCGAACCAGGGGTTGTAGAGCATCGGCGCGCGGAACGACTCCGTGGGGTAGCCGATGTGCGCGATCAGTTGGGTCTTGCCGTCGATCAAGGCTGTCTCTTTGGCGATGGATGGTTCAGCTCGCGCAGCTCGCCGTGCCCGCCGCGAGGCGCATTCGCGCGATCGCGCGGGCCAGCGCCTGGCGCATGCGGCCGGGGCGCCCCGGGGATCCTGCGGCGTGGGCGGGCTCCGGCGCCTTGCGCCCAGGCGCATGTCGCGCCGGGTCCTGCGCGCCGAGGCCGGTCAAGCCGTCGAGCACCAGCGGCTCGGGCTGTCCGGTCCTGGGATTCGCGGAGGGGAATTCGCGCATGGGATGCAGGCTCGCAAGCTGGAAGTTCGATGATGCTACGCAGCCACGGGCGCTGCTCCCAGCGAGCCGGCGCAGTCGGTGCGCGCAGTGCGCGCACATGCGTCCGGAATGCGCGCAGCTTTTGTTCCGGCCCGGGCGAAGGCCTAGGCGAAGGCCCAGGCGCCCAGGCAGCTCGGACCCACCCTGCCGCGCCACAGCCGCTGCGCGCCCGCGTCGGACCCCGCGCCGCTGGCCACCATCAGGGGCAGCAGATGTTCCTCGCGGGGATGGGAGGCCCGTCCGCCCGGCGCCCGGTACCAGTCCGCCAGGCGTTCACGACGCTGGGCGAGGTCGCCCGCCAGCGCCTCGTCCAGCCAATCGTGGAAGGCGAAGGAATCCGGGGCATGGGCCTCGAAGTCCCCGAGGTTGTGATAGCTCATGCCGGCCCCGATGACCAGCACGCCCTCGTCGCGCAGGGGGCGCAGCGCCTGCCCGAAATCGCAATGCGCACGCGGGTCCAGGCCGCTTTGCAGGGACATGGCGACCACCGGGATGTCGGCCAGGGGAAACATCACCTTGAGCGGGATGAACACGCCGTGGTCCCAGCCGCGCTGCGCATCCACGCGGGCCCCATGGCCGGCCTCGCGCAGCAGCTCCGCGGCGCGCCGGGCCAGCGTGGGGGAGCCCGGCGCGTCATAGCGCAGCTGGTAGGTCTCCGGGGGAAAGCCGCTGTAGTCGTAGATCAGTCCAGGGCGCTCGGCGCCGGTCAGGGCGGGTACCTCGCTTTCCCAATGCGCGCTGATCAGCAGGATGGCCTGCGGGCGCGCCGGCAGCAGCGCGTGCAGACCGCGCAGAAAATCCTCCGTGGCCTGGTAGCGCGCCTTGCGCGGCCCGCTCATGAAAAACGAAGGGCCCCCTCCGTGGGGAAGGTACATCGACGGCATGCGCGCGGCGCTCATGGATGGGCTCCGGTGGAACAGGTGCGCGCAGTCTAGTGTCCCGGCACGCCGGAGCACGCTTCAGGCGCCACGCATGGGCTCCTGCGGCGCCCCGCCATCCTCGTGCAGCACGACCCCGCTCCAGGTGCCTTCGGCGACCAGGCCGCGCACGAGGTCGCGCAGTTGCCCGCGCACGGCGTGGGCCGCCGGGGAAAGCCTTTCCGGGGGTTGGGAGTACAGGTAGTTCACGCGCACGATCGGGTGGTCGGAGATCTCCAGGCAGCGCCATCCATGGCTGGTCGCCGGTCGCGCGAACAGCGCCGATACGGGCTGGATGCTCAGGCCGATGTCGCGCTCCACGCAGTTCATGAGCAGGGACAGCGAATCGATCTCCGCCACCGGCTGCAGCGGAACACCGCAGTGCTCGAACTCCATCGCCAGGCGGCGCCGCAGGCCATGCGCCGCCGTCGGCAGGATGAGCGGCAGCTCGGCCACCTCGCGCAGGCTCAGCGCCTGCACCTCGGGGGGAATGCGCGAGCAGCAGCCCGCAGGCGCGATCACGTACAGCTTCTCGTCGAGCAGCGGCTCGGCCACCAGCTCGATGGCGGGAAGCTGCCGGAACAACACGGCGATGTCGAACTGCCCGGCACGGGCGAGCTGCTCCAGGTGTCCGCTCATCCCCTCGATGACGTTGAGCAGGATGCCCGGATACCTGCTGCGCACGCGCTCCAGCAGGCGCAGACCCAGGGCGCCGAGGGTGGTAGGCGCCAGACCCAGGCAGACCTGTCCATTGATCTGCGAGTCCTCCTGGCGCGCGATCGCCTTGGTCTGGTTGAACTGGCGCAGCAGGAAGATGGCGTGCTTGTAAAGCGCATCCCCATGCGAGGTCGGCCACACGCCGCGTGAATTGCGATTGAGCAGCTTGCGTCCGATCTCGTCCTCGAGCTTGGCCAGCTGCTGGCTGAGGCTGGGCTGGGAGACGAACAGCAGCTGCGAAGCCTTGGCCAGGCTTCCGCTTTCGACGATCTGCACGAAATACCGCAACTGACGCATGTCCATCACGAGTCCTCGGGGCCCAGTGAATTCGGCGCCGCGCGGCGCAGCTTAGCAATAGGGGGGTCCTATAGCCAGTATCGGTCGAAAGTATTTGCGCGAATGGATCCGCGATCCGTACGCTGCGCCCCACCATGCAACTCACTCCATCACGCCAGGTCCCCGCGCCCGCGCCGAGGGCGGCCTTGCATCCTCCGCACGCCATGCCCGACGTGCTGGTCATCGGCGGTGGCAATGCGGCGCTGTGCGCGGCGATCAGCGCGCGCGAGCAGGGCGCCTCGGTGCTGCTTCTCGAGGCCGCGCCCCAGGAACTGCGCGGCGGCAACAGTGCCCACACCCGCAACCTGCGCTGCATGCACGAGGGGCCCACGCAGACCCTGACCGAGGCCTATGGGGAGGACGAGTACTGGGAGGACCTGCTGCGCGTCACGGGCGGACAGACCGACGAGGCCCTGGCGCGCATGGCCATCCGCGGCTCCGCCCAGGCCTTGCCGTGGATGCTCCGCCAGGGCGTGCGTTTCCAGGCCTCGCTGACCGGAACCCTGCAGCTGTCGCGCACCAATGCCTTCTTCCTCGGAGGCGGCAAGGCCTTGCTGAACACCTATTACCGCCGCGCACGCCAACTCGGCGTGCGCATCCGCTACGCGGCGCGGGTGGATTCGCTGGACATCGAGCGCGGGCGCTTCCTCGCCGCCGACGTGGAGGTGGACGGCCGTCTGGAACGCCAGCCCGCGCGCAGCGTGGTGCTGGCGGCGGGAGGCTTCGAATCCAACCTGAATTGGCTGGAGCAGGCCTGGGGCGAGGCGGCGCGCCATTTCCGCATCCGCGGCAGCGCGTACAACCAGGGCTCCGTGCTGCGGCAGATCATCGATGCGGGCGCGGTGGCCGTGGGCGACCCCAGCCAGTGCCACGCCGTGGCCATCGACGCCCGCGCGCCGCTCTATGACGGCGGCATCGTCACGCGCGTCGACGCCGTGTCGCTGGGCCTCGTGGTCAACCAGCTGGGCCGGCGCTTCTACGACGAGGGCGAGGATTTCTGGCCCAAGCGCTATGCCATCTGGGGGCGCCTGGTCGCGCGCGAGCCGGGGCAGATCGCCTATTCGATCATCGACTCCAAGGCCGTCGGGCGCTTCATTCCTCCCGTGTTCCCGCCGATCAGCGCGCCCAGCGTGCAGGAGCTGGCGCGCCTGCTGGGCCTCGACCCCGAGGTCCTGCGGGCCACCGTCGACGGCTTCAACGCCAGCGTGCGCCCGGGGCATTTCGACCATACCGTGCTGGACGACTGTCGCACCGAGGGACTCGAGCCCCCGAAATCGCACTGGGCCGTCGCGCTGGACACGCCTCCCTATCACGCCTATCCGCTGTGCCCGGGGATCACCTTCACCTACCTGGGCGTGAAGGTCAACGCCAGCGCGCAGGTGCAGTTCGAGCACGCGCCACCCGGCAATGTGTACTGCGCCGGGGAGATGATGGCCGGCAACATCCTCGGCAAGGGCTACCTGGCGGGGATCGGCATGACCATCGGCACCGTGTTCGGCCGCATCGCCGGCAGCACCGCCGCGCAAGGGGCTCTGGCCCGGCGCGACGCGGCCAGTGAACAGGCCTGAACCATGAAGCCACCGATCCGCATCGACCTGGAGGCCGTGAGCCTGCAGCTTCCCCTCGACGACCCGCAGCAGGAGGCGCGGCGCGTGGTCGACATCTGCAATGCCTGCCGCTATTGCGAGGGCTTTTGCGCCGTGTTCCCGGCCATCGAGCGCCGGCTGGACTTCAGCCCCGGCGACCTGCATCAACTGGCCAACCTGTGCCACAACTGCGGTGCCTGCCTGTACGCCTGCCAGTACGCCAGCCCGCACCCTTTCGAGGTCAACATCCCCCGATCCCTCGCGCGACTGCGCGGCCAGACCTACGAGCGCTTTGCCTGGCCCGCCGCCTTCGCGGGCCTGCTGCGCAGGCAGGCACCGTGGAGCTTCGCCGCGCTGGCACTGGGCCTGGGCGCCTTTCTCCTGCTGGGTGCCCTGCGCGGCGGCCAGCCGGCGGCGGGCAGCGCCGACTTCTACGCCGTGGTGCCGCATGATGCGCTGGCTGTCTTGTTCGGCGGCCTGGCCTTGTGGATCCTGCTCAGCCTGGGCATGGGCCTGCGTGGCTACTGGCGGTTCATCGGTGGGCGGGTGCCGGCCGGGCAGGCGGCGCCGGCCGCGGCACGCGCCGCGGCCGATGCGCTGAGCCTGCGCTACCTGGACGGCGGCGGCGCCGGCTGCCACAACGCCGATGACGAGCCCTCCGGCGCGCGGCGCCGGATGCACCACCTGCTGGCCTACGGCTTCGGGCTGTGTTTCGCGGCCACCTGCGTGGCTACCTTCGAGGCCTACGGCCTGGGCCGCGCGGCGCCCTACGCGTGGGACAGCCTTCCGGTCGGCCTGGGCTTCCTCGGTGGCCTGATGCAACTCGTCGGCGCGGGCGGACTGCTGCGCCTGCGCCTGTCGCGCAATCCCCAGCAGGGTGACCCCGCGCAGCGCTCCATGGATCTGAGCTTCCTGGCGCTGCTGCTGGCCACCAGTGCCAGCGGGCTGGTCTTGCTGGCTGCTCGCTCGACTGCGGCGATGCCGCCGCTGTTGTGCCTGCACCTGGGTGTCGTCGCGGCCCTGTTCCTGAGCCTGCCCTACGGCAAGTTCGTGCACGCCGGATACCGCGTGCTGTCCCTGTTCCACGACGCACTCGAGCGCCGGCGCAGCGCGGGCCCAGCCCTGGGCGGGGACTGAGCCGTCCGCACGGATCCGCGGCACCGACACGAACCCATGACCATGAACACGATCCACAATCTCCTCGATGGACGATGGCTCGACGGCGAGCGCAGCCTGCCCGTCACCGACAAGTACACCCTGGAAGTCTGCGCGCAGCTGCAATGCGCCTCGGCCGCGCAGGCGGCCGAGGCCGTGCGGATCGCGCAGGCTTCCTTTCGAGCCCATCGCCTGAGCCCCAGCGAGCGAGCGCAGGTGCTGGAGGGCGCGGCCGCGCGGCTGGAGCAGCGAGGCGCCGATCTGGTCGAGGCCATGCAGCGCGAGGCCGGATTTCCCGAGGCCGACGCCCAGGGCGAGCTGCGGCGTTGCCTGCAGACCTTCAAGCTGGCGGCGCAGGAGGGGCTGCGCATCACCGGAGAGGTGATTCCCATCGCGAGTGCGCCGGGCCAGGAGGGGCGCATCGGTTTCACTCGGCGGGTGCCCCTGGGCGTGGTGTGTGCCATCACCCCCTTCAATTCGCCCTTGAACACCGTGGCGCACAAGGTGGCGCCCGCGCTGGCGGCTGGCAACACCGTGGTTCTCAAGCCGTCGCCCCACGTGCCCACGCCCGCGAACCTGATGGCCCAGGCCCTGCTGGACGCGGGGCTTCCGGCAGGGCACCTCGCGGTCGTCCATGGCGGCGCGGAAGTTGCCGACGCGCTGCTAGAGCAGCAGGCTGTGCGCTTCTATGCCTTCACCGGGAGCACCGAGGTCGGCAAGGCCATCCTGCGCAAGACCGGGCTGAGACGTACGCAGATGGAGCTGGGCAGCATCGCCTTCACCTTGCTCGACGCCGGCATCGACACCCGGCGTGTGCTGCCCAAGGTCATCAGCGCGGCCTACCGCAAGGCCGGCCAGGTCTGCACCTCGATCCAGGTGCTGCTGGTGCACGAAAGCCTGCTCGCCACCGTGTCGGCCGAGCTTGCCGCACGGGTCGCGGCCCTGCCCAGTGGAGATCCCCGCGACCCGCGCACGGTCGTCGGGCCAATGATCAGCGAGTCGGCGGCCGCCGGGCTGCATGCGCGCATCGAGGCCGCGCTGGACGCGGGTGCGCAGTTGCTGGCGGGCGGTACGCGCGAGCGCGCCGTGCTGGCGCCGACCCTGCTGACGGGGGTGCCGGCGCGGGCCGAGCTGCGATGCCGCGAGATGTTCGGGCCCGTCATGTCCATCGTGCCCTTTGCCAGCCTGGAACAGGCCTGCGCGGTGGTCAATGCCACGCCCTATGGCCTGGCCAGCGGCCTGTTCACCAACGACCTGGACCATGTGTTCGAGGCCATGGAAGGCCTGGACGTCGGCGGCCTGCACATCAACGAGACCTCCAGCTCGCGTGTCGACCTGATGCCCTACGGGGGCGTCAAGGACAGCGGCTTCGGGCACGAGGGGCCGCGTTATGCCGTGATGGAAATGACCGAGCAGCGCCTGGTGACCATGCGCTCCTCCCGCAACTGAAAGGGGATTTCGATGCCGATGATGAATGGCGGGCAATTGATCACGCAGCACCTCGTGGACGAGGGCGTGCCGTATGTGTTCGGGGTATGCGGGCACGGCAACGTGGGCATTCTGGATGCCCTGTACGAACAGCGCGATCGCATCCGCCTGATCTCGCCGCGACACGAACAGTGCGCCGGACACATGGCCGACGCCTACTTCCGGGTGCGCCACAAGCCGGTGGCCACCCTCACGTCGACGGGCCCCGGTAGCGCCAACATCGTGATGCCCCTGGTCACCGCGCTGTCCGATTCCTCGGCCTTCCTGGCGATCACCGCCAACGTGCCGAGCAGCCAGCAGAACCGGGCGCCCTTCCAGGAGCTGTACGCCCACAACCAGGCTGATTTCGCCAGCGTGCTCAAGCCCGTCGTCAAGCGCGCCTTCCAGCCCTCGCGCGTGGAGATGCTGCCCCTGGCCATGCGCCAGGCCTTCGACACCATGCTCATCGGGCGCCCGGGCCCGGTGAACATCGACGTGCCCTACAACCTGTTCCAGGAGCAGGCCGAACTGCGCGCCCAGGCGGGACAGCGCAACGGCAGCCATCGTCCGGGGGTGGGGGAGGAAGACCTGGCGCAGGTCGTCGAGCTGCTGGCGCAGGCGCGCAGACCGGTGATGTTCATCGGGCACGGGGCCACGCTTTCCGAAGCCGGCACGGAACTGGCCGCACTGCAGGAGCGCCTGGGCATCCCGGTGATCACCTCGCCCAATGGCATGGGCTGCGTGCCGGCCGCGCATCCCCTGACCCTGGGGTTCATCGGGCGCAACGGAACCTATCCCGCCAACGAAGCGGGGCGCCACGCGGACCTGGTGCTGGCCATCGGGGCGCGCTTCGACGATCGCTCCTCGTCGAGCTGGATTCCCGGCTATTCCTGGAACTTCCCGGCCACGAAGCTGGTGCACGTGGACATCGACCCCCAGGAGCTGGGGCGCAACTATCCGCCGACCCTGGGACTGATCGCCGATGCCCGCACCTTCGCGCGCCAGCTTCTGCAGCAGCTGCAGGGGCCGCAGGCAGGCGCGTGCCCGGATGCCTCGCGCTACGCCGCCTGGCGCGAGCAGGTCGCGGGCTGGAGCGCGCAATGGGAGGCTTACGTGGCGCCCTCGCGCGAGGCCTCGGCCCAGCCCCTGCATCCCATGAGCGTGGTCAGCACGGTGCAGAAGCTGCTGCCCGAGGACGTGGTGCTGTGCCTGGACTCCGGCGTGCATCACAACTGGTTCATGCAGTTCTGGAAGCCCTCCCGGGCCCAGAGCATGCTCAACAGCTGGGGCTACTCCTCGATGGGATTCGGGGTCTGCGGCGTGCTGGGCGCCCAGCTCGCTGCGCCCGACCGGCCCTGCGTCGCGGTGGTCGGCGACGGCGGTTTCACCATGACGCCCTACGTGGTGGCCACCGCGGTGGAATACCAGCTCCCCTGCGTGTGGGTGGTCTGGAACAATTTTGCCTGGGGAGCCATTCGCGACCTGCAGTACGGCCTGTTCGACGGACGCGAGATCGGCACGGCCTTCTATCACGGAGCCAGCGGCGAGCGCTACAACCCCGACTTCGCCGCATGGGCGCGAGCCTGCGGTGCCGAGGGCATGACGGTGCAGCGTCTGGCCGACCTCGGGCCGGCGATCGAGCGGGCGCTGGCCTTGCGGCGCCCCTGCGTCATCGACGTGTTCGTGGACGGCGATATCCGGCCCCCTTCCACGGGAACCTGGCAGCTGCCTCCGATCCCCTATCGCGAGCCCGTGTACGGCGCCCGGCACCTCGCCGGTGGCGGACCGGTCTGAGACCCGCGGCGAGGCTTCGAGCCATGCAGGCAAGCCGCCCTCCGGAGCCGACGCGCGCGCGCGACGACGCGGCTCGCCACCGCGTGACGCCGGGAGATCTGCAGGCCGACGATCTGCAGTCCGACGATCTGCGGGCCGACGTCGTGGTCGTCGGGGCCGGTGGCGCGGGCCTGGCGGCGGCCATCGAGGCGCGCGCGGCCGGAGCCAGTGTCTGGGTGCTCGAGAAGGGCGATGCGCCCGGCGGGTCGACAGCCCTGTCGGTGGGCTCGGTGACCTGTACCGGCACTCGGCTGCAGCGCGAGGCCGGCATCGAGGACGCTCCCCAGGCGCACTGGGAGGACATGGCCGCCTTCGACGGCCCGCTGCTGGCGCGCGACAACCGGGAGCTGGCGCGGGTGCTGTGCGAGGAGATCCCCGCAACCTTCGCCTGGCTGGAAGCCCAGGGACTGCGCTTTGCCGGACCCTTCGCCGAGCCGCCGCATCGGTTGCCGCGCATGCACAACGTGATGCCGAACTCGCGCGCCTTCGCGCACCACCTCGAGCGTGCCGCGCGGCGCGCCGGCGCGTGTTTCGCGCTGCGGGCCCGTGCCTTGCGCCTGCAGGAGCGCGATGGGCGCATCGTGGGCGTGGTGTTCGAGCAGGATGGGCGCGAGCGGCTGGTCCGTGCGGCACGCGGCGTGGTCCTGGCGAGCGGAGATTTCACCAACAGCCCCGAGTGCAAGCGACGTTTCATGGGCGAGGCCGCGGCCCGTGTGCCGGGGGTGAACACGCTGGCCACCGGCGACGGCCAGCGCATGGCCGAGGATCTGGGAGGCGTGGTGCTCCATGGAGACCTGGCACTGGGCCCCGAGCTTCGCTTCGCGCCACCGGGCGCCGGATCCTGGGTGCATCGATTGCCGCCGTCGCCCCTGCTGGGCGCGGGCATGGCCTGGGCGCTGCGCAGGCTGCCCGCCGCCTGGATCCGGCCCTTCATCGTGCGCTTCATCGCCACCGCGCTGGCGCCCAGCCTGGAGATGTTCGAGCTCGGCGCGCTGCTGGTGGATGCGCGGGGCAAGGCCGTCACGGCGCCGGCAGCCCAGCTCGCGGCGACCCTGGCGGCAGGCGGGACGGGCAGTGGCTTCATCGTCCTGGACCAGGCGACCGCGCAGCGATTCCGAGGCCCGCCGCATGCCATTTCCACGGCGCCGGGCATCGCCTATGCCTACCTGGATGACTACGCGCGCATCCGGCCCCGCATGCACTTCGAGGCGGATTCGGTCTCGGGTCTCGCGGCGGCCTGCGGCATGTCCGCTACGGCGCTGCAGGGCGCCCTGGGCGAGCGAGGACGAGGCAGCGCCTTCATCGCCCTGGGGCCGGTGCGGCCGGTGTTCGTGCACAGCGAGGGAGGCCTCGCGGTAGATCCGCAGCATCGGGTCCTGGACCGGCAGGCCAGGCCGCTGGAGGGCTTGTACGCCGCCGGGTCGGTCGGGCAGGGCGGCTTGCTGCTCAAGGGGCATGGGCACCACCTTGCCTGGGCTTTCGTGTCCGGCCGCCGTGCCGGACGCAACGCGGCGCTCGCCGCGGAAGGGGCGGCAGGCGGCGCGGGAGGCGCGCGCAGGCAGGCCGCGGACGGTTGAAAGGGCCTTCGGGCTCCATCCATACGATCGAATCAAGAGGAGACAACATGAACCAGACAAGCAGCATTCGATGCATCCCCCCCACCGGGGGGCCGCGCAGCCGGCGCAGGCTGATCCGCGCGGCCTGCGCCCTCGCGGCGGCCGGCGCGGCGGTGTTTCCGGGCCTGGCGAGCGCGCAGGATGCATCCACCATCGACATCGGCATGATCTACGCCAAGGAAGGCCCGGCGGCGATTCTGGCGAAAAACCTGGTCGAGGGCAGCGAGCTGGCGCTGGCGCAGGCCGGCGGCAAGGTGCTGGGCCGTCCGGTCAAGCTGATCTGGCTCGACGAGCAGACGCCGCAGGACGCGGTGCAGAACACCCAGAAGCTGATTCAGCAATACAAGGTGGTCGCCTTCATGGGGGGAACCATCAGCTCCAATGCCATCGGCATGGCCGCCGTCGCGGCGCGGGACAGGATCCCCTACATCGCGACCAATGCCGCGGTGGCCTCCATCACGGGCAGCACCTGCAATCGATATACCTTCCGCACCCAGCCCTCGGTCCCGGTGCAGGTGGACATGCTGCTGCCCTACCTGAAGACCCTGGGTGACAAGTGGTACTTCCTGACCCCCTCCTACGCCTTCGGCCAGGACATCGTGAAGGCCGCGCGCTCCAAGATGAAGCAGCTCGGCGCCACGGAGATCGGCAGCGACCAGGTTCCCTTCAACACCGCTGACTACACCTCCTACATCCTGAAGATCCGACAGGCCAGGCCGTCCCTGGTGTTCGGCGGGTTGGTCGGTGGCGATCTGTCGAATTTCCTCAAGCAGTGGTCGGCGATGGGCATGAAGACCTCCATCCCCTACACCGCGGTGGCGGTCAGCGACAGCGATTTCTGGGACGTCGGCCCGCAGGCCGCCACGGGGATCTACGTCAACCCCTGGTACTACAAGGACCCCAACAACTCGCCCCAGTCGAAGGAGTTCGTCAAGGCCTTCATCGCCAAGTACAAGGTTCCGCCCACCGACAAGGCCTGGCAGGGCTGGATCAGCACCATGGCCCTGCTGCAGTCGATCCAGGCGGCGAAGTCGACCGCCCCGGCCGCGATCGTGGACGCCCTGGAGCACTGGAAGGACCGCAACGGCGCTGGAACCGGCGCGTACTTCCGTCCCTGGGATCACCAGATGATCCACCAGGCGGTCATCTTCCGGGTCAAGCAGCACATCACCGGCAAGCATGACTATTTCGACGTGCTGCAGCGCGCACCCAAGTCCTTCCAGGCCGCCGATGCGGCCTACGGCACGCCGGCGCAGATCGGCTGCCACATGGGCCCCCTCTGATCCATGCGCTGAATACCCCATGCTCGGACTCATCTTGTCGCAGGCCGCCAGCGGCCTGACCCTGGGTGTCGTGTACGTGCTGATCGCGATCGGTCTGTCGATCACCTTCGGCCTGCTCGGCGTGATCAATTTCGCGCATGGGGCCTTCTTCGCCCTCGGCGCGTACCTCGCGTACGCGCTGCAGGGCTGGTGGGGCGTGCAGGCGATCTGGCTGGCGCCGCTGCTGGTGGCGGCCGTGGGCATGGTGCTGGAGCG
>JAKBBP010000115.1 GCA_021808445.1 Pseudomonadota bacterium
CGTTCAGTGCACGACGCGATCGGTCGCCTCGACGAACAGTTCGTCGAGAATCAGCGCATCCGGCTCCTCGTCGAGACGCCAGAACACCATCAGCACGATGGTCTTGAGCTGCTCCACGGGCAGCTGCCGGATGCCGGTGGCCACCGCCCGCTCGATCACCAGCTCGCGCAAATGGGGCTTGATGGTCCCGGCGGATTCGAGGAAATTCAGGTAGCCGACCGCGTCCACCCCGAGGCATTCGAGTTCGGCGGGTTCGTACAGGCGCACGCTGGCGTCGCTGGGAACGCCCAGCACGCGGTGATCCGCCACCGCCAGGTCCAGTCCACGCAACCAGTCCAGCGCGTCGCTGATTTCCTCGGTCTCGAAGCCCGCCGCGCTGAGCTTGCGCGACAACTGGCCAGGCTCGGGGCAAGCCTCCGGGTGCCAGTAGGTTTCGTAGACGTACATCAGGATGTCGAACATGGGGGCATTCTATGCATAAGCGCGCCACGCCGGCCTGCGTGTGGCAAACCGCCCTCAGGAGGGGTCGATGCGCTGCAGGCGCCCCCCGGGCAGGCGCGCCAGGCGCCCCTGCAGCTCGAGTTCGAGCAGGCTCTCCTGCACGACGGCGGCCGGCAGGGCACTGCGCGCCAGCAGCTCGTCCAGGCCCAGCGGGCCCAGGCCCAGGCACTCCAGCACCTCGCGCTGCGCGGGGTGGTCGGGGTGGTCGGGGTGCACCGGCCCGGGCGCCTGCGTCCAGCCCAGGCTGTCCAGGATGTCCCCGGGCTGCTCGACCAGTTGCGCGCCGTCGCGCAGCAGGCGGTGGCAGCCGCGGGCCATGGGGTTGTGGATCGATCCCGGCATGGCGAAGACCTCACGCCCCTGCTCGGCGGCCAGGCCTGCGGTGATCAGGGAGCCCGAACGCAGGGCCGCCTCGATCACCAGCACCCCGCGGGAAAGGCCGCTGATGATCCGGTTGCGTCTCGGGAAATGCTGCGCCAGGGGAGGCGCCCCCAGGGCGAACTCCGAGACCAGGAGGCCCGATGCGGCGACTTGCCGCGCCAGCTCGCGGTGTGCCGCCGGATAGACGCGATCGCAGCCGTGGCCCAGTACCGCCAGGGTCGACCCGCCCGCCGGCCCCGCATGGAGAGCGCCCCGGTGTGCCTGCGCGTCGATGCCGCGCGCCAGCCCCGACACCACGCATACGCCGGCAAGGGCCATGCGATGAGAGAAATCATGCGCGTCGCGCGCGCCTTGCGCGCTGGGATTGCGTGTGCCGACCACCGCCAGCATGCGGGACCTTGCCAGCAGACTGGCGTCGCCGCGCAACCACAACAGGGGCGGAGGGTCGGGAATGTGCAGCAGGGCGCGCGGATAGCGCGCATCGGCCAGGTTCAGCAACTCCCGGCCCGGCTCGCCCAGCCAGTCCGGTGCGCGCGCCAGCAGCTCGCGCAGGGGCGCCGGCGCCGGAGCCACAAGCGCGCGGGCCGCGGCCTCGGGCACCACGTCGCGCAGCTGGCGCAGCTCGCAGCCCAGGACCTGCTGCGGGGGGCCGAAGGCGCGAAGCAGGCGCTGCGCGCCCAGCGGCCCGATCCCCGGGCTGTACACCAGACGCAGCCAGCAGTGCAGCTCGGCGTTTCCGCCTGGCGCCGCGCCTGCCGAGCCGCTCACCCGGCCTCAGGGCTCGATGACGTGGTCGGGCACTTCGATCTCGGTGTCCGCGCGAAGCACCAGGCCGAAGCTGACATGCTGGAACGTGCGGAACACCATCAGCAGGCCCACGCGCCGCGCCGGGATCTCGATGCGCGGGTCACCCTTGACCGTGGGGTCCTTGACCTCGCGCGGGGCCTTCTGGATGGCCAGCACGGTGCCGCGGTCGAGCCCATCGGCCTGGCCGGCATCGATGGCCACCACGCTGTTCTTGCCCGCCATCTGCATGTCGCCGTAGATGGAGATGATGTCTGCCTGCACCGGCTGCTTGGGCGCGTGGGGGTTGAAATCCAGGTACTGGCGCGGGGGTTGTGCGATCAGGCGGTCGCCCACGACCATTTCGCGGGCCATGGTGGTGGCGCGCACGGTGGACACGCCGTCCTTGCCCTGCGGTCCGCGCACGACCTGCACCGTGCCCACGTAGTCGGACTCATAGGCGATGATCTTGTGCGTGTGCGGGTTGCGCAACGCACGCGCCGGACGATAGACGTCGAATCGTGTCGTCTTGCCGACAGGGCCTCGCACGTAGGCGAGTTCGTGGGGTGCAAGCATCACGTGGCCGGGGCTGAGCGCGACAATGCGCGGCGACTGATCCAGCACCGAGGGCTCGACCAGCAGCGGGCGGGTCAGGTACGGGCCGATCGCCTCGGGATCGATGGTCGGGATGCCCGCGGGGGGCAGGGATTCGTACTGCACGCCGGGTTCCACGCGCACGGTCGGAATCCCACCCTGGCCCTCCAGGGTGAGGGTGGCGCGGCCGTTCACAATGGTCAGCACCAGCACCTGGCCGGGGAAGATCCAGTGTGGATTGCGGATGCGCTCCAGGTTCATGCCCCACAGATCGGGCCAGTTCCAGGGCTTCTTCAGGTACAGGCCGGCGATGTGCCACAGCGTGTCACCCTTGCGTACCTCGTAGCGCGAAGGCGCTCCCGCGGCCAGTTCGCCGACCGGCACGCCCCTCTGTGCGGTGGCCTCGGCCCGTTCGCGCTGTTGGGCCGGCACCGGATAGTCGGGCAGTCCGTTCAGCGAGGGCGCCTCGGAGCCGGCGGCTTGCGCCGCGGCCAGGCCCAGCCAGAACAGCAGTCCGAGCGCGCCGGCGCGGCCATAGAGCTTGCGTTGCATGAAGGGGCCCCCAAGAAAGACAATACAGGTGTGGAAAGGATTTTCCGTTCGGCGCC
>JAKBBP010000066.1 GCA_021808445.1 Pseudomonadota bacterium
GGTAGACCTCGCGCTTGAATTCGATCACGCTGTCCAGCGCGACCCAGTAATCGTTCCAACGCCATGCATCGAACTCGGGATGGTCGGTGGCGCGCAAGCAGACGTCGCTGTCGCGCCCGGTGAGGCGAAGCAGGAACCAGATCTGCTTCTGCCCCTTGTAGATACCGCGGTGATCGCGGCGCAGGTATTGCTGGGGAACCTCGTAGCGCAACCAGTTGCGGGTGCGCCCCAGGACATGCACATGGGCGGGCCGCAGCCCGACTTCCTCGAACAATTCCCGGTACATCGCCTGTTCCGGGTTTTCGCCGGCGTGGATTCCGCCTTGCGGGAACTGCCAGGAGTGCCCGCTGATGCGCTTGCCCCAGAACAC
Source organism: Pseudomonadota bacterium (assembly GCA_021808445.1). Lineage (GTDB taxonomy): Bacteria > Pseudomonadota > Gammaproteobacteria > Burkholderiales > Burkholderiaceae_C > Thiomonas_A. Next base: position 371 of record JAKBBP010000066.1, read on the forward strand.
CTGGTTCCTGGGATTGAGCAGAATGATGCCGACGTTGGGACGATAACCCTCTCGATCCAACATGGCCAGTGCCCCCGTTCTTCTAGAATGTGTTTTGATTATAGGCACGCCGCAGCCCTGCGCGAACACGCCCCAGGGCGCCGCCGCCGGGGTGACCGGAGCCCGCGAATGCTGGCTTCGCGGCCCGCCCGTCCCCATCCACTCACGCCGATTTCATGCGCGCTTCCCGATTCTTCATCTCCACCCAGAAAGAAGCCCCGGCCGATGCCGACGTGGCCAGCCAGGCGCTGATGCTGCGCGCCGGCATGATCCGCAAGCTCGCGGCCGGCCTGTACACCTACATGCCGCTGGGCCTGCGCAGCCTGCGCAAGGTGGAGGCCATCGTGCGCGAGGAGATGAACCGCGCCGGGGCCATCGAGCTGCTGATGCCGGTGGTGCAACCGGCCGAGCTGTGGCAGGAATCGGGGCGCTGGGACAAGTTCGGCCCGGAACTGCTGCGCATGAAGGACCGGCACCAGCGCGACTTCGTCGTGCAGCCCACGTCGGAGGAAGTCATCACCGACATCGCGCGCGCCGAGTTGCGATCGTGGCGCCAGCTTCCGGTGAACTTCTACCACATCCAGACCAAGTTCCGCGACGAGCGTCGCCCGCGCTTCGGAGTCATGCGTGCGCGCGAGTTCACGATGAAGGACGCCTATTCCTTCGACCGCGACCGCGAGGGGGCGCAGCGCAGCTACGAGGCCATGTACGAGGCCTACCGGCGCATCTTCGAGCGCTTCGGCTTCGAGTTCCGCGCCGTGGCCGCCGATTCCGGGGCCATCGGTGGGTCCCTGAGCCACGAGTTCCACGTCATCGCGGAGACCGGCGAGGACGCCATCGCCTACAGCCCCGAATCCGACTACGCGGCGAATGTCGAGAAGGCGGAGGCCCTGCCGCTTCTGGCCCATCGCGCGCCGCCAGGCAAGGCGCTCGAGCTCACACCCACGCCGGATGCGGGCAAGTGCGAGCAGGTGGCCGAGCTGCTTGGCATCGCCCTGCAATCCACCGTCAAGTCCGTGGTCCTGGCCAGCGACGGGGATGCCGGCACGCAACTGGTGCTGCTGCTGGTGCGTGGCGACCACGCCGTCAATGAGGTCAAGGTGGGCAAGCTGGCCGGCCTGGGCGAGGCGCGCATGGCCACCGAGGACGAGATCATCGAGTGGTTCGGCTGCCGCCCGGGCTTCATCGGGCCCATCGGCACGCGCCGGCCGCTGCGGGTGGTCGCCGATCGCACCGTGGCCAACATGCACGATTTCGTGGTCGGGGCCAACCAGCCGGACTTTCACTACACCGGGGTCAACTGGGGTCGCGACCTGCCCGAGCCGGAGGTCGCCGACATCCGCAACGTGGTCGAGGGAGACCCCAGCCCCGATGGCCACGGACGCCTGGCCATGTGTCGCGGAATCGAGGTGGGGCACGTGTTCTACCTCGGCACCAAGTACTCCGAAGCCCTGCAGGCGAACTACATCGACGAGGCGGGCAAGTCCCAAGCGCTGGAGATGGGCTGCTACGGCATCGGCATCACACGCATCCTGGGCGCCTGCATCGAGCAGAACCACGATGCGCGGGGCATGATCTGGCCCGACGCGCTGGCGCCCTTCGAGGTGGTCCTGTGCCCCATCGGCATGGATCGCAGCCCCGCCGTGCGCGAGGCCGCGGAGCAGCTGCTGGCCGAGCTCCAGGGTGCCGGCTTCGACACCATCCTGGACGACCGCGGCCTGCGCCCTGGCGCGATGTTCGCCGACTGGGAACTCATCGGCGTACCCCACCGCCTGGTGGTGTCCGACCGCGGCCTGGCCGCGCAAACCCTCGAGTACCAGCACCGCCGCGACCCCGCGGCGACAAGCGTGGCGCGCGGCGAAGTCCTGTCCCTGCTGCGCTCGCGCTCGCGGCGTTGAGGCGCCCGGCTTCGCCGTGATGCCCGAGCCACGGACCAGCGGCCGCGGGCCCTCGCCCCCCCTGCGCGCGGCGCGCCCGGCCAGGCTGGCACGCCTGGGGGCCGCGCTCCTGCTGGTGTGGGCGCAGCTGCTCGCCGGCACCGCCTGGGCCGGCGCGCAACGCGAGGAAACCTTGTCCGATGCCGTGCGCCTGGCCCTGGCGGCGCAGATCTCCGACGATGCTCCGCCGGTCCCGCATTTCCACGACCCGCGCCGGCTGGTGCGTTACCTGCTCTGGCTGGCCACCGAGTCCTCGCGTCTTCGCAAACGCATCCCCGACATGGCCGCCCGCCACGCGCTGCTGCGCACCATCTGGTACGAAGCCACGCGCGCCGGCCTGCAACCCTCGCTGGTGCTGGGCCTGATCCAGGTGGAAAGCGGATTCAACAAGTACGCCATCTCCTCCGCGGGCGCGCTGGGGCTGATGCAGGTCATGCCGTTCTGGACCCGCCAGATCGGGAACGGCGACAAGATGGCGCTGTTTCGCATGCGGGTGAACCTGCGCTACGGTTGCGTGATCCTGCGCCACTACCTCGACGAGGAGCACGGCAATCTGTTCTACGCGCTGGGTCGCTACAACGGTTCACGCGGCCGTGCGGCCTATCCGGACGCGGTGCTGGCGGCCAGCCGCCAATGGCAGGTCGCCGCGCCCTTGCTGGCCGAGGCGCTGCCGGCGCGACCCCGCGGCGCCACGCATTGACGGGCGAAGTGGCCGGGGCCGCGCGGGCTCAACGCCGCATCAGGCCGCCGGCACCGCCCCCCATGCGCTGCATCATCTTGAACATCTTGGCGCCCTTCATCTTCTTCATCATGTCGCGCATCTGCTCGTACTGACCGAGCAGGCGGTTGACCTCCTGCACGGCCACGCCGGCGCCGGCGGCGATGCGGCGCTTGCGCGAGGCCTTGATCAGGTCGGGCTTGCGACGCTCCAGCGCGGTCATGGAGCAGATGATGCCCTGCATGCGCCGCACGTCGCGCGCGGCCTTGTCCATGTCGGCCTGCCCTGCGCGCGCCTGGAGTTCCGCGGGAAGCTTGTCGAGCATGCCCTGCAGGCCGCCCATCTTGTTCATCTGCTGGAGTTGCATGAGGAAATCGTCGAGATCGAACTGCTCGCCCGACTTGACCTTGCGCGCCAGCTTCTCGGCCGCCTGCACGTCGACATGGCGCTGCGCCTGCTCCACCAGCGCCAGCACATCGCCCATGCCGAGGATGCGGTCGGCCATGCGCTGCGCGTCGAAGGCCTCCAGGCCGTCGATCTTCTCCGAGACACCGGCGAACTTGATCGGCGCGCCGGTGACGTGATGCACCGACAGCGCGGCACCGCCGCGCGCGTCGCCGTCGAGCTTGGTCAGCACCACGCCGGTCAGCGGCAGCGCATCGTGGAAGGCGCGCGCCGTGGCCAGCGCGTCCTGCCCCTGCATGGCATCGACGACGAACAGGGTCTCCACCGGATCCAGGGCCTCGTGAAGTTCGCGGATCTCGCGCATCATCTGCTCGTCCACCGCCAGGCGGCCGGCGGTGTCGACCAGCAGCACCTCCACGTGGTGGGCGCGGGCATAGGCCAGCGCCCTTCGGGCGATGTCCAGGGGCTTTTCCTGGGGCGACGACTCCAGGAACTCGGCTCCGGCCTGTCCGGTGACGCTGCGCAGCTGTTCGATGGCCGCGGGGCGGTACACGTCGGCCGAGACGGTCAGCACCTTCTTGCGCTGGCGCTCGACCAGCCACTTGGCCAGCTTGGCCGTGGTCGTGGTCTTGCCGGCGCCCTGCAGGCCGGCCATCAGCACCACCGCGGGCGGCTGCACCGCCAGGTTCAACGCCGCGCTGCCGCTGCCCATCAGCGCAGCCAGTTCCTTGTGCACGACGCCCACCAGCGCCTGCCCGGGGCTGAGCGAGCCCACGACCTCCTGGCCCAGCGCGCGCTCCTTCACATGCTGGGTGAACTCGCGCACCACGGGCAGCGCCACGTCGGCCTCGAGCAGCGCCAGGCGCACCTCGCGCAACATGTCGGAGACGTTGGATTCGGTGATGCGGGCCTGTCCGCGCACGGTCTTGACGACCTGGGACAGGCGCTGGGTAAGGTTGTTCAGCATGTGGAGGGGACCCAATGATGCCGAGCGGCACCGGCTGACGCCGGGTGGCGCCGGGTGGTACTCGATGGTACCGGGTGGCGCGGCGGTGCCGGGACCAGCCCGGCCTGCTCCCGAGAGGGCTCGGTTAAACTTGAAACATGTGGATTTTAGTCAACGGCCTGGCCTTCGCACTGTACCTGTTGGCGGCGTTCCTGGGCCGTCCGCGGGTGCTGAACGCGCGGCGCGCGCAAAGTGCCCCCCCGGGGCGCGACCTCTCCTCCCTGGCCATGCTGCTGGCCTGGGCGGCCCACGCCACCACCTTCGCGCTGGTGCTCGAGGGCATGCACGAGCCCGACTTCGGCTTCGCTCCGGCCCTTTCGCTGACCTTCTGGCTGGTGGCCGCGGTGTACTGGGTGGAAAGCCTGTACTACCCGCTGCAGGGCCTGCGCTCCTGGATCTGCCTGCTGGCGGCCGTGTCCTTGCTGCTGACATGGTTCTTTCCCCCCTACCGGCTGGCGCCTCCGGGCGCCGGCATCGCCTTCTCCCTGCACTGGGCCATGGGCATTGCCGCCTACGGGCTGTTCGGCGCCGCGGTCCTGCATGGCGTGATGCTGTGGTCCGCCGAACGCGCCCTGCACCAGCGCCGCCCGGGGCTGGCCGGCCTGGGGCCCGCGCTGCCACTGCTGACCCTGGAAAAGCTCACCTACCGCCTGGCCGCGCTGGGCTTCGTGCTGCTCACCGCCTCGCTGGTGTTCGCCGCGCTGTTCAGCACGCGCCTGTTCGGCCGACCCTTCGAGTTCAATCACCAGACGGTGTTCGGCGTGGCTTCGTGGCTGCTGTTCGCCGTGCTTCTGACCGGGCGCAGGATGCTGGGATGGCGCGGCCGCCGCGCGCTGCGCTGGCTGTTCTCCGGATCGGCGCTGCTGCTGCTGAGCTACGTGGGCTCGCGCTTCGTGCTCCAGGTCATCCTGCACCGGTGAGGACGATATGAAATACCTGCTGCTGTTCATTGTCGTGATCGTCGCGCTGATGCTGCACAAGAAGAATCGTTCCTCGCAGCAGGTGTCCGAGGAACGAAGCAGGACGCAAAGCCTCAGCGCTCCGGAGCCGATGCATGCGTGCACGCGCTGCGGGGTCAACGTACCGGCCAGCCGCTGCGTGTGGGACGCCCAGCACCGGCCGTATTGCTGCGCCGAACATGCCCGGCAGGGCTGAGCAGGCCGCCGGCCCGGACAGCGGCTTCGCCTTCGAGCGCCGCCAGGCCCGGTCGTCCGACTCGCTCACCACCCGCCTGATCTCCGGCAGCACGCCATCGCGGGAGCGCCTGCGCTCCTTTCGCGTCCTGGGCGCGGCGAGACTGGTCATGGGCAGCATCCTGCTCGGCTGGTTCATCCTCAACGCGCTGGGTGAACACCGTGGGGGCGTCGGCATGGCGGTGGCCGCGGTGTACGTGCTGGGCGTGCTGGGCCAATGGCTGCTCAGCCTGCTGACCACGCGGGGTTTCGCCTGGCAGGTGCTGTCGGCCGTGGTGTTCGACCTGCTGGCCTACACCCTGCTGCAATGGCTGGCGGGGAGTACCGCGCGCGAGCTGGTGCTCAGCTACACCCTGCCGGTGCTGGCCTCCGGCGTATGGGGAACCCTGCGTTTCACGCTGACCACCGCGGCCGCCGTCAGCCTGCTGCTGCTGGGACAGGCGCTGCTGGGAGTGCAGGCCTGGGGAACCGGCGGCGAGCTTCAACTGTTCTCGGCGGGTTTTGTCGGCGCGGCGTATTTCGCCATGGGCGCGCTGGCCTGGCAGCTCTCGCGCCGCCTGGTGCGCCAGGAGCAACGCGCCCGCAGCAGCGAGATCCGCGCCGGGCGTCAGCTGGCCATCAACCGCCACGTGCTGCTGGAACACCCGGACGGCGTGCTGGTCGTGGACGCGCGCATGCGCGTGGAGGCCGCCAACCCGGCGGCGGCGACCCTGCTGGGCATGCCGGGCACGCCGGAGGAGCTGGCCCCCGGAGCCTGGAACCTCGCCGATCCGGCGCTCGCCCCGCTGGGCGAGCGCCTGCGGGCACTCGCCTCCAGCGCGCGACCTTCCGCGCCGCTGCAATTCGAGAACATCGACGGACTTCGCCTGCGTGCCCATGTCCAGCCGCTGCGCCACCTGCCCGGCGGACCGGCCTACGTGGTGTTCGTGCAGGACATGCGCGACATCGGCAACCAGATCCAGCAGGACAAACTGGCCGCGCTGGGCCGCCTGGTGGCCGCGCTGGCGCACGAGATCCGCAATCCTCTGGGGGCCATCGCCCACGCCAACGAACTGGCGGCGGAACATGGGCTGAGCGAATCCCAGCGCATGCGCATGTCCGAGCTGATCGCGCAGAACGTCGACCGACTCAATCGCATCGTCGAGGACGTGCTCGACCTGGGGCGCTCGGGAACCCGCTCTCCGGTCGTGCTGCAGCCCATGCGCATGCTGCGCGAACTGGTGGCCGAGTTCGACGCCGACACGCCGGGACGTATCGTGCTGGAGGCGCAGGACGTCCAGGCCACGCTCGAATTCGACCCCCAGCAATTGCGCCGGGTGATCGTCAACCTGCTGAACAACGCCCAGCGCTTTGCCAGCCACGCTCCGGGCGCGATCCGCATTTCGCTGCGTGGCGGCCCGCATTTGCGCGAACTGGCGGTGGCCAACGACGGGCCGGTGGTGGCCCCGACGCTGCGAACCCAGATCTTCGAGCCTTTCTTCACCACCGACAGCCGCGGCACGGGCCTGGGCCTTTATATTTGCCAGGAGCTTTGCTCACGCTACGGCGCCCGCCTCTTCTACCGCGTGGTGCAGCAGGGGGGCACCCACGGCGAATTCGTCATCGGCGTGGTGGCGCCGGCCCCGGGAGCCTGAGCGAGCCGGCTCACGAATGCCCACCATGCACGACCATCCATCCCCGATCCGCATGCTCGTCGTCGACGACGAGCCCGATCTGCGTGAACTCTACGTGCTCACGCTGCTGCGCGAAGGCTGGCAGGCCGACGAGGCCGGCAGCGTGGCGCAGGCCCTGCAATGCCTGGCGCGCCACGAATACGAAGTGGCCATCGTCGACATGCGCCTGCCCGACGGAGAGGGCACGGACATCCTGGCGTGGGCGCAGACCCAGCGGCGCGCGGAGCGCATCATCATGGCCACCGCCTACGGCAGCGCGGCCAGCGCGGTGCAAGCCCTGAAGCTGGGCGCCTACGACTACCTGACCAAGCCGGTGGAGCTCTCGCAGCTGCGCCAGGTGGTGCGCTCGGCGCTGGGCCACCGCGACGCCCCCGCGCCGCTGCCGACCACGGCCGCCCTGCAGGCGATGGTGGGCGAATCCGCGCCGATGCTGGCGGTCAAGCAGACGCTGCGGCGCTGCGCGAGGGGCATGGCACCGGTGCTGATCCAGGGTGAATCCGGCACGGGCAAGGAGCTCGCCGCGCGCGCGCTGCACGAACTGAGCAATCGCGCCGGCGGCCCCTTCGTGGCCGTGAACTGCAGCGCCATTCCCGAACACCTGCTCGAGGCCGAGTTCTTCGGCTATCGCAAGGGTGCCTTCACCGGCGCCACCAGCGCGCATGAGGGCTTTTTCGCGGCGGCCGCCGGTGGCACCCTGTTCCTGGACGAAATCGGAGAGTTGCCGCTGTCCATGCAGGCCAAGCTGCTGCGTGCGGTGCAGGAACGCAAGGTCCGCGCCATCGGCGAGACGGCGGAGACCCCCGTGGACGTGCGCCTGGTCAGTGCCACGCATCGCGACCTGCAACGTTGTGTGTACGAGGGCAGTTTCCGCCAGGATCTGTATTACAGGCTGAACGTGATCGCGGTGACCATGCCGCCATTGCGCGAACGCCTGGACGACCTGCCCTTGCTGGTGGACGCGCTGCTGGCTCGCATCCGGCACGAGCACGAGCGTCCGGGCCTGCGCCTGGACGATGCTGCGCTGCATCGACTGCGTGGACTCGGGTTCGCGGGCAATGTTCGCGAACTGGAGAACCTTTTGCACCGCGCGGCGACCATGGCCGCCAGCGACCGGATCGGCGCGCAGGACCTGGAGCCCGACGCCGAGCGCACAGCTGCGCCGGCCTACCCGGGCGCGCAGGGCGGCCTGCAGGCGCAGGCGCCATCGCAGCCCGGAGCCCAGCAGCCGGAGCAGGCGCAGGCGCTCACGCCGGCGCGGGGAGCGGGACAGGATGCAGCGCCGGCCGTCGAGGGGCAGCCCCAGGCCCTTGCGGTCACGGGCGCGGACGCGGAGGACGAGGAGATCGAAGACCTGGCGGCCTGCCTCGACGACATCGAGCGCGACACCCTGCGCCAGGCGCTGCTCGAGGGCCAGGGCGACCTGGAAGCCGCCGCGCGTCTGCTGGGCCTGCTGCCCCTGCAGTTGCAGTGGCGCCTGCGGCGCCTTCGGTTCGATGAGCACTGAGCCCATGCGCGCGCAGCCCCAGGCCTTGTTCGAAGCCGGCTGGTACCGCCACGCGCTGCGCCGTGACTCGCCGCACTTCGACCCACGCCCCGCGCAATCGGCCGTGGAGCTGATCGTCCTGCACGGCATCTCGCTGCCCGAGGGACGCTTCGGCACGGGGCATGTGGATGCGCTGTTCATGGGCCAGCTCGACTGCGACGCACACGCGGACTTCGCGACGCTGCGCGGGCTGAGGGTTTCCTCGCACTTCTTCATCGCCCGCGACGGCGAACTCAGGCAGTACGTGTCCTGCGAGCAGCGGGCCTGGCATGCCGGGGCTTCGAGCCTGTGGGGGCGCACGCGCTGCAATGACTTCAGCGTGGGCATCGAGCTCGAGGGCTGCGACGCCCTCGCCTACGAGCCGGCGCAGTACGAGAGCCTGGCAGCGCTGCTGGGCGCGCTGCTCGAGAGCCATCCTGTGCGAGCCATCGCCGGCCACAGCGATATCGCGCCCGGGCGCAAGACCGATCCGGGACCCCATTTCGACTGGGATTTCGTGCGCCGGGCGACCGCGCTGCCCGACGCGGCGCTTCCACCCTTCGCCTGAAACCCGCGCCTGAGGCGAGGACGTTCCCCGCGCGCAACAGCCGGGAGCCATCGCTCAGGGATGCATCCACGCGCCCGGCCGAGGCGCCAGGCCGCGCGCGCGGGTCCGCCCCTGTGGAAAAAGCTGTGCATAGCCGGTGTCCAGCCTGTGGGACAGACGGGCGCTAGCTATAGGGTATTGCGCAGCGTTCCAACGCTAGATATAGTGCCCGACAGGGTCTTTCGCGGCATCACGGGCATGCGCCGCGAGAGCCCGATCCCGGCATCGTGGGCGCGGTGACTCGAAGAGTCCGCGCGCGATGCCGCCCATCCCCCCGGACGCGCGCGCGCGATCGTCCGCGGCGGGTACCGCATCCGTGCCGCGCGCCATGAAGCCACGAGGCGGCGCGGCCCGTTTTTCAGGAGAACCTGCGTGAATCTGAGCACCGACATTTCCCCGACCCAGGCCGCGATGCCCGCGCCGCAAAGCCCCGAAGAGGGCGCTGCAGGCCAGGCCTACAGCGACTACAAGATCATCCGGCGCAACGGAGCCGTGGTCGGCTTCGAACCGGCGAAGATCCAGATCGCGCTGACCAAGGCCTTTCTCGCCGTGCAGGGCGGCTCGAGCGCGGCCTCGGCGAGCATGCGCGAACAGGTCGAGGAGCTGACCCAGTCGGTGCTTCGCGCGCTGATGCGCAGCCGACCCGGTGGCGGCACCTTCCACATCGAGGACATCCAGGACCATGCCGAACTGGCGCTGATGCGCGCCGGCCACCATGAGGTGGCGCGAGCCTACGTGCTGTACCGCGAGCGTCGCGCCCAGGAGCGCGCGCGCCAGCGCGAGCAGGAGGCCCCCAGGCCGCAGGAACTGCAGGTCACGGATGGTGGCGTGCGCCGTCCGCTGGACCTGGACGCGCTGCAGGACCTGATCCGCTCGGCCTGCGCCGATCTCGGGGCCGACGTCCGCCCCGACCCCATCCTGGCGGAAACCCAGCGCAATCTGTACGACGGCGTTCCGATGGACGAGGTGTACAAGGCCGCCATCCTGGCCGCGCGCACCCTCATCGAAAGTGATCCCGGCTATGCCAAGGCCACCGCCCGCTTGCTGCTGCACACCATCCGCCGGGACGTGCTTGGCGAAGAGGCGACGCAGGCGCAGATGAGCCAGCGCTATGCCGAGTACTTCCCCCACTTCGTGCGCGAGGGCATCGAGCTGGAGCTGCTCGACGAACGCCTGGGGCAGTTCGACCTGGCACGCCTGGGCGCCGCGCTCAAGCCCGAGCGCGACCTGGAATTCGACTATCTCGGCCTGCAGACCCTGTACGACCGCTACTTCCTGACCAACCGCGCCGACACCCGCCACAACAAGGATGGCCGGCGCATCGAGCTGCCGCAGGCCTTCTTCATGCGCGTGGCGATGGGGCTTTCGCTGGGCGAGATCGACCGCGAGGCGCGTGCCATCGAGTTCTACGAGGTGCTGTCGCGCTTCGATTTCATGGCCAGCACCCCCACGCTGTTCAATGCGGGCACGCGGCGCTCGCAGTTGTCGAGCTGCTACCTGACGACCGTGGCCGACGACCTGGACGGCATCTACGAGGCCATCAAGGAAAACGCCCTGCTGTCCAAGTTCGCCGGTGGCCTGGGCAACGACTGGACCCGCGTGCGCGCACTGGGCAGCCACATCAAGGGCACGAACGGCAAGTCGCAGGGGGTGGTCCCCTTCCTGAAGGTGGTCAACGACACGGCGGTGGCGGTGAACCAGGGCGGCAAGCGCAAGGGCGCGGTGTGCGCCTACCTCGAGGCCTGGCACCTGGACATCGAGGAATTCCTGGAGCTGCGCAAGAACACGGGCGACGACCGCCGGCGCACCCATGACATGAACACCGCCAACTGGATTCCCGACCTGTTCATGAAGCGGGTCATGGAAGGCGGCAACTGGACCCTGTTCTCGCCCTCGGACGTGCCCGACCTGCACGACCGCTTCGGCCAGGACTTCGAGCAGGCCTACCTGCGCTATGAGCAACGCGCGGCCAGCGGCGAGATCAAGCTGCACAAGACCATCCCTGCCACCCAGCTGTGGCGCAAGATGCTCACCATGCTGTTCGAGACCGGGCACCCCTGGATCACCTTCAAGGACGCCTGCAACGTGCGCAGCCCGCAGCAGCATGCCGGCGTGGTGCACTCGAGCAACCTGTGCACCGAGATCACGCTGAACACCAGCGGCAGCGAGATCGCCGTGTGCAACCTGGGCTCGGTCAACCTGGTCGCCCACCTGCGCCAGGACGACCAGGGCCGGTGGGGTCTGGACCACGCCAAGCTCAAGCGCACGGTCTCCACGGCCATGCGCATGCTCGACAACGTCATCGACATCAATTACTACGCCGTCGGCAAGGCCCGCAATTCGAACCTTCGCCACCGTCCCGTGGGCCTGGGGATCATGGGATTCCAGGACTGCCTGCATCTGGCCCGCATTCCCTACGGCTCGCAACAGGCCGTGGAATTCGCGGATCGCTCGATGGAGGCGGTGTGCTACCAGGCCTACTGGGCTTCGACCGAGCTTGCCGCCGAGCGTGGGCGCTACAGCAGCTACACCGGTTCGCTCTGGGACCGCGGCATCCTCCCGCACGACACGCTCAAGCTGCTGGCCGAGCAGCGCGGAGGCTACGTGGAGGTGGACGATTCCACGAGCCTGGACTGGGAGGCGCTGCGCCAACGCGTGCGCGAGCACGGCATGCGCAATTCCAATTGCGTGGCCATCGCGCCGACCGCAACCATCTCCAACATCATCGGGGTGGACGCCTGCATCGAGCCGACCTTCCAGAACCTGTACGTGAAGTCCAACCTGTCGGGCGAGTTCACGGTGATCAACCAGTACCTGGTGCGCGACCTGAAGGCGCGGGGGCTGTGGGACCAGGTCATGGTCGCCGACCTGAAGTACTTCGATGGCAGCGTGCAGCCCATCGATCGCATCCCCGCCGATCTGAAGGCCCTGTACGCCACGGCCTTCGAGATCGACGCGTCGTGGATCATCGAGGCCGCCGCACGCCGCAGCAAGTGGATCGACCAGGCGCAGTCGCTGAACATCTACATGGCGGGCGCCTCGGGCAAGAAGCTCGACGAAACCTACAAGCTGGCCTGGCTGCGCGGCCTGAAGACCACGTACTACCTGCGCACCACCGGAGCCACGCATGCCGAGAAATCCACCGTGCGCAGCGGGCGATTGAACGCGGTGCCGCAGGCCGAAGCCGCGCCCACGCTGGCTGCGCACCCCGAGGCCCTGGTGCCCCCGACCGCCGGCAGCGACATCAAGTTCTGCGCCATCGACGATCCGACCTGCGAGGCCTGCCAGTGATCCGGTGCGGCATGTCGAGCCGTGCTCCACGACCTCGTCATGCCGCGTCGTTGGATTTTGGCATCAAAGTAATGTGTGCAATCGATTGGTTTGGATTGCATGACACCCTATCGTGTTGATGCTTTGTCATGAACACCTGATAATTGAACGAAGGGAAAGACATGCTCCATTGGGACGACAACACCGCAAACACCAGCGGACCTGCAACCGGCCGCATGCCGGACGTTTCGCCCTCGGTTTCCCCGTCCTTGCAGACGGCGGTCTCCGCCACCCGGACATCCCCCGCTCCCGCGAGTCCCGCGATTCCGTCGGCTCGCGCCGACTCGCAGGCGGACGAGTCCTACAGTCAGCGCGCAGCCTCCGAGGCACGCGTGCGCGCCGAGGACAAGCGCATCATCAATTGCCGCGCCGACGTCAACCAGCTCGTGCCCTTCAAGTACAAGTGGGCCTGGGACAAGTACCTCTCCTCCTGTGCGAACCACTGGATGCCGCAGGAGGTCAACATGTCGCGCGACATCGCACTGTGGAAGGATCCGCATGCGCTCAGCGACGACGAGCGCAGGATCGTCAAGCGCAATCTCGGCTTTTTCGTCACCGCCGACTCGCTGGCGGCGAACAACATCGTGCTGGGCACCTACCGCCACATCACGAACCCTGAATGCCGCCAGTTCCTGCTGCGCCAGGCCTTCGAGGAAGCCATCCACACCCACGCCTACCAGTACATCGTCGAGTCCCTGGGCCTGGACGAAGGCGAGATCTTCAACGCCTACCACGAGGTCAAGTCGATCCGCGACAAGGATGAATTCCTCATCCCGTTCATCGACATCCTGACCAACCCCGGCTTCCGCACCTCGGCCTTCGGGGGCACCGAGCGCAACGACCAGGAACTGCTGCGCTCGATCATCGTGTTCGCCTGTCTCATGGAAGGCCTGTTCTTCTATGTGGGGTTCACGCAGATCCTGGCCATGGGCCGCCAGAACAAGATGACCGGTGCCGCCGAGCAGTACCAGTACATCCTGCGCGACGAGTCGATGCACTGCAATTTCGGCATCGACCTGGTGAATCAGATCAAGCTCGAGAATCCGCACCTGTGGACTCGCGAGTTCAAGGAAGAAATCACCGCGCTGTTCCAGCGGGCGGTGCAACTCGAGTACGCCTATGCGGAGGACACGATGCCTCGCGGCGTGCTGGGGCTGAACGCCTCGATGTTCAAGGGTTACCTGCGATTCATCGCCAACCGCCGGGCGCAGCAGATCGGTCTGGATCCGATGTTCCCGAACGAGGAAAACCCCTTCCCGTGGATGAGTGAAATGATCGACCTGAAGAAGGAACGCAACTTCTTCGAGACACGGGTCATCGAGTACCAATCAGGCGGAGCCCTGTCCTGGGAATGATGCGCTTGCCGCCCATTCCAGCCTGCGCTGCCGCCGTGGCCGTGGCCTCGCGCTTGCCGGCCCTCCTTTGTTTTTCAGGATCACCTCGTTGAAGTTTCGCCGCTCGTCCCGCCTCGCAGTACTCGCCCAGCATGGCCGCGCCACCGCGTGCCGCCGTGCCGGCCGCGGTACCGCCGGCGCGACGCAGCCGCGAGCCGTGGCTCGCGTGCAGGCCCTTCCGGGCCTCGCCTGCCTCGGCCACCCCACATTCACGGTGCAGGCCGCAGGGCCCGCCGCGAATGGCCCCGGACGCGCCAGCGCTGGTGCGTGCGGGGTTTTGCCCATCGGCGCATTTGCAAATGTCCCGTATCGGAGACCGCCGGGAGGCGGGGCCATGAGGAGCTTTGGATGTGACCGATGAGGTTGGACCTCTAAAACACGTGAACTAGGAGAATCAACATGGCAACTGCAACCAAGAAACCGGCCGCGAAGAAAGCTGCCGCGAAGAAGGCCCCGGCGAAGAAGGCTGTGGCGAAGAAGGCCGCGCCGGCGAAGAAGGCCGTGGCCAAGAAGGCCGCGCCGGCCAAGAAGGCCGTCGCCAAGAAGGCCCCGGCGAAGAAGGTCGTCGCCAAGAAGGCCGCGCCGGCCAAGAAGGCCGCCGCCAAGAAGGCCCCGGCGAAGAAGGTCGTCG
>JAKBBP010000067.1 GCA_021808445.1 Pseudomonadota bacterium
GCCGGGCACCAGGGTGGGGGGCACCACGCCGTGCTTGAGCACCAGCAGGGCCTTGAGCAGGCCGGCCATGCCGGAGGCGGGCTCCAGGTGGCCCAGGTTGCTCTTGATGGAGCCGATGGGCAGGGCGGCCTCGCGCGCCCGCGCGTAGGCGGCGGAGATGGCCGAGGCCTCGATGGGGTCGCCGATGCGCGTGCCGGTGCCATGGGCCTCGAGGTAGTCCACCTCGGCGGGCCGCAGCTCGGCCTGGGCCAGCACCTTGCGCATGAGTTCGGCCTGGGCCTGGCCGCTGGGAATGGTCAGGCCGCTCTTGCGCGCGCCGTCGGTGTTGACCCCGCTGGCGCGCACCACGCCGTGGATGCGGTCGCCGTCGCGCAGGGCCTGCTCCAGGGGCTTGAGCAGCAGCATGGCCGCGCCCTCGGCGCGCACATAGCCGTCGGCGCCTTCGGAGAAGGGGCGGCAGCGGCCCTGCGCCGACAGCATGGAGGCCTTGGTGAAGCCGACGAAGGGGTAGGGGTGCAGCAGCACGTTGACCCCGCCCACCAGGGCCGCGCCGGCCTCGCCGCGCTGCAGCGCTGCGCAGGCGTGGTGCAGGGCCACCAGGGAGGAGGAGCAGGCGGTGTCCACGGCCACGCTGGGGCCGTGCAGGTCGAACACGTAGGACAGGCGGTTGGCCGCCACGCTCATGGTGTTGCCGGTCATGCTGTGCGCGCCCATGACCGAGAGGTCGTCGAGCACGCGCATGCCGTAGTCCAGCCCGGAGATGCCCAGGTACACCGCGCAGTCGCTGCCGGCCAGTCGGGAGGCGGGCAGGCCGGCGTCTTCCAGGGCCTCCCAGGCCAGCTCCAGCAGCAGGCGTTGCTGCGGGTCCATGAGCTGGGCCTCGCGCGGGGAAATGCCGAAAAAGCCGGCGTCGAACTGGTCGATGCCGCTGAGCACGCCGGCGGCGAAGGTGATGCTGCGCCCGGGCTCGGCGCGGCTGGGGTGCTGCAGGGTGTCGGTGGCCCAGCGGGCGGGGTCGATGTGGCCGACCAGGTCGCGCCCGGCCAGCAGGGCCTGCCACAGCTCGTGTTCGTGCCGCAGGTCGCCGGGCAGGCGCATGGCGATGCCGACGATGGCGACGGGGTGGGGGGAAGCAGTGCTGGCCAAGATTCGCTACGTCGCAGGGAGGGGATATTCACCGGCGCAGCGCGGCCCGCCTGGGGGACATTCCAGGGAACGCCCGGGGCCCTGCGCACGCGCGCGCCGGAAAGACATGATTAATAGCGTCAAGGAATTTAACAGGGAAATAAGACAGAACCATGGATGACATAACACGCGCGACGGTCGTGTCATTCGGGTAGTTCTGGAGATTGCTTCCTCGCCGGGCCAGGCGGGTCGCAAACACTGTCCTAAAACATCGTTACAGGAGACAGAGTGGGCGTCTCCTGTCATGAACCGGCTTCGGCCGGGCGCGCGCGCAGGCCCCGAAGGGGACGCACCGTCCCTGAAATTGCTCGCCGTCAGAGCGGGGCAGGGGGTTCGGAGAGAGTATTGGCCCCATAATGGATCGAAACGATCCATTCGGCGATATTGCCGTCTGTTACTATCGCATGAATACACAGTTGTTACATTCAAGCACAAACTCGCGGCCTGAATGTCGGGGGTGGGGATAGGATGTTTCAACCCGGACCAGCAAATACCGCGAATCGACTGGTCGGCTATCTGGTCGGTCGTCGTCCCGGTTATCGGGCGGAGGGGGATGAATCCATGCTGACGGAAATCGGCTCCTACGAAGCCAAGACCAAACTGGCCGAACTCCTGCGGGGAGTGAGCGCCGGCAAGCAATACGTGATCACCCTGCGCGGGCAGGCCATCGCCGAGCTGGTGCCGCCGCGCGCCGAGCGGGGCAAGGACCGCCGCCAGGCGGCCGAGAGCATGCGACGTTTCATGCTGGATGGGGGCGGCGAGTCGGGGCGCGCCCCGGGCGGCCTCGCGCCCGGCTTGCAGGAGTTGTCCGGGTTGCCCGAGTCGCCCGAGAGGGTGATGGGGGCGGCGGAGCGGTTGCACGAAGGCCAGCCATGAGCCTGGTCGTCGACCATTCGGTGTCCGCGCTGTGGCTGCTGCCGCAAAGCCGGCCGGCGGGCATCGCCTACGCCGAGTCCGTGCTCGACGAGCTGGGCCTGGTCAGCGCCTGGGTGCCGGCCTCCTGGACCCTGGACACGGCCAGCCTCGTGGCCCGCGCGGAAAGCGACGGCGTGGTCAGCGCGGCGCGGGCACGCGCCTTCGTGGAGTTGCTGGGGCGCCTGGACCTGCACATCGACGAGGCCACGGCCCTGCACGGCCTGGGGCGCACCCTGGAGCTGGCGCGGCGCTTCGGCATCAGCGCGCACGATGCCGCGTATCTGGAGCTGGCCATGCGCGAGCAGTTCGCGCTGGCCACGCTGAACGGCGCGCTGGCCGAGGCGGCACGCGCCGCCGGGGTCCGGCTGTTCGAGCGCGAGCCGGATTAGGGCGCTGGGGGCTCGCTCGACCTTGCGTGCCTAGCGGGCTGCCAGGTCGAGCATGCGGATCTTGTTCACCAGGGCGACACCCTGCGTCTTGCAGCCGGTGTCTGTCGCACGCTCACGATGTCGCCCCGATCGAAGACGGCCATCACAGGACCTCGCCACCCACGGGCCGCGCCAGGTCCCACAGCGCCAGGTCCGCCGGCGGTGGGGCCTTCAGGTCGACGCCCATGCCCAAGTCCCTGAGGACCGGGGGCGGGATCACCACCGCGGTGCTGTTGCCCATTTTTTTCAGCGCGACTTCCATCTGGCGCTCCGATCTGGCACCGCGGTAAAACATCGTTTGACGGATCGTGACGGGGCCCATGGGCTGTATCACTCCATGTCGTTCGTGAAAGGTGGATTGGGGAGCTACCCCGCAGGGACTCACCTTCAGCGCTTACGCTTGCTGGCCAACCAGCATAGCCAGGAGCAGCCTAGGAAAGTCCCAGTGGCGACGAATTCCAACCCCGGCACCCAGTACGTCCCCTGCAGGCCTGGGACCAGCGGCGCGAGGCTCAGGATGGCGCCCAGCAGACACCCCAGGCTCGCTCTGCGCAGCAAGCGCTTGGCGGGGGCCACGGGCCGGGCAGGTGAGGTCGGGGGCATGGTGGTTGGCGGACAGGCCATTGTGCGTATCGCGCTGTACACCCTGTAGACGCGTTTGTGATTTCAGCCGCATCCGCCCTGGTGCAGCCGACAAAGGTCTTACGACGGTCGTCTCATTGCGATGGTCATGCTCAAAATCTACCATCGGTCTTCCCATTCGGGCTTCCGGAGGAGCGAACATGTCGTGCTGCCGAGGTCCTGCGCCACAACACGGCGCCCACGCTGGGCCTGAGCGTACCCAGGACGGGCGGGTCGGTGCCGCAGCTGGCATGCGGATCCGGTGCTGAGGGCCATGACCATGGCGCCATCACCGCTGTCTGTTCACACGATTGCGCGCATCAAGGGAGGCGTCATCCTCATTCTTGGCGTGGGCATGCTGGCCATTGCCTTGCAGGGGCTGCTGAGAGGACAGTTGCCGCTGGGGCGCGGTGGCTGGCAACGCACCGTGGAGCGCAGCGAGCAACCTGTGCTGTTCTGGTTCACCTTCCTTGTGCAGGTCTTTCTCGGCGTCTTGCTCACGCATTACAGCCTGGCATGGCTCTGATGTGGACTTGAACGCGGGGCGTGGCCGCGAGCCAGCGCCGCAGGGGCATCCCACACTGGTCCGGGCTCAGCCTCGCCCCATGCGCCGGCGCGCGTGCGCGGCCACGCCGTCGCGCAGGGCCCAGCGCAGCGGCTGGGCGAGCACCCGGATGCCGGCGCGCAGGGCCTCGCGGCGCACGGGCGAGGGCGCGGGCAGGCCCAGCAGGGGGTAGGCCCAGTCGGGCAGTTCGTGCAGCGCGGCCTGCACGAACAGCTGCTGCAGGCCGCCGGGGGCGTCGGCGGCGGGCATGCGCTGCAGCAGGTCGAGCACGAAGCGGGAGCGCTCGGAGAACTCGAGCTCGGCGTGGTAGGCCGCGAGGTCCTCGCGCGCCTGCTGCTCGCCGCGGGCGATGCGCGCATGGGGCAGGGCCTGCTCCACGCAGCCCAGCGCGAGGGGGATGCGGGCCATTTCGTCGAAATAGCGGTCGCGGCGCTCCAGGGGCATGCGGGGGTCGACGAACACGCGGTGGGCGTGCAGGAAACTCCAGGTCTCGCTCAGGTGCACCCAGTACAGCAGCCGCGGGTCGTCGGCGCGGTATTCGCGGCCGTCGGGGTGGCGGCCGCGCACCTGGGTGTGGATGGCGCGCACCCGCGCCAGCGCCTGCTCGGCCATGGCGCTGGAGCCGTAGCTGGTCTCGGCGATGAAGCGCGCGGTGCGCGCCAGGCGCCCGCGCAGGTCCTGGCGGAAGGAGGAGTGGTCCCACACGCCGGCCAGGGCCAGGGGGTGCAGCGCCTGCAGCACCAGCGCGCCGATGCCCCCGACCATCATGGAGGGGAAATCCGCGTGCACCCTCCAGGTCTGCGAGTCGGGGCCGAACAGGCCGGGGTCGCCGGCCGGCTGCAGGTATTGCACCGGCGCGCGGCCGTCGCCACCGGCGACGATGCGCACGCGGCGGCGCAGGGCTTCGCGCAGCATGGAGCCTGGATCTGCTGGGTGGTGCCTGGCGGTGCCGGCCGGGCGCGGGGGCGCGGCGGGGTTTACCAGCTGCCCACGTTGGGCATGTCGGTCCAGGGCTTGGCGGGGGGCAGGGCCTCGCCGCGCTGCAGCAGCTCGATGGAGATCTGGTCGGGCGAACGCACGAAGGCCATGCGGCCGTCGCGGGGCGGACGCAGGATGGTCACGCCATGGGACTGCAGGCGCTCGCAGGCCTCGTAGATGTTGTCCACCGCGTAGGCCAGGTGCCCGAAATTGCGCCCGCCGGTGTAGGTCTCGGGGTCCCAGTTGTAGGTCAGCTCGACCTGGGCGTCCTCGTCGCCGGGGGCGGCCAGGTAGACCAGGGTGAAGCGGCCCTGCTGGTGGTCCATGCGGCGCACTTCGTGCAGGCCCAGGGCGTCGCGGTAGAAGGCCAGGGAGGCGTCCAGGTCGGTCACGCGGACCATGGTGTGCAGGTATTTCATCGGGGGTCTCGTGGGGGTGGGGACGGCGCCGCCGGGGCGGGCGCCGGGTTGGGGGAAATCGTAGTGCCCATCGCGCCGGCGCGTGCGGCGGGCCGGCGAAGGGGCCCTTCTTGCGGCGCGGGGCTGGGCTCGCGTACGCTGGGGTGCATCCCACTTCCAGGTTTGCGATGAGCTCCGAACTTTCCTCCTCCCCGGTACGCCTGCAGCGCGATGGCGCGGTGGCGGTGCTGGAACTGAACCGCCCGCAGGCGCTGAACGTGGTGGACCTGCCCACGGCGCGGGCCTTCCTGGCCGCCTGCCGCGAACTCTCCGGCGATGCCTCGGTGCGTGCCGTGCTGCTGTGCGGCGCGGGGCGCAGCTTCGGCGTGGGGGGGGACCTGCGGGCCATGGCCGAGGGCGACGCGGCGCAGGTGGCGGGGGAACTGATCGCCGCGCTGCACGAATCGGTGCAGCGCCTGGCGGCGCTGGATGCGCCGGTGGTGGCCGCGCTGCAGGGCGTGGTGGCCGGCGGCAGCTGGAGCCTGGCGCTGGCCGCCGACCTGGCGCTGGCGGCCGACGACGCGGTGTTCACGCTGGCCTACGCGCAGATCGGGGCGAGTTGCGACGTGAACGCCTCGTGGGCCCTGCCGCGCATCGTGGGCCTGCGCCGGGCGCTGCAGATCGCCTTGCTGGGCGAGCGCCTGGACGCGGCGCAGGCGCTGGAACTGGGCGTGGTCAATCGCCTGGTGCCGGCGGCGCAGTTGCGCGAGCAGGCGCTGGCCGTGGCCCGGCAGCTGGCCGAGGGCCCGACCCTGGCCTACGGGCGGCTCAAGCGCCTGATGCGCGAGTCTTTCGAGCATTCGCTGGGCGGGCAGCTCGAGCGCGAGCGCCAGGCCTTCCTGCAGGGCGCGCGCACGCAGGATTTCCAGCAGGGGGTGGCGGCTTTCCTGAACAAGCGAGCGCCGCGTTTCGAGGGGCGCTGAACGCCCCGCTCGCCGAAGCCGGCGCGCGGGTTTCGCGCGCCGCGGCTTCGGCCCTGGACCAGGAGTCGTGCATGTCCGAGGCATATATCGTTGGCGCTCTGCGCACCGCCGGGGGCCGGCGCGGTGGGCGTCTTTCCGGGTGGCATCCGGTGGACCTGGCGGCCAGCGTGGTGGACGGGTTGCTGGAGCGCAGCGGGGCCGACCCGGCCTGCATCGAGGACCTGATCGTGGGCTGCGTGTCCCAGGCGGGGGAGCAGTCGACCAATGTGGGGCGCAACGTGGTGCTGGCCTCCCGCCTGCCCGAGAGCGTGCCCGGCTGTTCGGTGGACCGCCAGTGCGGCTCCTCGCAGCAGGCCATCCACTTCGCCGCGCAGGCGGTGATGTCCGGCACCATGGACGTGGTGATCGCCGCCGGCGTGGAGAGCATGAGCCGGGTGCCCATGGGCCTGCCGCACAGCCTGCCCTTGCGCGAGGGCCTGGGGCGCTACCTGAGCCCGCGCATGCAGCGGCGCTACGGGGTGCGCGAGTTCAGCCAGTTTCGCGGGGCCGAGGCCATCGCGCAGCGCTTCGGCCTGTCGCGCGAGCAGCTCGACGCCTATGCGCTGCAAAGCCACCGGCGCGCGGCGCGGGCGGCGGACGAGGGCGCCTTCGACGATGAGATCCTGCCCCTGCCCTCGCGCCTGGCCGACGGCAGCGAGGGCCCGCCGCACCTGCGCGACGAGGGCGTGCGGGCCGACGCCAGCGCGCAGGCCCTGGCGGGCTTGAAGACCCTGGAGGAGGGCGGGGTGATCACGGCCGGCAACGCCAGCCAGATCTGCGACGGCGCGGCCGCCGTGCTGGTGGCCAACGAACGCGGGTTGCGCAGCCTGGGGGTCGAGCCGCTGGCGCGCATCCACCACCTGAGCGTGCTGGGCGGCGACCCGGTGGTCATGCTGCTGGCGCCGGTGGAGGCCACGCGCCGTGCCCTGGCGCGCAGCGGCATGGCGCTGGCCGACATCGATCTGTACGAGGTCAACGAGGCCTTCGCGTCGGTGCCCCTGGCCTGGGCGCGCGAGCTGGAGGCCGACCCGGAGCGCCTGAACGTGCACGGCGGGGCGATCGCCCTCGGGCATCCGCTGGGGGCCTCGGGCGCGCGCCTGATGAGTACCCTGGTGCATGGGCTGCGTCGGCGCGGGGCGCGCTACGGACTGCAGACCCTGTGCGAGGGCGGGGGCATGGCCAACGTGACCATCGTCGAGAGGCTGTGAGCCCGTGCGCGGGCGGCGCGGTGGGCGCGGCCCGCTTCAGGGGCTGGCGGGGCGGCGCCAGGCGCGGTGGATGGCCTGCCAGGCCAGGTCCACCGCGGCGCGCTCGCGCTGGGATTCGAGGCATACGAAGCGCAGGTCGCAGGGCAGTTCCACGCGATCGGCGATGACCAGGCCCTCGCGCTGGCTTTCGCGCATGGCCACGGCGTCGCGGGCCAGCGAAAGCCCCACGCCGGAACGCACCAGGGCCAGCATGGAGGCTTCCTGGTCGACCAGGGCGACGCGGTTCTGCTGCAGGCCCAGGGGCTCCAGCGCCGCCTGCAGCAGGCGCGAATGCACCGACTGCGGGGGCGTGAGCACCCAGGGCAGGCGCACCAGGTCGGCCCAGCCGCGGCCCTGCACCTGGGGGCCCCAGCCGGCGGGGGCGATGACGCGGTAGGCGAAGCGGGCCAGCACCTCGTCGTGGAAGGGGCCGGGTGGGCGCCGCGCGCCGCTTGGGGATGCTTCGTTGGGGTCGCCGAGGTAATAGCCCACGTCGACGCTCTTGGCCTGCAGGCGCTCGAGCACCTCGCCGCTGACCCCATGCTGGAGCTCGGGCTCGAGTTCGGGGGCCAGCGCGACGAGCTCGCGCAGGAAGGCGCCCAGGCGGGTGAACTCGGGGTCGAGGATGGTGCCGATGCGCAGCGGGCCGCGCACCGCGCCCTTGACCCGCTGGGCGGCCTGCTCGAATTCCACGAGGCCTTCCAGCGCGCGCTCGGCGTGGCTGAGCAGCGAGGCGCCCTCGCGCGTGAGCAGCATGCCGTTGGCGGTACGCTGGAACAGCTCCACGCCCAGGCGTTCGCCGAGTTCCTTGAGTTGCTGGCTCAGTGCCGGCTGGCTGCGGTGCAGGCGCTGCGCGGCGCGCGACACATGACCCTCGCGGGCCACGGCGACGAAGGCTTGCAGCAGGCGGGGGTCGATGGCGCGCATGGGGCGTTCGAGTTTGTCGACATTGTGCGCCCGGGGCCCGTCAACCCCGCGATGATCGTGCGAGCGGCGCAAAGCCTCGCGACCGAGGGCTCCGAGACAGGGCTTCAGGCCACGGCAGTCTCCTGCGGCCGGGGAGCGCTGGGGCGAAGCAACACCGGCACCGACTTGGAGGCCGGGGTGCCGCAGCCGTCGGCGGCGCTTTCCAGCGGCACCAGGGGGTTGGTCTCGGGGTAGTAGGCGGCGATGCAGCCGCGCGGGATGTCGTAGTCGACCAGGGTGAAGCCCTGCACGCGGCGCTCGACGGTGTCGTCCCAGACGGTGTCGAGGTCGACGCGGGCGTGCTGGGCCAGGCCCAGCGCCTCGCGGTCGGCGGGGTGGATGAACACCACGTCGCGGCGCCCGAACACGCCGCGGTAGCGGTCGTTCATGGCGTACACCGTGGTGTTGTACTGGTCGTGCGAGCGCAGGGTGGTGAGCACCAGCACGCGCTGGGGGTGGCGCCGGCGCGCGCGGTGCAGCGGGGAGTCTGTGTCCACCGCGTGCACGACGAACTGGGCCTTGCCGGTCTCGGTGAGCCACTGGCGCTGGCGCGAGGCGATGCGCAGGTGGAAGCCACCGGGGACGGCCACGCGCTGGTTGAAGTCCTCGAAGCCGTCGACCACCTTGGCGATCTCGTCGCGGATGCGCGCGTAGTCCTGCGCCAGCCACAGCCAGTCCACCGGGGTGGCGCCCAGCGTGGCCTGCGCCACCCCGGCGACGATGGCCACTTCCGAGCGCAACTGCGGGGAAGCCGGACGGTTCCTGCCGAAGGAAAGGTGCACCTGGCACATGGAGTCCTCCACGGTGACCCCCTGTTCCACGCCCTGCTGCAGGTCACGCTCGGTGCGGCCCAGGGTGGGCAGGATCAGCGCCTGGCGTCCGTGCACCAGGTGGCTGCGGTTGAGCTTGGTGGACACCTGCACCGTGAGGGCGCAGTTGCGCAGGGCCCGCATGGTGCGCTCGGTGTCGGGCGCGGCCATCACGAAATTGCCGCCGAGGGCGAAGAACACCCCCACGCGCCCGCGCAGCATGGCCTCGATGGTGGCCACCACGTCCAGCCCGTGGTGGCGCGGCGGCTCGAATCCGTAGACCGCGCGCAGGCGGTCGAGAAAGCGCGCGTCGGGGCGTTCCTCGATGCCCATGGTGCGGTCGCCCTGCACGTTGGAGTGCCCGCGCACCGGACACAGGCCGGCGCCTGGCTTGCCGATCTGGCCGCGCATCATGAGCAGGTTGGACAGCATCTGCACATTGGCCATGGCGTGCTTGTGCTGGGTCAGTCCCATGCCCCAGGTGGCGATGACGCGCTGGCCGCGGCAGTAGATGTCGGCCAGCGCGTGGATCTGCGCCAGCTCGACCCCGGATTCCTCGACCAGCTGCTGCCAGGGCTGCTCGCGCAGGTCGGCGGCGAAGGCGTCGAAGCCGCTGCAGTGCTGGTGGATGAAATCCACGTCCAGCACGCGCGCACCTCCCGCGGCCTGCGCAGCGTCGTCGAGCTCGAGCACCCGCTTGGCCAGGCCCTTGAGCAGCGCGAAATCGCCGCCCACGCGGGGCTGCACGAACACCGAGCTGATCGGGGTGCTGCCGCCGGTGAGCATCTCGAGGGGGCTTTGCGGATCGGTGAAGCGCTCCAGCCCGCGCTCGCGCAGCGGGTTGATGGACACGATGGTGGCGCCGCGGCGCGCGCATTCGCGCAGCTCCCCGAGCATGCGCGGATGGTTGGTGCCGGGGTTCTGGCCGAACAGCAGCAGGGTGTCGGCCTGCGCGAAGTCGTCCAGCGTGACGGTGGCCTTGCCCACGCCGACGGTGCCTGGCAGGCCGCGGCTGGTGGCTTCGTGGCACATGTTGGAGCAGTCGGGGAAGTTGTTGGTGCCGTAGGCACGCACGAACAACTGGAACAGGTAGGCGGCCTCGTTGCTGGTGCGCCCGGAGGTGTAGAAGCTGGCCTGGTCGGGCTCGGGCAGGGCACGCAACTCGGCCGCGATGAGGGCGAAGGCGTCCTCCCAGGCGATGGGCCGGTAGTGGTCGCTGGCGGGGTCGTACACCATGGGCTCGGTCAGACGCCCGTGCTGCTCGAGCTCGTAGTCGGACTGGCGCAGCAGCTCGCTCACCGTGTGGCGGGCGAAAAAGTCGGCGTCGACCCGGCGCGAAGTGGCCTCGGCGGCCACCGCCTTGACCCCGTTCTCGCAGAACTCGAAGGTGGATTTGTGGTTCCGGTCGGGCCATGCGCAGCCCGGGCAGTCGAAGCCCTCGGGCTGGTTCTGCGACAGCAGCATGCGCAGCTTGGCGGGGTCGACCCGCTCGCGCAGCAGGGTCACGGCCACTTGCTTGAGGGCGCCCCAGCCCGCGGCGGGCTGGTCGTAGCTGTGGATGCCGGATTCGGAACTCGCCATGGTCGGGCCTGGGGTACGAGGAGAAGGAAAGGGAGGGGTCAGGGAAAACCCCTAATCCTAGGTAGGCTTGAATACACCCATGAACTGCAATGAATTGCAGTTCATGGTTCGAAAAAGCGCCAATTCACCGACATCGTGGGTTCAGGTGGCGCGAACCGTCGCGTACGCGACGCCGGAAGCCCTCGTACACTCGGTTGCGCTCAAGGCTCGGGCGCGTGGCAGCGGTGCGTGCCGGCGCCGGCGAGGCGAGCGCCTCGTGCACTCCGACCGGGTCGCGCAAGACCCGGAACGTCCCCCCGCGGGCTCGGAAATGCCCGAGGCGGACTGGGGATTTCTCAACGCAGACGGAGACGAGGCATGAGCTGGCTCGAGCAATCGATCATGCATACGCGCGGCGTCGCGCGCGGCCAGGTGGGGGCGACCCACCAACTGCCGGAATCCCGGCAGGGCAAGTTCCACTACACCATCGGTCCGTACTCGGACCCGGTGCTGGAGATTCAACCGGGTGACCGCGTGGTGATCGAGACGCGGGATGCCTTCGAGGGCAAGGTCAGGACCGAGCAGGACCTCCCGAGCAAGGTGCTGACGGTGCCCTTCCTGAACCCGCAGAACGGCCCGATCATGATCGCGGGCGCCGAGAAGGGCGACGTCGTCGCGGTGTACATCGAGTCCATCAAGCCGCGGGGGGACAATCCGCGAGGTACCTGCTGCCTGATTCCGCGTTTCGGGGCCTTGACCGGGACCGACTACACCGCGACCCTGAACGATCCGCTGCCGGAGATCACGCGCAAGATCGATCTCGACGAGGAAGGCGTGTACTGGAGCCAGCGGGTGACCCTGCCGTACCGGCCCCATATCGGCACGTTGAGCCTGTCGCCGGAAATCGATTCGATCAACTCCCTGACTCCGGACACCCACGGCGGCAACATGGACGTGCCCGACATGGGACCGGGCAGCATCACCTACCTGCCGGTGCGCTCGCCGGGCGGGCGACTGTTCATCGGCGATGCCCATGCCTGCCAGGGTGACGGCGAGGTGTGTGGTACCGCGGTGGAGTTCGCCAGTACCACGACCATCCACGTCGAACTGATCAAGAACTGGGCCATTGCCTGGCCGCGGCTCGAGAACGACGCCCTGCTGATGACCATCGGCAGCGCGCGCCCGCTGGAGGATGCCACCCGCATCGCCTACACCGAACTGGTGCGCTGGATGAGCGAGGAATACGGCTTCGACCGCTGGGACGCGTACATGATGCTGAGCCAGTGCGGGCAAGTGCGCCTGGGCAATTTCGTCGACCCGAAGTACACGGTCGGGTCGGCCATTCGCAAGAAGTACCTGGCCGCCAAGGCGGCCTGAACCCATCCTCGACATCAGGAGAAGAAGACATGGATCTGGGACTCAAGGGCCTGCGGGCCGTGGTGACGGGCGCCAGCAAGGGTATCGGGCGCGCCATCGCGGAGACCTTCGCGCAGGAGGGCGCGAACGTGGCGGTGTGCGCGCGCAACCAGGCGGCAGTGGACGAGACGGTGGCCTCGCTCAAGCAGGCCGGCGTGGACAGCCTCGGCGCCGCGGTGGACGTGGCCGACCATGCCGCGCTCAAGCGCTGGGTGGGCGAGGTCGCCACCCGCTGGGGCGGGGTGGACATCGTCGTGGCCAACGTGAGCGCGCTGGCGATCGGCCAGGACGAGGCTTCCTGGCGCCGGGAATTCGAGACCGACATGATGGGCACGGTGCAACTGGTCGACGCCGCGATGCCCCATCTCGAGCAGAGCAAGGCGGCTTCGATCGTGACCATCTCCAGCGTGTCGGCGCGGGAGATCGACTTCGCGGCCGGCCCCTACGGAGTGTTCAAGGCGGCCATCGTGCACTACACCCAGGGCCTGGCCAATCAGCTGGCCCCCAAGGGCATCCGTGCGAATACCGTGTCGCCCGGCAATACCTATTTCGCGGGCGGCGTCTGGGAACACATCCGCAACACGAATCCCAAGCTCTACGCGGATTCGCTGGCGCTGAACCCCATGGGGCGCATGGGAACGCCGCAGGAGATGGCGCGCGCGGTGGTGTTCCTCGCCAGCCCGGCCGCAAGCTTCATCAGCGGGACCAATCTGGTGGTGGATGGGGCGTTGACCCGCGGCGTGCAACTCTGACGAGGAGTTATTCGGAAAACTGATAAAGCTCCCTTGGCTTCCGATTGGAATTCGGCCAGCGGGCGGACTAGGCTTAGTCCATCCACGCGATCGGATACCCCACAGGAGCTTTTTCATGAACAAGGCACGCGAGCCCGGTGTGACCGGCGCTTCCGCCAACGCTGCGAAGCGCGGGTTGGTCGGCAATTTCATCGGCGGACGGGTGGTCGAGGCGAGCAGCCCGCGCCGCCAGGCGATCACCAACCCGGCCACCGGAGAGGTCAGCGGTGAAGCGGTGCTGTCCAACGCCGCCGATGTCGGCGCCGCGGTGGCGGCCGCGAGCGCCGCCTTTCCGGCCTGGGCGGCGATGGCTCCGCTGCGTCGCGCGCGCCTGATGAACCGTCTGCTCGCACTGGTCGAGCAGCACAAGCAGGAACTCGGGCGCGCCATCACCCTGGAACACGGCAAGGTGCTGTCCGACGCCGTGGGCGAGGTCGAGCGCGGCATCGAGATCATCGAGTTCGCCTGCGGCATTCCCCAGTTGCTCAAGGGAGATTACACCGAGCAGGTGGCCACCGGAATCGACAACTGGACCATGCGCCAGCCGCTGGGGGTGGTGGCGGGGATCACCCCGTTCAATTTCCCGGTGATGGTGCCTGCCTGGATGTACCCGGTGGCGCTGGCCACCGGCAACACCTTCGTGCTCAAGCCCAGCCCGCTGGACCCCACGCCCTCGCTGCTGATGGCCGAGCTGATCCGCGAGGCAGGCTTCCCCGACGGCGTGTTCAACGTCGTGCAGGGCGACAAGGAGGCGGTGGACGCGCTGCTGGTGCACCCCGACGTGCAGGCCTTGTCCTTTGTCGGATCCACGCCGGTGGCGCAGTCGATCTATGAGACCGGCGCGCGCCACGGCAAGCGTGTGCAGGCCCTGGGCGGGGCGAAGAACCATCTGGTGGTGATGCCGGACGCCGACATCGACAAGGCGGTGGACGCCCTCATCGGCGCCGCCTTCGGCTCGGCCGGCGAGCGCTGCATGGCGATTTCGGTGGCGGTGCTGGTGGGCAGCGCGGCCGACGCGGTGCTGCCGCAATTGCAGCAGCGCGCGCGCGAGCTGCGCATCGGCCCGGGCGTGCAGGACAGCAGCGAAATGGGCCCGATCGTGTCGGCCGCGGCGCGCCAGCGCATCCGCGCCGCGATCGACGCCGGCGTGGCCGCGGGCGCCAGCCTGCTGGTCGACGGCAGGGAGTTCCAGGTGCCCGGCCACGAGGGCGGCTTTTTCCTGGGTGCCACGGTGTTCGACCATGTGCGCCCGGAGATGGCCCTGTACCGCGAGGAGATCTTCGGCCCGGTGCTGGCCTGCGTGCGCGTGCCCAGCTTCGACCAGGCGCTCCAATTGATCAACTCCCACGAATACGGCAACGGCGTGTCGCTGTTCACCAGTGACGGTGGCGTGGCGCGCGAGTTCGCGCGCCGCGTGCAGGTCGGCATGGTGGGGGTGAACGTGCCGATTCCGGTGCCCATGTCCTGGCATGGTTTCGGCGGCTGGAAGCGCAGCCTGTTCGGCGACATGCATGCCTACGGAGAAGAGGGCGTGCGTTTCTACACGCGCCAGAAGAGCGTGATGCAGCGCTGGCCGGATTCCATCGCCAAGGGGGCGGAGTTCGCGATGCCCAACGCAAGATGAGTTGCCCCCTCCGTCGCCGGGCGCGAGCCCGGCTCCGTCCCCCCGAGGGGGACGCACCCCGCCTTGGGGCGGCCCTGCGGCGGGTGTGCTCTTGGCATTGGGGGGGCGTGCGGTGAAGGGGGACTTTCAGGCGGGCGGGGTCTTGGCGTTGAGGCGTTGCGCGTGAGGGGAGACTTTCGGGCGGGC
>JAKBBP010000068.1 GCA_021808445.1 Pseudomonadota bacterium
CCATCGGCGACGACGACGATTCGCATCTGGGCGATTTCATCGAGGACACCGGCATGCTGGCGCCCACCGACGCGGCGCTGCAGGCCAGCCTGCGCGACGTGGTCAAGGACATCCTGGACTCGCTCACTCCGCGCGAGGCCAAGGTGCTGCGCATGCGCTTCGGCATCGAAATGGCCAACGACCATACGCTCGAGGAGGTCGGCAAGCAGTTCGACGTCACCCGTGAGCGCATCCGCCAGATCGAGGCCAAGGCACTGCGCAAGCTCAAGCATCCGACCCGCTCGGACAAGCTGCGCAGCTTCCTCGATTCCCTCTGATCGACGCGCCCGTTAGACTTGCGCATATGTCCAATCTGCGCAAGCCCGTGACGAGAACCGTGGTGTTCGCCGACGTGGTCGGCAGCACCGGCTTGTACAAGTCGCTGGGCGACACGGTGGCGGCACGCCTGATGACCCAGGTCACCCAGGCGGCCGGGGAGATCATCACCCAGCACCGCGGACAGGTGGTCAAGACCCTGGGCGACGGCCTGCTCGCGGTGTTCGACGACAACTCCGCCGCGGTGCAGGCCTGCTGCGAGGCACAACGCCGCCTGGCGCAGTGGAATCACGACAGTTCCGCCCCGGTGTCGGTGCCGCTGAAAATCGGCCTGTCGCGCGGCCCCGTGGTGCTCACGCCGGGAGATTGCTTCGGCGACGCCGTGAACGCTGCCGCCCGCCTGTCCGGGTCGGCCGCCGGAGGCCAGATCCTGCTGGGCGAAGCCGTGGCCGAGGGCCTGAGCCTGGAACAGCAGGCGCGCCTGCGCAGCCTCGGGTCGATTTTTCTGCGAGGCTACGAGCAGGCGGTGCCTGTGCACCAGATCGAATGGGATGCCGGCTGGCAGAACAGCCAGACCATGCCGCACCTGCCGACCATGATCGCCAGCGCCACGCAGCACCTGGGACTGAGCTGGCTGGACGTGCACCAGGACATGCCGGCCTCGCAGGGCGTGCTGCACATCGGGCGCACCCAGGCGGCGGAGTTCGTCGTGAACGACATCCGGGTTTCCCGCCAGCATGCCCGCATCGAATGGCGCGGCAGCTATTTCATGCTGACCGACCTGTCCAGCAACGGCACCTGGGTGCGCTACGCCGGACAGGACAATGCGCTGGCGCTGCGCCGCAACGAATGCGTGCTGCACGGCCAGGGTGAAATCTGCCTGGGCGCCAAGCCCACCGACCCCACGGCTCCGACCGTGATGTTCGAGGTGTTCGACCGCTGAGAAGGTGCGCCCGACGCCTCGCTGCCCGCCGCCCCATGCCTTCCCCTTCTCCCGAAGCCTTCGAGCACGGCCGCCCCTCCACCACCGCCGTCGTCCTGTTCAATCTCGGCACGCCGACCGCGCCCACCCCCGCGGCGGTACGCCGCTACCTGCGTGAGTTCCTGGCCGATCCGCGGGTCATCGAGGTGCCGCGCGCGGTGTGGCTGCCGATCCTGCACGGCATCATCGTCCCCTTCCGCTCCCCGCGTACCGCAGCCAAGTACGCGCGCATCTGGCAGGCCGCCGGGTCGCCGCTGGCGGTGGCCACGGCCTCGCTGGAACGCGCGCTGCAAGCCGAGCTGCAGCGCCGCGGCCACCATGTGACGGTGCGTCATGCCATGCGCTACGGCGAGCCGGCGACCGCCGCGGTGCTCGACCAGTTGCATGCCGAGGGAGCCACGCGCCTGCTCGGCGTTCCCTTGTACCCCCAGTACAGCGCGGCCACCACCGCCACCGCGCTGGACGCGGTGGGCAGCTGGCTGCGCGGGCAGCGACGCCAGCCCGCGCTGCGCTGGGTGCGCAATTTCGCCGATGACCCCGGCTACATCGAGGCGCTGGCCGCCAGGATCCGCGCCCACTGGGCCGAGCATGGACGGCCCGACCGCCTGGTGATGAGTTTCCACGGCATGCCCCGGCGCACCCTGCTGCGCGGCGACCCCTACCACTGCGAGTGCCACAAGACGGCCCGCCTGCTGGCGCAAACGCTGGGCCTCGACGACAAGCAGTACCTGCTGAGCTTCCAGTCCCGATTCGGCGCCGAGGCCTGGCTGCAGCCTTACACGGAGCCCAGCCTGCGCGAGCTGGCCAGGGCGGGCGTGCGCAGGGTGGACGTGGTCTGCCCCGGCTTCGTCGCCGATTGCCTGGAGACCCTGGAGGAAATCGCCATCGAGGGCAAACAGGCCTTTCTGTCCAGCGGAGGCAGCGAATTCCACTACATCGCCTGCCTGAACGACGATGCGCAGTGGGTCGGCGCCCTGGCCGACCTGGTGGAACGGGAGCTGATGGGCTGGCCCACGCGCACCCCGCCGGATCCCACCCAACTCGCGGCCAGCGCCGCGCGCGCCCAGGAGCTTCGCAGCACCCTGGAGGCCTGATCCCGGCTGTTTCGTGCCAGGGTGGCGAGGGATCACCACCGCACGAGTGCCGCCGTGACGCCGGGTTGACACCGGCTTTACACCGGCGTTTCGGCAGATTTGCGCGGAATGTGCGAGGGGTTACAGCTCGAATCCGGATTTCCCAGCCCAGGGCGCACCGGCGCCCGCATGACACGGCACAATGGCGCCCCGGACTCAGCAGCCCGCTGGAGCCCGCACGGCCTTCAAGATTTTTCCGAGCCTCCCTTGCCCGCATCCTCCTCCGCCCGCCTCCTCGGCGGCAAAGCCCTGCCTCCCTGGGCTGCCGACGCCGCCGTCCTTGCGCTGGTCGCCGCCTGCATGTTCTGGGGCCTGGGCCGGCCCCCGATCCGCGACAACAACGAAGCGCTGTATGCCGACATCGCGATGGCGATGAGCCACGGCGGCAGCTGGCTGATTCCGCACCTGGACGGGGTGCCCTACATCGAGAAGCCTCCCCTGCTGTACTGGCTGATGGCGCTATGCTTCAAGGCCTTCGGCGTGGGCGCCTGGCAGGCTCGCCTGCCCGATGCGATGGCAGCCTGGCTGGCCAGCCTGGGCTGCATCGTGCTCGGGCGTCGCCTGGAATCGCCCCTGGCGGGTCGCACGGCCGCGCTGATCGCCGGCACCTCGCTGGGCTGGGTGGAAATCGGACGCACCATCCTGTTCGACCCTCTGATGAGCCTGGGGTGGCTGGTCGCCCTGGCCCTGGTGGTGCTGGCAGAGCGCAGGGAAAGCCGCGCCCTGATGCGCTGGGCCATGCTGCCCCTGGGCCTGGCCGTGATGACCAAGGGACCCGAGGCCCTGGTTCTGCTGGGGCTCGTGGGACTGGTGCAGCTGCTGCTGGCGCCCGGCCCGCTGCCCCGCGGACGCATGCTGCGCCTGTTCCTGGACCCCTGGGCCATCGTGCTGTTCCTGCTCGTGGCCATGCCCTGGCAACTGCTGGCCGCCTGGCACCAGGACGGCTTCGCCTGGTTCTTCTGGGTCAACGAGACCATCAACCGTTTCCTGGGCACCCGGATTCCTGCCGATTTTCACCATGGTCCCTGGTGGTACTACCTGCCCAAGCTGCTGATCGGAACCTTCCAATGGACCGGCCTGCTGGCGGTGCTGGCGCTGCGCACGCGCCGGGTGCGCAGCGGCCCCGCGGCCCGAAGCGCGGTGTGGGCGCGCAATGCCTCGCTCACGCTGCTGGTGTTCTTTTCGAGCTCCAGCGACAAGGGGGCCTACTACCTGCTGCCGGTGGTCGTGCTGCTGGCCTGGTGGGCGGGCGTGCGCCTGCAGCAGGCCGCCGACCGTGGCGAGATCGTCACGGCGCGGGGCTGGATGGCTGCGGGATGCGCACTGTTCGGCCTGGCGGCGGCCGGGCTGTGGCTGGCCATCGTCACCGTGCCGGAGGTGCGGCTCCTGGCGCTGCGCAGCGGCCTGCCCCCACCTCAATGCGCGCTGCTTCCCTGGCTGAGCCTGGGCCTGCTGACGGTCTCGCTGCTGGCGGCAGCCCTGCTGCGTCGCGGTCTGCTCGAGGCGGGCCTGCTGGTGTTCGGGCTGAGTGGCCTGGGCATGAGCCTGTTCGCCACCGAGCTGGCCGTGGCCAAGACTTCCGACACCTCCCAGCAGCATGTCGCCCAGGTCCTGCACTCCATGTTCCCGCGAGGGGTGGACATGTACTCCTGGCAGACCTTCGAGGACCACGACGCCTCGCTGCTGTTCTACGGCCTGCGCCCCCTGCGGGTGATCGACAGCGCCAGTTCGGACCTGTGGTTCGGCTGCCGCCATGCGGCCGGGGCCTCGCCCTGCGTGCAGCCCCTGGCGGTACGCGAGGCGGCGCAGGCGGGCCGGCCGCTGGCCATCTGGGTGGCGCGTGACCGCCTGGCCTCCTTCCTCGCCAGCGGGCTCGCCGTGGGCATGCATCCGCTGGGATTTCGCGACAGCATCGTGTTCGTGCGCCGGGCGCCCCCCCCTTGAAAGCCTGGCGGGCGCCCCCATATCGCTGGCAAAGCCGCGCGCCCACCGGCGCGCCGACGAAACCCTGCCGACCCATGACCCAGACCTCTGCGAACGAAAACCCGGCGGCCCAGGCCGCCGACCCCACCCCATCCGCCGACGAACCGCTCGACGCGCAGGCCGCGACGGACGGCGACGCGCTGGAGCAGGCCCTCAAGGTGGCGCAGGACGAGCTCGAGGCCCTGAAGGACCAGTTCCTGCGTGCCAAGGCCGAGGCCGAGAACGTGCGCCGCCGCGCCGAGGAGGAAACCGCCAGGGCGCGCAAGTTCGCGGTGGAGTCGATGGCCCAGGAATTGCTTCCCGTGAAGGACAGCCTGGAGGCCGCGCTGGCCGACGCCAGCGGAAGCATCGAGGCCCTGAAAAAGGGGGTGGAGCTCACCCTGAGCCAGTTGCGCGGAGCCTTCGATCGCAGTCGCATCCAGGAAGTCTCACCGGCAGCCGGCGAGCGCTTCGACCCCGCCCGCCACCAGGCGATCGCCAGCGTCCCCTCGGAGCAGGCTCCCAATACCGTGGTCGCCGTGCTGCAAAAAGGCTACACGCTGTCCGAGCGCACGCTGCGCCCGGCCATGGTCACCGTGGCCTCGGCCCAGGCGGGCGCCCCGGGGGCTTGAATCCGGCGCAATCGACTGCATCTGCTGTTGCAGCAAGCCGGGCGTCGAAACGCCCGCAGACCTGAAACCGACATTCACGAGACTCCCCGGAGTTCAACATGGCAAAAATCATCGGCATCGACCTCGGCACCACCAACTCCTGCGTGTCCGTGATGGAAGGCGGCAGCCCCAAGGTCATCGAGAACAGCGAGGGCGCGCGCACCACGCCGTCCATCGTCGCCTACATGGAAGACGGCGAGATCCTGGTCGGCGCGCCGGCCAAGCGCCAGGCGGTGACCAACCCCAAGAACACCCTGTACGCGGTCAAGCGCCTGATCGGTCGCAAGTTCGAGGAACGTGAGGTGCAGAAGGACATCTCCCTGATGCCCTACACCATTGCCAAGGCCGACAACGGGGATGCCTGGGTGGAAGTGCGTGGCAAGAAGCTGGCCCCCCCGCA
Organism: Pseudomonadota bacterium; assembly: GCA_021808445.1. Classification (GTDB taxonomy): domain Bacteria; phylum Pseudomonadota; class Gammaproteobacteria; order Burkholderiales; family Burkholderiaceae_C; genus Thiomonas_A. Next base: position 5,464 of record JAKBBP010000068.1, read on the forward strand.
GGTGTCGGCCGAGGTGCTGCGCAAGATGAAAAAGACCGCCGAGGACTATCTCGGCGAGGAAGTCACCGAGGCGGTGATCACCGTGCCGGCCTATTTCAACGACAGCCAGCGCCAGGCGACCAAGGATGCCGGGCGCATCGCCGGGCTGGACGTCAAGCGCATCATCAACGAGCCCACCGCGGCGGCGCTGGCCTTCGGCCTGGACAAGGCCGCCAAGGGTGACCGCAAGATCGCCGTGTTCGACCTCGGCGGCGGCACCTTCGATATCTCGATCATCGAGATCGCCGACGTGGATGGCGAAAAGCAGTTCGAGGTGCTTTCGACCAACGGGGACACCTTCCTCGGTGGCGAGGACTTCGACCAGCGCATCATGGACTACATCGTCGCCGAGTTCAAGAAGGAATCCGGCGCCGACCTGTCGAAGGACGTGCTCGCGCTGCAGCGCCTGAAGGACGCTGCCGAGAAGGCCAAGATCGAGTTGTCCAGCAGCCAGCAGACCGAGATCAACCTGCCCTACATCACCGCCGACGCCTCGGGCCCGAAGCACCTGAGCATGAAGCTCACGCGCGCCAAGCTCGAAGCCCTGGTGGAGGAGCTCATCGAGCGCACCATCGAGCCCTGCCGCACGGCCATCAAGGACGCGGGAGTGAAGATCGGCGACATCTCGGACGTGATCCTGGTGGGCGGCATGACCCGCATGCCCAAGGTGCAGGACAAGGTGCGCGAGTTCTTCGGCAAGGATCCGCGCAAGGACGTCAACCCCGACGAAGCGGTGGCGGTGGGCGCCGCCATCCAGGGCTCGGTGCTGTCCGGCGAACGCAAGGACGTGCTGCTGCTCGACGTCAGCCCGCTGACCCTGGGCATCGAAACCCTGGGCGGCGTGATGACGCCGATGATCAAGCGCAACACCACGATCCCCACCAAGCACACCCAGGTGTACTCCACCGCCGAGGACAACCAGCCTGCCGTGACCATCAAGGTCTACCAGGGCGAGCGCGAGATGGCCTCGGGCAACAAGCTGCTGGGTGAGTTCAACCTGGAAGGAATCCCGGCCGCGCCGCGCGGCATGCCGCAGATCGAGGTCACCTTCGACGTCGACGCCAACGGCATCCTGCACGTCAGCGCGCGCGACAAGGGAACCGGCAAGGAGAACAAGATCACCATCAAGGCCAACTCCGGACTGAGCGAGGACGAGGTGCAGCGCATGGTGCGCGATGCCGAGGCCAATGCCGCGGACGACCACCGCAAGCGCGAGCTGGTGGATGCCCGCAACCAGGCCGATGCCGCCGCCCATGGCGTGCGCAAATCCCTGTCCGAGCACGGCGACAAGGTCGACGCGGCCACCAAGGAAGGCATCGAATCCGCGCTCAAGGCCCTGGACGAAGCGCTCAAGGGCGACGACAAGGACGCCATCCAGGCCCGGACCGAGGCGCTGATGACGGCCAGCCAGAAGCTGGGCGAGCAGATCTACGCCCAGCAGGCCGAGCAGGCCCAGGCCGCCGGAGCCACCGCCGGAGCCGGTGCGGCGGGCGCAGGCCCGTCGGGCGACGACACCGTGGTCGATGCCGAGTTCAAGGAAGTCAAGGACGGCAAGGCCTGAGGCCATGACCGCACGCCCGCGACCGCCGGCAACGGCGACGCGGGGCATTGCCGGGAGGGTGCCGCACGCGCCCTCCCTTTTTGCCGTTCAACGCTCGCAAGACGACCATGGCCAAGCGTGATTTCTACGAAGTTCTGGGGGTGCCCCGCGATGCCGACGAGGAGGCCTTGAAAAAGGCCTATCGCAAGCTGGCGATGAAGTATCACCCCGACCGCACCCAGGGCGACAAGGACAGCGAGGAGCGCTTCAAGGAAGCCAAGCAGGCCTACGAGACCCTGAGCGATCCCCAGAAGCGCGCCGCCTACGACCGCTACGGACACGCCGGGGTCGACCCCTCGGCGGCCGGCATGGGCGCGGGTGGCTTCGGCGGCGGCGCCGGTTTCGCCGACTTCGGCAGCATCTTCGAGGAGATTTTCGGCGGCGGTGGCGCGCGCCAGCGCGGGGGCCCGCAGGTGTACCGCGGCGCCGACCTGAGCTACTCGCTGAGCCTGAGCCTGGAGGAAGCGGCGCATGGGACCACCAAGTCGCTGCGCATTCCCAGCTGGGACACCTGCGGCAGCTGCCACGGCAGCGGCGCCAAACCCGGCACCAAGCCCAAGACCTGCCCGTCCTGCGGGGGCAGCGGCGCCACCACGCAGCGCATGGGCCCCTTCGCGATGCAGCAGACCTGCGGCAGCTGCGGCGGCACCGGCAAGATCATCCCCGAGCCCTGCCCGAGCTGCCACGGCGAGGGCCGCATCCAGCGCCAGAAGACCCTGGAGGTGCAGATCCCCGCCGGCATCGACACCGGCATGCGCATCCGCTCCAGCGGCAACGGGGAGCCGGGCCTGGGCGGCGGGCCCGCCGGCGACCTGTACGTGGAAATCCAGATCAAGCCGCACCCCCTGTTCGAGCGCAACGGCAACGACCTGCACTGCCGCATCCCGGTGAGCATGACCTCCGCCGCGCTGGGCGCGCGCGTGGAGGTGCCCACCCTCGGGGGCGCGGCCGAGATCGACCTGCCCGAGGGCACCCAGTCGGGCAAGACCCTGCGCCTGCGCGGCAAGGGCATCAAGGGCATCCACGCCGCGCACGCGGGGGACCTGTACTGCCACATCGAGGTGGAGACCCCGGTGCGCCTGAACGAGGAGCAGCGCCGCCTGCTGGAGCAGCTCGACGAGTCGCTCAAGCGCGGCGGCGATCGTCACACGCCCAGCGGCAAGAGCTGGGCCGACAAGGTGCGCGATTTCTTCAAATGAGTCGGCAGGGCTTGCACGGGCCCAGGGCCGCGGATGCGACAATCAGGGTTTCGCATACGCACATCCGAACCCGATTCGACCATGGAAGCCGAACAACTCAACGCCCTGTCCTCCCAGCTGCGCGACCTGTCCGAACGCACGCGGCTGCTACGGGGGTATCTTTGACTACGATGCCAAGGCAGCCCGTCTGCGCGAGGTAAGCGCGGCCCTGGAAGACCCCAAGGTCTGGGACGACCCCAAGCGCGCCCAGGACCTGGGCAAGGAGAATCGCAGCCTGGAGTCGGTGGTGCTGGCCATCGAACGCATCCAGCGCGAGCTCGCCGAGAGCGAGGAACTGTTCGAGCTGTCCCGTGACGAGGGCGACGACGACACGCTGAATGCGGTCGCGGCCGACGTGCAGGCCACCGGCCGGCGGGTCGAGGACCTCGAGTTCCGGCGCATGTTCTCCAACCCCATGGACCCCGGCAGCTGCTTCCTGGACATCCAGGCAGGCGCCGGAGGCACCGAGGCCTGCGACTGGGCGGCCATGCTGCTGCGCCAGTACCTGCGCTACTGCGAGCGCCAGGGCTTCAAGGTGGAGGTCCTGGAGGAGTCCGCCGGTGACGTGGCCGGCATCAAGAGCGCCTCCGTCAAGGTGGAGGGGGACTACGCCTACGGCAAGCTGCGCACCGAGACCGGCGTGCACCGCCTGGTACGCAAGAGCCCCTTCGACTCCTCGGGCGGACGCCACACCAGTTTCGCCAGCGTGTTCGTGTACCCCGAGGTGGACGACTCGATCGACATCGAGATCAACCCCGCCGAAGTGCGTATCGACACCTTCCGCGCAAGCGGCGCCGGCGGCCAGCACATCAACAAGACCGACTCCGCGGTGCGCATCACCCATGTGCCCACCGGAATCGTCGTGCAGTGCCAGAATGACCGCTCGCAGCACAAGAACCGCGCGGAGGCCTGGGCCATGCTGCGCTCGCGTCTGTTCGAGCACGAGCTGCGCAAGCGCCAGGCCGAGCAGCAGAAGCTCGAGGACAGCAAGAGCGACGTGGGCTGGGGCCACCAGATCCGCTCCTATGTGCTGGACCAGAGCCGCATCAAGGACCTGCGCACCGGAGTCGAGATGTCCAACACCCAGAAGGTGCTGGACGGCGACCTCGACGATTTCATCTCCGCCAGCCTCAAGCAAGGCCTCTGAGCACCCCGCGGGCCGGCACCGTCCGGCCCGCGAAGCCTTTTCCCGGAAGTCCAAGCCCATGCGTACCGACCAAGCTCCCGTCATCTCCCGCCTGGCCTACGCGCCGCCTGCGTATTCCATCGAGCACGTCCACCTGGAGTTCGACCTCGACCCCGAGCGCACTCGCGTGAAAAGCCGCATGCAGCTGCGCCGCAACCCCTGGGCGGGACCCGATGCGCCGCTGCATCTCGACGGCGAGGACATCACGCTGCTGTCCCTGATGGTCGACTCGCGCCCCTACGTCTACGCGCAGTCTGGCGGGGGAATCCGCCTGGACAAGCTGCCCGAGAGCTTCCAGCTGGAGCTGGTGAACACCTGCGCGCCGGCTGCGAACACCCACCTGTCCGGCCTGTACATGTCCGGAGGGGCCTTTTTCACCCAATGCGAGGCCGAGGGCTTCCGGCGCATCACCTTCTGGCCCGACCGGCCCGACGTGATGAGCCGCTTCACCGTGGTGCTGCGCGCCGACCCGACCCGCTACCCGGTGCTGCTGAGCAATGGCAACCTGGTGGAGCAGCGTCGCCTGGACGACGGGCGCGCCCAGGCCACCTGGGAGGACCCCTTCCCCAAGCCCTGCTATCTGTTCGCGCTGGTCGCCGCGCGCCTGGTCAGCCGCCAGCAACGCGTTCGCGGGCGCGACGGGCGCGAGCATCTGCTGGAAGTCTTCGTGCGCGAGGGCGACCTGGACAAGACCGAGCACGCCATGCAATCCCTGGTGCTGGCGCAGGCCTGGGACGAGCAGCGCTTCGGGCTCAGCCTGGACCTGGACCGCTTCATGATCGTCGCGGTGAGCGACTTCAACATGGGGGCGATGGAAAACAAGGGCCTGAACATCTTCAACACCAAGTACGTGCTGGCCAACCCCGCGACCGCCACCGACACCGATTTCCAGTACATCGAGTCGGTGGTCGGCCACGAGTACTTCCACAACTGGACCGGCAACCGCATCACCTGCCGCGACTGGTTCCAGCTCAGCCTCAAGGAAGGCCTCACGGTCTTCCGCGATCAGGAATTCAGCCAGGACCTCGCGGCCGCGGCCGGCGGGGAATCGGCGCGTGCGGTACGACGCATCGAGGACGTGCGCGCGCTGCGCGCCATGCAGTTCCCCGAGGACGCCGGCCCCATGGCCCACCCGGTGCGTCCCGACAGCTACGTGGCCATCGACAACTTCTACACCCCCACCGTCTACGAGAAGGGCGCCGAGGTGGTGCGCATGATGCAGACCCTGGTGGGGCGCGAGGGCTTCGCCCGCGGCATGCGCGAGTACTTCGCCCGCCACGACGGCCAGGCCGTGACCTGCGACGATTTCCTGGGGGCGATGGCCGACGCCAACCCCGACTCCGAGCTCTCGCGCCGGCGCGAGGCCTTCGCGCGCTGGTACGCCCAGGCCGGCACGCCGCAGCTGCGCGCGCGCGGCGTGTACGACGCATCGCAGCGCAGCTACACCCTGCAGCTGCAGCAGATCTGCCCGCCCACCCCCGGCCAGCCCGACAAGCAGCCCCAGGTGATTCCGCTGCGCATGGGCCTGCTGGGACGCGACGGCAGCCGGCTGCGCATGCGCCTGCACGATGGCGAGGCGGTCGAGGAACTGCTGCTCGTGCTCGACCAGGCGCAGCAGAGCTTCACCCTGCACGAGGTCGAGCAGGAGCCCGTGCCCTCGCTGCTGCGGGGATTTTCCTCGCCGGTGGTACTCGACGACGGCCTGGACGAAGAGCAGCGCCTGGTCTTGCTGGCCCACGACCCCGACCCCTTCAACCGCTGGGAATCGTCGCAGCGCCTGGCGCTTGCCCAGCTGCTGCCAGCGGCCCGTGGCGAGGCACTGCGGGTCGACCCGCGCTACCTGCAGGGCCTGCGCGCCGTGCTGCGCGATCCCGCCCTGGACCCCGCCTTCCAGGAACTGCTGCTGGGCCTGCCCGGCGAAGGCTACATCGCCGAGCAGCTTCCCCGGATCGACCCACCGCGCATCCACCAGGCCCGTCAGCAGCTGCGTCGCGTGCTGGCCGACGAGCTGCGCGACGAGTGGGAGCGCCTGTGGCGTGAACTCGCCCCGCGGGGAGGCTACAGCCCCGATTTCGCCGGCGCCGCGCGCCGCGGGCTGCGCAATCTTGCCTTGAACCTGCTGTGCCTGACCGGCGACGCGCAATGGCAGGGCCGCGCCTACCAGCGCGTGAAGGATGCCGACAACATGACCGACCGCTTCGACGCCCTGTCCGCGCTCGTGGGCAGTGGCTCCGAGCTGGCGCCGGCGGCGCTGGAGCGCTTCGCCGCGCTGTTCGCGGGCGAGCCGCTGGTGCTGGACAAATGGTTCGCGCTGCAGGCCTCGGCCCCGGGCATCGGGGTCGAGCAGGTGCGCGAGCTCATGCGCCACCCTCAGTTCACCCGCAGCAACCCCAATCGCGCCCGCAGCGTCATCTCCACCTTCTGCCAGGGCAACCCAGGCTCCTTCCACCGCGCCGACGGCGCGGGCTATGCCTTCTGGGCCGAACAGGTCCGCGAAATGGACGCCATCAACCCGCAGGTGGCCGCACGCCTCGCGCGTGCGATGGACCGCTGGCGCAAGTTGGCCGCACCGTATGCGCAGGCCGCGGAAAGCGCGATGCGCGAGCTTGCCGGACGGGAGGGCCTTTCCTCCGATTGCCGGGAAATCCTCGACAAGGCGCTGGCCTGAGTGCAACATGCCCCGTCAGGCTCAGAATCCAACCACGAATCGTCCATGTCCGACAACTCCGTCAGTCTTTCTCGCTGGCTGATCGAACAGCAGCGCACCCACGGCCAGATCCCCGCCTCGCTGCGCCTGCTGATCGAGCAGGTGGCGCGTGCCTGCAAGCGCATCAACCGCGCCGTCAACCGCGGTGCCACCAGTGGCATTCTCGGCAGCCTGGGCAGCGAGAACGTCCAGGGGGAGGTGCAGAAGCAGCTGGACGTGATCGCCAACGACGTGCTGCTCGAAGCCAACGAATGGGGCGGCCATCTGGCGGCCATGGCCTCCGAGGAGCTCGAGCGAATCCACGTCATTCCCCACCGCTTCCCGCGTGGCGAATACCTGCTGCTGTTCGATCCCCTGGATGGCTCCAGCAACATCGAGGTCAACGTGACCATCGGCACCATCTTCTCGGTGCTGCACCTGGACGAAGGCGTCGAGGAAGTCGAGGCCCGGCATTTCCTGCAGCAGGGCCGGCGCCAGGTAGCCGCGGGCTACTGCACCTACGGTCCGCAGACCACGCTGGTGCTCACCCTGGGCCAGGGCGTGAGCACCTTCACGCTCGACGCCGAGCAGGGCAGCTTCGTGCTGGTGCAGGAGCAGCTGCGCATTCCGGAATCCACGCGTGAATTCGCGATCAACATGTCCAACATGCGCCACTGGGCCCCTCCGGTGCGCCGCTACATCGACGAATGCCTGGCCGGGCGCGAGGGCCCGCGCGGCAAGGACTTCAACATGCGCTGGATCGCCAGCATGGTGGCCGACGTGCACCGCGTGCTGCAGCGCGGAGGCGTGTTCATGTATCCCTGGGACCGCCGCGAACCCGACCGCGCCGGCAAGCTGCGTCTGCTGTACGAGGCCAACCCGATGGCCCTGCTGGTCGAGCAGGCCGGCGGAATGGCCATCGCCGGCACCCAGCCCATCCTGGACATCCAGCCCACCGAACTGCACGAGCGCGCCGCGGTGATGTTGGGTTCGCGCGAGGAGATCGAGCGCCTGCGCCTGTACCACCTGGAGCATGAGGCCAGCGCCACGGGCTGATCTACCGCGCCGATATTGCGCCCCCCAACAAACCCGCCGCATGGCGGGTTTGTTTTTTTCCGGACAGCACAAAGTTCCGTGAGAGAAATCGCCGGCATTCGCCAGCCGGTTGTTATGTGTCCATGAGCAAATCATCGCAAGAACATTGCCCCATTGCGCCCCCGATTTGCACGTCGATAGCATGGTTTTCCAAAGCCGGGAAAGGCGGCATTTGCCGAAGCTCAGGCGGCTTGCCGACGATGATCTGGAAATTCTGCTTCGGCCCTCCGAAGTGCCCATGGGGAGACGGATTGTGATGGACAGGAGCGAGCTCCGGAGGTTTTTTCCAGTCGTCATGACACCTTCGCATGACGGCAAATTCTTTGGAAACTACCTCACCTCGCTTCTCAATTTCACAGCCGAATCCCAGCGTATCGGCATGAAACTCCAGATATTCGTCCTGCAGGGAGAAAGCCTGATTACCCGAGCGCGCAATCAATGCGTTGCGCAATTTCTGTCTCATCCCGAATGGACCCATTTGTTCTGGATTGACTCGGATATCGGATTTTCCCACCAGGCCGCGTTCCGACTTCTGCTCAGCGGACACGATATCGCGGCTGGCGTGTATCCCCTGAAACTCCAGGAATGGCCGCCGCAGAACGTGCCCCAGGGCGCTACGCGAGAGCAGTTCGAGAACTCCCAGGCGCGCTACCCGGTGAACTGCGAGACCAGCGCGGACGGGAGCCGGGTGGAACTGCGCGTGGACCCCGACGGATTCATGCAGGTCTCGGAAGCGCCCACTGGCTTCATGGTCATCGCGCGCAGCGTGATCGAGCGTCTGATCGCCGCCCACCCCGAGCGTCGCTATGTGCCCGACACCCCGGGGGTGACCGACCAGGGCCTGCACTACCGCCTGTTCGACACCCTGGTCGACCCGAAGACCCGGCGCTACCTGTCGGAAGACTACGCCTTTTGCAGACTGTGGACGGAGCTCGGGGGACACATTCACCTCGACGCCTGCTCGAACCTCAGCCACTACGGCTCCAAGACCTACCGCGGCAACTTCGCCCGCTCGCTCACCGAAAACCCGGGGCGCGCGGTCGGCGCACCCACGGCCGCAACCATCCATCTTCAAGGCTCGCAGTACCTGAGCACCAATGAGGCGCCGAGCGCGCCCGTGTAGAGACCCAGATCCATCCACGATGAACTGAACCATTTCGCCATGCCACGCCAGGCATCGCGCTCTCCGAGACCGGGGACCCGTCAAGGGCCCCGCTCGGCGGCCAAGGGGGCCTCATGAACCGCAGCTACCGCGTCATCTTTTCCCATGTCACGAGAACCTGGACGGTCGTCTCGGAGCTCGTTCGATCCCGGGGAAAGGCGGCCAGCAGTCCACGCGTCCAGAAGGCGGCGGCCATGTGCGTGCTGGCTGGACTCGGCTG
>JAKBBP010000069.1 GCA_021808445.1 Pseudomonadota bacterium
CTCGCGGATCCGCGAGTGGGCGCCGTCAGTGGCGAGTTGATGCACCGCAATCCGCAGACATCGGCTGCGGAAAGCATCGGCCTGTACTGGCGCTACGAGAAGTTCATCCGCAAGGCCGAGAGTCGCCTCCATTCCACCCCCGGCGCGACCGGAGCGCTTTATGCCATGCGTCGCCACGACTGGTTCCCGCTGCGCCCGGGAACCATCCTCGATGACTTCGAGACCCCGATGCGGGTGGTTCGGAGCGGCACACGCGTGCTGCTCGACTCGCGAGCCGTGGCATGGGACGAGTTGCAATCCGATGCGCAAGGCGAAAGGCGGCGAAAGATTCGCACCCTCGGAGGGAACTACCAGAGTTTCGTGGCCAATCCCTGGCTGTTCCTTCCGTGGCGGAATCCGCTGTGGTGGCAATTCATGTCCCACAAGGTGCTGCGCCTTCTGGCACCCTATGCATTGCTGGGTTGTTTCGCTGCAAGCCTGCTTGGTACGGCGCCATATCTGCGGATTGCTTTGCTGCTGCAGCTTGTCTTTTATGCAGCGGCTTCGATAGGATATTTCCTGCCGCGTGCTCGAAGCAGCCGTGCCGTCAGTTTCGCCCATGTCTTTTGCGACATGAACCTCGCGGCTGTCGTTGCGCTTTTCCGCTATGCCACCGGGAAGCTGGATGCCCGTTGGGAAAAGGCCTGAAGCCCGTGCACTTGGACACCCGGACTTCAACGACCGTTGTGGCAGCCTGACACCTCAGCGCGGCCGGACTCGCCCTGGATCCAACTTCGCCAAGCCATGCCCGCTGTCGACGATTTGCCGCTCTCCGCCTTGCTGTACCACCACCGCACCCAGGGCAAGGCGGTCGAGGGCGTGCACATCCGAGGCCTCGTCGACGGCCTGCGGGAGCTGGGCATCACGGTCGACATCCTGTCGCTCCCCGGAGCGGATCCGTATGCGTCCCCCAAGGCCATGTCTCCGACCGCGCAGGCCACGTCCCTGATGCGTACCGTATCCAGGCTCCCCGAGCCCGTATTCGAGTTGGCGGAACTGGCCTACAACGTGATTGCGGGCTTCAGGCTGGTATTGCATCTGCGACGGCGCCCGGCGCAGATGATCTATGAGCGCTACTCCCTGTTCCTGTTCGTCACGGTGCTTGTCGCGCGCATGTTCCGCATCCCGCTGCTGCTCGAGATCAACGACGCGGCTTTCGTGGAGCGGGTGCGGCCGCTGTACTTTCGTCGTCTCGCCCAACGCATCGAGCGATGGGTGTTCCGCAATTGCTCCGGACTCGTGTTCGTTTCCGGCGCTTTCCGGTCGCGGGCGCAGGCCGTTCACGGCCGAATCGCACCGGCCATCGTCGCACCGAACGCCGCCGATCCGCGCAAATTCAGCGTCACGCCAGGCCAGCGCGAATCGGTGCGCAAGCGGCTGGGTCTGGATGGCAGCGTGGTATGCGGCTATCTCGGCGCCTTCGTTCCCTGGCATCGCATCGACGCCTTCATCGAGGCGATCGCCCCCCGCCTGCATGAAAGGCCCGAGCTGAAATTCCTGCTGGTGGGCGACGGCACCACCTTTGCCAAGGTTCGCGAGTTCGTCGACTCGCACGGACTGGGACAGCGCATCGTGCTCACGGGGCGAGTCGCTCATGACGAGGTGCCGGGGCTGCTTGCCGCGATGGACATGGCCATCCTCCCCAGCGCCGGCGACTACACGTCGCCGGTGAAGCTGTTCGAGTTCATGGCCTGCGCGATCCCGGCTGTCGCACCGGACTTCGAACCGATTCGCGAGGTTCTGGTCGATGGCGAGACGGGCTGGATGTTCGCTGCCGGAGACATGAATGCAGCGGTCGAAACGACATTGCGGCGCGCCGCGCAGCTGGACGAACTGCGCAGAGTCGGCGCGCAGGCACGCGCTTATGTGGTGACGCAACGGCAATGGCGCAACAACGCGCAGCAGCTACTCGACTTCGGCGCCGAGCTGTCGGGACGGCGGTCGACTGCGCGCGCGTGAGGGGCCGCGAGCGCGCCCTTCGAGCGTGCCGGCTCGCTCAGGCGGAAGGACCACCGCGATAGGACGGCCGCGCCACGACGTGGTTACGATAGGCGCCCGGATCTCCATCCATCCCGGCCTCCGCCGCCTTGGCGATGTTGTACATCTCCCGTGCACTGACATAGTGCAGCTTCCAGCGCTTGCCGTCGTTGTAGCGGGACTCGAGTTCGCTGAAGGCACGGTGCATCGGCTCGCCGAGCAGGGTGTCAAAGTCGCCGTCCTGCGCGCCATGGGTGTGGACTTTCACGAACACCCACTCAGGACGCCCCCGCACGTGCACACCCGCGTCCACCCAGGAAGCCATGCGCTCGGCGCTCGGCGGGCTGCTGGCGCGAACGTCCCCGTTCTCGATGCGGGGCATGAGCCCGAACTTGCGGTTGCTCCACTGCAGGCCGAGCGGTCCCTGGATGAGCATCAGGTCGCCGCTGGGTGAACCCCCGACCCGCACCTCCACGCCGCGATCGTGGGATTTGCTGCACGACGGGTCGCTGGCCGCGTAATAGATGCTGTTGATGGTGCTGGTCTGGCAGGGGCTGGGCGCCGACGGCAAGGTGAAATCCGCGTAGCAGCCCTCTTCGCGCAGGATCGCCAGTTCGCCATTCACCCCGCACCACCGTCCGCTGGGATGCGAGTTGTCCAGGGCCCAGTTGCCGTGGATGAAGGCCCATTGCGCCTGCCCGGTGACGGGATCGCGCGGCAGCGCGTCATGCCGATCGGTCAAGGTGCTGGTGAAGCTGCGCAGCTTGTGGCGCAGGCCCTCGGCGGTGTCGCGGTCATGGTGCAGATGGATCTCGATCTCTCCCAGCCCCATGCGACACAACTCGACCAGCGCATCCAGGTGTTCGCTGCGGTATTCCTCCTCCGGGTAGAAGAAACTGTGCACCGGAGGACGCCCGTCGGCATCCCGGTGCCCCTCGCACAGCTTCGGATAGTCCTGGCGCCAGCGCGCCACCCGGGCGCACTCCGTCTCGTAGGACGGCGAGCGCCACCGTGGCTCGAAATGGTCGACAAAGCAGAACAGCAGATGGCGTGTCACGCCGGCCGGAGCGGCCTCGCGCCAGGCTCCGCGCACATACGCCGGAAGCCATAGGTGCATATGCTTGCCACGCATCTCGCGCAGCAACGCGATGGCGCCGCCGCCGCCGCACACGAGCAGCAGGACTACGACCCAGATCATCATGAATGGCGAATGGTTGGACGGCCGCCGCGCACGACGCTGCCTGCGCAGGCCTCGCGGTACATGCGGTCGTGCGAAGCGAACATGGAAGCCAGGGATGCGTTGCCGGCAACCCAGGCACGTGCCGCGCGCCCGAGGTCTCCGCCTTGCGCGGGGTCGCTCAACAGACTGCGCAAGGCCGCCGCCAGCGCGGCGGAATCCCCGACGGGAACGAGCACTCCGGTACGACCGTGCTCGATGATCTCGGTGTTGCCTCCCACCGCGGTGGCGACGATGGCCAGGCCGCTCGCGGCGGCCTCCAGCAGGGCAATCGACAGGCCCTCGGTGGTGGAGGGCAGCGCGAACACGTCGAATGCCGGAAGCAGCGCGGCCACATCCGGCTGCTCGCCGGCGAACAGCACCTGCTCCTCGACCCCGAGTTGCCGCGCGTGCTGGCGCAGCTGCTGCCGCAACACGCCGTCACCCACGATCACCAGGCGCAGGCGAGGAAAACTGGCGACCAGTTCGGGCATCACGTCGATCAGCCCCCGGTGGTTCTTCAGTTCGACCAACCTGCCGACGCAGCCTACGACCTGATCCCCCGGCTGCAGCCCCAGGCGCTCCCGAGCCGCCGTGCGCGCACGGGCGCCGCCGTCGAAGCGCTCGAGCGCGACACCGTTCAGAATGCGCACGACCCTGGCCGGGTCGACCAGCCGGGCATCGAGGTACCGCGCATGGACCTGGGCGCCGACCATCGCCACCCGCGCCATGCGCCCCAGAGCCCAGCGCATGATCCAGCGCAGCTTGCGCTGCGCCAGGCGCGCACCCATGTCGTGGCAGGTCGCGACCGCAGCGACCCTTCCCCGCAGTCCCAGACAGGCTGCCGCAACGTAGTAGGTCGGCATGAAGTTGTGGGCATGCACCACATCCACCTGGCGCTCGCGCAGCGCACGTCGCAGCGCGCGCAAAGTCCCCAGGTCGGCCGATCTGCGTTTGTTGCCCAGCAACACAGGGACTCCGGCGCGCTCCAGTTCGGAGGCCAGGGCTCCAGGCGACTTGATGCTGAACACCCCCACCTCGCAGCCTTGGCGGTGCTGCATCACCGCCAGGTCGGTGACCACGCGCTCGAGTCCTCCGCGTTCGAGGGAATCGACCACGTGCAGGATGCGCAGGCTGGGCTTGGAAATCGAGGTGGACACTTGCATGATGAAAATGGGGGCAGGGGCATCGTACATTCAGCGGCCGCCTGCCGTCGTGACTATTCCGCGCAAATCACCGAACCCGCCTTGCCCGGAGATTCCCGCGATCGATCGGCCGTCTGGAAACCGGGGCCACCGGACTCCGGGATGGGTGTGCCCAGGCCGCTTGGTATGCTCTGCGGGCCCCGGCCCAGCGACACCGAATGACCCGCATCGCCATCGTCACTCCGATCCTTCCCGTTCCATTCGATATCGCGCGGGGGAGATTCATTCACGAGCAGGCGAAGGCCCTTTCGCGTGTCGCGACTGTCCGGGTATTTCTGCAAACCGCGCGCTACCCCGCGATCGGATGGTTGAAGCCGCAGAGTTACATCGACGGCCGGGTGGAGACGCAGCATGACTTGTGGGAAGGCCTGGATGTGCAGGCCTACAGTTACCCTGCGCTGCCCTGGGCCTCGCGGGCCTTCAACGGCCGCAGCGGCGCGGTGCGCTTGCTGCCGCGCCTGCGCGCCTTCGACCCCGACGTGGTGGTGGCCTACTGGGCCTATCCCGAAGGCTATTCCGGCGTGCGTGCGGCGCATGCGCTGGGCAGGCCCTGCATCGTCGGCGTGCTGGGCAGCGACGTGCTGACTCGTGCCGGCCGGCTCGAGCGCATGACACGCATCGCATTGCACGAGGCGGATGCCGTGGCCGTGGTCAGCGAGCACCTCGCCCGGGTCGTGGCGCAGCGCTACGGCGTGGATCCCCGGCGCGTGCACACCATCATCAACGGCTACAACACCACGGTGTTCCGGCCGCAACCGCAAGCTGCCTGCCGCGCAGCCCTCGGACTGCGCGACGAGGCCCGGCTGATCGTGTTCGTCGGCAGGCTGATCGAGGCCAAGGGGCTGCGCGAGCTCCTCGGAGCCTTCGAAGCCCTGGCTGCGCGCGACCCGCGCATCGAGCTGGCCTTGATCGGCGACGGTGTCATGCGTGCCGAGCTGGCGGCTCTCGCGCAAGCCAGTCCGGCGGCAGCGCGCATCCACATGCCCGGCGCCCTGGCCCCCGCGCAGGTCGCGATGTGGCTCGGGGCCGGCGACCTGGCGACCCTGCCGTCGTGGTCGGAGGGCTACCCCAACGTGGTGGTCGAGGCCCTGGCCTGCGGTCGCCCGGTGGTGGCCAGCAACGTGGGGGGGCTGCCCGAGATCGTGACGCAGGCCAACGGGATCCTCGTGCCCGCGCGCGATGCCGCCGCGCTGGCCGGCGCGCTGCGACAGGCGCTGGACCGCGAGTGGGACCACGGATCGATCGCCGCGGCCATGCGGCGCAGCTGGGATGATGTCGCGCGGGAGACCCTGGCCCTTTGCGAATCCGTGCGCACGAGGCAGGCGCCACGCGCAGCCATGCGCTGAACCGCCGCCTGCCTGCTCGGTCAAGCCGGAGGCCGGCCAGCCAGCTTGAACAGGTAATAGGGAATGCCGAGGTACTCGTGCAGGGCCCGGGCCATGATGTCGAAACCCTGCTGGCTGGGCACCCAGGCCCGCAATGGCGCCGAGCGAGCAGCCTCGAAGTCGACCGGTAGCGCGCAGACCTTCAGCCCACTGAGCCGGAATGCCATGTAGGCACGGGGCATGTGGTCCGCCGAGGTCACCAGGTACAACGGCGCGTGCGCGGCCCCGGCAAAGCGTCTCGCCAGGTTGCGCGCGCTCTCGAACGTGGTCAGCGACGCGCTGTCGGTCTCGATGCGCGCGGCGGGAAAGCCCAGGCGCAGCGCCAGTTCGCGCATCAGGTCCGCCTCGGTGGTACGCCCTCCATGCCCTCCCGAGAACAGCAGCATGCTGCGCGGCACGCCGCGTGCAATGCGCTCGGCACCCAGGGTCCTGCGCAAGCTGGCCGCACTCAGCGAGATGACACTGCCCGCCGCCGGCCCGGAGTCCTGCACGCCGCCGGCCAGCACGATGAACAGGCTGCCCGGCGGGGGAGCGCCGCAGTGGCGCGCCTGGCGGCGCGCAATGCCTTCCAGATGCCCGAGCGCCCAGTCGGCGGTGACCGGTGCCGACAGGCCCCACCAAAGCACCAGCGCCAGCACCAGTCCGCCGCGCACCAGCCATGGCCTGCGCGCCAGCACGCTGACCACCAGCAAGGCCAGCATGACCCCTCCCAACAGCCAGAGGGGAGAAAGCAGGGTGTCGCGCATCGGCAGCGGCGATCCGGCGACCTCGGGCCGCCTCAATAGGCGTAGTAGCCGTAGGGAGACGATTCGGCGGGAGTCCTCGCCTGGTTCAGCAAGGTCATCACCAGCGGACATTCGTGCAGCAGCGACAAGGCGTGCTGTACCGAACCCCGCGGGGTCGCCCCGGCCTTCACCACCAGCACCACCTGTCCCATCTGGGGCGCCAGCGCCCGCGCCTCGGCCGCATGCAGCAGCGGCGGCGCGTCGAACACGACGATGCGCTGCTCCGGATACGCCGCGAGCCGGTCCAGCAAGGCGTGCATCTCGCGGCTTCCCAGCACCTCGGTCGCCAGCTCCTGCGGCGTGCCCGCCGGCAGGAAGGTCAGCTTGTCGACATGGGTCGCCAGCTCGACCTCTTCCAGCGCGAGCTTCGGCTGCGTCAGCAAATCGAGCAGCCCGGGGCGCTCGGCGGCACCCAGCCGAACCGAGGACATCCTGCGCGTCGGGTCGGCATCGACCAGCAGCACCCGGTAGTCCACTTCCATCGCGAGGCTGAGCGCCAGGTTCAACGCGATGAAGGACTTGCCTTCGCCGGGCAGGCTGCTGGTGATCATCATCAGGTTGCCGCGTTCCTCGCGTGCGTGGCCCTTGGCACCCACCGCATTGCCCAGCAGCGGGCGCTTGATGGCGCGGAATTCATCCATCAGCCTCGAACGCCCCGCCCCGGGAACCAGGAAGCCCTCGGCAGCCAGTTGCTTCAGCGGCAGCTCGATGGTTTGCCGCGGATCGATCAGCGGCGCCGGGCGCGCACCGACATCGCGCAGCGGTCCGGCCAGCGCCGCCGGCTGCTCCGCCGGCGCACCGGCGGCAGGCGCCGCGCCGCTCCACGGCACTTCCACCCCGGCGCGGCTGAGTTCCTGCAGTCGTTGACTGGCTTGCTCGATGGTGCCCATCACGGCTCTTTCAATGGATCAGGTGAAGCATGCTCGCCAGCGTCCAGCCCGCGAACACCAGCACCAGGACGCCCGAGCCGGCGACGAACAGCCTGAACTCGCGTTGCTCGTGCACCATGCTCCCGGAAGTGGGAACCAGCGAAACCGAACCGAGCACCGGGCGATCGCTGCCTTCGCGCAGCTGCCGCGCCGTGTGGTAGGTCGGCAGGAACACGACATGGGCGTAGGTGGTCAGGATGCCGGCGGCGATGGCCAGCAGCAGCACCGCGGCGATCAGCATGGTGCGGTGGGGAAACAGCGCCGAGGGCGCCAGGCGCGGCGGGTCGACGACATGGAAATAGTCATTGCGCCGGCTGTTGTCCTGGTTCAGCGACAGCATCGCCGCCTCGCGTCGCTGCATCAGCTTCTGGTAGGTGTCGTTGAGCACCCCGAGATTGCGCGTCAGCTGCACGTAGCGCTCGTCGAGGCCGGGCATCTGGCGCTGCCGCTGCTCCAGATGCTGCAGCCGCGAGCGCACATCGGCCAACTGGGTCTGCAGCGATGCCACGTTGGCGTTGGCCTGGGCCAGGCTGACCTGGAGTTGCTGGTACACCGGATTGGTCGCATCGGAATAGTCGTGACTCGCCGCCGGAGAAGCGGCAGCCTTGCGCTGCTCGCGCGCGCGCTCGGCCTCGAGGCGTGCCAGGCTCTGGCGCGTGGCGATCACGTCCGGGTAGGCATCCGTATAGCGCTGCAGCAGATCCGACAACCGATTGCGCAGCACGGTGATGCGCTGGTCGATCGCGCTGGGCTGCGCAAGCTGGCCGGCCAGCGTGCCGGGGAGCAGGTCGGGAGAAAGCGTCGGGCGCACGCCGGCCAGTTGCGCCCGCATGGCGTCCCGCGAACTCGTCGCCGCCGCCAGTTGGCCCTGAAGCGTGATGACCTGGTCCTGCAACTGCCCTTCCTGAGCCGTCAGGTTGTTCGCCCCCGGCACCGAGTACCCGGGATGACCCGAGCGGAATTCCCGCAAGCGGCCTTCCGCCTCCTGCAGCTTGCCGTCGTACAAGGCGATCTGGCTGTCGATGAACTGCAGGGCCTGGCGCGAGTCCTGCTCGTTGCCGGAGAGGCCGTGCTTGACGAACAGGCTCATCAGGATCCTGACCACGCCCAGCGTGCGCGCGGGGTCGTGCCCGATGTAGCTGACTTCATAGATGTTGTTGCTGGGCGAGCCGCCGCTGATCTTCAGCTTGATGGTCTTGACGAGCTCCTGCCTCAGCAGTGCACGCTCCTGCTGGGACGCGCCCGGCGCGAGCATGTGGTTGTCATCGATCACCGCGTCCAGGTTGGCGCGCGACAGCAGGGTGCGCGCCAGCATGGTGACCTGGTCGCCGACATTGGGCTGCACCGCCAGGCCCTGCAGCAGCGGGCGCAGCGTCGACTGGGTGTCGACATAGACGGTCGCACTGGCTTCGTAACGGTCCTTGTAGGCCGCCACTCCAATCGCCCCCAGAAGGGCCACGGCCCAGGCGACGGCCAGCCCCCACCAGCGCTTGTTCCACATCGCGGGCAGCAGGTTGAGCAACGGGGTCAGCAAGTCGTTCATCGTCCGTGCACGCTCAGGCGCGGTCCAGGAAATGTTGGTAGCGACTGTCCTGCCGGCCGAGCAGCCAGTCGGACAGACTCGCCGCGATACGCTCGGCCGCACGGCCGTCGTAGCCTTCGGGCACCGGGACCCGACGCCCACCGCTGGAGATGATATCCGCCAGTTCGCGCACCAGCTGCTTCATGCTGAGTGAATCGGGCACCAGGCTGGGCACGCCGAAGCCGGCGGCCTCGTCCCACAGCCAGGCATCGTCGGTCACCAGGCATCGCGCATGGCGAAGCAGCCCCAGCAGCTCCACATGCGACAGCGCCCCGATCACCCGCAGGTCGACGGCCAGCTGCAGGTCCAATTGGTCGGCCAGCAGCTTGCGCCGTGCCTTGCCCACGGGACAGATCAGGCATACCCTCCAGCCCAGCCTGCGCAGCTGGACATCGAGCTGCACCATCAGCTCGGCCGCGGCGGCCTGGTCCATGTGACGCAGGCACACCAGCACATAGCCCGCAGGATCCACGAGCAGCGAGGGCGGCAGGTTCTCGCGGCGCAACGTCTGCTCGGGGTTGACGCTGTGGCTCAGCAACAGGCGCGTCGCATCCAGCGCGATGCTGCCCACGGCAACTGCATCCCGCTGCGTCCCGCCGGAGCCCTCGACGTGCTCGAAGGGGGTGAACAACAAGTCGGCGCCCTGCTCGAGCCATGCCCGATGCGGCCGCGTTTGCCTGCCTGCGGGAGCCTCGCGCCCGCCGTACTGCACCGAGACCATCGGCACCGCGGACACCGAAGCCACCATGGCGCAGGCGGCCTCCACCCAGCCTTCGCCTGCCAGCAGCAGCGCCGAAGGCGCCAGCACCTGCAGTTGCGCGGCCAGCGCGGCGCAGAACTCGGCGACGCCCTGGGCAGCCGTCTCGGCATGGATCGGCACGCAGATGCCGGGATCGCGCACGCCGAGCAAACGCAGGTCCTCGACGACCGCGGCGTCGTCCTCGATGGCGCCGGGTGCGACCACGCGCAGCAGCGTGATCGGTGGAAGGTCGTCGCGTTGCCCGCATGCGCGCAGCAGCGCCCCGAGGGCCAGCAGGGCGTATTCCGATCCCGCCACGCACAGCAGCGGAGCGGGCATCGGACCCGTGTTGCGCGCGGCGCCACGATCCGTCACCGGCAAGCCGCTGAGTTCGGCGCGCAGTTCCAGATCCACTCGTCGAACGCGCTCGGCATCGATGTGCTGCGCATCATCCAGGAAGGCCGACAGCAGCAGCCGGTTGCACAGCATGTTGATGCGCCGCGGCAGGCCTGCGGTGGCCAGGTGGATGGCGTCGAAAGCGGCGCTGTCGAAATGCGGACGCTGCTGCCAGCCCACATGGTGCAGTCGATGCTCGATATAGCCGCGCGTCTCGGCCGGCTCCATCGGCCCCAGGTGGCAGCTGGCCAGCACTCGTTGGCGCAGCTGTTCCAGCCGCGGCTGCTGCAACAGCTCGCGCAGATCCGGCTGCCCGACCAGGAAGCTTTGCAGCAGCGCCTTGTTGCCGAACTGGAAATTCGACAACATGCGAAGTTCCTCGATCGACTCCAGCGACAGATTCTGTGCCTCGTCGATGATCAACAACGCTCGGCGGTTGGAGGTGGCCAGCGTGGCCAGGAAGGCCTCCAGCGTGACCAGCAGGCGGGCCTTGCTCTGGCCGTCCACGCGGATGCCGAAAGCCAGGGCCACCGCGGACAACAGGTCGTCCGAGCCCAGCTGGGTGCTCACCAGTTGCGCCGCGACCACCTTCTCCGGGTCCAGCTCGGCGAGCAAGGCGCGCAGCAGCGTGGTCTTGCCGGCGCCGATCTCCCCGGTGACGACAAGGAAGCCCTCCCCCTGGAAGGCGCCGAAGCGCAGATACTGGTACGCGCGGCCGTGCCCCTTGCTCTCGAAATAGAAGCCGGGATCGGGGTGGATCTGGAACGGCGGCGCGCTCAGGCCGTAGTACTGCTCGTACATGGCTGCGGAGCCGATCTCAGAAACGGTGCACCAGGCCGGCGAACAATGCGGTCTCGTTGCCTCCGGCGATCTGCGTGGAAGCGAGCAGCCGGCGGCGCAACCCGATGAGGCCGGTGGTGCGCGGCGACAACCTGCGGTCGAGCTGCACGATCAAGGCGCGGTTCACCGCGCTCAGTCCCTGGTTGGTGCCGAAGCCGGTATCGCTCTCGCGCTGCAGCGTCACGTTCAGGTTCGCCAGCGGCGTGAGTCGACGCCCGTAGTTCAGCGCCCAGCCGGTTTGCATGGTATCCACGGAGCGCTGCTGCAATACCTGCAGGATCTGCTGCCCCGGAAGGAACAGGTTCTCGATGCGGTTGCGGTACAGCGACAGCGCGAGGCTGTTGCGCCCGTGCAGCAGCAGCCCGGTCAGCACCAGGTTGTTCTGCAGCGCGGTGGACCCCACGTAGAAGTTGCCCGAGGTGGCGAGACCCGCCGGAAGTCCGGAGCTGCCGAGCAGGTCCTGTACGGCGCGCGCTCGTTCCAAGGGGTTGGGGTAGCGGGTCACCAGCAGGTTGTTGAGCAATTGCCCGATGTTGGCCGTCGGGTTGAGGATGCTTCCGGTGCTGTTGTCCAGCGGGGCGAGCGCGCTGAAGGCATCGCGCCGCCAGTCGAGGCTCAGGCGCGACTCGGGCGAGCCGGCCTCGGCCGCGACGTTCCATCCGGTCCCGAAGTAGCGATGTTCGACCGTGGCCCGCAGGCGGCCGTACAAGCCCGGCTGCCACGCCAGCCGCAACCCGTAGATCGTCGAAGCGACGGCGCTGCTGGCTGCCTGTTCCTTCTCGCGCCCGCCGATGAGCCCGAACACGGCATGCGAGCCCACCGCGAGGTTCCCGATGACCCGCACGCTGGTATTGCGCGTCCAGGCATAGGCATCGCTGTCGTAGGTCGCGTAGGTCTGCCGGGCTTCCAGCGTGTAGCCCAGGCGCTCGGGGCGTTGCTCCAGCACCAGCGACTGCCGCAGGTAGCGTCCGCCACCAAGCGTGAGCTGGCCCGGCGCGTTGCTGACGTGGGTCCAGGTGTCGTCGCTGCGAGCCAGCAGGCGCAGACCGGGCCGAAGCGCGCGGTCGATGTACGGGCTGAGACGCCACTGCG
This sequence comes from Pseudomonadota bacterium, assembly GCA_021808445.1. Taxonomy (GTDB): domain Bacteria; phylum Pseudomonadota; class Gammaproteobacteria; order Burkholderiales; family Burkholderiaceae_C; genus Thiomonas_A. The sequence goes on from JAKBBP010000069.1 coordinate 12,186, forward strand.
TGCTCGTATAGGCGGGTCCCTGCAGGGCGCCGCCCTGACCGACATAGGGGCTCACCGCGTTCTGCGTGGCACTGAAACCCGCGTCCAGGTAGAGCAGGTTCTTGATCCACTCGGAATGCAGGCCCGCACTGCCCTGGGGCGCCACCACGTCGGGGTTGGTGCCCTGCGCGAAATATTGACCGTGCAGACTCAGGTTGCCCTGCAGTTGCCAGCGCGCGTGACGGGACTGCACGAACAGCCCGGGAATCACGTCCAGCACCGTATCCGAATGGGCCGGGCGCCCGGTTCCGGCCAGGGTGTTGTTGCTCTGGGTTCCGAGCACCGTGACCGAGGGCAACAGGTACGTGCTCGGAGGTTGCGTGACGGGCACCGGCTCCGAAGCCGCCGCGGCCGGACTTCCCGGAACCGGGGGAATCACCTGGGCCCGGGCCGGCCCCGCAGGGAACAACATCGCGGCTGCCGCGGCGGCCACGGCGCCTGCGGCGCTGCGGATCTTCATGGCTCGCTCCTCGCGGCCCGCGCAGGCATCGCGCCGGCCCATCAGAACCATCCCTGGGGAATCACGATGGTGTCGCCCGGCAGCAGGGGCACGTTGTCCTTCATCACGCCGCGATGCAGCAGGTCGTCCAGGCGCAGGCTGTACGACTTGCCGTCACGCACCAGTACCGCGGCATTGCCGTCGGCATAGGGGCTGAGACCGCCGACCTGGATCATCGCGTCCAGCAGGGTCATCTTGTCCTGGTAGGGAATACCCTGCGGTTTCGCCGCGGCCCCGACAATGGATACCTGCTGGTTCAGCGCGCCATGGAAATTGCTGACCACGACGGTGACCACCGGGTCGCGCACATATTTGGCAATATGTTCCTTGATGCGGGCGGCCAGTTGATCCGGCGTCAGCCCCGCGGCCTGCATGCCCTTCACCAGCGGCGCCGAAATCCGGCCGTCGGGCCGCACCTGGACATTGGTCGACAGATCCGGGTTCTGCCACACGCCGATGTGCAGCGTGTCGCCGGGACCGATGATGTAGTGGTAATCCGACAACGAAACCTGGCTGGGCGCCGGAGGGTACTGGTTGACGGCACAGGCGCCGAGGGCCATGGCCGCGGCTCCCGCGGCGAGCCACGCGCCGATCCGAAAAACCAGGAAGCGTGAAAAATTCCATTTCATGGCAGCCTCGTTCGTGACATATTTCACACTTGGTGATCCGCATGCGCCCTATTTTGAGCGGGAACCACGCCCCCTCGCGAGCTGAGCCACCGGCAAAAATTGCCCCAAGAGTTCAGCGGGCGCAGTTTACGGCAGGGATGTGATATTCCAATGCATGCGATCTCCCCCCATCAGGGGATAGTCGCAGCATAGGCGCGTGCCCATAATGATTTCGTAATCGGTCCGCGCCGCCACGATCGCCGTCCACGCGATGCGCCGCGCCAGCCGTGGCCCCGTTGACGGCGGCACCTCGCGTGCGCCGCTCAGCCGGCCTGGTGACCGAAGTCCGTTGCTTCGAGAAAACCGACGCGCGCTGCCCGGCCCGCGGGCGTCGGCGCCCCCTCTTCGACAGGATCTGCCCGATGCTTCGCGTATTCGATCACTACGTGCCGACGCGCACGGTGCTGCAACTGGGCACCGACCTGGTGCTGTTGCTGACGGCAGCCATGCTCGCGGGCAGCAGCGTGGCGCTCCTCTACGGAGCGCCGCAGGACCCGCTGGGCCTGCTGCTGATGCTGCTTGCGCCTTCGCTGACCTTCGCGGCAACCATGCTGCTGCTGTTCATGGCCTTCGGCGCCTACCGCCGCGATCGCGTGTGCTCGCTGCGCACCTTGCTGCTGTGCGCCTTGCTCTCCACCTTCGTCAGCGTCGGCCCGCTGTGGTTCCTCATCGAGCACCTCTTCTACCCGCAGCACAATGCGCTGCGCTTCCTGGGCCTCGCGTACTTGTACGAGTTCGCGCTGCTGCTGCTGGCGCGCCGGGCCATGATCGGCGCGTGGGCTGCGCGCCTGTGGAACCGCAGGGTGCTGGTGGTGGGCTGCGGCGGCGATGCCGCCGCGGTGGCCGGCGACCTCGAGCGCCATGGCGGCGGCGGCTACGAGCTGGTGGGCTTCTATCCGTCGGGGCACGA
>JAKBBP010000070.1 GCA_021808445.1 Pseudomonadota bacterium
CGCGCGGGCACATGGCGCGCGATCACCGCCAGCCCGAGGCCGCTGAGCAACAGCTCGCCCAGGGAGATCAAGCCATAGCCGGCCACGACGAACCATGCCGGAACGCGCCCGTCGACAGCCGCCAGTCCGCTGGCCGCGAACACCCCGAAGCCGGCCGCCACCGCCACGAATCCCAGCGCGAACTTGGCTTCCAGGGGCAGGTCCCCGGGGCCGCGGGCCAGACGGGTGTACAGCCAGGCCAGGCCCGGGCTCAGCGCCATGATCCAGATGGGGTTGAGGGCCTGGAACTGCGCCGGCAGCAGGTGCAGCGCAAGCCCGCCCGGAATGCGCAACTCGGCGTCGACGTTGCGAAGCGCGAACAGGGTCAGCGAAGTCGACATCTGCTGGTAGAACACGAAGTACAGGCCCACCTCCAGGACCAGGGCGCCGGCCGTGAGCAGGCCCGGGCGCTCGTGCGCATGGGCCCGACCCAGGACCACTCCGTAGGCCACCAACACGCCGATGCCCAGGGCCGCCACGCCCCAGTCGGCCAGCTCGACGTGGACCAGCACCATGGCCCCCATCGCCGCGGCCAGCGCCCCTCCGACGAGCAGGCCGGCGGCTCGCCGCGCTCCGAGGGGCCCGGTATCCGCGGGGCTGCCCACGCCTTGCAGCGCAACGCGCATCCAACGGTAGTTGGCCAGGCCCAGCAGCAGCCCCGCGCAACTCAGCGCGAAGGCGGCGTGCCAGCCCCAGACTTCGCGCACCCAGGGGGTGGCGAGCATGGACGCCGTGGAGCCGATGTTCACCGCCATGTAGTACACGGTGAAGGCGCTGTCGATGCGGGCCGGCTCGCCTTCGTAGATGCGCCGCACCAGATTGGCCGCGTTGGGCTTGAACAAGCCGTTGCCCACCGCGATCAGCGCCAGCGAGGCGAACAGGAGCTCGAGCCGGCGCAGCGGCAGCGCCAGCAGCCCATAGCCGACCGCCAGCACCATGGCCCCCGCCAGCATGCAGCGCCGCGTACCCAGCCAGCGATCCGCCGCCCAGCCGCCGAGTACCGGCAGCGCATACACCAGCGCGCTGAGCGCGCCCCAGCTCAGGTTGGCACGCTCATCCGCATAGCCCAGGCCCTGCACCATGTACAGCACCATCAGCGCGGCCATGCCGTAGAAGCCGAAGCGCTCCCACAACTCGATCATGAACACCGTGGCGAAGGCACGGCGCTGCCCGGCGGGCGTCGATTGCGGCGGCGGGGGCGGGGGCGAGGGCGGGTCGATGGTCTGGGGGTTCATGGGCATGGCGCGCCGGACGCGGACCGCGCGTGGGTTCCATGCCGCCTTGGACCTCCTGGCGCCGCCGAAGTTCCCCGCCCTGCCTGCAGGGCCCTCAGGCCTGGTACAGCTTGATCAGCGCCTGCGTCCCGTCGCGACCCAGTCCGCGCTCGGCCATGCGCTCGTACAGGCCGCGCGCCAGCGCCAGCCCCGGAAGCTCCAGGCCCATCTGCTCGGCCTCGCCCAGCGCGATGCCCAGGTCCTTGAGAAAATGCTCGATGAAGAATCCCGGCGCGAAATCCCCGCCGATGATGCGCGGGCCCAGCACGTTGAGCTGGAAGCCCGAGGCCGCGCCGCCGCCGATGGCCTGCAGCACGGTCGCCGGGTCGAGCCCGGCGCGCCGTGCGTAGACCAGGCCTTCGGTGACCCCGACGATGGTGGAGGCGATGACGATCTGGTTGCACATCTTGGTGTGCTGCCCGTTGCCGGGTCCGCCGAGCAGCACCGTGTTGGTGCCCATCAGGGACAGTACCGGCAGCGCGCGGTCGAAGTCCGCCTGCTCGCCGCCGACCATGATGGACAGCCGGGCCTCGCGCGCGCCCACGTCGCCACCGGACACCGGAGCGTCCAGCGCGCCGCAGCCGCGCGCACGCGCGGCCATCGCGATGCGCCGCGCCAGCGAGGGGCTGGAGGTGGTCATGTCCACCAGCAGCGTACCCGCCGCTGCGCGCTCGACGATGCCCCCCTGGCCCAGGTAGACCTGCTCCACGTCGGCGGGATAGCCGACCATGGTGATCACCATCTCGGATCCGGCCGCCACCTCGCCGGGGCTGTCGCACCAGCGGGCCCCGCGAGCCACCAGCTCGTCGGCCTTGTCGCGCGAGCGGTTGTACACGCGCAGCTCGTGGCCGGCGGCCAGCAGGTGGCCGGCCATGCTGCGCCCCATGATGCCCAGGCCGATGAAGCCGATGCGAAGGGGCTGTACCTTGGTATTCATTGCCGGATCTCCCTGTGACTCAGCGCGGATCGCCCAGATGGCGCGAATGATGCTCGATATGTTCGCCCAGGAAACTGGCGACGAAGTAGTAGCTGTGGTCGTAGCCCTTGCGCAGGCGCAGCTCCAGCGGGTGGCCGGCGGCCTCGCAGGCCTGGCGCAGCAGATGCGGGCGCAACTGGTCGTCCAGGAAAGGATCCTCGACACCCTGGTCCACGAGCAAGGGCAGCCGCTCGCGGGCGCCGGCCAGCAGCGCGACGGCATCCCAGCCCTGCCAATCGACCGGATCCGCGCCGAGGTAGGCGGAGAAGGCCTTGCGCCCCCAGGGGACCTGCGAGGGCGCCACGATGGGAGCGAAGGCCGAGACACTGCGGTAGCGTCCGGGATGGCGCAACGCCGTCACCAGCGCGCCGTGTCCACCCATCGAGTGCCCGCTGAGCCCCCGCGCATCGCTTGCCGGGAAATGCGCCTCCACCCAGGCCGGCAGCTCCTCGGCCACGTAGGTCTGCATGCGGTAGTGCGCCGACCACGGCGCCTGGGTGGCGTCGACGTAGAAACCGGCTCCCTGCCCGAGGTCGTAGGCGGGGTCGTCGGGAACGCCCAGGCGGCCGCCGGGATCGCGCGGGCTGGTGTCGGGAGCCACGACGATCAGCCCGTGGCGCGCGGCGTGCTGCTGCGCCCCCGCCTTGGTGATGAAATTCTGCTCGGTGCAGCTCAGTCCGGACAGCCAGTACAGCACGCCGCAGCGCCGCCCCTGCAGCGCCGCCGGCGGCAGGTACACGCCAACGTTCATGTCGCAGCCCAGGCGCGCCGAGGCGTGGCGCCAGACTTCCTGCCTGCCGCCGAAGCAGGCGTGCTGTTCGATGCGTTCCACCGGATTCCCGCGGCTCAGAAGTGGATCACGCTGCGGATGGACTTGCCTTCGTGCATGAGATCGAAGGCCTCGTTGATGCGATCCAGCCCCATGGTGTGGGTGACGAAGGGCGCCAGCTTGATGGTGCCGCGCATCGCGTCCTCCACCATGCCGGGCAGCTGGCTGCGCCCCTTCACGCCGCCGAAGGCGGTGCCCTTCCAGGTACGCCCCGTCACCAGCTGGAAGGGCCGGGTGGAGATCTCCTGGCCCGCTCCGGCGACCCCGATGATGATCGACTGGCCCCAGCCGCGGTGCGAGCATTCCAGGGCCGCGCGCATGACCTGCACGTTGCCGATGCATTCGAAGGAATGGTCCACGCCCCAACCGGTCATGTCGACCACGACCTGCTGGATGGGCTTGTCGTGGTCCCTGGGGTTGACGCAGTCGGTGGCGCCGAACAGGCGCGCCAGCTCGAACTTGTCCGGATTGGTGTCGATGGCGATGATGCGCCTGGCCTTGGCCAGCTGGGCGCCATGCACCACGGCCAGCCCGATGCCGCCGAGTCCGAACACCGCAACCGTATCCCCGGGCTGCACCTTGGCGGTGTTGGACACCGCGCCCAACCCGGTGGTCACGCCGCAGCCCAGCAGGCAGGTCTGCTCGGGGTCCGCGCGCGCGTCCACCTTGGCCAGCGACACCTCGGCCACCACCGTGTACTCGCTGAAGGTGGAGCAGCCCATGTAGTGATGCACCGGCTGGCCCTGCCAGGAAAAGCGCGTGGTGCCGTCGGGCATCAGCCCCTTGCCCTGCGTGGCGCGAACGGCCACGCACAGATTGGTCTTGCCCGACTTGCAGAACAGGCACTCGCCGCATTCGGCCGTGTACAGCGGAATCACGCGGTCGCCGGGACGCACGCTGCTGACGCCCTCGCCCACCTCCACGACCACGCCCGAGCCCTCGTGGCCGAGCACGACCGGGAACACTCCCTCGGGGTCGCTGCCCGACAGCGTGAAGGCGTCGGTGTGGCATACGCCGGTGTGGGTGATGCGCACCAGCACCTCGCCCTTGCGTGGCGGCGCCACGTCGAGCTCGACGATCTCGAGGGGTTTGCCGGGGGCGAAGGCGACTGCGGCGCGGGATTTCATGGCCGGGAGTTCCTGGGTGAGCGGATCGGGCGTCTGCGATCCGGCGACGGGAGACGCGAAAGTTTAGCCGCCCCTTCCCTTCGGCGCTTCGCGGCGCACCACCCCTTGCGGCCCGTGGCTCTCAGCGCGCGACCGGGCCGGCCTCGCGACGCATCGGGCGCAGCGCACTGCGGGATCCTTCGAGCAGGCGCTCCAGGCGCTCCAGGCGATGGCGATGGGTGGTGGTGATGGCGTAGAAGTGCTCCTGCAGCTGCTCCGAGCGGCCCACCTTCACCAGGATCCCGCTGCGGATCTCGTCCTGCACCACGACCTCCGGAAGCACGGTCAGCCAGCCGCTGTCGCGCGCGATCAGGCGCAGCATGGGCATGTCGTCGACCTCGGCGCGAAAGCGCGGCCTGACGTCGGCCGCCAGGCACAGCGCGTCGAACTGCCCGCGCAGCGCATGTCGGGGACCGGGTACGGCCAGTTCGAGGCCGTGCAGGTCCTCCGGAACACGCAGTCGGCGGCGCTTCCAGACCGCGGCGGGCCCCACCAGGGAGATCGCCTGGCTGCCGAGAAAGCGGCAGTGGAAGGGCCGCTCCGCGTCGGCAGGGACGGCTTCGTTGGACAGCACCACGTCCAGCCGGTGCTGCAGCAGGCGCTCCAGCAGATCGCCCAGCATGCCGGACTCCAGCGTGAGCGCCACCGTGGGGTCGCCCAGCAGCGGACGGATCCAGTTCTCCTGATAGTTGCGCGACAGCGTGGCCACGCTGCCCACGCGCAGGCGCAGCATGCCCTCGGCTCGGCCTTCCAGGCGCCCCAGCATCTCCTGCCCGAGTCCGAAGATGTTTTCCGCATACGACAGCACCATCTGTCCGGCCTCGGTCAGCACCATGCGCCGGCCCTCGCGCTCGAACAGGGCTTCGCCCAGGCGGTCCTCGAGCTGGCGGATCTGCGTGGACAGCGCCGACTGCGCGACATGCAGCTCCTGCGCGGCGCGCGTGAGATGTCCGAGGCTGGCCACGCGCCAGAAATACAGCAGATGATGGAAATTCAGGCGGTCGAGGTTCATGTTCTTTTTTTGCGAACGTTTTGTTCCTGACAATGAATTTTACAGAACGCCTGGAGCCAAGCACCATATCGGGCATGACTGCAGACACCTTTCCGATCCCCATGCTCTCCCTGGTGCACGCCGCGGCTCTGGCCCCGATGGCGCTGATGGCCGCGGCCGCGCTCGGCGCCAGCCCGGCGATGTGTCGCGCAAGCGCGCAGGCCTGGCGCCGCTTCGCGCTGCTGTGCGCCGCCGCGCTCGCGGCCTCCACCGGCGTGCTGGCCGCACAGTGGCTGCATGCCAGCTGCGGCCCAGGCTGCGCTGCGCCGACCCTGCTGCCGGGCCTGGCCTTGACGGGCCTGGGAGCCTGGATGGCATGGCTGGTGCAATTCCTGGGCACGGTGATCGGCGCGTTTTCCTCGCGCTACCTGCAGGGCGAGCCGCGCCAGGGGCCTTACGTTGCGACGCTGGCCTCGGTACTCGCAGGGGTGCAGTGCCTGCTGCTGGCCGACCACTGGCTGGTCCTCATCGCTGCCTGGGCCTTCATCGGAGCTGCGCTGCACCGCTTGCTGTGCTTTTATCCCGAGCGTCCCTTCGCGCGACTGGCGGCGCACAAGAAGCGCATCGCCGACCGCGCGGCCGACGCCTTGCTGCTGGGCTCCGCCGCGCTGGCCTGGCACGCATGTGGCAGCGGCTCGCTGCCTCGGCTGTTCGCCTTCGTGCAGGCGGGTCATGCATCCGCGACGCTGGACCTCAGCGCCGTGCTGCTGGTGCTCGCGGTGATGCTGCGCACCGCGCTGCTGCCGGTGCATGGCTGGCTGATCCAGGTGATGGAAGCTCCCACGCCCGTGTCGGCCCTGCTGCATGCCGGCGTGGTGAACCTGGGCGGTTTCGTGCTCATCCGCTTCGCCCCCCTTCTGGCCGCGTCCGAGGCCGCGCGCTCGCTGCTGGTCGCCTGCGGTCTCGCCAGCGCCCTGCTGGCCGGCATGGTGAGCCTGACGCGGGTGAGCATCAAGGTGCGCCTGGCCTGGTCCACGGTGGCCCAGATGGGGTTCATGGTGCTGGAGTGCGGGCTGGGCCTGTATGTGCTGGCGGCACTGCATCTGCTCGGACACTCGCTGTACAAGGCCCACGCCTTCCTGTCGGCCTCCGACGTGGTACGCCAGGGCCGACTTCGCGCGCTTCGCGAGGCCGCGCCGAACTCGACGACCAGCGTGCTGGCCGCGCCATGGCTGTGCGCCGGGGTGTTGCTGCTGATCCGCCATGCGCTGGGTGCCGGACTGTGGCCGTGGTGGTGGACCGGGGTGCTGGCGCTGGCCTGGGCGCCGCTGCTGTGGTGGCCCGCATGGAAGGCGGCAAGCGCCGCGCTGGCAGCGTGGCGCGCTGCCACCGGCCTGATTCTGGTGGCCGCGCTGGGTGCCGCCGCGGCTCTGGCGCACCACCTGGCGCTGGGCGCGCAGGACCTTGCCTGGAACGCCGCGGGCCCCTTCGCGCTGGCTGGCATGACGCTGATGTACGCCGCGCTGGCCGCCCTGCAACTGGGGCCCAGGCGCCTGGATGGGCTGCGGCGCTGGAGCTACGCGGGCTTTTACGTCGACGAGATCTACACCCGCGTGGCCCTGCGCCTCTGGCCCGCGCGCTGGGGTGGGCCGGCGCGCCCACGGTCGATGGCCTCGAAGCGCTCCGCGCTGGCCTGGAGCAAGCCATGAATGCGGAAACCCCGACCCTCGAGACGAATTCCCAGCCGACCATGCAGCCTGCCTGCGACCCTGCACTGCGCGAGCGCATCGACGCCGCCTGCGCCCAGGCCTGCGCAGCCATCGCGCCCGCCTGGCCGCTGGATCAGTCCATCGCCGTCAACCCGCACTGGAAGCGCGTCGGGCTGCCGTTGCGCGAAGTCGCCGCGCGCATGGCACTGCTGGCGGGCATCCGGGTGTTTCCGGCGCGCGACGACATGCTCCGTGCCTGGGAGCGCGCTCGCGTGAGCGAACAGGATCTGCAGGCGGCGCTGGCGCTGTCGCCGCTGGCGCTGCAGGCTGGCTGGAACGTCCAACGCTGCGTCGAGGCCTTGCGCACGGCCCCGGCACTGCCGCGCCTGCCGCTGCTCATCGACCTGCTCGATGACGATGCGCGGCGCCACGCCCGGCTGCCGTGGCGCGACGCCGTCACGCACCAGATCAGCCAGACCTGCGCCGCGTATTTCGACCGTCAGCAGGCGGATTGGCAACCCGCGCGCGCGAAGGGCCTGTATGCCTTCTGGCGCGACACCATCGGCCACGACCATGGGATCGCGCTGCTCATGGGCCTGCCCGGACTTCCGCGCGGCCTGCACATGCTGCCGCCCACGCGCGAGGACGCCGAGGCCTGGGCGCTGCGCAGGCTGGGGCTGCCGCAGGCCGTCTGGGCCGACTACCTGGAGTCCGTGCTGCTGAGCCTGCAGGGCTGGGCGTCGTGGTGCGCCTATCTGGGATGGCAGGCCGCCCTGGAAGGGCGGGAGGACTCGCATCTGCGCGAACTGCTGGCCATTCGGCTCGCCTGGGGCGTGATCCTGCTCGAATGCAAGACCGATCTGAGCGCGCAGCAGGCCTTCGCCAAGGTGCAGGAGGTATGGGGCGAGGTTTCCTCGGCGCTGGCACGGGCCCGCGAGGAGCTGCTGCCCGACGAGGTCTGGCAGCTGGCCCTGGATCACGCATACCAGCGTGAGCTGCTGGCACGCCTGGACGGCGCGGCGGCCCCCGAACCGCGGCCCGCCGAGGCACAGGCGGTGTTTTGCATCGACGTGCGCAGCGAACCCCTGCGCCGGGCGCTGGAGTCCGTGTGGCCGGCGGTACGCACCCATGGGTTCGCGGGATTCTTCGGGCTGCCCGCGGCCTACACCCCGCTGGCCACGGCGGCCCGGCGGCCGCAGCTTCCTGGCCTGCTGGCGCCGGCCGTGGAACTGGGCGAGCTGCTCGAGGCCGCACCCGGCGACGACGGGGTGGCGCAGCCACGACTCGATCGCGCCGTGCGCGCGTCCCGCGCGCGCAGCCTGGCGGCCACGAGCCAGCGCGAGGGGGCGAGCCGCTGGCCGGCGGCGGCCTTCTCCTACGTCGAGTCCGCGGGCTTCACCTATCTGGGGGCGCTGGGGCGCTGGCTGGTGCCGGCCGCGCGACCGCGGGTCAATGACGATCTGGCTGGACTTTCCGTGCGCTACCGCCCGGTGGTCCGTCCCCGCCTGCTGGGACTGGATCTGTCGGCCAGGACCGAGCTGGCCGCGCGAGTGCTGCGGGCCATGGGCCTGGTGGGGGATTTCGCACCCCTGGTGCTGCTGGTGGGTCATGCCAGTCAGAGCGCGAACAACGCGCATGCCGCCGCCCTGGACTGCGGAGCCTGTTGCGGCAACAGCGGCGAGACCAATGCGCGTGCGCTCGCCCACCTGCTCAACGAGCCCGCGGTACGCGAGGGACTGCGCCCGCTGGGCATCGACATCGCGCCTCGCACGGTGTTCCTCGCGGCGCTGCACAACACGACCACCGATGAGGTCGAGGCCTTCGACCTGGACCTGCTGCCCGAGCACGGACGAGCCTCATGGGAACGCATGCGTACGGCGCTGGCGCACGCCTGCGACCAGGTGCGGCGCGAGCGAGCGCCCGGCCTCGGGCTGGACGCGCGCACCGCGCACGACGAGCTGCTGCAGGCGCTGCGCAGACGCGCCAACGACGGGGCCCAGACCCGACCCGAGTGGGGCCTGGCGGGCAACGCGGCGCTGATCCTGGCGCCGCGGGAGCGCTCGCGCACCGCGCGGCTCGACGGCCGCTGCTTCCTCCATGACTACGACGCCGGGACCGACCCCGACGGCAGCCTGCTCGAGGCCCTGATGACGGCGCCGATGCTGGTGGCCCACTGGATCAACTGGCAATACCATGCGTCGACCTGCGACCCCGAGCGCCTGGGCAGCGGCAACAAGCTGCTGCACAACGTGGTGGGCGGGAACATCGGGGTGTTCGAGGGCAACGGCGGCGACCTGCGCTTCGGACTGTCGCGCCAGTCCCTGCACGACGGCGAGCGCTGGAGGCATGAGCCGCTGCGCCTGAGCGTGCTGATCCAGGCTCCGCAGGCCGCCATCGATCGCGTACTGCAACGTCAGCCGACGCTGCGCGACCTGGCCGACAATGGCTGGCTGCACCTGCTGCGCGTCGACGACAGCGGCGGGGTCTGGCGCCGCGCGGGGTGCGCCGGCTGGTCGCCGGCGACGGCGACCCCCTCCGAGCGACCCGGGCGCCAGGTCTCCTAGTGTCCTGTCCCGTAATTACGGGACAGGACACTAGCAAGCTAGACCAGCCCGCCGTTGGCCTGCACGATCTGGCCGTGAATCCAGGATGCCCGCGGCGAGGCCAGGAAGGCCACCAGTTCGGCGACTTCCTCCGGACGTCCGATGCGCCCGAAGGGACTGAGGGCCGCCGAACGCGCCTTGGCCTCCTCGGTCTTGCCTTCGTGGAACAGCTCGGTATCCACCGGCCCGGGCGCCACGGCATTGACCCGTACGCCGCGCCCGGCCAGCTCGCGCGACAGCGAGCGCACCAGTGCCTCCACCGCAGCCTTGCTGGCGCTGTACGGGCCGAGCCCGGCCATGGACACGCGCACCAGCGAGGTGGTCAATGCGAGAATCGAACCACCATCGCTCACGTGGCGAGCCGCGGCCGAGAGAATGTTGAAGGCCCCGAACAGGTTCACTTCCATGAGGCGGCGAAAGGCCTCGCCATCAAAGCTCGCCACCGGTCCGGGAGGCACGTTGATGCCGGCGTTGGCCAGCACGCAGCCCACAGGGGCTCCAAAGTCCTGCGCGACCTGGGCAAACAAGCCATCGACGGCTGCCGCGTCGCGCACCTCCACGGCGTAGGGTCGCACATGGGCGCCGCTGCGCAGCGCCGCCGCGCCGGAGCTGGCCTGTCGCGCGGCGTCGGCGCTGGAGACGTAGGTGAGCGCGACGTCGAAACCCTCGCGCACGAGGGCATCGACGCAGGCGCGTCCGATGCCGCGGGAACCACCGAACACGATGGCGACTGGGTTGTGCATATCCGCAACTCCTGGGATGTCTGGAAAACAAGAGGCCGGCCCGCATCGCGGCCAGGCCCCGGGAAGGCACGCGAGCCCGGGCGGTCCGGGTCGCGCACGGGTCCATGGATCTATTCGTCGGTCTGCGGGCTGGTGATCACCAGCAGCACCAGTTCCTCGGTTCCGGTGCAGTGCAATTCGTGCTCGACGAGGGGAGGAATGAACATCACGTCGTCGGGCCCGACGGGGGTCTGCCGACCGTCGAGGATCACCAGACCGCGTCCGCGAAGGATGTGATAGATCTGCTCCTGGCGCTCATGGCTGTGACGCGCCACGCAGGCGCCCGGCTCGTAGCAGGAAAGCCGGTAGTCCAGGTGCTGGCTGCCCAGGGTCTCGCGCGAGACGATCTCCTTGGAGAGCGCCTGCCCGAAATGCCCCGGGAACTGCTTCCAGAGCAGCTCGTCGGCGCGGCGGATGGCCGCCTGGGCCCGGCCCGGCTCCCCCGCCGGCTTGTCTGTGTCCATCATGATCTCCTTGGTTTCGATCGGGAAATGAGCTGCCGTCAGGCGGCCTGCTGGGTGCCGTCGCGCAGCGGCGCGTCCCCGGCGGCGCCCTCGCCGTGAATGCCCAGCAGGCGCTCTTGCAGCCCGCGGTCCTGCTCCAGCTCCCGGGCGGGCCCCGAGAAGGCCACGCCCCCATTGACCAGCACGTAGGCCCGGTCGGCCAGCTCCAGCGCTTCCTCGGCGTTGTGTTCGACGATCACCACGCTGGCGAACTCGCGCAGCTTGCGCACGGCCGCCTTGACCTCGGCCACCACCACCGGCGCCAGGCCCTCGAAGGGTTCGTCCAGCAGAATGACCTTGTTGGGGGCCATCAGCGCGCGGGCGATCGCCACCATCTGGCGCTCGCCCCCCGAAAGGTTCTCGGCCCTGGCGCGGGCCAGCACGCCGATCTTGGGAAACAGCGCGCAGACCTCGGCGAAGCGGGCCCCCCCCGGACGCTGGGCCAGGCGCAGGTTCTCGGCCACCGTGAGGTTGGGGAACAGTCTTCGTCCCTCAGGGACCAGCGCGATGCCCAGCCGGCGCCGCAGGAAAGAGGGCTTGCGTCCGATGTCCTGCCCGTCCAGCTCGAGCTGGCCATGGACATGGCGCAGCATGCCCATCCAGGTCTTGAGCAGGGTGGTCTTGCCCACGCCATTGCGACCCAGAAGCGCCACGACCTCTCCCGCGCGCAGCTCGAAGTCGATGTCGCGAATGGCCAGGCTGCCGCCATAGCCGGCGCTCAGGCCGCGACAGCGCAGCACCTCGCGCGCCTGCGCGGCCGCGGCCGGCCTCGCCTGGCGGGCCGGCGCGGGCTGGCCGGGAACGCGCGCCCCCAGGTAGGCCTCGCGCACCGCCGGATCCACGGCCACCTCGGAGGGGGCGCCATCGGCGATCACGCGGCCCATGTGGAGGACCGTGATGCGTCCCGACAAGGCCAGCACGCGGTCGATGTCGTGCTCGATCAACAGCACGGATCGCGTGCGGGCGATGCGCCGGATGATCCCTCCGACCCTCTCCCTGTCTCCTTCGGACAGCCCGGCCAGCGGCTCGTCCAGCAGCAACAGCGGCGCATCGCCGGCCAGGGACATGGCGATGTCCAGCAGGCGCTTCTCGCCGTGCGAAAGGTCCTCGCAGCGCCGGGAGGCACGTTCCACCAGGCCAACCGCCGCCAGCAGTTGCCACACCCTTGCGTGGCCTTGCGGATCCCGGTAAGGATCCCTGAACATCGACACGGCGCGCCCACCGGCCGCCTCGACGGCCAGGCGAAGGTTCTCGAACACGCTCAGGCTGTGGAACACCGAGACGATCTGGAAGGAGCGGCTCAGGCCGAGGCGCGTGCGTCGATGCGCCGGAACGCCGACCAGTTCACGCCCTCGCAGGCGAATGCTCCCGGCGTCCGGCTCGAGCAGGCCGGTCAGCAGGTTGAACAGGGTGGTCTTGCCCGCTCCGTTGGGGCCGATCACGCTGTGCACCCCGCGCTCCGCCACGCGCAGGTCGATGGCGTTCTGGGTCACGATGGAACCGAAGCGCTTGCTCAGTCCCCGGACCTCGAGCACGGGTTCGTCGGTCTGCGGGCCCGATGGTTCCGGCGAGCTCGGTGGGTATTCCTCGATCGCGGCTGGCGCCGGAGGAACCGTCTCGCGCGTCAACGTGCGTCCGCTGCGGCCCCGCAGACGCCGGAGCAATCCGTGGATTCCGCCCGGGTTGACGAAGGCGAGCACGATGATGATCGGTGCGAAGTACAGCCACCAGTTCTCGCTCCAGGCGCTGAGCTTGTTCTCCAGCACGATGAAGGCAATGGCTCCCCACAGGGCACCCAGGAAATGCTCCACGCCTCCCAGCGCCACCATCAGCACTGCGTCGCCGGCCTGCTGCCAGCTCAGCGGGTTGGCATACGCGCCGCGCAGCAGCAAGGCCATGCCGCCACCGGCCACTCCGATGGCGGCCCCGGCGATGGTGAAGGCCCGCAACTTGACCTGAAACACGTCGACGCCCAGGCAACTCGCGCGCCGCTCGTTGTCGCGCACCGCCTGCATGCGACGACCGAAGGAGGAGTGGGCGATGCTCCACAGCAGCACGCAGGCCAGCACCACCACCGCGATGACCAGGGCCGCGAAGCCGCCGGCGGACTCGAACTCGGGACGACTCGCGATCTGAAGGCCGTTCTCGCCACCTGTGAAATCGGTCCAGCGATACGCGATCTCGAAAGCCAGTTGGGAACATGCCAGGGTGAGCAGCGAGAAATACACCCCGCGACGGCGCAGGATCACGAAGCCGCTGACGAGTGCCAGTGCCGTCGTGGTCAGCAACGATCCCGCGAAGGCCACGGTCTCGCCCGCGCCGTAGTGACTCATGCCGATGGCTACGCCGTAGCTGGCCACGCCGAAGTACAAGGACGCGCCGAAGGGCACCAGCCCCAGGTATCCGATCAGGAAGTTCACGCCCAGGCCGTACAGCGTGTAGACGGCGATCTGCGTGACCACGTCGACGGGCATGCCGGCGAAGCGCACGCCGGCGGCCAGCAAGGCCAGGACGAGGCCCACCAGCAGGGCCGGATGGCGCAGGGCATCGCGCGGGCTCATTCGAAACGCTCCCAGTGCTCGCCGAACAGACCACGAGGACGCACCAGCGTGACCAGGAGCATGAGCACGTACATGGCCGCGCCCGCGGCCGCGGGCGCGAACTGGATGGTCAGCGCCGTCACGACGCCCACCAGCACGCCGGAGACGATGGAGCCGCGCAGGGATCCCAGCCCCCCGATGGTGATCACCACGAAGGCCGGCATGATCGCCTCGCTGCCCATCGACGGGCTGACGGACCACAGGGGCGCGGCCAGTACGCCGGCCACGGCCGCCAGCCCGCAACCCAGGCCGAAGGCACCGGTCTGCGCGTTCTGCAGGCGGATACCCAGGGCTTCGACCATTTCGGGATCGCGGCTTCCGGCACGCAGGATGCGCCCGTACGGCGTATAACCCAGGAACAGCCACAGGCCGCAAAGCAGCAGCAAGGTGCAAGCCACCACCGCCAGGCGATAGGTCGTGATCAGGAAGGGCCCCTCGATCCACACCCCCTGCAGGGCCTCGGGAGCATTGAAGGGCACGCCCGCCGGCCCCCAGACGCGGCGGATCAGGGCCTCGATGAACAGCGCCAGCGCGAAGGTGACGATCAGGCTGGTCAGCGGGTTGCGCTGGTAGAGGTGGCGCAGCAGCAGACGCTCCAGCACCATGCCCACGGCCGCCACCAGCAGCGGCGCCAGCCAGATCGCCTGCACGCCCCACCAGCCCTGCAGCGCGTACGCGAGGTACGCGCCGAGGGCGAAGAAGGCCCCATGCGCGAAAT
>JAKBBP010000071.1 GCA_021808445.1 Pseudomonadota bacterium
CGCGTTGCGGACTCAGCGAGGCGGAGGCCGAATTGATGCTCAGCCTGCACGGAGCCGGTCATGCCTGAGGCCAACCCGGCGCCGCGAGCGTCCTGAACCCGCTCGCGCGCCAGCATGGGAACCACCGCAGGACCCCTGCCGCCGATGCTGCCGACCCAGGTCGGCAGCACCGGCTCGTTTCCGGCGCGCCTGGCGCCGCTGGCAGGCAGCCAGAGCGTGCCGCTGGCCTTGCCGCCCGGCGCGCGGGTGGTGGCCGAGGTGGTGCAGGCGCAGACCGACGGGCAGGTGTTGCTGCGCCTGGGTCAGACCTTGCTGGCCGCCACGCTTCCAGGCCAGCATCAGGTGGGCGAGCAGTTGCCGCTGATCGTGCTCAGCGAGCCGGGGTCCCAGCCCGCGCTGCTGCTGGCTCCGCAGAACGCTGCGCCGGCGACCCAGTCGGAGTTGTCCTCCACGGCCCAGTTGCTGGCGCGCCTGCAGCAGCAGCCCGCGCAGCCCGTGCGGGCTGCGGAGCCGCTGTGGTCCGAGCCCGCCGGCACCGCCTCCGCGGGCCTGGCGCAGGCCCTGGCCGACGGGGTGCGCAACAGCGGCCTGTTCTACGAAAGCCATCTGGCGGCCTGGGTGCAGGGGGATCTGCCGGCGCAGGCCCTGCTGCAGGAGCCGCAGGGTCGGCTGTCCGCGCTGGCCCAGGCCGCGCCGGGGATGGAGCAGGCGACGGTCGCCGCGGATGTCGCGGCAGGCTTGCCGGGGAGCGCTCCGGGCCATGCGGCCGGCGCGGCGGCGGGAGCGTCAACGCCGGCGTCTTCCGCGGCGGGCGCGCCGCAGCCCGCGCAGTCGGGCGCCGGGCAGGCCGCGGCTACCGGTGGCCGCGCGCAGGCGGATCCCGGCGCGGCGATCCCTTCGCAGTCCGGCGCGATGGCCGGACCGGGTGCGCAGGCCACGGCGCCGCCCGCCCATGCTGCAGCCGGCTTGTACGCCAGCATGCAGGCGCAGGCGGCCGCCACGGCGCCGGCGCCGGGGGGGGCGCTGCAGGCCATGCCCGCGCAATTACAGGCCCTGGTGCAGCAGCAGCTGGCCACGCTGGCACAAGGCGCCGTCGTCTGGGCGGGGCAGGCCTGGCCGGGGCAGGAGCTGGAATGGCGCATCGAGCCCGACGACTCTCAGGCGCAGCAGCCGGGCGAGGCCCCGCAGCGCAGCTGGACCTCGGTGCTGCGCCTGGACCTTCCGCATCTGGGGCCGCTGGTCGTGACCCTGCACCTGAGCCCGGGCAGCGGCTCGCAGCAGCACCTGCGGGTGCGGGTCGAGCATGGGCAGCAGGCCGGCATGGCGCTGCAGTCCCAGGGGATGCAGTTCCGCCAGGCGCTCGAACAGGCCGGCCTGAGCCTGGACGAGCTGGCCTTGCGGCCGCTGGGAGGGCCCGCGCATGGCTGAACCGCCGGCGAACCAGGGGCAGGCCGCGCGCGAGGCCGTGGCCCTGCAGTATCGCAAGGACAGCCAGGGCGCCCCGCAGGTGGTGGCCAAGGGGCGTGGACTGATTGCCGAGGCTATCATTCAACGGGCGCGCGAGGCGGGGGTCTACGTGCACGAGTCGCCGCAACTGGTGCAGTTGCTGATGCAGGTGGATCTGGACGCGCAGATCCCGCCCGCGCTGTATGTCGCCGTGGCCGAATTGCTGGCCTGGCTGTGGCGCCTGGAACACGAAGCGGCGGCGCCGCGCTGAGCCGGATGGGGGGCGAGAAGAGGCGATGAACCAATCGATGTCCGCGGCTTCCGCGGCCGAGCTCGCGCGCTCCGCCTTCCGGCGCCTGGCGGTGCTGCGCCTGCCGCCCACGCCGGAGAATTACGCGCGCATCTGGGCCGAGCTGGCGCATGCCGGCACCAACGGCCAGGCGGCGCCGGATGCGCATGCACCCCCGGCGGCCGGTGCCCCGTCGGCCGCGCAGGCTCCCGTCCACGCCTCGAGCGCAGGCGCGAGGCCGCTCCCCACGAGCGGGCAGGGCAACGCGCCGGCTGCATCGACGCCTGCACCGCCCCTGTCGGCGGGGGTATGGCGCCAGATGTGGGAGCAGGCACTGCACCTCGGCCTGATTCCCGCCAGCGCCGAGACCCGGCTGCAGCAGCGCGCGGCCCAGTTGCTGCAGGCGGCGCAGGCAGCCGCGCAGCCACAGACCCTGCTGGGGGACAACCGCGAGCTTTGGCAGCAGTTCGAGCGCGCACTGGCCCAGGAGCGAGGTTCGGTCGACGGCATGCTCGAGCTGTTTTCCATGCTGGTGTCGCATGTGAGCGACGTGTTCGCGGGCGACTCGGCGGCGGCGGCCGAATTCGTGACCCTGCAGCAGGTGTGCCGGCGCCCGCTGGACGGCTCGCGCATCGAACTGGCGCGCTCGGTCATGGAGCCCTGGCTGCGCCGCCAGGCGGCGCTGCAGCGCAGCGCCCTGGACGCTCGCGCCACCTCGCGGGAGGTCGTGGGTTCGGTGCTGCGCGGCCTCGGGACCTACCTCGAGCACAGCGGCCGCTTCAACCAGTCGCTGCGGCAGGACCTGGGTCAGATCGAGAGCGGCCTGGACGAGCAGGCGCTGAAAGTGCTGGCGACGGAGTTGCTGCAACGCGGCAGCGAGCTGCACGCGCATGGCAGCCAGCTCGGGCAGAGCCTGCAACAGGCCCAGCAACAGGCCGAAATGGCCCTGCACCGCATTCGCCGCCTGGAAAGCGAACTCGAGCAGGCCAGCCAGCAGTTGCAACAGGATCCGCTGACGGGTGCGCTCAACCGGCGCGGCCTGGACGCGGCCTTCGTGCGCGACAGCGCGCGTGCGAGCGAGCAGCAGCGCCCCTTGTCGGTGGCGCTGCTGGACCTGGATCATTTCAAGCAGATCAACGACAGCTACGGCCACGATTTCGGCGACGAGGTGTTGCGGGGGCTGGTGCAGGTGGCGCGCAAGCTGGTGCGCCCCGGCGACAGCATCGCCCGCATGGGGGGCGAGGAGTTCATGATGCTGCTGCCCGACACCGATGCCGACGCGGCGCAGCGGGTCGTGGAGCGGCTGCTGCAGGGTTTTCGCAACCGGCGGGTCCTGCACCGTAGCACCGGCCAGCGCGTGGAAATGAGTTTCAGCGCGGGGGTTGCTCAGCTGCAGGGAGGCGAACCCTTCGGGGAGCTTTACGAACGTGCTGACACGGCCCTGCGCAAGGCCAAGCAGAGCGGCCGTCAGCAGGTCGTGCTGGCGCCCCCCGAGAACGGCGCCTGAACCTTCGGCGCTGCGTCGCGCCTACACGTTGCTTGTTCATGTTGCCGCTGCGTTCGGCGAGATTTACCATGGCTCGGACCTATGCTCGAGCTCCAGGACATCCCCGCGCGCAATGCCAGGATTCTCGCCACCTTGCGGGACAGCCGGGAGCCGCTTCCCTCGCCGAACGCGGTCGCGCTGGAGCTGATGCGCCTGGTCGAGCGGCGCGACGTGGGGGTTTTCGAGGTCTGCCGGGTCGCCAAGGGAGACCCGGTGCTGGTGGGCAAGGCCGTGCGCCTGGCCAACTCGGCCCTGTACGCGGGACTGCGCCCGACCGCTGCGCTGGAGGACGCGGTCATGCGTATCGGCGTGGCCGCGCTGGCCCGGCTTGCGGTGGGGCTGAGCCTGGTGCACAGTCACGGCGCGCGGCTGGGCGGGCTCGAACTCGAGCCCTACTGGCGGCGGTCGCTGGCGCGTGCGCTGCTGTTGCAGCAACTGGCGCGCAGGCGCCACGCCTTGCCGGTCTCGGAGGCCTTCAGCCTGGGCCTGCTGGCCGAGATCGGGCAACTGGGCATGCTGGCGGCGCTGGGCGCGCAGGCTCTGGGGGATGCCCAGACCGGGGAGGATCTGCCGGGCTGGCAGCGCCGCCGCTGGGGCTTCGACCAGAGCGAGGCCAGCGCCGCCCTGCTGCAGGCCTGGAATTTTCCGCAGCGCCTGTGGCTGGCGCTGCTGCCCCTGGCGCAGGCGCAGCAGGCCCAGGCCGAGTTGACGGCCATGGTGGGGGTTTCTCGTGGCCTGGCCGCCGCCCTAGAGGGGCATCGCCGGCTGGAGGACCTGCCCGATCTCTGGATGGCCGCGCTTCATCTGGGATTGGACGAGGCGGTGTTGCTGGGTCTGCTCGACCAGGTTCGCGAGGATTTCGCGGAACTCGCCGGGGTGCTGGACCTGCCGGTGTCGCAGCAGCACGCCCAGGAGGAGTTCCAACGCCTGCGACGGTCCCTGAGCGAGGCTTCTCCAGAGGACTCGGCGCAGGCGGCCTGCGTGCTTCTGGCCGGAGCCTTGCCCTGCGGCCGCGCCGACTTGGTGGAGGCACTGCGTGCCGAGGGTTTCAACGTGCTGCTCGAACCGGACCTGGAGGCCGGCTTCGAGCGTGCCCGCAGCAGCCTGCCCGAGGCTGTGGTGCTCGATGCCGACCAGCTTCCCATCGAGGCGGTGGAGCTTTGCCGGCAGCTGCGCGAGCACGACAGCGCACGCCTGTATCTGCTGCTGCTCGGGGACAGCCTGGATGCCGAAGGGCTGCTGGAGGCGCTGCGCGGCGGCGCCAATGACGTGTTGCCGGGCGCGGCCCCGGCGCCCATGGTGGCCGCCAAGCTGCGCCCGGGTGTTCGCGTGGTGCGCATGATCCGTGCGCTCGAGCGCGAGCGCGCGCAGGCGCATGGGCGCCAGCGCGAGCTGGCGGCGCTGAATGCCCGCCTGCGCGAGGCGGCCTACAGCGACGAGCTCACCGGCCTTCCCAACCGCCGCGCGCTGGACGAATTCCTGGCGCGGGCGTGGGAGGATGCGCTGGCCCGCGGGACCCCGCTGAGTTGCGTGCTGCTCGATCTCGACCACTTCAAGCGCATCAACGACACCCATGGGCACGAGATCGGCGATCGCGTGCTGCGCGCCGTGGCCCGCACCCTGCAGCGCCACAGCCGCAGCGACGATCTGCTGGCGCGCTGGGGGGGCGAGGAGCTGGTGCTGGCCTGCCCCGGGGTCCAGCCGGACATGGCCGCCGTGCTGGCCGAGCGCATGCGTGCCGCGGTGCAAGGCATGCAGGAGGGGCTGCCGGAGGTGACCCTGTCGGCGGGCGTGGCCCAGGCCGCGGCCGGCGACGCCGACGCGGTGGCCGGGATGCTGCGGGCCGCCGATCGTGCCTTGCTGCGGGCCAAGCGCGAAGGACGCAACCGGATCATCGTGGCCGACGCGCAAGGGGCGTCGTAGAGCCCCCCCGGGTCGCGCGCAGGCTGCTCAGCGCTCGTGGTGGCGCTGGGCCTGCAGGTCCAGCACGTAGACGGCTCGGCCGGCGTCGTGTTCGCGCGCGCCGCCGCGGCAGGACAGGACGCTGCAGGTCTGCCACGCGCCGCCCAGCGCGGCGCCGGGTTCGCGATTCAGGGAGACGATGCGGCCGATGGGCAGCGCCTGTTCGTAGAGCAGACGCAGCACGCCGTCGGATTCGCCCACCAGCAAGGCGCGACCTTCGGCGCCACCGCCACCGGCGCCCTGGCGCAGGTGCACCGCGCGAGCCGTGTAGCTTCCGCGCTTGTCCACGCGCAGGGCCTCGGTGGCCTCCAGCAGCTTGCGAACCTCGGGGGCTTCCCAGTCGACGTTGGTCATGTTGTCCCGCGTCGGGTCCTTGTCGCTTCGGATCATGGGCGTGGCTCCCGGGGGAGGGTTTCAGTCCAGGTAGGCGATGAACACGCCCTGGTCCTGTGCTCCGCGCTGGCCCGGCCGACACATGCGGACCTTGTAGGCGCGCGGGGCCTGGTCGGGTCGATCGGTATGACGCACCTGCACGAGGGTGGAGGCCTCCAGCATGCGTTCGAGGGACACCGTGAGTTCGCGGGCGGCTTCGCCTTCGCGCAGCATCGCGGCGTCGATCCATTCGGCCGAGCCCTCCAGGCGCAATTGCAATCCCATGGGTTCGCGCTGCAGCCACAGGGCCTCGAGAAGCTGGTTGACCCGGCGCGCCGCGTAACTCCAGGAACCCCGACCCGGCTTGAGCGCGTCGAGCACCGGCCCCCGCTGGCCCTGGTTGGCCAGGTCGATGAGACGGGCCAGTTCCTGGTGCCAGTGATCGTGCCACATGCGCAGATCGTCCAGCGTATCGGCCATGCCCGGCAGATCGACGAAGCGCAGCCAGACGCCCACGTCGCAGGCGAAGGAGCCAGCCGCCTGGCTGGGGTCGCCGTAATCGGTGATGCCGTCGACGATCTCCTGCAGATGGCGCTTGGCGCGCAGGCGCTCGCGGGCCCACATCTCGGCGACCTCGTAGTAGCTCTTGCCCTGCTGGTCGCCGATCATGGGCAGCATGATCGTGCGCCGGTCGATGCCTCCGGCGTCGGCGAAGCCGCTGCGGTCCACGGTGGTCGGGCGGAACAGGCCACGCAGGCGGGCCAGCAGGCCCCCGAACAGGGAGGGGCGGGGCGGAGCGGAACGTGCAGAGCGGCTCATGGCACAAGCATACGCAATCCCGAAGGCTTTGCGAACGCGGCCGGCGCGGGCTCAGCGAAAGCCCAGGCGCACCGCTCCCCAGTGCCGCGAGCCGAGGCGCACCGGACGCGACAGCTCGCGCATGATTTCTCCGGTATCCCGGGCATAGACCTGCAGCAGCACCTCGCTGGTGTTGCGGGCCGAAGCCAGTCCCACCGGGTCGTTGAACAGGCGCCTCGAGCGGTTGCCGACGAGGTCGCGCTGGGGATCCCCGGTCAAGGGCTGGTCGAATTTCGAATTGTGCGCCGCCGCATAGCCATTGCGGTCGACCAGCAGCACGAACACGTATTGCTCGGACAGCGCGACGTAGCGATCCTCGATGGGCTGGATCTCCCGCTTGAACCAGTCGGTGAAGCGGGTGTTGTATTTTTGCGGATCGGTGCCCGCGACCGGCTGGTATTGTTCGTCGAACAGGTCGCTTTCGGAAATCTCCCCGCGTTGCAAGGCCTGGGTCAGGCGTTGTTCGAATTCGGCGGTGACCTGTTCGAGCGCGCCGATCACGCGGCTGGTCGCCGAATCGGTGCGGAAGGGGGTAGCCGATGCGAACAGGCGCTGGCTCTTGTTCAGCGCCAGGTCCAGCGCCTCGGCGATGCGCGCCCCACGCTCGACCGCCGATTGGGCATCGTCGCGCACGCGCTGGGCCATGGACTGGAAGTGGGTGTCCACCTTGTGCAACTGTTCGGATTGCGCCGAGAGCTGGCCGGTGGCCTCGGTGCTCTGACGGGCCACCTGACTGACGCCCCCGGCGATATCGTGGAAGTGCTCGGCGATCTCGTGCATCTGCGCCTGGCTGGAGTCCATGCGCGAGGAGAAATCCTCGGTGCCACTGCCCACGGTGTGCAGCGCCTTGTCGATGGCCGACACCGACTCGCCGATGCGCGTCACCGATTTCTCGGAGTTCTGCGCCAGCTTGCGGATCTCTTCGGCGACCACGGCGAAGCCGCGCCCGGCGTCGCCGACCCGTGCGGCCTCGATGGCCGCGTTCAGCGCCAGCAGGTTGGTGCGCTGGGCGATGTCGCGGATCACCGCCATGTGCTGCACGATCTCGCCGAACTGTTTGCGCAGCTTGTCGACCTCGGCGCGATTGCGGGCGTTCTGGGCCACCAGTTCGCCGAACAAGTCACGCATGGATTGGGTCTTGCGCGCGCCGTCGGTGGCCAGCGCGTCGATGCGCCCGGACTCGGCGTCCACGCCCTTGAGCTTGCCCAGCAGATCCTCGGTGCCGCGCACGATCTGACCCAGGCCGTCACCGACCTCGGCCAGTTGCGCGGTGTGCTGCTGCGCCTGTTGCTGACTCTCGCCCAGCGCCCCGCGGGAGTCGAAGCG
Organism: Pseudomonadota bacterium; assembly: GCA_021808445.1. Classification (GTDB taxonomy): domain Bacteria; phylum Pseudomonadota; class Gammaproteobacteria; order Burkholderiales; family Burkholderiaceae_C; genus Thiomonas_A. The sequence goes on from JAKBBP010000071.1 coordinate 7,800, forward strand.
CACGCGCGCGATCGCGTAGGCCACCTCGGTGGCTCCATCCGTGACCACGTCGACGAATTCGCGTTGCAGCTCGACCAGCTGGCGCTCGGCGCGCGAGAGTCCACCGAGCGCCGGTTCGCGCAGGTCCAGAGGGCGCCTGCGCATCCAGGCTTCCAGGTCCAGGGCCGGGTCCGGGGCGGGGGCGTTCATGACAGGCCTTTCGGGAACCGGGTTCGATCAGGCGCGCAGGGCCGCGGCGGCCACTGCCTTGCGGATCGCCGAGCCGAGCTCCTCGGCGGCGAACTTGGCGACATAGCCCTCGGCGCCGACGTTGCGCGCGTGGTCCTCGTTGGCCTGGCCGGTCAGCGAGGAGTGGATCACCACCGGCACGTGGCGCAGGCGCTCGTCCTGCTTGATCTGGCGTGTCAGGGTGAAGCCGTCCATCTCGGGCATCTCCAGGTCGCTGAGCACCACGGCGACCTTGTCCGTGACCGGCTTGCCCTCGACCTGGGCCTCGTGGGCCAGCGCGCGCAGGCGCTCCCAGGCCTCCTTGCCGGTCTTGGTCATGATGTAGGGAGCGTTCAAGGCCTGCAGCACCTTCTCGATCTGGCTGCGCGCCACGAAGGAGTCGTCGGCCGCCAGCACCACCGAGCCGGGCGGCAGGTCCAGGCGCGCGCCCACGCGGGCGGCATCGACCTCGGCCACACGCGAGGGCAGGACGTCGCGCAGCACCTTCTCGACGTCGAGCACCAGCGCCAGGCGACTCTTGTCGGTCTCGGCGTCCAGGCGGGCGATGCTGGTGACCATGCCGCCGACGGCATTGGCCTCGGCGGACAGCACGCGGCTCCACTCCAGACGCGTGATCTCCTCGACCTCCTCCACCGCGAAGCCCTGCACCGAGCGTTCATATTCGGTGACGATGAGAATGCTCAGGCCCTTGGGCTTGCACCCCACCACGGCCGGCAAGTCGATCACCGGCACGATCTGGCCACGGATGTTGGCCACTCCCAGCACATGCTGGGGCGCGCCCGGCATCGCGGTGACGGTGGGCATCACCAGGGCCTCGCGGACCTTGAACACATTGATGCCGAAGATCTCGCGGCGTCCGCCAGGGTCCTGCCCGAGACGGAACAGCAGCAGCTCGAACTTGTTGGTACCGGCCAGGCGGGAACGTTCGTCGACTTCCTGCAGCACACTGGTCATGATGGATTCTCCGTGGGGGTCAGGCCGTGGGCAGGTCGCGGCGCGCCTGCTCCAGATCGTGCGTCAGGCGCTGCAGCAGGCCGGAAATCTCGGACAGCGCCGCCTGCGCCGCCTGCTCGGCTCCATGACGCTCCTGCGCCTGTTGGTCCAGCTGGGTCAGGCCGTCGGCCTGGGCCTCGGCGGTGTCGACGGTGGCCTGCAGCGCACGCCGCGCATCGCCTACCGCGCCCTGCGCATGGGCCAAGAGCGTGGAAAGGCGCTCGACCTGCTGTACGGCGGTCTGCATGTCCCGGCCCAGGCTGCCCGAGTTCTCGCGGATCACCAGGGTCAGGTCCTCGATGCGCCCGGTGATCGATGCCGTCTTGCGCGCCAGGTTGCGGACCTCGTCGGCGACCACCGCGAAGCCGCGGCCGGCCTCTCCGGCGCGCGCGGCCTCGATGGCCGCGTTCAGCGCCAGCAGATTGGTCTGGCTGGCCACCTCCTGGATGCCGGCCGTCAGTTGCTCGACCGTGTTCACCGATTCGACGAAGGAGGCCAGCTTGCCCTGGGTGCTGCCGATGAAACCGCTGACCGCACGCGCTTCGGCTTCGACGCTGAGCAGCGCGTCGCCGCTGCGGTCGACCGCCTGCGCGCCCTCGCTGGCGCGCGTCTGCAGCAGCGTGCAAGCCTGCAGCGCGCGCTGCGCCGCCTGCGCCGCCTGCGCGCCGGTCGCTCCGTCGTCGCGCAGGCGCTGCGCCGCGGCTTCGAAGGCGCTCGCGCAGGCGCTCGCGCCACCTTCGGCCGCGCCGAGACGCTCATGGGCCTCGCGCAGCTTGCCCATGGCCGTGTCGGCCAGCGCCGAGCGCAGATCCTGGAAACGCTGCGTCCACGCGGCACCGTCGATCAGGCTGAGGTTGCGCAGCGCGTGGTCCTGCCCGTCCTGCAACAGGCTCAGGACCGCCGCGAGCACGCTCTCGCGGTCGGATTTCAGGCGTGCCAGCAGGCCCGCCTGCGCTCCTCCGACCAGAGCTGGAGCGGCCGCTTCGCCGGCGGCTGCCGGCGCAGCCTGCGGCGGCACGGGGGCCGCCTGGGGCGCCTCGTCGAGCAGGGCGCCGAGTTCGGCGGCCTCCGGCGCGGCCTCGGGCGCCGCGTCGGCGCTGGGCGGGGCACCCGTTTCGGCGGCCGGATCCTGCAGGGGCATTTCGCCCGGATTCGATGCGTTCATGGGAGATCAGCGGGAGTGCACGGCCGAGCCGACGTCGAGTGCGGCGAACCAGTCGATGAAGCGCTTCACGTTGGCGCCGCTGTAGATGGCGCCGTGCTGCGGGCAGAGGAAATCGATCTCCAGGCGCGACACGCGTTCGCACCAGTCGCGCTTGGCCTCGTTGCTGGGCATCCAGCGCTTGTGGAAATACTCGGCATGCCGGATGTGCTCGTCGAACGCCTTGGGAGAGTCCACCTCGCGGCGATCCACGAAGGCGTCATGGCCCGGAGCCAGCAACGCGGCGCCCACGTCGCCGCTGAACAGCACCTTGGCCTGGGGGTCGTACAGATGGAAATTGGCCGAGGAATGCAGGTAATGCGCGGGGATCGCCTGCAGGCGCGCGGAGCCCAGCGTGAGTTCGCCGCCATCGTCGGGAATTCCCTGGATGGTGGCGTCGAGCGCGCCGTAATGACGAATGAACCCCACCCACAGTCGCGAGGTATGCCAGGTGATGCCCTTGTTGCAGGCGTTCCAGAGCGGCAGGCTGGAGGCGATGTCGGGATCCTGGTGGCTCACGAAGGCCTGCTCGACGCTGGATGGCGGCAGCACGTCCACCAGGGAGGCGAACACCTGCGGGAAGACCTCGAATCCACCGGGATCGCACAGAAGCGTGTGTCCGTCCACCTGGCAGGCGTAGACGTTCGAGTCGATGACCCGCGTCTCGTCCTGGTCGTAGATGACGTACCAGTGGTGCGACCCCTCGGAGTAGAACTTGTGCGCTTTCACGGCAGAACCTTCTCGATGTGTTCGACATACTGGCGCAGCAGATCGCGTACCTGCGCCACCGCGTTGTCCATGTCGGACGATACCTGCGCCAGCTGCGCGCGGGCGTCTCCCTTGAGCGCGGCCTCGATGCGGCCGTTGACCACCACGTACTCCAGTTCGGAAACCACGTTCTCGAATCGTGCAAGCGCCTGGCGCAGGCGCTTGCCGGCATGCCGGCTCTGCTCGGCGCGCAGTTCGAAGTCCGCTCGATGCTGCTGGATGGTCTGCGCCAGCGCCGGCGCATGGCGCTGCAGCTGCGCCGGCAGGCTCTGCAGCTTCTCGACATGGCTGGTGTCCCGCAGGGTCTGCATGAAGCCGAGCATCAGCGGGTGGATCGCATGCTGCACGTTGGCGGCGGCGTCCTGCAGCTGCTGCGCGCCTTCGCGAAAGGACTGCGCGACCACGCCGTAGCCTGCGAGGTCCTTGCCGTGGCGCTTGACCAGCACCTGCGCATTGAGCGCCTTGCGGTCGATTTCGCGCAGCCGGCGCTGCAGCTGGCCCTGGAAGGCGAAGGTGGCATCGGCCACGCCGAGGAAGCTGTCGCGCATGCGCTCCACCGGCATGGGTTCCATCGGCATGCCGTCCGGCACCGCGTGCTCGACGGAGGAATCGGGGTTCGTGCTCATCGCATGCTCGATTCAGGCCGCCTGCGGCGCGCGCATGGCACGCGTCAGCGCGGCGATGTCCAGGATCAGCACCACGTCGCCACCCCCGGAAATGGTGGCGCCCTGGTACCAGGAGGTCTGGGAGGAGATGTCCAGCGGCTTGACCACCGAGTCTTCCGTGCCCAGCGCTTCGGACACGACCAGCAGGCCGTGCTCGGTGAGAATGCCCTCGCAGGGGTCGTGGCCCACGCGAAGCTCCACGCCCTGCAATTGCAGGCCGAGGTCGATGAAGGGCACGATGCGGTCCTGGCCGACCTGCGCCATCAGACGCCCGGAAATGCTGTGCACCTGCTCGGGGTCGATCTCCATCAGGTTGTCCACCACCGACACGGGAAGCGCGTAGGTCTCGCGGCGCAGCTTGAAGTACAGCACCGGCAGCACCGCCAGGGTCAGGGGCAGTTCGAGCGACAGCTGGGTTCCCTGGTTGGGGCGGGTGCTGATGTCCACCCGCCCGCGCAGGCCCTGCACGGCCGATCGGACGACATCCATGCCCACGCCCCGCCCGGAGAGCTCGCTGACCTGGTCCTTGGTGGAAAAGCCGGGCAGGAAGATCAGGTCGAGCATTTCCCGCTCGGACAGGCGGGCCGCGTCCGACTCGGCGATCAGTCCCTTGGACAGCGCCGACTGGACGATGCGGTGACCGTCCATGCCGCGGCCGTCGTCGCTGACGTGGATCTGTACCTTGTCGCCCAGATGCACCGCCTGCACGCGCAGCACGCCTTCCTCGGGCTTGCCCGCCTGCACGCGCTGCTCGGGCGGCTCCAGTCCGTGGTCCAGGGCGTTGCGCACCAGGTGGATCAGCGGACCCGACAGGGCGTCGATCACGGTCTTGTCGATCTCCACGTCCTCGCCGCTGAGCTCCAGGCGCACCTTCTTGCCCAGGCTGCGGCTTGCGTCGCGCACCACGCGGGGCATGCTCTGGAACAGGCGCTTGCAGGGCTGCATGCGCAGGCGCATCACGGTGTTCTGCAGATCGTTGACGGCCAGGTCGGTCTCGCGCGCCAGGCGGGCCAGGGTTTCGTCGGAGGCTCCCAGGCGAGAGACCGCCGCGGACAGCCGGTTGCGCAGCAGCACGAGTTCGCCGACCTGGTTCATGGCCTGGTCCAGGCGAGCCGAGTCCACGCGGATGGTCGTGTCGGCCGCGTCCGGGACCGCGCCTCCCGCAGGCGCGGTCTGGGCGCCGCGGGCGGGTGGGGCGGCGCCCCCGGCGCCGCCGGTCGTCGCCGGGAGCTGCGCCGAGGCCGCATCGTCGGCCAGCGGATCGCGCAGCGCGGAGCTGCCGGCCGCGGCAGCCACGACACTGCCGGGCGCCACGCCCTTGCCGTAGACACTGTCGAGCATGCGCTCGAACTCCGCCTCCAGGTCTTCCGCGCCAGCGCCCGCTTCGGCGGCCGGCGCGGCTTCGGATGTCTTTTTCTGCACGTACACCCCCGGTTCGCCGCTGGCCTGCGCGCGAGTCTCCGCCCAGGTGCCGTCGGCCGGCTCCGCAGGGTCGAAGGCTTCCACCGCTTCGAGCGCAGCATCCTGCGAGCCGTGCTGCGCCGCAGGCTGCTGGCCGCTGGCGTAGGCCTGCACCAGCGCGCCCAGTTCCACCGGGCCGGGCGCCGGATTCTCGCCCTGGGCCATTTCACCCAGCATGCGCTCGATCACGTCGGTGGAGCGCAGGATCGCGTCGATCATGCCTCCTTCGGCCTGCAGCTTGCCCGCGCGCAGCTTGTCCAGCAGGTCCTCCAGGTGATGGCACCAGTCGACCATGTTGGCCGCTTCGAGGAAGCCGGCCCCGCCCTTGAGGGTGTGGAAGGCTCGGAAAATCGCCCCCAGCACCGCGGCGTCGCCGGGCGCGGCCTCCAGACGCAGCAACTGCGCCTGCGCATCGGCCAGCAGCTCGCGCGATTCGGCGAGGAATTCCTGCAGGATGTCGTTGTCCATCGCGCTATGGCTCGATTGTTCGTTCGGTCGGGTGGCTGGCTCGTGCGCGCATCGTCCGCATGACTCGTTCGCTGCCGGCTCTCAGATACCCAGCTGCGCCAGCAGGTCGTCGACGTTGTCCTGGTCCAGGCGCCCGGCGCCGAAGGTGTCGGACAGGGGATCGGCCTCAACCGGTGCCGGCGCAGTCTCGAATCCGGCCATGCGCAGTTGCGCCAGCGCTTCCTGGATGCGCGACTCCACGGCCTGCAGCAGCGCGATGGTCTTCTTCAGGCGCTGGCCGGCCAGGTCCTGGCCCTGCTGCGTGGTCAGGATGGTCTGCAGGTGGCCGTCCAGGCGCTGCAGACGCTGGTCGATGAAGCCTCCGTTGGTGTCGCGGATGGCCTGCAGCTCGGCCTGCGCGGCCTCCACCGCCTCCAGGGTCAGCATCGCCTGCTGCTCGCTCAGGCGCAGCACTTCCTGCAGCGGG
>JAKBBP010000072.1 GCA_021808445.1 Pseudomonadota bacterium
CGAACTCCATCGGGGTGAAATCGTCGTTCAACATCACCACCTGATACAGCGGCGGAGGCTTGAGCCTTTGCTCCTGGCGCTCCACCACCGCCGCCGAGCCGGGGCTGGTACCGGGGATCTTGCGGGGTTTCGACATGGGATGATTCTAGGGTCGCCTTTGCAGCGGCGCCGACACGGCACCTTGGGGCCCATTGTCGGACAAAGTGCGCGATCCGTGTGCTGGGCGCCTGCGCGGCCGACGCATTGTTGCCCCGGCGCAAACACCGGGCGCGCAGGCCCCAACCAGAGGCCCGCCGGGCGGCGGGCCGAGCGCGCGCGCCCGCTCGGACGCTCGCGCCAGAGGCGGGCGGGGTGCCGGCATGGGGGCGGGCCGTGACCGGCCCGCCCCCATGCCGGGGCACCACGCCTGCCAATCGGCTTACATGTGCTCGATCATCACCTGGCCGAAGCCCGAGCACGACACCTGGGTGGCGCCGTCCATCAGGCGGGCGAAGTCGTAGGTCACGCGCTTGGACTCGATCGAGCGCTCCATGGAACGGATCACGCAATCGGCCGCCTCGACCCAACCCATGTGACGCAACATCATCTCGGCCGACAGAATCTCCGAACCGGGGTTGACATAGTCCTTGCCGGCGTACTTGGGCGCGGTGCCGTGCGTGGCCTCGAACATCGCCACGTCGTCGGAAAGGTTGGCGCCAGGGGCAATGCCGATACCGCCGACCTGAGCGGCCAGCGCATCCGAGATGTAGTCGCCGTTGAGGTTGAGGGTGGCGATGACGTCGTATTCGGCCGGGCGCAGGATGATCTGCTGCAGGAAGGCATCGGCGATCACGTCCTTGACCACGATGTCACGGCCGGTCTTGGGATTGCGCAGGCTGCACCACGGTCCGCCGTCCACCGGCTGGGCGCCGAATTCGCGCTGCGCCAGGGCGTAGCCCCAGTCGCGGAAACCACCCTCGGTGAACTTCATGATGTTGCCCTTGTGCACCAGGGTGACCGATTGGCGATCGTTGTCGATCGCGTACTGGATGGCCTTGCGCACCAGGCGCTCGGTGCCCTCGCGCGACACCGGCTTGATGCCGATGGCGGAAGTCTGGGGAAAACGGATCTTGGTCACGCCCATGTCGCGAACCAGGTAATCGATGACCTTCTTCGCCCCGGCACTCTCGGCCGCCCACTCGATACCCGCGTAGATGTCTTCCGAGTTCTCGCGGAAGATCACCATGTCCACCTTCTCCGGCTGCTTCACCGGCGAGGGCACGCCGGGGAAATAGCGCACCGGGCGCAGGCAGACGTACAGGTCGAGCTCCTGGCGCAGCGCGACGTTCAGCGAACGGATGCCCCCGCCCACCGGCGTGGTCAGCGGTCCCTTGATCGACACCACGAACTCCTTCACGACCTGCAGGGTCTCCTCGGGCAACCAGACGTCCGGCCCGTAGATCCGGGTGGCCTTCTCTCCGGCATAGACCTCCATCCAGGAGATCTTGCGCTTGGAGCCGTAGGCCTTGGCCACCGCCGCGTCGACCACCTTGATCATCACCGGCGTGATGTCGGCTCCGGTGCCGTCGCCCTCGATGTAGGGGATGATGGGCTGGTCGGGCACGCTCAGGGCGTGATCGGCGCCCACGGTGATGCGCTGGCCCTCGGCGGGTACGCGAATGTGCTGGTACATGGAGTTCTCCGGTGCAAGAAGAACCCCATTCTAGCCTTGCGCACGCGCGATTCGTGAAGTCCTTTATAAGACACAAGACTTTCGGACGCCGCGGGCAACGCGGCCGCGGGACGACGGGCCCGCGCACGCCGGATGCATGCTTGTCAACCGGATTTCCGGCGCGCGCGTTACGGCTGTGACCCCTCGGGGTCGAATCCAATTTCTCTAGAGGCTAACCAGTCATGAAAAAGATCATTGCCGCCGTTTTCGCCCTGTTCTTCGCCACCGCCACCCTGGCGCAAGCCGCCACCCCGGCCAAGGCCGAAGGTGCCAAGCCTGCCGCGCACAAGGTCGTGAAGCACAAGAAGGTCGCCAAGAAGGCCGCCGCCAAGAAGATGGAAAAGAAGGCTGCCGCCAAGAAGTAAGCTTCGATGCCCGCGGGCCTCGCGCCCGCGGCGTTGCTGGAGGCGCCGTCAGGCGCCTCTTTTTTTGCACCGTCCGCGGCACAATGGAGGCGCCCTCCACCCTGGATGTCCTCGCCATGCCGTCGTCGCGCCCATCTTGCTCCATCGCGTCCTGCCGGAAACCGCGGCCCCGTGCGGGCGTGCGGCTCTCGGCCTGGCTGCTGGCCGGCGTCGCGGGCCTTTCCGCGCTACCGGTGGCGGCGTGGGCCGCCCCGGCCCGGGAACTCCCGACCCTGCGCCTGCGCATCGGGGACCATGCCGTGGTGGCGGAAGTGGCCAGCACGCCCGAACAGAGACAGACCGGGCTGATGCAACGCCGTGCGCTGGCGCCGGACCACGGCATGCTGTTCGTGTTCCGTCATGACCAGGACGTGTGCATGTGGATGAAGGACACCTACCTGCCGCTGAGCGTGGCCTTCATCGACGCCGCAGGAGCCATCCGCAACCTGGCGGACATGCAGCCGCTCACCCTGGACACGCATTGCGCATCCGGCGCGGTTCGCTATGCACTGGAAATGCCCCTGGGCTGGTTCTCCGTTCACCACGCGGCGCCCGGTGCCCGGGTGAGGGGGCTGCCCACGGCCCCCTGAGCCAGGGAGCCCGCCCGGGCAGCCCGGGCAGGGCCTCAGGCCAGCTGGCTTTGCGCGAACTTCCAGTTCGCAAGCTTGTCCAGGAAGGTGGTGACGAAATCCGGGCGACGGTTGCGGTAGTCCACGTAGTAGGCGTGCTCCCACACATCGACCGTCAGCAGCGGCTTGTCCCCGGAGGTCAGCGGAGTGGCGGCATTGCTGGTGTTGACGATGTCGACGCTGCCGTCGGCCTTGAGCACCAGCCAGGTCCAGCCGGAGCCGAAGTTGCCCACGGCCGACTTGTGGAAGGCCTCCTTGAAGGCGGCGAAACTGCCCCATTTGGCCTCGATCTTGGTGCGAAGCGCGCCGGTCGGCTCGCCGCCGCCCTCGGGGCTCAGGCAGTTCCAGAAGAAACTGTGGTTCCAGACCTGCGCGGCGTTGTTGAACACGCCGCCGGCCGGGGCCTTGCGAATGATGTCCTCCAGACCCAGGGACTCGAACTCGGTGCCCTTGATCAGGTTGTTCAGATTGGTCACGTAGGCCTGGTGGTGCTTGCCATGGTGAAACTCGAGGGTTTCCCGCGACATGTGGGGCGCCAGCGCGTCGAGGGCGAAGGGCAAGGCGGGGAGTTGATGTTGCATGAGGCGGCCTTTCGAGGTTGAGGGTTGAACAACAGCACGCGCCGCCGCCCGGAGCGGCTCGGGGCGAGGCGCGACAGCGCGGATCGGTCGATTCTAGGAAGATTCAACCGGACTTGTCGGCGGAGGCGTCCGCCAGCAGGGGATGGGCGACCACGCGCACCTCGGCCAGACCCAGGCTCGCGGCGTGCTCGGCCGTGGCCAGCACGATGGACTGGCCGGCACGCAGGGCCCCCGGATCGCGCAGCACGGATCCGTCCTCCTGCCAGGCCAGGCAGTAGCCGCGGCGCAGGGTCGCCGAGGGATCCAGTGCGCGCAGGCGATCGTGCAGTCCCTGCACGCGCTGCTGCTGCTGCGCGAAACCCTGGGCGACGCCCAGGCGCAGGCGGCGTTCCAGTGCCTGCAGCGCCGAGGCACGGCGCTGCAGATCCAGGCCCGGGAGCACCTGCAGCCGGGCCTGGCCGAGTTGCAGGCGCTGGTGGCTGCGCTGCAGCGCAGCCACCAGCGCCTGGCGACGGCGCGCCTGCAGATCGCGCAGATGAAGCCCGGCGTCGCGCAGGACACGCGCCGGCGGGGGCAGGCGCAACTGCAGCCGGTCCATGCGCTGCTGCTCCCTCCCCAGGCGAACCTGCATCGCGTGGCCGAGGGCTCGCGCGGCCCGGCTCAGCTGCTGCAGCAGTTCCTCGCGTGCCGGAGCGCACATCTCGGCCGCGGCGGTGGGCGTGGGCGCGCGCATGTCCGCGGCGAAATCGGCGATCGTGAAATCCGTTTCGTGCCCGACCCCGCTGATCACGGGAATGCTCGCCTGGGCCAGCGCGCGCGCCAGGCCTTCGTCGTTGAAGGCCCACAGGTCCTCCAGCGAACCTCCGCCGCGCACCAGCAGCAGGACGTCGACTTCGGCCCGCTGCTGCGCGACGCGCAAGGCGCGCACCAGCTCGGCCGGGGCCGCCGCCCCCTGGACGCTGGCCGGATACACGATCACCCGCAGCTGAGGACTGCGCCGGCGCAGGGTGACCAGGACATCGTGCAGCGCGGCCGCCTGCGGCGAGGTGATGATGCCCACGCTGCGCACCCCCTGGGGCAATTCACGCTTGCGCTGCGCATCGAACAGCCCCTCGGCGCGCAGCCGGGCCTTCAGGCGCAGGAACTGCTCCATCAGCGCCCCCTGTCCGAAGCGCCGTACCGACTCCACCTGCAGCTGCAGATCGCCGCGGGGCTCGTACAGGCCGACCTGGGCGCGCAGCTCGACCTGAAGCCCGTCGCGCAAGTCGAAATCCACCAGCGCAGCCCGCTGACGGAACATCACGCAGCGCAACTGGGCGCTCTCGTCGCGCAACGCGAAGTAGCAATGACCGCTCGACGCGCGCGTGAAGCCGCTGATCTCTCCCTGCACGGTCACCACGCCGAAACGAGCCCACAGCGCATCGGCCAGGGCCCGGGCCAGCGCGGCGACGCTCCAGGCCTCCCCGCCACGGGCTTCGGGCGAGCGCATCACCGCGCGCGATCCGCGGCGCAGGCCCCGCACGAAGCGAGGCGGGCCGCGGCTTCGAGGGCAAGCTGTCCACACGACCCAGCAAACACGCGGCTTGCCGGGGCAAGGGCTCGCAAAGCCTTCTCACCCCGTGCAAGTAGTTGATTTTTCATCGTATTTCCATGTTCAAAAATTGGTCACAAGAAATCCGGGCCTTGATTTTGCGAGACTTGCGACGCATCGCCATGCTTTACCCACATTGTTATCCACAGATTTTCGGGATAACCGCAGATTGACGCCGAAGGCCGCGCGCGCCGCGCGCATTACCATCCGCACACCGGGCCGTGGCGCCGTCGTTCGAGCGCGCGGTGCCCGTTGGGTTCAGGCCCATTGTCGATCTCCACGGGGTTCCATCTTGCTGAGCATTGTCGAAGCCGCGGGCTGGCCGATCTGGCCCTTGATCCTTTGTTCCATCACCGCCCTGGGCGTGGTGCTCGAGCGCCTGAGCAGCCTGCGCGCCCCGCGGGTGATCCCCCCGCGCCTGCTGGAAGAGGCCCTGGCCGTGTCGGCCACCGCCCTGCCCCCCGCCGACACGGTGGACAAACTGGAGCGCAATTCCCCCCTGGGGGCCGTGCTGGCCGCTGGCTTCCGGGGGGCGCGCCGCCCCCATGCCAGCCCGGAGAGCCTGCGCGAGGATATGGAAAACGCCGGCCGCGCCGTCATGCACGGGCTGCAACGCTACCTCAACGCGCTGGGCACGGTCGCCTCCGCCGCTCCGCTGCTGGGCCTGCTGGGCACGGTGGTGGGCCTGATCGAGATCTTCGGCTCCCAGACGGGGGGCGGCGGCAACCCGCTGCTGCTGGCGCACGGGATCTCGGTGGCCCTGTACAACACCGCTTTCGGACTGATCATCGCGGTGCCGTCCCTGATGTTCTACCGGTATTTCCGCGGGCGCGTGGACGACTTCGGCATCGAGCTCGAGCAGGCGGCGCGCCGGCTGGCCACGCACCTGCAGCCCCATATCGAATCCGGGCGCGCCACGCGCGGCTGAAGGGAAGGCCCAGGCGATGAATTTCCAGCGTCCGCGCCCGGAGGAACCAGAGATCAACCTGATCCCGTTGATCGACGTGCTGCTGGTGGTGCTGATCTTCCTGATGATCACCACCACCTACTCCAAGTACACCGAGCTGAAGATCCAGTTGCCGGTCGCCGATGCCAGCGCGGCGAAGAACCTGCCGGACAGCGTGGTGGTGGGCGTCACCGCCGACGGCAGCTACACCGTGGCTGGCCATCCGCTGCCAGGGCGTGACGTGCCCGAGCTGGTGCAGGCGCTGCGTGCCGCCGCGCACGGGCGCAGCGACGTCACTCTGGTGATCAGCGCCGACGCTCGCAGCACCCAGCAGTCGGTGGTCAATGTGATGGAGGCCGCCCGCCTGCTGGGCATCAGCCGCCTGAGCTTCGCCACCCAGCGCAGCGCGTCGTGAACCAGGCCTCGTCCGGCTGGCCGCGCTGGTGGCTGCACCGCGGCGCGGCGGCATGCGCCCTGTTGCCGCTGGCTGCGTTGTTCGCCGGCGTGGCGGCGCTGCGACGCCTGGCCTGGCGCCGAGCCTGGCTGCGCGCCTGGCGGGCGCCCGTGCCGGTCGTGGTGGTGGGCAACCTGACGGCCGGGGGAAGCGGCAAGACCCCCGTGGTGCAATGGCTCGCGCAGGCGCTGCGTGAGGCCGGGCGCCACCCCGGCATCGTCTCGCGCGGCTACGGACGACGCCGCGGCGCGACCGAGCCCATGGCCGTACTCCCGGGTACGCCGGCACAGGACAGCGGCGACGAGCCGCTCTTGCTGAGCCGGCTGTGCGCATGCCCGGTGTGGGTGGGCCGGGACCGTCCCGCCGCCGCCCGCGCCTTGCTGCGCGAGCACCCCGAGGTCGACGTGCTGCTGAGCGACGACGGACTGCAGCATTACGCACTGGCGCGCGACGTGGAACTGGTGGTGGTCGACGCCCGAGGCGCCGGCAACGGCTGGCCGCTGCCGGCGGGTCCGCTGCGCGAGCCCTGGACGCGCGCGCGCGATGCCACGCTGGGGCCGCGCGCCGCAGTCGCGGGGCGCTCGGCTCCGGCGGCCTCGAGCCCGGCCGGCGCCACGCCCTTTTTCGAGATCCGACGCCAGGCGGGAGAGCTGCGCAATCTGGCCGACGGCCGGCGCCTGAGCGTGGCCGCGTTCCGGCGCGAGCATGCCGACAGCCCGGTGTCGGCCGCGGCTGCCATCGGCAACCCCGGGCAATTCTTCGACATGCTTCGTGACGCCGGGCTCGTGCTCGCGCACACCGCCTCGGCCCCGGATCACCGCGCCTTGCCCGAAGCCTTGCTGCGCGAACTGCCGGGTCCGGTCGTGCTCACCGAGAAGGACGCCCTAAAATGCGGCCTCGGACAACCCGGCCTGGAACGGCTGTGGGCCCTGGGACTGCGCGTCGAGGCGGACCCCGGCTTCGTCCCCTGGTTGCTGGCGCGCCTGGCGCGCGGCGCATGGAGCCCCCCTGATGGATTCACGTCTGCTTGACCTGCTGGTGTGCCCGGTGTGCAAGGGCCCGCTGCAGCATGAACGCGCGGCACAGGAACTGGTCTGCCCGCGCGACCGACTGGCCTTCCCCATCCGCGAGGGCATCCCGGTCATGCTGGTCGACCAGGCCCGCGACACGCTGGCGAGCGCCGGCGAGCCCTCCGCTCCCGGTGTGGATCCCCAGCCATGACGGAGGCCGGGCCCGAGCCGCAGGCGCAGTCGCTGCCGCAGTCGCTGCCGTTCTCGGTGCTGATCCCGGCGCGTCGCGCCTCGACCCGCCTGCCGGACAAGGCGCTGGCCGACATCGCCGGGCTGCCGATGGTCGTGCACGTGGCGCGGCGCGCCCTGGCCAGCGGTGCCGAGCAGGTGGTGGTAGCCACCGACGACGCCGCGATCGCCGAGGCCTGCGCCGCGCACGAGGTGCGGGCCCTGCTGACCTCGCCCAGCCATGCCAGCGGCACCGATCGCATCGCCGAGGCGGCGCAACGCCTCGGGCTGGCGGAGGAGGCGATCGTGGTCAACGTGCAGGGTGACGAACCGCTGATCGAGCCGGCCCTGATCCGCGCCTGCGCGCAGCGCCTGCATGAGGACGCCCAGGCCCAGATGGCCACGGCGGCGCACCCGATCACCGAGGCGCAGTGGATCGCGGATCCCAATGTCGTGAAGGTCGTGCTGGATGCCCGGCAGCGCGCGCTGCTGTTCTCGCGCGCACCCATCCCCTGGCGGCGCGACCAGTACGCGGCCGGCGGCGCTCCCGGACTTCCGCCGCGCCTGCCCTTCCTGCGCCATGTGGGGATCTACGCCTTTCGCATGCGCGCGCTGCGCGCCTTCTCCGATCTGGCTCCCTGCGAGCTCGAGGCCGAGGAAGCGCTGGAGCAGTTGCGCGCGCTGTGGCACGGCTGGCGCATCGCGGTGCTGTGCGTGCAGCATGCGCCCGCGGCCGGCGTGGACACGCCCCAGGACCTGGAGCGGGTGCGCCGCCTGCTGGGCCACGGCTGAGCCGCCCGCTGCGGGGCCGGGGGCGCCGTCAGGATGGCGCGGGGTGCGCGTGCTATTCTGGTCCAGGGCCCGCCCCCCGGGGCAGGCGGGCGCCTGCGTGCATCGTGCATCGTGTCTGGGGCCGCGCACGCGGGCAGCGAATTCGAATCCTTCATTCCAACGAAAAATTCCGGGAGTCTTCATGCGTTTGATCCTGCTGGGCGCACCTGGCGCAGGCAAAGGCACGCAAGCGGCCAGCTTGTGCGCGCGCTACAACATCCCCCAGATCTCCACCGGAGACATGCTGCGCGCCGCCGTCAAGGCGGGCACGCCTCTGGGCCTGCAGGCCAAGGCCGTGATGGACTCCGGCGCGCTGGTGTCCGACGACATCATCGTGGGCCTGGTGCTCGAACGCATTCGCCAGCCCGACTGCGCGGGCGGGTTTCTGTTCGACGGCTTCCCGCGCACCATCGCGCAGGCAGAGGCGCTGAAAAAGGGCGGAGTGGGCATCGATTTCGTGCTCGAGTTCGACGTGCCCGACGAGGACATCGTGCAGCGCCTGAGCGGACGCCGCGTGCATCCCGGCTCGGGCCGCGTCTATCACGTGCGCTACAACCCCCCGAAGGTCGAGGGCAAGGACGACCTCAGCGGCGAAGATCTGGTCCAGCGCGACGATGATCGCGAGGAGACGGTGCGCAAGCGACTGCGCGTGTACCACGAGCAGACGCGACCGCTGGTGGACTATTACGGTAACTGGCAGCGCAGCGGGGACGCCGCTGCTCCACGCCTGGTGCGCATCTCCGGTGTGGGCGCGGTGGACGAGGTCACCCAGCGCATCGCCGAGGCGCTACGCTGACCCCGTCGCGGCGCGGCAGGCGCGCCGAACGCGCGGCGGCACCGCTGCTCAGGCCATGTCGCTGATTCCCCAGGACTTCATCCAGGAACTGCTCGGCCGCGTCGACATCGTCGAGGTGGTCGGGCGCTCGGTGCAGCTGAAAAAGGCCGGCACCAACTACAAGGGGCTGTGCCCCTTCCACAGCGAAAAGTCCGCCTCCTTCACGGTCAGCCCTTCCAAGCAGTTCTACCACTGCTTCGGCTGCGGTGCGCATGGCAGCGCGATCGGCTTCCTCATGGAACACTCCGGGATGAGCTTTCCGGACGCGGTGCACGAATTGGCGCGCGACGCGGGCATGGAACTGCCCCGGCAGGAAGCCGATGAGGGCGAGCAGCGCCGTGCCGCGGAGCAGCGCAGCCACAAGGCGCGGCTGCGCGAAGTGCTGCAGCAGGCCGAAGCCTTCTACCGCGAACGCCTGCGCGCCAGCACGCGGGCCATCGACTACCTCAAGGGCCGCGGACTGAGCGGACGCTCGGCGGCGCGCTACGGCCTGGGTTACGCCCCCGACGACTGGCAGGGACTGGCCAAGGTGTTTCCCAACTACGAGGCCGACTTGCTGCTGCAGTCGGGACTGGTGGTGGCACGCGATGCCCAGGGCCAGACCCTGGAGCCGGCTCAGGCGGCTGGCGCCACGGTGGCCCGGCGCTACGACCGCCTGCGCGACCGCATCACCTTTCCCATCCGCAACTCGCAGGGGGAGATCATCGGCTTCGGCGGACGCGTGCTCGATCGCGGCGAGCCCAAGTACATCAACTCTCCCGAGACCGAGTTGTTCCACAAGGGCGAGGAACTGTACGGTCTGTTCGAGGCGCGCCAGGCCATCCAGCGCCACGGACAGGTGCTGGTGGTCGAGGGTTACCTGGACGTCATCGCCCTGGCCCAGCATGGTGTCGAGCACGCGGTGGCCACGCTGGGCACCGCATGCACCCCGGAGCATGTGCGCAAGCTGTTCCGCTACTGTGCCCAGATCGTGTTCTCCTTCGACGGCGACGCGGCCGGGCGCCGCGCGGCCGCGCGGGCCATGCAGGCGGCGCTGCCGGGCCTGAGCGACGAGCGCTCGGTGAAGTTCCTGTTCCTGCCGGCCGAGCACGATCCCGACAGTTTCGTGCGCGCATTGGGCGCCGACGCCTTCGAGCGCGAAATCGCGCGCGCGCGCCCCCTGTCCGTATTCCTGCTGGACCACGTGGGAGAAGGCCTCGCGCTGGACACCGCGGAGGGCCGCGCCCAGGCCATCGCGCGCTCGCGAGAGCTGCTGGCCTCGATTCCGGAGTCCGCGCTGAAAGGCCAGATCCTGCACGACCTGGCGCAACGTCTGCGGACACCGGCCGACGAATTGCGCGCCGCGCTGGCACTGCAGGGTGGCCGGCGCGGCGCGGCGTCGGGAACCTCGAGCACCGGCACCGCCGAGGGCAGCCGCCCCGGCATCGGCCGCTCTGGAGGCGACGGCACCCAGGGGAGCTTCGCCCGCGCGAAGCCCGCCGAGCCGCGCATGCAGCGCCTGAGCCGCCCGAAGGTCGACCATGCGCACACGGCCATGCGCATCCTGCTGGCCCATCCCGCGCTGTGGCGCGACATCAGCGCCGCCCAGCATGACCTGCTGGTGGCCCACCCTTCGTCCGTTGGGGAACTTGCGCGCTGGCTGGAGTCCTACCTGGATGAACACGCGGAACCGACACCGTCCTCGGTCTGGGAAGCACTGCGAGCCGAAGGCCTGCTGGAGTCGGCCGAGGCGCTCGCCCCCGCCGAATTGCTCGAGCGTGACGCCTCGGAATTGCAGCCAGACTTGCGCGGAGCGCTGGAAAGCATCGAAATGGCCTGGATCAAGCAGCGTCAGCAGGCGCTGGCCGCCGAGGGCCTGGCCGACCCGGCCTCACGCCTGGAATACCAGGGCCTCTCGCTGCGCCTGCGCGAACTCATGCGCAGCCTGCCCCGCCTGTGACGGCGCGCCCCCCGGCGGGGACCCGAGCCGGCGCGCGGACTTGAAATCGGCCATCCCGCCTATACTATGGGGTTTTGCGCACAAGGCGCGAACGCGTCGACCCCGCGGTTCCGGGGGCCGGCGCGGATCCGGGGTGGCCCGCGGCTTGGCCTATTCTTGTTGCACGACTTGTTGCACGACCGTCGACTCCCACCACCGCAGGGGCGGGAGTCGCACAAGCGTACGAGGAATCCGACGATGACCCAAGCCAAATCCCCCACCGCCAAGTCCAAGGCTTCCTCGGGCAAGACCGCAGCAGATCCCGCGCCGAAGTCCGCGCGGGCCGGCAAGACCGCCGCGGCCCCCGTGCGCAGCAGCCCCAAGGCCGCGCCGAAGGCCAGCGCCGCCGGCGCGAGCGCCAGCAAGGCGCGCGCCTCGACCACCGTTCAGAGCATGCCAGCATCCAAGACCAAGTCGACGTCGGCCAAGGCCGCCGCCGAGAAACCCGTCGTCGACAAGGCGGGCGCGAAGGCCACCGCCGCGCGCACCGCAGCCCAGGCCAAGGCCGCCGCGAAGTCTGCGGCGGACAAGGATCTTCCGGCCGATGATTTCGTCGCGGAAGACACCGACGAGGCCGCCACCCCCGCAGCACCGATGCCGCGCGGACGCCGCCCCTCGCGCGCCAAGGAAAAGCAGCTGCTCAAGGAATTCGGATACGACGACTCCAACGTCACCGAGGAAGAGCTCGCGCGTCGCCGCCAGCGCCTGAAGAACCTGATCAAGCTGGGCAAGACCCGGGGCTTTCTCACCTACGGCGAGATCAACGATCACCTGCCGGACAACCTGGCCGATCCCGACCTGCTCGAAACCATCATCAGCATGCTCAACGACATGGGCATCGCGGTGTACGAGCAGGCGCCCGACGCGCAGACCCTGCTGCTGAACCAGCACGGGCCGACCACCTCCAGCGACGAGGAGGCCGAGGAAGAGGCCGAGGCCGCGCTGTCCTCGGTGGACTCGGAATTCGGCCGCACCACCGACCCCGTGCGCATGTACATGCGCGAAATGGGGACGGTGCAGCTGCTCACCCGCGAGGGCGAGATCGTCATCGCCAAGCGCATCGAGGAAGGCCTGCGCAAGATGATGCTGGCCATCTCGGCCTCTCCGGCGACCGTCGCCGAGATCCTGGCCATGGCCGCGCGCATCGCCAACAACGAACTGCCGGTGGACGAAGTGGTCGACGGCATGGTCTCGGACGACGAGTCCGATGACTACGTGGCCGAAGAGGACGTCGACTTCGCGCTGGCCGACGAGGCCGAGGAGGACGACGAGACGGCCGCCGCCGCGGCCAGCTCGGTCAAGCTCGAGGAGCTCAAGGCCAAGGCCCTGGAGCGCTTCGCGCAAGTCCACGACGCCTTCATGAAAATGCGCCGCGCCTACGACAAGGAAGGCTACAAGTCGGCTGCGTACTTGAAGGCGCAGGAGCAGATCTCCCGCAACCTGATGGAAGTGCGTTTCACGGCCCGCACCGTCGAGAAGTTGTGCGACCTGCTGCGCAGCCAGGTCGACGAGGTGCGCCGCCACGAGCGCGAAATCCGCCGCATCGTGGTGGACCGCTGCGGCATGCCCCAGGAAGAATTCATCAAGAGCTTCCCCGGGCACCAGCTCGACCTGCGCTGGGCCGAGCGCCTGGCCTCGTCCAGCAAGCCCTATGCCGCCGTGCTGACGCGCAACCTTCCCAGCATCCAGGAATTGCAACAGCGCCTGATCGACACGCAGAACCGCGTGGTGGTGCCCCTGGAGGACTTCAAGGAGATCAACGCGCAGATGAGCCGCGGCGAGCAGGAAGCCCGCGAGGCCAAGCGCGAGATGATCGAGGCCAACCTGCGCCTGGTGATTTCCATCGCCAAGAAGTACACCAACCGCGGCCTGCAGTTCCTGGACCTGATCCAGGAGGGCAACGTCGGTCTGATGAAGGCGGTGGACAAGTTCGAGTACCGGCGCGGCTACAAGTTCTCCACCTACGCCACCTGGTGGATCCGCCAGGCCATCACGCGTTCGATCGCCGACCAGGCGCGCACCATCCGCATCCCGGTGCACATGATCGAGACCATCAACAAGGTCAACCGCATCTCGCGCCAGTACCTGCAGGAAACCGGGACCGAACCGGACGCCGCGATCCTGGCCGAGAAGATGGAAATGCCCGAGGACAAGGTGCGCAAGATCATGAAGATCGCCAAGGAGCCGATCTCCATGGAAACGCCCATCGGCGACGACGACGATTCGCATCTGGGCGATTTCATCGAGGACACCGGCATGCTGGCGCCCACCGACGCGGCGCTGCAGGCCAGCCTGCGCGACGTGGTCAAGGACATCCTGGACTCGCTCAC
>JAKBBP010000073.1 GCA_021808445.1 Pseudomonadota bacterium
GCGATCTCGCCAGCAACCACCTGAGCTGGCAATGGGTCGCCGGCACCGGCAGCCACAAGCCCTACCTGTTCAACGCTGACAACGTGGCACGCCACGCACCGCCCTCCTGGCATTGCGCGGGCAGCGCGATCGATACCTCCTACGAAAACCTGGAGGCGATCGCGCGCAGCCCACGGCCGATGTACGCGCAACCCCTGGCGCAGGGAGTGGATGAGCCGGCCTTGTGCTCGCAAGCGCCCGAGGGTGCATGGCCCCAGGCCGCCGAGGTCGCGGACCGTCATGTCTGGCTCATCCACCCCTGGGCCCTCGGAGAGCCCCCGCCCGGACTTCCCGCGGGCTGCCTGCGGGTGGCCTGGTGGCCCACCGGGCACCATGCGGCCTGGCCGTGGAGCGCGACACGCTGGAGCTTCGTGGCCGCGCGCATGTCCACCCTGGCCACGCTGCGATGGCAGGGCAGCCGCGAGCAACTGGCGCTGGCGCTGGCGGCCGCGCGCTCGGTGCACACCCTGGCCGACGAGCATGTCCTTGGGCACCTGCCGCCCAACGTGCACGTACGCCCTGCGCTGCGCCTGTTCCCCGAGGTCGATCGCCCTTGCGCATCGTTCTCCGCGTGGTGGAATCAGGTCACGCGCGGGCTGCGTCGCCTGTCGGATCTGCCCGGCCTGCGCGCGCTGGCGGAACAAGGCGCGGCAGGACCCTTGTTCGACGCCGCTTTCGGCGAAGGGGGTTGAGCCATGCAGCGGCCAGGCAGCGACCGCCGGCTTCAGCTCGTGTGGTTCAAGCGCGACCTGCGCATCGCCGACCACGAGCCCCTGGCGCGCGCCTCGAGCCGCGGCCCCGTCGCGGCCCTGTACATCCACGAGCCCAGTCTGCTGCGATCGCCCGAGTTCGACGCCTGCCACCTGGCCTTCATCGAGGATTGCCTCGCCGAGCTCCGCGACGCGCTGGCGCGCATCGGGTGCCCACTGCTCATCCGCACCGGCGAATGCCCCGAGGTGCTGCAGGACATCCATCGCAGCCATGGCGTGCACACCCTGTGGAGCCACGAGGAAACCGGGCTCGAGACGACCTACGCGCGCGATCGGCGGGTCGCTGCCTGGTGTCGCTCGCAAGGCATCGAGTGGCACGAGATTCCCCAGTACGGAGTCATCCGGCGCCTGCGCAGCCGGGACGGCTGGGCGCGCCGCTGGGACCTGCGCATGTCCAGGCCCCTGGTCAGCGCGCCCCGGCGCGTGCGCACCATCGAGGCCTGGCGCGACCTGACGGCCGTCGCGGCGAATCACCCCCTGCGCTGCGCCGCCGAGCTGGGCGTGGCGGGCCCGCGCCGGCCCGAGGCCTGGCGCGGAGGCGAGGCGCTTGCGCGCCAGACCCTGCATTCCTTCCTGCAGGAGCGGGGGGTCGGTTACCGGCGCGAGATGTCCTCCCCGGTGAGCAGCTTCGACGCCTGCTCCAGGCTCAGCCCCTATCTGGCCTGGGGCGCGATCTCGCTGCGCACGGTGCACCAGGCCTGCGAGTCGCGCCTGCGCGAGTTGCGCGCCGCGGACGACGCCGGCCTGCCGGTGGACTCGCGCTGGTTCGGCTCGCTGCGGTCTTTCAGCGGGCGCCTGCGCTGGCATTGCCACTTCATGCAGAAGCTCGAGGACGAGCCGCGCATCGAGTTCGAGAACTTCTCGCGCGCCTTCGACGGACTGCGCGAACAGGACTTCGACCCCGCCCGATTCGAGGCCTGGTGCGAAGGACGTACCGGCTACCCCATGGTGGATGCCTGCATGCGGGCGCTGCATGCGGGCGCCTGGATCAACTTCCGCATGCGTGCCATGCTGGTGTCCTTCGCGGCCCATCACCTGTGGCTGCACTGGCGGGGCTTCGCCCCCTACCTTGCGCGCCAGTTCCTCGACTTCGAGCCCGGCATCCACTACAGCCAGGTGCAGATGCAAAGTGGAACCACCGGCATCAACACCGTGCGCATCTACTCACCCATCAAGCAGGTGCTCGACCAGGATCCCGAAGGCCGCTTCATCAAGCGCTACGTCCCGGAACTCGAGGCGGTGCCCCTCGAGTACCTGGCGCAGCCACACACCATGCCGGCCTCGCTGCAGCAGCGCACGGGGGTACGCATCGGCCGAAGCTATCCCGCGCCCATCGTCGACCATCTCGTCGCCTACCGCGCTGCCCGCGAGCGCATCGCCGCGCTGCGCCGCACGCCGCATGCGCGGGCGGAGGCCGATCGCGTGCAGGCCCGGCATGGGAGTCGGCGCGGCGGGCTGCCGCAGACCTCCCGGAACCCGACCCGGCGCCCGGGCGCGCAGGACGAGTCCGCGCAGCTGTCCCTGTGGCTCGACCCGGCTTCGATCGGCGAATCAGCCCGGGGCGCTGGCGCGCAACATGGGCAGGAGCGAGGCCAGCAGGAGTCCTGACATGAGCAGGTTGAAGGCCAGTGCGCGCCCGCGGGTGCTGAGCACACGCTGCAGGTGGGAGCCGCCGAAGGCCCAGGCCGTGATGCTCGGCAGGTTGATGGCCCCGAACAGCAGCACCGCCCCCAACGGCAGCAACAAGCCGCGACTCGCGGGAATGTAGGTGCTGAAGGCACTCACCGCCATCAGCCAGGCCTTGGGGTTCACCCACTGGAAGGCCACCGCGCCCAGGAAGCTCATCGGGCGCGACGCGTTGCCGCGGCTGCCGGAGGCCTGCGGGCGGGGGGCTGTGGCGATGCGCCAGGCCAGGAACAGCATGTAGGCCGCGCCGACCCAGCGCATGCCGGCGTAGACCCAGGGCCAGCGCACGAACACCGCGGCCAGCCCCAGGCCCACCGACGCGACCAGCACCAGGAACCCGCTGGCGACCCCCAGCAGATGGGGAACCGTGGCCCGGAATCCGAAATTCGCGCCGGAGGCGAGAAGCATCAGGTTGTTGGGCCCGGGCGTGATCGAGGCCGCGAAGGCAAACAGGGCGAAGGCCAGCAGGGTTGCGTGGGACATGGTGGGCTCGAGACGGGATCGGCGCGCCGACTTGCCCACAATCTACCCGCTCGCCTGGGCGCACGACAGATGCACAGGCCCTGATTCTGTACCGATACAGAATCCTGCTGTTCTGATCTGTGCTGGTTCGATCCCGGTTCTGCTGTATGGTGTGGACTCCCTCCTTGTCTGCCATCATTCCGGCATGTCCGTCGAAGCTCCGCTTTACCTCAGCCTGGCCGATCGACTGGCCGGGCTGGCCGCGTCCGGCTCGCTGCGCCCCGGCGCGCGACTGCCCTCGGTGCGCGCGCTGTCGGAGCAGCATGGGGTGTCGGTCTCCACCGCCGTGCAGGCCTACCGCACGCTGGAGGATCGCGGGGTAATCGAGGCGCGACCGAAGTCGGGCTTTTTCGTGCGGCGCCCGCGCGACCTTCCTCCCGTGCCTGCGGCCACCCGTCCCCCCACGCGCCCGGTGGCGGTGGAGGTCAAGGCCATCGCGGACGCTGTCTACGATCTGCTGGGCGAGCCGGGCTACGTGTCCTTCGGCGCGGCCGCCGCCGGCGAGACCCTGTACGCCAACGAACGCATCCGGCGCGCCCTGGCACGCAGCGCCCAGCGCCACGGGGACAGCCTGGGGCGCTATGCAAGCTCCCTGGGTGTGCCGGAACTCCGGCAGGCGATCTCGCGGCGGGCCGTGGGCCTGGGCTGCAGCCTCGACCATGGCAACATCGTGGTCACGAATGGCTGCACCGAGTCGATCACCCTGTGCCTGCGGGCGCTGACCCAGCCTGGCGACGTCATCGCCATCGAGTCCCCGACCTATTTCGGTTTCCTGCGCGCCATGCAGGCGCTGGGCCTGCGCGCGGTGGAAATCCCCATGCAGCCGCGCACGGGCATGTCCCTGGACGCTCTGGAGCTGGCGCTGGACACCCAGCCCATCAAGGCCGTGCTGGCCGTGCCCACGGTCTCCAATCCCATGGGCACGGTCATGCCCACCCCCTCCAAGAAGCGGCTGGCCGCGATGCTCGGGCGGCGCGGGGTCCCGCTGATCGAGGACGTCATCTGCAACGAACTCGCTCCCACCGAGGAGGCGCGGCGGGCCGTGCGCTCCTTTGACAGCGACGGCCAGGTCCTGTTGTGCGGTTCCTTCGGCAAGACCCTCGCCCCGGGGCTGCGGGGCATCGGCTGGGTGGAGGCCGGGCGATGGAGCAGCGAGGTGGCGGGCCTGAAGCGCTCGTTCAGCGGGGGTGGCAGCACGGTGGTGGAGTGGGCCGTGGCCGACTTGCTGGAGCATGGGGGCTACGAGCAGAACCTGCGCCAACTACGCCGCAACTTCGCTGAACAGGTCGATATCGCGCGGCAGATCATCGGCGCCTCCTTCCCGCCGGGCACCCGGGTCACCGATCCGAGCGGAGGCTTCGTGCTGTGGGTGGAGCTTCCCCGCTCGGTGGACGCGATCGAGCTGTATCGGCGCTGCATCGGCCAGGGCATCGTCGTCGTCCCCGGCCCGCTGTTCACCACCACCACGCGCTATCGCAACTGCCTGCGGCTCAACGCCGGTGCGCCATGGGGCCCGGAACGCGAGCAGGCCCTGC
Source organism: Pseudomonadota bacterium (assembly GCA_021808445.1). Taxonomy (GTDB): domain Bacteria; phylum Pseudomonadota; class Gammaproteobacteria; order Burkholderiales; family Burkholderiaceae_C; genus Thiomonas_A. Next base: position 4,553 of record JAKBBP010000073.1, read on the forward strand.
GTGCGGTGGGGCAACTGGCGGCCTCCATCGCGAGCTGAGCCCCTGGTCGGGGACCGGGTGGCGGCCGGGGCCGGGTTGTCAGGAATCGGCTCCCACGCCGACCAAGAGCCTGGGCGGAGCCTTCGCGACGCCCCGGAAGGATCCCTGCAGAAAGGAGGCAACATGATCCGAGCAACCCTCGCCGCGGCTCTGGTCGCGGCCTGCGCGACCTGGAGCCCGGCGCACGCCGCGCCGAGCCCCCAGCAACTCGCCGGCGCCATGCTGCACGAGATGGCGCAGACCACCGCGGTCACCCTGGGCTCGGGCCCGCGGGTGGTCGACGTGTTCTTCGATCCCAACTGTCCGTACTGCCACGAGCTCTACGAGGACCTGCAGCCCTGGATCGGCAGGCAGGGCCTGGAATTGCGCTGGATCCCGGTGGCGGTGCTGGCCCGCAGCAGCGAGGGCAAGGCGGCCGCCGTGCTGCAGGCCTCCGATCCTGCCCGGGCACTGGCACGCAACGAGAGCGAGTACGGCCGAAACCCCCGCGCCGGCTCGGGCGGCGGCCTGGTGCCGGCGCCCGTAGCCCCGGCGACTCGCGAGGAGCTGGCCCGCAATCTGAAGGTCCTGCACGCGGCGGGGGCCTACTTCGCCTTCCCCATGATGGTCTGGCGCGACTCGTCGGGAAAGGCACAAATGTTCCTGGGCTCGCCGCGCGACGCCGCGCAACTCAAGGCTTTGCTGGCCACCGTGCAATGATGCGGCGCTTGAAGCGTCCCGGTCGCTCTGCGATACTTGCTCGCACCGACTGTCCGCTGGGGCTCGCCGAGCCAGGCGCAGCCCTGCCCATCGGGGCCGTGGAGCCATCCCGGCCCAGGGAGCGCGACCCCATCCACCCCGACTCCCTCGTGGGTCCGCGATGCTCGCGACCTCGTTGACGCAGGAGAACGCCTTGACCCAGGCTCGCCCCGCAGCCTCGTGCGCGCCGCCTGATCGCCAGCTGGATCGCCTGCTGACCGTGCGCTCGCTGAGCGTGGAGCTGTGCGAAGGCCTCGAGCCCGAGGATCTGGTCGCGCAGAGCATGCCCGATGCCAGTCCGCTGAAGTGGCACCTGGCGCACACGACGTGGTTTTTCGAGACCTTCGTGCTGCGCCCGCATCTGCCCGGCTACGAGGTGTTCCATCCCGGCTTCGCCGAGCTGTTCAACTCCTATTACGTGGGCGCCGGCCCCCGCTACCTGCGCGCTGCGCGAGGCATGCTCACGCGCCCGCCCCTGCCCACCGTGCTGCGTTACCGAGGGCATGTCGAGGGAGCGCTGCGACGCTTGTTCGAGCAGCCCGGCGGGCTCGACCCGGCGCTGCACGAGCTGGTCGAACTGGGTCTGCACCACGAGCAGCAGCATCAGGAGCTGATGCTCACCGACCTGCTGCACCTGTTCTCGCTCAACCCTCTCAAGCCCGCCTGGCGCCCGCTTCCGGACCCGCCGCGCCGGGGCCTGCGCCCGCTGGCCTGGGTGGAGCATCCCGGCGGCCCCGATACCCTGGGCTACCAGGGCGAGGGCTTCCACTTCGACCTCGAGGCCCCGCGCCACACGGTATGGCTGCAGGCCCACGCCCTGGCCGACCGCGCCGTGTGCAACGCCGAATTCTCCGAATTCGTGCGCGACGGCGGCTATCGCAACCCCTTGCTGTGGTTGTCCGACGGCTGGGCCGCGGTGCAGCGCGAGCAGTGGCGCTCCCCGATGTACTGGAGCGAGGACGGGCAGAGCCAGTTCACGCTGGGGGGCGAATGCGACATCGACCCCGCGGCCCCGGTCTGCCACCTCAGCTATTTCGAGGCCGATGCCTTCGCGCGCTGGGCGGGCTGCCGCCTGCCCACCGAAGCCGAGTGGGAATGCCGCGCACGCGGGCAGGCCATCGAGGGCAACCTGCTGGACAGCGGGCTGTACCGGCCGGCGCCGGTCACGCATGGGACGCAATGCTTCGGCGATGTCTGGGAATGGTGCTCCAGCGCCTTCCTGGCCTACCCGGGCTTCAAGCCCGCCGCCGGAGCCGTGGGCGAATACAACGGCAAGTTCATGTCGGGGCAGATGGTGCTGCGCGGAGGATCCTGCGTGACCCCGCGCTCCCACCTGCGCCCCAGCTACCGCAACTTTTTCTACCCCCATCAACGCTGGCAGTTCATGGGACTGCGCCTCGCCAAGGACCTGGAATGACTCTTCCCGCAGCCACCGCCGAGCACCTGCGCGGCGCCGTGCTCGACGGCCTGCTGGGCACGCCCAAGCGCCTGCCCAGCGCCTACCTGTACGACAGCGCCGGTTCGGCCCTGTTCGAGTCCATCTGCGAATTGCCCGAGTACTACCTGACCCGCGCCGAGACCGAGATCCTGCAGCGCCACGCCCCGGAGATGGCGCAGCGCATCGGCGCTGGCGCGCTGCTGGTCGAGCCGGGCTGCGGCTCGGGCGAGAAGGCCTGCATGCTGCTGCAGCACCTGCGCGATCCCGCCGGCTTCGTGCCGATCGAGATCTCCACCAGCGCACTCGAGGGCGCGCGACGCCTGCTGCGTGATCGATTCCCCACGCTGCCTGTGCATCCGCTGCAGGCCGATTTCACGACATCGCTCACGCTGCCCGACGTGGCCACCGCAAGCCGACCCGTGTTCTTCTTCCCCGGCTCCACCCTGGGGAACTTCGATCCCGCGAACGCCCTGGGCCTGCTGCGGCGCTGGCGCGCCCTGGGCTGCGCGGCCCTGGTCGGCGTGGACCTGCGCAAGGACCCGGACACCCTGGTGGCCGCCTACGACGACGCGAGCGGGGTCACGGCCGCCTTCAACCTCAACCTGCTGGCGCGCATCAACCGCGAGTTCGGCGCCGACTTCGATCCCCAGTCCTTCGCCCACGAGGCGATCTGGAATCCCTCCGAGAGCCGCATCGAGATGCACCTGCGCAGCCGCCATGCGCAGACGGTGAGGGTGGACGGCCAGCGCCTGGAGTTCCGCGCCGGCGAGACCATCCACACCGAGAATTCCTACAAATACACCTTCGAGGGCTTCGCCGAACTCGCGCGGCGCGCGGGCTGGCGGCTCACCGGGCAATGGACCGACTCGGGCGGGCGCTTCGCCGAGTACTTTCTCGAGGCCTGAGGCTGCGTCGGCGCCGCGGGCGCCCACTGTCCGCACCCAGGTAGCAGGCACCCAGGACCCCCATGGACCCCTCCACCCCCTTCTCTCCCCCCACCCCCTCCTCTCCCGCGATCCTCCTGCTTGGCGCGTCGCGCGGCATAGGTCTGGCCATGGCGGGCGAGTTCGTGCGTCGCGGCTGGACCGTGGTGGGCACGGTGCGCGGCCAGGCCCGCACCGGCCTGCACGACCTGGCCGACGCGAGCCCGGACCGGGTCGCGGTCGAATCCGTCGACATCACCCAGCTGGATGATCTCCGCTCGCTGCGTGAGCGCCTGGCCGGGCGCCGTTTCGACATCCTGTTCGTCAACGCGGGCACCACGAACCCCCATCCGGACCAAGCCCTGGCCGAACTCCCCACCGAGGAGTTCATCCGGGTCCTGCTGACCAATGCGCTGGGACCCCTGCGCGCCCTCGAGATCCTGGACGATCTGGTCGTGCCCGCGGGCCTGCTCGGGCTCATGTCCTCGGGCCAGGGCAGCGTGTCCAACAACCAGCAGGGTGGGCGCGCGCTGTACCGCGCCTCGAAGGCCGCACTGAACATGCTCATGCGCTGCCATGCCGCGCGCCAGGCCGGCAGCCCGCGTTCCCTGCTGCTGCTGGCGCCCGGCTGGATCCGCACAGAGCTGGGGGGCCCGGACGCGCCGTTCAGCCTGGAACAGACCGTGCCCGAGATCGTCGACCGGATCCTCGAACAGCGCGGCCGACCGGGCCTGCGCTATGTGGACCGACTGGGGGCCACGGTCCCCTGGTGATGCAGCGGCTTCGGGCCAAGCCTCTGGCCCTTCGCCCTCAGCCGGCTGCGGCAGCCTGAATCCGGGCCGCGGCCTCCAGAAGGCGCTGCAACGCGGGATGCTCGATGCGTCTGCGTGCGGCAATGGCATAGAAACTCTCGCTGACCTCGCCGCTCAGCCCCAGGCGGACCAGGCCGGCCTCGCCCAGCAATTGCGGGGTGGACCAGTCGGGCGCCGCGAAGGCTCCCATGCCCGACTGGCCGAAACTGGCCAACAGGGCGCTGTCCTCGAATTCTCCGACCACCCGCGCTCGGATCTCGTGGCGCAGCAGCCAGTCCTCCAGGCGCGCGCGCAGGGCCGCATGGGTGCTGGGCATCAACAAGGGCAGGTCGCCCAGGATCTGCGGGAAGGCCACGCCTTCGACCTGGCGGGCAAGCGCAGGCGCCGCGAACCAGGCGACCTGGGCGCTGCCCAGCAGCCTGCTGTGGAGTTTCAGGCTGGGATGGGACGGCGCGGCCCGGTCGGCCAGCACGATGTCGAGCCGATGCAGCGCCAGCTCGGCCAGCAGTTCGTCGAACTCCCCTTCCAGCCCGACCAGGCGGGTACGCCCGTCGTCGCCCAGCGGGCGCAGCAACTGGCGCACCAGCAGCTTGGGAAGGCTGTCGGCGATGCCCACGCGCAGCGCCATGCCCTCGCCCGCAGCCGCCTGCGCCGCGGCTTGCGGAACGCGCTCGGCCAGCTGGAACATGGGCTCGGCCAGCTCCAGCGCCGCTCGCCCGGCAGGCGTCAGTTCCACGCCGCGGGCGCGCACGCGCAGCAGCGCGAAGCCCAGATCGCGCTCGAGATCGCGCAACTGGGAACTGACGGTCTGTACCGCCACGCCCAGCCGGCGCGCCGCGGCGCTCATGCTGCCCTCGGTCCCCACCACCCAGAACACCTGCAGATGCCGCAGCTTGTAGGCCGCCATGGTCCGATTCCTCCGTGCCGAGGCGTTGCCGCCCCGGCTGGCTCCCGGGCGCTTCGCCGAACTTCGATTTTTTCGAAGCTTTCCTCACCCAAATGTAGGGGATTTCGAAGTGCAAGCCATCGGAGAAGGGTCTACACTTCGTTTGTATCAAAATATGTCTCGATGCCCCTCCCTGGAGCCTATGCCATGCCTGAATGCACCCCCGCCTCGACGCCCGGCCGCCGCGGCCGCCATGCCGCGCGCGTGCTCGCGCTGGTCCTCGGGGCCGGGCTGCTGCTGAGCAGCCTGGACGCCGCCGCCGCGCGCCTGGGCGGCGGGCGCGCCAGCGGCCTGTACCGACCCAACGTCACACGCGCCGCGCCGGTGCGCCCGGCCGACGGCGCCACGCGCAACGCGACCGGCACGCAGGCGGCCGCGCGCGGCAACACCGCGGCCCCCGCCGCGGGCACCGTCCCGCGGCGCAACGCCTGGCTGGGCCCACTGGCCGGCCTGGCCGCCGGCCTCGGCCTGGGCGCGCTGCTGTCGCACTTCGGGCTGGCACCCGCGCTGGGCCCGTGGCTGATGATGCTGCTGCTGGGCCTGGGAGGCTTCGCGCTGCTGCGCCTGTTCCTGAATTCCCAGCGGGCGCGCCAGGTGCCGGCCGCTGCCGTCCCCTGGGCGGCCCGGAGCGGCATGCCGCCCCCGGACTTCGCCGAGCCCGCCGCGGGCGCGGCTGCTGGCACCGCCGCCAGCGCCGCCGGAGCGCAGGGCGAGTTCGACGAGGACGGCTTCGTCGAGCGTGCGCGCGAGGTGTTCCTGCGCCTGCAGAAGGCCAACGACCAGGGCGACCTGGACGCGCTGCGCGATGCCAGCACCCCGGAGCTGTACGAACAATTCCGCCGGGATTTGATCCGCATCGGGGATGACGCGCACGCCACCGAGGTGCTGAGCCTGCAGGCCCATATGCTGGAGCGGGTGGAGCACCCGCTGGCCGAACTGGTCAGCGTGCGCTTCACGGGCCTGTTGCGCGAGCGTCCGCAGGTCGGCTCCGCCGATTCCTTCGACGAAGTCTGGCACTTCACGCGGCCGCGCGACCGCAGCACCGGCTGGCTGCTCGCCGGCATCCAGCCCACCACCTGAATTGCACCGATTCGCTGGCGTTTTCCCGGAAAGCCCATCATGAAGCGCATCCTGCTGTTCCTCGCCACCAACCTCGCGGTACTCGTCGTGCTCGGCGTGGTCACACGCCTGCTGGGGCTGGACCGCTTCCTGGGCGCCTATGGCCTGAACCTGCCGGCGCTGCTGGGCTTCGCCGCGGTCATCGGCTTCGGCGGCGCCTTCGTCTCGCTGCTGATGTCCAAGACCATCGCCAAGTTCAGCACCGGCGCGCAGGTCATCGAGCAGCCGCGCGACCCGGCCGAGGCCTGGCTGCTCGATACCGTGTCGCGCCTCGCGGCGACCGCGGGCATCGGCATGCCCGAGGTGGCCATCTATGAAGGCGAGCCCAACGCCTTTGCCACCGGCGCGCGTCGCGACCACGCGCTCGTGGCCGTGTCCACCGGCCTGCTGCAGACCATGTCGCGAGAACAGGCTGCTGCGGTGCTGGGCCATGAGATCAGCCACGTCGCCAATGGCGACATGGTCACGCTGACCCTGATCCAGGGCGTGGTCAACACCTTCGTCGTGTTCCTCTCGCGGGTGGTCGGATTCCTGGTCGACTCGGCGCTGCGCCGCGGCGATGCCGAGGACCGCGGCCCCGGCATGGGCTATTTCGTGACCACGCTGGTGTGTGACATCCTGTTCGGGGTGCTGGCCAGCATGATCGTCGCCTGGTTCTCGCGCCAGCGCGAGTTCCGCGCAGACGCAGGCTCGGCGCGCCTGCTCGGCAGCCCGCAGCCCATGATCAGTGCCTTGCGCCGGTTGGGGGATCTGCAAGCGGGCGGACTGCCTCGCAACCTGGCCACCGCCGGCATCACCGACCGCCCCGCGTGGATGGAACTCTTCGCCAGCCATCCGCCGCTGGAGCAGCGCATCGCGGCCTTGCAAGGCGCACGCGGCTGAACCCCACGACGGCGGACAGGCCCTGAGCATGACGGCCCCGGTGCCCCGGCTGGCGCTGCGCCGCGCCACGCTGGCCCTGCTGTTGCTCCTGTTGCTGAGCCTGGCCTACCTGGTGCTGCGGCCCTTCCTGGCCGCCGTGGCCTGGGCCATGATCCTGGGCCTGGGGACCTGGCCGCTGTTCGAGCGCCTGCGGGCCCGCCTGGGGCGATACCCTGTGCTGGCCCCCCTGCTCATGACCCTGTTGGTGGCACTGGCCTTCGTGCTTCCCGCGCTGTGGCTGGGCGTGCTGCTGCGCGACGAACTGGTGCGGGCCGTTGCCGAGGCCGGCGCGCGCCTGTCGGAGGGCGCGCTGCGCCTGCCCGACGCCCTGGCACGCATGCCCTTGCTCGGTGGCATGCTGCAGGATCTGATGCGCGATCTGTCGAGTGCCCAGTTCGCGGCCCGGCTGCGCAGCGCGCCTTGGAGCGCGCAGGCCGCGGAGCAGGCCTTCGCGCTGCTCGGTGGAGCCGGGCGCAATGCCGCCAAGTTCGGCTTCGCGCTGCTGAGCCTGTTCTTCGTGTACCGGGATGGCGAACGTGGCCTGCGCCAGGTCCAGGCGGTGTCCCGGCACCTGCTGGGCCCGCGTGTGGACGCCTACCTGCAGGCCGCCGCCGAAATGACCCGCGCGGTGCTGTGGGGCCTGCTCGCCACCGCGCTGGTCCAGGGGATCTTCGCCGGACTGGGCTACTGGTGGGTCGGGCTCGCCGCGCCCGTGCTGCTGGCCGCGGTGACCGCCTTGTTCGCGCTGGCGCCCTTCGGCACCCCGCTGGTGTGGGTGCCCGCAGCCCTGTGGCTGCTGCTCGAGGGGCGCATCGGGGCCGGGGTGGGCTTGTTGCTGTGGGGGCTGCTGGTGGTCAGCTGGGTCGACAACCTGGTGCGCCCGCTGGTGATCAGCGGCAGCACCCGCGTGCCCTTCGTGCTGGTGATCTTCGGAGTGCTCGGGGGCCTGGCGGCATTCGGTCTGGTGGGCATGTTCCTGGGGCCCGTGGTGCTGGCGGTGCTGCTGGCGGTGTGGCGGGAATGGCTGGAAGACTCCAGACTCGAGGACTCCCCCCTGGAGCCGGGCACCCCGGCACGGCGGGCACGCTGAGCGGGACCGCGCCCCCGGCGGGGCTCAGACCTGCGCTCCCCTGAGCTCGACCAGCTCCACCTCGACCGCCGCGGCGTCGCTGCTCAGGGTCACGGCGCCGTCCTGCACCAGGCATTGCAGGCGCATGGAACGCTCGGCCAGCCCCGCCAGGGCCTGGGCCGTCTCGGCCGGCATGCGCAGGACCCTCAGGTTGCGCAGGCGCGCGAGCCGGGATTCGATCTGCTTCCACCAGATGTCGCAACTGCTGGCGTAGCACAGCACCACGACCTGCGCGGCACGACCGCAGGCCTTGCGCAGGCGCACCTCGTCGGGTTGGCCGATGTCGATCCACAACTGGATGGCGCCGGTCATGTCCTTCACCCAGACCGCCGGCTCCTCCACGTCGGACAGGCCCTTGCCCAGGGCAACGCCCTCCTGCGCATGCAGCGCGTACATCAGCAGGCGCGCCATCATGCGCTCGTCGGTCTCGGAGGGATGGCGCGCGAGGGTCAGCGACAGGTCGGCATAGTGGTTGCGATCCATGTCGGCCAGCTGGACCTCGGCCTTGTGGATGGTTGCCTTCAATGCCATGCCTGCTCCCCCGGGGATGTCCTTGGACGAAAGTCCCTATTCTCCCAGGTAGGCGGCGCGCACGCGCGGGTCGTCGAGCAGCGTGGAGGCTTCGCCGCCCATGGTCATGGTGCCCGAGTCCAGCACGTAGCCGCGCTGCGCCAGCTCCAGCGCCCGCTTGG
>JAKBBP010000074.1 GCA_021808445.1 Pseudomonadota bacterium
CGGTGCACACGGGCACGGCCGGGATGTCGTAGATGGGCTTGTCGGGGTACAGCTCGATGCACTGGCCGCCCAGGTGGGGCAGGCTGTCGATGACGTGGGCCTTGATGTCCAGCAGCCCGAGCTCGAACACCTGGAACAGCCCGACCGGGCCTGCGCCCACGATCACGGCATCGGTTTCGAGGGGCTCGCCGTGCTGGCCGGCGGCTTCGGGGATCGCGGGGTGCAGATGCAGGTCCATGGGTGCAGGGGGATCGTGACGGAAGTACGGGGACAGATGCTAGGGCCGGGAAGGCCCGGGCCCAACAACAGTCTTTTCATGGGCTTAGATGCCTGCGGGTATAAGCGCAGCGCAGGCGCCCGCCCGACAGAATGGGGTTGCCGCGTGCATAATCGAAAGCTTTGCTGGATGCCCGACGATCCCCATGCCATCTTCCCACCGCTTGACGGCCGGCACCCTGGCGATGCTCACCCTGCCGCCGCTGCTCTGGGCGGGCAACGCCGTGGTCGGGCGCCTGATGGTGGGACAGATCGCGCCGCTGGCCCTGAGCTTTTTCCGCTGGTTCTTCGCGCTGCTGGCCCTGCTGCCCTTCGCGGCGGCGGGCTTGTGGCGCGGGCGCGCATTGCTGCGCCGGCACTGGGTCGTGCTGGCGCGCCAGGGTTTCCTGGGCGTGGCCTGCTACAACTCCCTGCAATACGTGGCCCTGCACAGCACCACGCCGCTGAAGGTCTCGCTGATCACCTCGGCGGCTCCGGTGTTCGTCACGCTGCTGGGAGCCGCGCTGTACGGCGAGGCCATCGGGGCGGCGGCCTGGACGGGCAGCGCCCTGTCGGTGGCGGGGGTGGCGGTGGTGGTCAGCGCCGGTCAGCCGCAACGGCTGGCAGCGCTGCACCTGGCGCGCGGCGACCTGCTGATGCTGCTGGCGGTGTTCCTGTGGGCGCTCTATACCTGGGACCTGCGGCGCCACCCGGTGCGCCTGCCCAGGTCGTCCTTGCTGGCCGCGCAGGTGGCCTGGGGTACGCTGTTCATCGCTCCGCTGGCAGCCTGGGAGCGCTGGGGTCTGGGCCACGCCACGCACTGGAGCCTGCCGGTGGTGCTGGCCGTGGGCTACGTCGCGCTGTTTGCCTCGGTGCTGGCCTACGCCTGCTGGGGGGCCGCGGTGTCGCGGGTGGGCCCGCAGGTGCCTTCGTACTTCGGCAACCTGGCGCCGGTGTTCGCGGCGGCGCTGGCCTACGGCTTCCTGGGGGAGCGCATCCAGGCCTACCACGTGGTGGGGGCGGTACTGATCTTCGCGGGGATCCACGTGGCGCTGCGCGGCCGGCCGCGCTGAGCGCGGCATCCTGGCTGGGCCTGTGCGGCGCCTGGGCCGGGACCGCACGGCGGCCGCGGTTCACAACGTGTCTTCGGAAGGGCTCTCGAGCAGGACGCGATGGCCCAGCTGCAGTACGGCCAGTGCGTAGAAGGCCGAGTGGTTGTAGCGCGTGACGGCGTAGAAATTGTCGGTGCCCAGCACGTAGTCGGGGGCACGCCCGGCATTGGGCAGCTGCACCACGGCCAGCTTGCCCGGGTAGTCGAGCGCCTGGGGCAGCAGGGAGATGCCCAGGGCGCGCAGCTGCGCCGCGTGGAAGCTGGGCACGATGTCCGGCTCGAGCAGGCGCTGCAGCACCCGTGGGTCGAGGGAGTCGGGCAACTGCAGCGGGAACCAGGCCGGCATGTCGCGCACCCAGCCGTGGCCGGCGAGGAAGTTGCCCACGCTGGCGATGGCGTCCGGTGCGTTGTGGATCAGGTCGACCTGGCCTTCGCCGTCGAAGCGGGTGCCCCAGCGAAGGATGTTTCCCGGCATGAACTGGGGCATGCCGATGGCCCCGGCGTAGGAGCCGCGGATGCTCGCGGGATCGATGCCTCCCGCGTTGCACCATACGAAATAGTCCCCGAGCTGCGCGGCGAAATAGTCGCTGCGGTCCGTCGGCGCCGCGGCGGGGAAGTCCAGGGACAGCGTGGCCAGGCTGTCGAGCACCGGGAACTCGCCCATGCTGCGCCCGTACAGGGTTTCCACGCCGAGGATGCCCAGCACCACCTCGGGCGGGACGCCGTAGCGCTGGCGCCCCTCCTGCAGCCAGGCCTCGTAGCTGCGCAGGAAACGAATCCCCGCGGCAATGCGCGTGGATTCGATGAAATGGCTGCGGTACAGGGTCCAGTCCCGCTGCTCCGGACGACCGGGGATGATCAGGCGCGCCACCTGCGGCTGGAAGTAGGCGCGGCCGATCTGCTCGCGCAACCAGGCCACCGGCAGCGCCGTCTGGCGCGCCAGCTGCATGGCCAGGCGCAGGGCCTTTTCCGAATGGGCATAGCGCAGCGCGGGGGAATCGTCCGCGCGGGAGGACCCACCGACGGCCAGCAGCGCGCCCGGCATGCCCAGTCCCGCGAGCAGGGCGCCGGCGCCGCGCAGCGCGCTGCGCCGCGCCGGAGAGGCAGGCGCGGCGCGCAGTTCGACGGCTGCGGCGGGGGGGACGGGGCGGATCATGCGCAGAGCTTCGGACAGGCGGGTTCAGGCAGGCAGTGTGAGGCGCCGGGGCGAGGTTGCGGTCCCGCACGAGCGCGATCATCGAGGGGCGGATCCCGTGCTGGCGCCTGGACCTTGCACGAATCTTGCACCTGATGCACGCGGACGCCGCCAATACATCACTTGGCTCCGCGCTGGGGGATCCATGCAAGGCGCGTGCCGGCGCCGGCTCGGGTTCCCAGTGTACCGAGTGGCGCGGCCGCGCGGTGCCAAAGCCCCTGCCAGAGGTGTCGGCAAGGCAGGAGCACCGTCAAGGCCCCGGCGCCGCTGCGGCGCAATCGTCAAGAAGTCGTCATCCCGAAAGGCTTTTCATCCATGTCCGATCCCCTGTCCTGGTCCTCGATGCTGCGCGTGATCGCCGGCCTGGGCCTGGTGCTGGTGGTGTTCTTCCTGCTGCTGCGTCTGCTCAAGCGTGCGCAGCCGGGCCTGGGGGGCGGTCGCGCGGACCTGCGCGTGGTCGCCTCGCTGGCCTTGTCCCCGCGGGAACGGGTCTTGCTGGTGCAGGTGGGCGAGCAGCAGCTGCTGCTGGGCTCCAGCGCCCAGGGACTGCGCTGCCTGCACGTGCTGCCCCAGGCGCTGGAGGCGAAGCCACCGGGTGCTGCCATGCCCGTCGTGCCTTTCGCCGAGTGGCTGCGCAAGGCCGTGTCCTCCGGATCCTCGACCGACCCATCGTGATGCATCGCTCCTTCTCCCGTCCCCGCCTGCTGCTGGTCGCGCTGGCCCTGCTGAGCCTTCCGGCGCTGGCGCATGCGCAGGTGCTGCCCGCTCTGACCAGCACGCCGGCCCCCGGCGGCGGTACCCAGTACAGCCTGAGCCTGCAGACCCTGCTGTTCATGACCGTGCTGGTGTTCCTGCCAGCCATGCTGTTGATGATGACCGCCTTCACGCGCATCGTGATCGTGCTGTCGCTGCTCAAGCAGGCCCTGGGGACCACCACGGTACCGCCGGCGCAGGTGATCGTGGGGCTGGCGCTGTTCCTCACCCTGTTCGTGATGAGCCCGGTGTTCAACCAGATCAACGACGTGGCGGTCAAGCCCCTGATGGACGACACCATGTCCCTGACGCAGGCCCTGCAGGCCGGCTCGCAGCCCCTGCGCAAGTTCATGATGGCGCAGACCCGCAAGGATGACCTGGCGCTGTTCGTGAAGCTCTCGGGGCACAAGCCCCTGGCCAGTCCGCAGGACACGCCGATGACCCTGCTGATTCCGGCGTTCGTGACCTCGGAGCTCAAGACCGCGTTCCAGATCGGTTTCGTCGTGTTCATTCCCTTCCTGATCATCGACATGGTCGTGGCCGCCGTGTTGATGTCGATGGGCATGATGATGTTGTCGCCGGTGACGGTCTCGTTTCCGCTGAAGCTGATGCTGTTCGTGCTGGTCAATGGGTGGGATCTGGTCATCGGATCGCTGGTTCAGAGCTTCGTTCGTTGAGGCGCAGGATTGTCTGGAGAGTTCGCAATGAGTCCCGATTCCGTCGTCTCGCTGGGCCAGCAGGCCCTGTGGGTGATGTTCCTGGTATCCCTGCCGCTGCTCGGGGTGGCTCTGGTGGTGGGCCTGCTGGTCAGCCTGCTGCAGGCAGCCACGCAGCTCAACGAGATGACCCTGAGTTTTGTGCCCAAGGTGCTGGCCATCGGGCTGACCGCGGTGCTGGCGGGGCCGTGGATGCTGCATGTGATGATGGACTTCACCACCCGTCTGCTGCTGAACATTCCGCACATGCTGGGTTCCTGATGATCGCCTTCTCGTCGCAGCAGCTGGGGCTTTGGATCGGGGCCTTTTTCTGGCCCTTCCTGCGCGTGCTGGCGCTTCTGAGCACGGCCCCGGTGTTCAGCGCGGCGCAGGTGCCCATCCAGGTGCGCGTGGGCCTGGCCGCTGCCGTCGCCCTGGTGCTGGCGCCGATGCTGCCGGCCATGCCCCCGGTGCAGCTGGACAGCGCCCTGGGCTGGACCCTGGTGGTGCAGCAACTGCTGGTGGGCGGCGTGGTGGGCCTGGCCATGTCACTGATCCTCAGCAGCGTGCAATTGGCCGGCAGCATCGTGGGGCTGCAGATGGGCCTGGGTTTCTCCACCCTGTTCGACCCCCTGCAGGGGGTCGAGGTGACCAGCCTGGCCAGTTTCCTGAACCTCTTGACCATGCTGCTGTTCCTGGCGATGAACGGGCACCTGCTGCTGCTGGCCGTGCTGGCGCGCAGCTTCACCATGTTGCCGGTGGGGGCGGCGGCCGGACTGGGCGCCGCGGGCTGGCACGCGCTGGCGCTGGAGGGTGGGGCATTGTTCTCGCTGGCGCTGGCCATGGCCGCGCCAGGCCTGGGGGTGCTGCTCATCGCCAACCTGGGCCTGGCCACGCTGAGCAAGCTGGCGCCGCAGCTCAATCTGTTCGCGATCGGCTTCCCGCTGTTCTTCGGCCTGGGCTTCGTGGCCCTGTATCTGCTCATGCCGGTGATGCAGACCGTGGTGCATCACCTGGTCGAATACGGCGTGAACCTGGCCGGCGACCTGCTGCGCCAGGCCGCGCCGGGCGCAGGCTCCACCCTGTCGGGGTACTGAGGCCATGGCCGAGGACAGCGCACAGGACCGCGACTTACCAGCCTCGCTCAAGCGCCGGCAGCAGGCGCGCGAGAAGGGGCAGGTGGCACGCTCGAGGGACCTGAGCTCGAGCCTTCTGATGGTCGCCACCGCCGCAGCGGTGTACTACGGCGGCGCGTGGTTCTTCGGGCAGGGCATGCGGATCCTGCACGAGGGGCTGAGCGTTCCGGCCGCGGCCGCGCACGACCCGCAGCGCATGCTGGAGTTCGCCGCCACGGTGGCGCGCGACGGGCTGCTGGCATCGCTTCCGCTGCTGCTGCTGAGCGTGGTCGTGTGCATCGCCGGAGGCATGGCGCTGGGCGGCTGGGTGTTCAGCCTGGAGGCGCTCGCACCCGATTTCACGCGTCTGGACCCGGTCGCAGGCATCCAGCGCATGTTCTCGATCAGCGGCCTGGTGGAACTGGGCAAGGCGATGCTCAAGGCGGCGGTGATCGGTTCGCTGCTGGCCATGGTGTTGTGGTCGCGGCGTGGCGAGCTGCTGAGCCTGCTGGGCGTAGCGCCCAGTCAGGCTCCGGCGCTGCTGGGCAGACTGTGCGGGCACGCCTTCGTCTGGCTGGCCTCGGCCACCCTGCTGGTGGCCGCGGTGGACGTTCCCTGGCAGATCGTCCAGCTCAACAAGAAGCTGAAGATGTCGCGCCAGGACCTGAAGGATGAAATGCGCGAGAGCGAGGGCAACCCCGAGGTTCGACAGCGCCTGCGCGCCATGCAGCGTGAGCGAGCGCGCCGGCGCATGATGGCCGCGGTGCCCAAGGCCGACGTCGTGGTGACCAACCCGACCCACTTCGCGGTGGCGCTGGGTTATGAGCAGGGCCGACAGCGGGCGCCGGTGGTGCTGGCCATGGGCGCGGACCGCGTGGCGGCGCGCATCCGCGAACTGGCCGTGGAGCACGGCGTGGCGGTGGTGGAGGCCCCGCCGCTGGCGCGCGCCCTGTACCGCTACGCCGAGCTGGAGCAGGAAATCCCGGTGAAGCTGTACAACGCGGTGGCGCTGCTGCTGGCCTACGTCTACCAGCTGCGCGCGCTGCCGCAGCAGGCGCGGGCACCCGCCGACTGGGCGATTCCCGCTGATCTCGATACCTCGGCCGACACGGCCATGCCGGTGCACTGACCATGGCGACTTCCGCTTCCCCCGCTGCCGGCGCGAATCCCGCCGGTGCTTCCCTGCGCGCGCGCCTGATGCGCCTGGACTGGCGTCTGCTGGCCGCGCCGCTGCTGGTGGTGATGATCCTCATGATGCTGGTGGTGCCGCTGCCCACCTTCCTGCTGGACGTGCTGTTCACCTTCAACATCACCCTGTCGCTGATCATCCTGCTGGTCACCCTGTATCTGACCCGTCCGCTGGATTTCGCGGCCTTCCCCACGGCGATCCTGCTGACCACTCTGCTGCGCCTTTCGCTGAACGTGGCGGCGGCGCGGGTGATCCTGCTCAACGGCCAGAGCGGCGCCGGAGCCGCCGGTCAGGTGATCGAGTCCTTCGGCCAGTTCGTGGTCGGCGGCAACTACGCGGTGGGCATCATCATCTTCGCCATCCTCGTCGTGATCAACTTCGTCGTGATCACCAAGGGCGCGGGACGCATCGCCGAGGTCAGCGCGCGATTCACCCTGGATGCGATGCCGGGCAAGCAGATGGCCATCGATGCCGATCTCAACGCAGGGCTCATCGACCAGGACGAGGCGCGCCGGCGCCGCGCGGACATCGCGCAGGAGGCCGATTTCTTCGGAGCCATGGACGGCGCCAGCAAATTCGTGCGTGGCGACGCGGTGGCGGCCATCCTGATCCTGTTCATCGACCTGCTGGGCGGGCTGATCATCGGCGTGCTCATGCATGGGTTGAGCCTGTCGCAGGCTGCGCAGAACTACACCCTGCTGTCCATCGGGGACGCGCTGGTTGCGCAGATTCCCTCGCTGGTCATCTCCATCGCGGCGGGCATCGTGATCAGCAATGTGTCCACCGGGCAGGACGTGGGGCTGCAACTGGTGGGGCAGCTGTTTCGCCACAAGCACGTGCTGGGCATCGCGGCGGGCATTCTGGGCCTGATCGGACTGGTGCCGGGCATGCCGCACGTGTCCTTCCTGCTGGCCGCCGGCGTGCTGGGCGGCGTGCTGTGGTTGCGCGAGCGCCGGGAGCAGCGCGAGGCGGCGGCACCCGTGGCGGCGGCGGCGCCCGCCGCCGAGGCCGGCACCGAGCCGGAGGAGGTGAGCTGGTCGCAGATCGAGCCGGTGGATACCCTGTCCCTGGACGTGGGCTACCGTCTGATCGCCCTGGTGGACCGCACGCAAGGCGGCGAGCTGTTGGCGCGCATCCGGGGGGTGCGGCGCAAGTTCGCGCAGGAATTGGGCTTCCTGGTGGCGGCCGTGCACATTCGCGACAACCTGGAATTGCGCCCCGGGGGCTACCGAATCGCCCTCAAGGGGGTGGAGATCGGCGCCGGCGAGGTCTTCCCGGACATGCTCATGGCCATCAACCCCGGCCAGGTCAGCGGCAACCTGCAAGGCCAGCCCACCACGGATCCGGCCTTCGGACTGCCTGCGGTGTGGATCCAGCCGGGCCAGCGCGACGCCGCGCTGGCCATGGGCTATACCGTGGTCGATCCCAGCACGGTGATCGCCACCCACCTGCATCACCTGCTGCAGTCGCACGCGGCGGATCTGCTGGGTCGCGAGGAAGTGGAAGGCCTGCTGTCGCACCTTTCGGAGCGCTCGCCCAAGCTGGTGGAGGACCTGGTGCCCAAGCTGCTCAGCGCCGACCGGCTGCGCAAGGTGCTGCAGAACCTCCTGTCGGAAGGAGTGCCCATCCGCGACATGCGCAGCATCGCCGAGGTGCTGGCCGAGCATGCGCAACAGGTGACCGACACGGACGAGCTGACGGCGCGGGTGCGCCAGGCCCTGGGTTCGTTCATCGTGCAGTCGCTGAGCGGGGCCCATCGGGAACTGGCGGCCGCGGTGCTCGAGCCGCAGCTGGAACAGATCCTGCTTGCCAGCCTGCGCGCGGACCCGGCGCAGGCTGCGGTGGAGCCGGGGCTGGCGCAGCGCCTGATGGATCGCGCGCGGGACATGATGCAGCGCATGGAGTCGCAGGGCGCCAGCCCGGTGCTGCTGACCGTGGCACCGCTGCGCCAGTTCCTGGCGCGTCTGCTGGCGCGCTCGGCGCCGCGACTGCGTGTGCTGTCCTATGCCGAAGTGCCTGATCAGAAGCAGGTGCGGATCACCCAAACGCTCGGAGCCTAAGACGTGAAAATCAAACGCTACACCGGGACCAGCACGCGCGAGGTGCTCGCGCGCATCCGCGGCGACCTCGGACCCGATGCGGTGATCCTGTCCAATCGGGAGATCGTCGGCGGCGTGGAGTTGATGGCCGCGGTGGACTTCGACGCCTCCAGCCTGCAGCCCGAATCCGACGGCGATGCGGGGCAGGGCGAGGAGCAGGTCTTCGCGCCGCAGGCTCCCGCCCGGGCGCAGCAGCCCCCTGCGCCCCAGGCGCGGCCCTCCGCAGGCGCACGCCCCGCGCCCGCCGCGCCCGCGCCGACGGTTCCCGCCGCCGCGCAGGCGGGGCGCGCAGGCGTCGTGAACCCGTCGTCGCGCCAGCAAACCGTCGCTGCTGCGCCGCAGCGCAGGCCGCCCGCATCGTCGGCCTCGTCGGCATCGTCGACATCGTCCGGGAAAGCCTCGGCGCCGGTGTGGGCGGGAGAGATCCGCGATCTGCGCGACGAGCTGGAGCAATTGCGGGAATGGGTGCGCGCCAGCGTGGCGCAGGCACCGGTGGGTTCCCCCTCGGCCATCGAGCTTCGCCTGCAGGCCCTGGGCCTGGATGCGCGCGCGGCGCGCGACGCGGCAGCCGGTGCACAGGACCTCGATCAGGCGCTGGACACCTGGCTGGCTGGCGTGGAACTGCGCGAGGAGCCGATGAGCGAGCCCGGCGTGTACGCGCTGGTGGGGGCGACCGGCGTGGGCAAGACCACCACCATCGCCAAGATCGCCGCCCGCCTGGTGCTGCGCCACGGCACGGACTCGGTGGCGCTGGTGACCACCGACACCTACCGCATCGGCGGGGTCGAGCAATTGCGCATCTACGGGCGCATCCTCGGGGTGCCGGTGGCCGTGGCGCGTGACGCGGCCGAACTGCGGGCGCACCTGCAGGCTTTCGCCGACCGCCGCTTCGTGCTGGTCGACACCATCGGCCTGAGCCCGCGCGACGCGCGCCTGGCGGAGCAGTTGCGCTGGCTGGGCGAACAGGGTGGCGCGGTGCGCGCGCTGCTGCTGCTGGGCGCCGGGATGAGCCTGTCCGTGTACGAGCAGGCCTGGCAGACCTACCGTGAGCTGCCGCTGGCGGGGTGCATCCTGACCAAGCTGGACGAGACGGGAGCCTTCGGTGCCGCGCTGCAATGGCTGCGCGAGCACGCGCAGCCGCTGTGGTTCTATACAGACGGACAGCGGGTGCCCGAGGACCTGCACGCGCCGGAGGTCGCTAAGATGAAGGCCTTGCTGCAAGGCGGGCCGGCCGTTGCGCGCGCGGGACAAGCCGCGTCGCGCCCGGGCCGGGATGATGCCGCACCTGCCATCGCCAACAGCCGCTGAGGATCGCCATGGATCAAGCCGAAGGATTGCGCCGCCTGAACAGGCGGGCCACCAAGGTGATCACGGTCGCCAGCGGCAAGGGTGGGGTGGGAAAGACCAACGTGGTCGCCAACCTGGCGATCAGCCTCGCGCGCAGCGGCAACCGGGTGCTGGTGTTCGACGCCGACCTGGGCCTGGGCAACATCGACATCCTGCTCGGGCTGACGCCGCGGTTCAACATCTCGCATGTGCTGTCGGGCGAGAAGACCCTGCAGCAGGTGCTGGTGCGCGGTCCGCAGGACATCTGGGTGCTTCCGGCGTCCAGTGGAGTCAGCTCCATGGCCGCGCTGGACGCGCGCAGCCAGTCGCGCCTGATCGACGCGGTCAGCGCGCTGGACCTGCAGGTGGATTACCTGCTGGTCGACTGCGCGGCCGGCATCTCGGGCGACGTCCTGACCTTCAGCCGGGCGGCGCAGGAACTGATCGTGGTGCTGTCCAACGAGCCCGCCTCGGTGGCCGATGCCTACGCCTTGATCAAGGTGCTGTCCAGGCAGTATGCCCAGCGGCGCTTTCATCTGCTTCCCAACATGGTGCGCGATGCCCGCGAGGGCCAGGCGCTGTTCGCCAAGATCACCGGGGTCAGCGATCGCTACCTGGACGTGTCGCTGGACCTGGCGGGCAGCATCCCGCTGGACGCCGCGCTGCGAGCGGCGGTGCGCGCGCAGCGCGCCGTGGTGGAGGCGGCGCCGGCCAGTCCCTCGGCGCAGGCCTTCGGCGCGCTGGCCGAGCGGGTCCAGTCCTGGCCGATGCCCGAGGGTCCCAGCGGCCAGCTGGAATTCTTCATGGCCCAGTGGCTGCAGCCCGACGCCGCAGCCTCGTCGAGCTGAAGCGGCGGGTACGAGCCGGTGCGCGAAGCCATGAAAGCCGTGGTCTATGCCCCCCAGGAGACGCGCGAGCAGCGTCTGGGGCGGCACCTGCCGCTGGTGCGCCGCATCGCCGCGCAGATGGCCGCGCAGCTTCCGGCTTCGGTGGACATCGCCGATCTGGAACAGGCGGGCATGATCGGCCTGTGGGACGCCCTCGAGCGCGGGCAGGACCACGCGCCGGCCCAGTTCGGAGCCTATGCCGCGATCCGCATCCGCGGCGCCATCTACGACGAGCTGCGGCGCCAGGACTGGCTGCCGCGCCGCAGCCGGGCGCAGGAGCGCTCCATCCAGCGCGCCATGCAGGCGCTGACCCAGTCGCTGGGGCGTCCGCCCGAGGACCTCGAAGTGGCCTCGCAGCTGGGATGGACCCTGGATCACTACCACGCGGCGCTGGCGCAGAGCAGCCTGCAACTGGTGTACCTGGACGACCTGGCCCCCGCCGAAGGACGCGATTTCTCGGATCAGCATGCCGACGAATCCATCGCCCGGCCCGACCAGGCCTTGCAGGACGAACAGCTCGAGCGCGACCTGCAGGCGGCCATCGGCAAGCTGCCGGAGCGCGAGCGCCTGATCCTCTCCCTCTATTACCAGGAGGACCTGCAGCTCAAGGAAATCGGCGAAGTCCTCGAAGTCAGCGAGTCGAGGGTGTGTCAGCTGATGAAGCAGGCCGTGATGCGCCTGCGCGCCAGCCTGCGTGACCACGGCGCTGCGCCGGCTCGCTGAACCTGTCGCCCGTGGGCCCGGCATGGACTTCCTGAGCATCGTCGGACTGGTGATCGCGATCGGTTCGATCGTGCTCGGGCAATTGCTCGAGGGCGGCCACCTGGCGTCGATCCTTCAGCCCACGGCGTTCCTGATCGTGATCGGAGGCACCGTGGGCGCGGCCATGCTGCAGTATCCGCTGCCCGTGTTCATGCGCTCGATCCGCATGCTGCCCTGGGTGCTGCGTCCGCCGCTGCTGGACCCCGAGGGAGCCATCCGGGACATCGTGCAGTACAGCGAGCTGGCCCGGCGCAACGGCCTGCTGGCGCTGGAGTCGACCATCGATGACATCGACGATCCCTTCCTGCGCCGTGGCCTTCAGCTGCTGGTCGACGGCGCCGACCCCGCGAAGATCCGTGCCACCATGGAGAACGAGATCCAGGCCGTCGAGCATCATGACAGCCAGGCCGCCAAGGTGCTGGAGTCGGCCGGTGGCTACGCGCCCACGGTGGGGATCCTGGGCGCGGTGCTGGGGCTGATCCACGTGATGGAGAACCTGGCCGACCCGAGCAAGCTCGGCGCCGGTATCGCGGTGGCTTTCGTCGCCACGATCTACGGGGTGGGGTCTGCCAACTTGTTTTTTCTGCCGGTTGCGAACAAGATGAAGAATATCGTGCATGAGCGCGCGAAACTGCAGGAATTGGTGGTCGATGGCCTGGTGGCCATCGCCGAGGGGGAGAATCCGCGCATGATCGAGGGACGCCTGCAGGGTTATTTCGCGCATTGACAGGCTGTCAAGGGCGGATGGCGTGCCGCGGCGCGGTCGTCGGGAGGACGGGACATGGTGGCAGCTCAGGATGGAATCGACGGCGTCGGGCGCATCCAGCCAGGCGGTCCGTTGCGCCCGGTGGGGGGTACGCAGGATTCCGGCTCCCCCCCGCGGCGCCGACGCCCGCCCGGCGAGCCGTCGCCGCCTGAGCATGGGGAGCGGGATCCGGGCGAGGCTCCCGTGGCGCCGCCGGGGCCCGACACCACGCGCGGGCGGCACATCGACGAATTGGCCTGAGCCCATCGGGACCGACAACGGGGAAGCGAAACTCGAACATGATCACCGTATTGCTGGCGCTGGGCTTGTTCATCGTGCTGATGCAGCTCGGGCTGATGAGCCTGGTTCGCCGCCTGGCGCAGCAGCTCGAGCTCGAGCGCTCCCGCATCGACAAGCTCGAGCGGGTACGCCTGGGCCGCCGGCCGGAGGCTGCAGATCCCGGGGATTTCGCCTCCACCTTGGGGGCTGAGCCCACGCGACCGGCGCCCGCGCCGGTGGCCGCCGCGGCGGTCGCACCTGCGCGCATGCCGGTTCCCGAGGGGCAGGGCGGGTCCGGCTCCGCGGCGGCCGTGGCGGCCTCGCCGGCGCTGGTGCCCTCGAAGCCCGACACGCCCGCAGCCCCGGATGGCTCCTCCGGCGAATCGCAGATGCCCGGCGCAACGGCCCCCGAACGGGTGGATCCGGCCGAGTTGCGCGGCGAGATGCTGGGGCTGATGCGCCAGCTGGTCGACCAGGGCCTGAGTGTGCGCGAGATCGCCGCGCGTTGCGGACTCAGCGAGGCGGAGGCCGAATTGATGCTCAGCCTGCACGGAGCCGGTCATGCCTGAGGCCAACCCGGCGCCGCGAGCGTCCTGAACCCGCTCGCGCGCCAGCATGGGAACCACCG
>JAKBBP010000075.1 GCA_021808445.1 Pseudomonadota bacterium
TTTCCGTGTACGACGCCGACATCGTGCCCACCCCCAGCGTGCTCGATCAGTACACCCGCTTCCTGCAGGCGGCGCACATCCTGCAGCCCGACGACAAGCCACGCATCGCACCGCAATACGCCGAGCAAGCCGAGCAGTCCGAGCACGCCGCGCAGGCGACGCCCACGGTCGGAGCGAAGCCATGAGCGCTGCGAGGAGGGGTGTCTCATGAGCGCGCCCGCGCCGCGCTGGTTGGCGGCCTGGCCCTATGTCGCGGCCGCCTCCGTCGTGCTGCTGGCCTGGCAGCTCGTGGTGCTGATCACGCACCCGAGCCAGGCCGTGTTGCCCACGCCTGGGGAGACACTGCGCACGCTATGGTCGCTGGCGCTATCCGGGCAGCTCTGGGTCGATGCAGGCGCCAGCCTCGGGCGCGTGCTCGTCGCCTGGGTGCTGGGTGCCGTCGTGGCGGTGCCGCTGGGCCTGCTGCAAGGCGTGCATCCCCGGCTGCGGCGGGTGCTCGAACCTCTGTTCGAGCTGTTCCGTCCCATCTCGCCGCTGGCCTGGATTCCCATGGCCATCCTCTGGTTCGGGGTCGGCGAGACGGGGAAGATCTTCATCCTGTTCATCGCCACCTTCTTCCCCATCCTTCTCAACACCCTGGCGGGCGTGCAGGGGGTCGATCCGGTACTCGTGCGCGCCGGGCGCGTGCTCGGCTGCGACAACGATGCGCGGCTGTTCCGCCGCGTCATCCTGCCGGCGGCGATGCCGCAGATCCTGGTCGGGCTGCGCGTCGCCTTCGGCACCGGCTGGGCGGCGATCATCGCCGCCGAACTGGTCGCCGCCAACAAGGGTCTGGGCTACCTGATTTCCAACGGCATGGAGATCCTGCGCTCGGACCAGGTGCTGGCGGGGATGATCGTCATCGCCGTGCTCGGCCTGCTCATCGATACCGCGTTTCGCCGCCTGGGGCGCTGCCTCGGCGTGGAGGATTTCTGATGCCGAACTCCGTTCCCTCGACTCCCGCCGCCGACACGCGCGCGCCGCACAGCCTGCGCTTCGAGCAGGTGTCCAAATGGTTCGATCGTCCCGACGAGCAGGCGTTGGAAGTACTGCACCCGATCGACCTGGACATCGAATCCGGGGCCTTCGTCGCCCTGATCGGGCCCTCCGGCTGCGGCAAGAGCACGCTGCTCAACATCGTCGCCGGCTTCGAGGCGGCCACCCGGGGAAGCGTGCTGGTGAATGGCGAGCGCGTGCGCGGCCCGCACATCAGCCGAGGCATGGTGTTCCAGCAGTACGCGCTGTTTCACTGGCTGAGCGTGCGCGAGAACATCGGCTTCGGGCTGCGCAACAGCGGCGTGCCGAAGGCCGAGCGTGAGCGTCGTGTCGAGCATTACCTGCGCCTGATCGGGCTCGAGGGCTTCGGCTCCGCGCGTCCGGCCGCGCTCTCCGGAGGCATGAAGCAACGTGTGGCGTTGGCGCGCGCCTTCGCCACCGACCCCGACATCATCCTCATGGATGAGCCGTTCGGCGCGCTCGACGCGCTGACGCGAGGCTTCCTGCAACAGGAGCTGCTGCGCATCTGGCGCGAACACCGCAAGACCGTGCTGCTGGTCACCCACTCCGTGCAGGAAGCGCTGTTCCTCGCAACGCGCGTGATCGTGTTCACGCGCAGGCCCGGGCGCGTGAAACTGGACCTGCGCATCGAGCTGGAGCAACCCCGGCACATCAACGACCCCGGGTTTCGCGAACTGGAGGCTCGGATCCTGGAAGCGTTGCACGAAGAACTGCTGCCGGCCGCAAGACCCGAGGCCCCCGACATGGTCACCGACTGAAGCCCGCACGCCGCACAGGCTTCCTTCCGCCAAGAACCCGCCGAACCCGCCATGAGTCTGTCCGAACCCGCCTGCCTGACCCGCGACCCGCACGTCGGCCCATCCACCACCGCGCCACGTGATGACACCGTGGGCTCCGCCGTGCGCGCGGTGGGCGCGGCGCTGGAGCGCATCGCGCGGCGAGACCTGTCCCTGCGGGCCTTCGTGCATGTCGCGCCGGCCCGCGCGCTGGCGCACGCCGCGCAACTGGACCGCCTCGCCCCCGCGGCGCGTGGGCCGCTGCACGCCCTGCCGATGGCGGTGAAGGAGGTGTTCGAGGTCCAAGGCCTGCCATGGAGCGCCGGCTCCGCGCTGTATCGCGAACGCCTGGGATCTTCCACCGCGCCGATGGTCGCCGCGCTGGAGCGCGCCGGCGCGGTCGTGCTGGGCATGACCGCATCGTCGGAGTTCGCCATCGCCCAGCTGCCGCCGACCACCCATCCGCTGGACCCGCTGCGCGGCCCAGGCGCGTCCTCCAGCGGCTCCGCCGCCGCCGTCGGCGCGGGACTGGTGCCGTTGGCCTTGGGCACGCAGACCTTGGGCTCGATCATTCGCCCAGCCGCCTACTGCGGCGCCGTCGGCTTCAAGCCCAGCCACGCGCGCTACCCCATGGTCGGCGTGGTGCCGCTGTCCGAGAGCCTGGACGACCCCGGGCTGATCGCCGACAGCGCGGCGCGCCTGTGCGCGGTGGACGAGGTGCTGGCGCAGGACGCGCAAGCCCCCGCCGGCGCACTCACCGGCCTGTGCCTGGTGGCGCCCTGGTTCCCGGAGGCCGTGGCACCGGCCGTACGCGCGGCGCTGTGCGAGGCGGCCGCGCGCCTGCGCGGCCTGGCCCCGGCCTGGCGCGAGACCTCGGTTCCGCCGTGGGTCGCCGCCCGCGAAGCGCAACTCGTGCACACCCTGCTGGTGCGCGGGCTCGCCTGCCTGCACGGTGAAGCCCTGCGCGCCGCGCCACCCGGGATGGTCTCCGCGCCGCTGCTGCGGTTGCTGGGCGAAGGCGAAGCCCTGCCAGCCACGCGCATGGCCGCGGCGCAGCGCGGACAGCCGGCCGTGGCCGAAGCGCTGCACGAATGGCTGCGCCCCGGTGAAGTGGCAGTGACGGTGGCCACCGTCGACGTCGCGCCGCTTCTGGGCCACGGCAGCGGCTCGCGCGCGCCGCAGCGCCTGTGGAGCCTCGCGGGCATGCCTGCCCTGTGCCTGCCCATGGCCGTGCCCGCCGGCACGCTGCCGATCGGCATCCAGCTCGTGGCGCGCCGCGGGGAGGACCGGCTGCTGCTGGAGTTCGCCGCGCGGGCCCAGGCCTTGCTGGCGGCGCCCGTGCCGCGGGACCTGCCATGAAGGTCGAAGCCGAAGGCGCCGCCGCGGGCTCCGCCATGGGCAAGGCGCTCGCGCTGCTCGAGGCCATCAGCAACAGTGCGCAGGGACTTAACCTGACCGACGCAGCGGCCGCCACCGGCATGCCCAAGCAGACCGCGCACAGAGTGTTGCGTCAATTGTTGGAGCTGGATCTGCTGGGGCGCGACCCCGCGACCGACCGCTACCTCTGCAGCCAGCGCATGCGCCGGCTCTCGGCGGCGGTGCTCGGCAGCGTCGGCTCCGACGCCTACAGCCGGCGCCTGCTGCAGCAGCTTGTCGACGAACTGCACGAGACCTGCAACATCGGAGTGCTCGACGGCACGCAGGTGCTGTACGTGGACCGCGTCGAGTGCGATTGGCCCCTGCGGGTGCAACTTCAGCCGGGTAGCCGCGTGCCCGCCCACTGCACCGCCATCGGCAAGCTGCTGCTGGCCCACGTCATGCCCGGCAGGCTGCGCCGCCTGCTCGACGAGTTGCCGCTGCAGGTGTTCACGCCGCGCACGCTGCGCACCCCGGAGCACCTGGCGCAGGCGCTGCAGCAGATCCGCCAGTGCGGCTTCGCCATCAACGAGGAGGAGGACTCCCTGGGGCTGAACGCCCTGGCCGTTCCGATTCGCGACCCGCGCGGCCGCGTAGTCGCCGGCCTCGCGGTGCATGCGCCGCTGGCGCGAATGGACTTGGCCGCCATGGTCGGCAAGCGCGAACGCCTGGAACGCTGCGCCGCGGACATTGCGCGGAACTGGTTCGGGCCGCAGTAGCGTCCCCCGCGCGCCCTCTTCGGGGGAGGGTACGCCCTAGAAATGCCCAGGCATTCGATATGCGGACACAGCGACCATTTTGGAAGGGTCAGCTTCGCCGGCCAACGTACGAGGCCTTCAAGTAGTGCGGCACGTGTTGCGTGCTGGACAAGATGTTGCAGAAAATCGTTGTATAAACAACATGTTGCGAGGCCGCGTAGGATGTTTGCAACTTAGATCAGAATTCCCGGGTATGCCTTCTCATCCGAGGTGCGCAACCTGCTGATCTGCCCGCTGTCGATTTCGCAAGTCAGATGAGAACCTACAGAGGGTTGTAGGTTCTCATCTGACTTGCAAAAATTTTCACACATGCAAAAAAATCCCCGGCCGCGAGGGGATTTTTTGTTTGGGATCAACAAGTTGAGCGTGACCGTTCCGGCTTACGCCGTTTTCAGGTGGCGCGCAAAACGCGCCGAAGCGCGCCAGTTTTGACGGAGAAATGCACCATGGATTCGACGTTCCCAGGCGCGCTTCTCGTCGAAGTTGACGCGGTCGGCGCCGTGAGTGTCGGCGTTCGCCTTGCCGGCAAGGGGCGCTGACGATGCCAGCCTTCCAGCGCTACATCGGTGTCGACTACTCCGGAGCCGAGACGGCCGAGTCCAGCCTCAAGGGCCTGCGGGTCTACCAGGCCGCGCCAGGAGCGCCCGCGGTCGAGGTCGCACCCCCACCCAGCCCGCGGAAGTACTGGACGCGCCGCGGCCTCGCGCAGTGGCTTGCCGACACCCTGGCAGAGGATATCCCCACGCTGGTCGGAATCGACCACGGGTTCTCGTTTCCGCTGCGCTACTTCGAGGTCCACCATCTGCTGCCGGACTGGCCGGCTTTCCTGGACGACTTCCAGGCCCACTGGCCCACCGACGAGCCGCACACCTACGTCGACTTCGTGCGCGACGGGGTGTGCGGCCGTGGCGCCGAACGCACGGGAAGCTCGCGCTGGCGGCGCATCTGCGAACAGCGCTGCCGGGCGAAGTCGGTGTTCCACTTCGACGTGCAGGGGTCTGTCGCCAAGTCCACCCATGCCGGTATTCCCTGGTTGCGCTTGCTGCGCGGCAGGCTCGGCCCGAAGTTGCGGTTCTGGCCTTTCGATGGCTGGGAACTGCGGCCAGGATGCTCGGTTGTTGCCGAGGTGTACCCGTCACTGTGGCGCCAGGCGTACCCGCTGGAAGGCGCGACAGGCGACCAGCGGGATGCGTACGTGGTGGCGTCATGGCTGCGCGACGCCGACGCCGATGGGCGGTTGGCGCTGGCCCTGGCGCCGCAACTCACGGACTTCGAGCGGGCGGTCGCCGGGGTGGAAGGCTGGATTCTGGGGCTGTGGTGAGGAGACAGGCATGGACGATTCCCATCCCTTCGCGCGCACACCGGCGCCACCGTATTTCGCGGTGATCTTCAGCTCGAAGCGTCGCGAGGGCGACGACGGCTACGGTGCCGTGGCCGAGCGCATGGTCGAGCTAGCGTCGGAGCAGCCGGGCTTTCTGGGGGTGGAGAGCGCCCGTGACGGCAGCGGATTCGGCATCACGGTGTCGTACTGGGACTCGCTGGAGGCCATCCGCGCGTGGAAATCCAACCTCGAACACCTGGCGGCGCAAGCAAACGGCAAGGCGCGTTGGTACGAGCACTACGAGGTCAGGATCGCGCGCGTGGAGCGGGCGTATTCATTCGGCGATGATCGTTGACACCGCTGTTTGGGAGGCGACTCCCATGCGACAGCGCTTGGCGCGGACGATGTGGGCGGCAGGCTCCAAGCGAAGGCTGGCTCGAGCGAACGACAGGACGCTGCAGAAGGTGTTGTCGGTGAAGACAACCGGTGTCGTTCCCGGGCGCTTTCGCCGTCAGCTCGATCGCCGGTCCGAGCTCAGGACGCTGTGTGCAGGGGCTGCGCGTCCAGGCGCAAGCGGAGGGCTGCGCAGAGGCGGCTGATGGCCTGGAAGCGTGGTTCGCTGCCCGGGCGCGGCGCCTTAGAGGTGAAGGCCAGGTCCTCACCCAACCTGCAGCCCGCGCACCGCAGGACCGAAGCTTGCGAGGCTACCGGACGCTGGCCCGCGCCCATCCGCTGGCCGCACGAGCCCAGGCCGACCTGATCATCAAAAACACCTATCGGACCTTGATGACCCGCGGCATGCAGGGCTGCTTCGTGTACTGCACCGACGAGGCGACTCGTGCGTACCTGCGGCGGGGCCTGGGCCAGGCAGGCTGAGCTCCGCCATCCTTCGGTAACGCGGCCATGCCTGCCGGGAGCAGGCCCTGGAACGCGTGTCGCGTCAAGCCGCCGCCCGCTCGTACATGACTGCCATCTGACGCATCAGCAGGCCCGGGGCAAGTCGGCTCAGCAGGCGCAGCATGGAACTCGCGCCGGGCGCGATCTCTGTATCTCCAGCCTCGATGCGCCTTATGGCCGCGGCTGCCACATGTTCAGCAGGCGCCATTCGCTGCCCTGCCATCGCGGCCCGGAATGCAGGCGTGATCATCGGGGTGTCGAGACCGGGTGGGATGATCTCGACGACGCGGATGCCGCTCGAGCGCAGCTGGATCCGCAGCGACTGGGTGAACGAGTGCAGCGCCGCCTTGGTGGCGCTGTAGACCGGCGCCACCGGAAAGGGCGCAAAGGCCAGACCCGAGGAGACGTTGACGATACATGCATCGGGTCGTTCGCGCAGCATCGGCACGAACATCGAGCTGAGGTGAATCGGCGCCGTGAGATTCACCGCGATCTCGCGTTCCACCTCCGCTTCCTCGTCGTCCCGTCCCAGCGCCACCGAACGCATGATCCCGGCGTTGTTGATCAGCATGTCGAAGGATGGAAAGGTCGATTGCACGAAGTCGCGCAGCTGCAATCGCTGCGCGGGGTCCGAGACGTCCGCGCTGAAGGTGTGCAGTCCGGGTACGAGCGATTGGGCCACGGCCAGCTTGGCCGGGTCACGGCCGACGGCGAGCACGGCGTTTCCGCGCGCCGCCAGCTGACGGGACAGCTCCACGCCCAGCCCGCTCGAGCCACCGGTCACGACGATCGTTCTGCTTGTTAGTTTCATGGCTTGGCCTTAGCCTGATGGGGATGCGAAAGGATCTTAGGAACCGAGCATCGCCTTGAGAAGTACGCACCGGAAAGTACGTCGCTAACCCCATGGAAACCAATGATCGCTTCCTGACTGCGGACGCTGAGGCCGGCTCACCCAAGTCGCTCTATCCGGGCTGCACGCCCGACGACCAGGATCCGCGAATTGCGTCGCTGATGAACCACCTCATCGGGCGCGTCGCGACCAAATGGACCATCCTGGTCCTGGAGACGCTCGGTAGCCGGGGTCGCTTGCGCTTCAGCGAGTTGCAGTCGGCCGTCCATGGCGTGAGCCAGAAGGTTCTGGCGAGCGTGCTGCGCCAGATGGAGCGCGACGGGCTGGTCAGTCGAACGGTCTACGCGGAGGTCCCCCCGCGAGTCGACTACGCCCTGACTCCGATCGGCGCGACCCTGGGCCAGGCCTTCTGCGGCGTCTGGCTATGGGCGAAGGAGCACCTGAGCCAGGTCGAGCAGGCACGAGCGCAATTCGACGCTTTGAAGGATGCCACGAAGGAGCCTCAGGCCTCGGCGAGTGATGTGCGCAGGTGACACGTCACGAGCTCCCGTTTGCAAGGAGCAGATGGAGCCGGTGTGAGGCCGCGAACCGGGGCGAATGCACCTGAATGGCTGATCAGGCACCCTCCGCGATCCGCGCCAGCAGGCTGGCCGTTTCCTGCGGCCGGTTGCTCGCGACCATGTGGTTGGTGTCGATCTCGTAATAGCTCCAGTCGGGGGATTGCCGCGCGCGCTGCGCGGCGCGCCGGAACGCGGCTTCGCCGCGATCGTCGGGCGCTGAGCGCGTCGCCTTGATGTAGCTGCGCGTGAAGGCGTAGATCTCGAGTTCCTGCGCGAGATGCACCTCCTCGCTGAAACACGCGGCGGGCTGCGGGGTACGGCGTTCGCCGATTCCGGTCAGGCTGGGAGTGGACACCTCATGCCCGGCGTCGCGCAGCAGCTTGCGCACATGCCTGAAACCGTGGGCGCCTCCCCAGGCGCCATGCACCAGCACGACGGTGGCCATGCGAATCCTTCCGGCAGGTTGTGTTGCGGCCGAGGGCACAAGCCCGGGCCGCGGACCTTGTCGGCCGGTATGCCGAATCGGACGGGGATCCAGAGCCTGCGCAGGTATGACGGGCATTATGCGGCTGCCGCGTGGGCCCGGCGCGGGGTCTTGAAAGCTTCTGCGATGTTCGATCCGCTGCCGTACATGCTTCGGCTGCGCGACGAATGAGCTCGCGATGTTTCACGTTGGCCTGGAAATTGCTAGATTTCCGGCAAGGCCGCGCGTCGCCGTGCGGCCTCGACCAGGCCGACAAGCGAGGCGACGATGCACCAATTCGACGAGATGAGCGAGGGCGGCGGCGGCGTGCGTGCCCACTACGCGCCGTATGAGTCCTGGCTGCGCCAGCAGCCGGTCGAGATCATGCAGGCCAAGCGCGAGGAGGCCGAGCTGATCTTCCGCCGCGTGGGCATCACCTTCGCCGTCTACGGCGACGAGGCGGGCACCGAGCGCCTGATCCCCTTCGACCTGATCCCGCGCATCATTCCGGCGGCCGAATGGATCGAGCTGGAAGCCGGGCTGGTGCAGCGCGTGACCGCGCTGAATCGCTTCATCCACGACATCTACCACGAGCAGGACATCCTGCGTGCCGGCATCGTGCCGCGCGAGCTGGTGCTGGGCAACCGCCAGTTCCGCCCCGAGATGATGGGTGTAAGCATTCCCCACCAGGTCTACGCCCACATCGCCGGCGTCGACATCGTGCGCGCGCCCGACGCCGACGGCCAGGGGCGCTACTACGTGCTGGAGGACAACCTGCGGGTGCCCTCGGGCGTGAGCTACATGCTGGAGAACCGGCGCATGATGATGCGCCTGTTTCCGGACCTGTTCTCCCGCTACCCCATCGCGCCGGTGGCGCGCTACCCGGACATGCTGCTGGAAAAGCTGCGCGACGTGGCCCCCCAGGGGGTGAGCGATCCGACGGTGGTCGTGCTCACCCCCGGCATGTACAACTCGGCGTATTTCGAGCACGCCTTCCTGGCGCAGCAGATGGGGGTCGAACTGGTCGAGGGCCAGGACCTGTTCGTGCGCGACGACTTCGTGTACATGCGCACCACCCAGGGCCCGCAGCGCGTGGACGTGATCTACCGGCGCATCGACGACGACTTCATCGATCCGCGGGTGTTCCGCGCCGACTCGGCGCTGGGTTGCGAAGGCCTCATGGCCGCGTACCGCGCCGGCAACGTGACCCTGGCCAACGCGGTGGGAACCGGCGTGGCCGACGACAAGTCCATCTACCCCTACGTGCCGGCGATGGTGGAGTTCTACCTGGGCGAGAAGCCCCGCCTGAGCAACGTGCACACCCATCTGTGCCGCGACCCGCAAAGCCTGGACTATGTGCTGGCGCACCTGCCGGAGCTCGTGGTCAAGGAAGTGCACGGCGCCGGAGGCTACGGAATGCTTGTCGGGCCGGCGGCCACGCGCGCGCAGATCGCCAGTTTCGCGGAGAAGCTGCGCGCGCATCCCGAGCAGTACATCGCGCAGCCCACGCTGGCGCTGTCCACCTGTCCGACCTACGTCGAGGCGGGAATCGCGCCGCGCCACATCGACCTGCGCCCCTTCGTGCTCTCGGGCAAGACGGTGAGCATCGCCCCGGGCGGGCTGACGCGGGTCGCGCTGGCCGAGGGCTCGCTGGTCGTCAACTCCTCGCAAGGCGGCGGCACCAAGGACACCTGGGTGCTCGAGCGCTGAGCGCGCCGACGTGTCCGGCGCATCGCCCCTGAACCCTTTTCCGGAGGACTCGACATGCTGAGCCGAACCGCCGATCACCTGTTCTGGATGGCCCGCTACACCGAGCGCGCCGAGAACACCGCGCGCATGCTCGACGTGCACGTGCAGTCCGAGCTGCTGCAGCCCTCGGCCGAGGCCAGCAGCGAAGGCTGGGCCAGCGTGCTGGGCATTTCCGAGCTCACCGCGGATTTCCAGGCCCGCCACGGCGACATCAACGCCGACAACGTGCTGGCCTTCATGGTGCGCGACAGCGCGAACCCCTCGTCGATCTGCAGTTGCCTGCGCGCCGCGCGCGAGAACGCCCGCGCGGTGCGCGGCGCCATCACGACCGAGGCCTGGGAGACGGTGAACCAGACCTGGCTGGAACTGCAGCGCCTGGCCGCCGAGCCCCGCATCCGGCGCGATCCCAGCGTGCTGTTCGAGTGGGTCAAGTATCGCTCGCACCTGCTTCGAGGCGTCACCTCGGGCACGATGCTGCGCGACGAGGCCTTCCACTTCCTGCGCATCGGCACCCTGCTCGAACGTGCCGACAACACGGCGCGGCTGCTGGACGTGAAGTTCCACACGCACGCTTCGGAGTTCCACGGCTCGGCCGGCAACCGTGGGCAGGAGCTGGACTTCTACCACTGGGCCGGGGTGCTGCGCTCGGTGTCGGGTTTCGAGGTGTACCGCAAGGCCTACCGCGAGGCGATCACCCCCGAGCGGGTCGCCGAGCTGCTGATCCTGCGCGCCAACATGCCGCGCTCGCTGGCCGCGTGCATGTCGGAGATCGTCAGCAACCTGTCGACGGTGGCCAACCCGCAGTCGGCCGAGACGCTGCGGCGGGCCGGGCTG
Source organism: Pseudomonadota bacterium (assembly GCA_021808445.1). Taxonomy (GTDB): domain Bacteria; phylum Pseudomonadota; class Gammaproteobacteria; order Burkholderiales; family Burkholderiaceae_C; genus Thiomonas_A. The sequence continues at coordinate 10,681 of JAKBBP010000075.1, forward strand.
CTCAACGCGCAACTCCAGTTCGGACGCATCGAGGACATCATGGCCACCGGGCTGCATGCCTACCTGACGGACTTCCTGGGGCGCATCAACGAGCTGGGCAGCGCCATCAGCCAGGACTTCCTCGCCGCCTGAGGCCTCGCCAGGGCCCGCAGGGCTTGCCGGCGTGACTCCCACCCCTCTTCCGACCCTTCCGCGCGCAGGTGCCGCATGTCCATCCACGTAGCCCTCACCCACGTCACCCGCTACCGCTTCGACCGCGCGGTGAACCTGGCACCCCACGTCATCAGGCTGCGTCCGGCGCCGCACGCGCGAACCCCGATCCTGGCGTACAGCCAGCGCATCGATCCGGCGGAGCACTTCATCAACTGGCAGCAGGATCCCTTCTCCAACTACCTGGCCCGCGTGACCTTCCCCGAACGGGCAACGGCGCTGGAGGTCACCGTGGACCTGGTGGCCGAGATGTCGGTGTACAACCCCTTCGACTTCTTTCTGGAGCCCAGTGCCGAGCACTATCCCTTCGCCTACGGTGAGCAGCTCGCCGCCGACCTGGCGCCGTACCTGGCCGCCGGGCCGCTGACCCCGCGCCTGCGCCAGCTTGTGGACACCATCGACCGGCGTCGGCGACGCATCGTGGACTTCCTGGTGGAGCTCAACCAGCGCCTGCAGCACGACATCTCCTACGTGATCCGCATGGAGCCCGGCGTACAGACGCCCGAGCGCACGCTGGAGCTGGCATCCGGGTCCTGCCGCGACACCGGCTGGCTGCTGGTGCAGGTCCTGCGCCACCTCGGGCTGGCCGCCCGATTCGTGTCGGGCTATCTGATCCAGCTCGTGCCCGACGTCAAGGCGCTGGAAGGCCCCGGCGGCGCCGACCGGGACTTCACCGACCTGCACGCCTGGTGCGAGGTCTACCTCCCTGGGGCGGGGTGGATCGGGCTCGATCCCACCTCCGGGCTGCTCGCCGGGGAGGGGCACATTCCGCTGGCCTGCACTCCGCACCCGGCCTCGGCCGCGCCGGTGGAGGGTCTGCTCGACGAATGCGAGGTCGAATTTGAGCACACCATGCGGGTGGCGCGCCTGCTGGAGTCGCCGCGGGTCACGCGGCCGTACAGCGATTCGCAGTGGCAGGCGGTGCTCGAGCTGGGCGCCCAGGTGGATCAGGCGCTGATCGCCGGCGACGTGCGCCTGACCCAGGGCGGCGAGCCCACCTTCGTGGCCACCGTGGACCGGGACGCCGCCGAGTGGAACACCGAGGCGCTGGGGCCCTCCAAGCGGGGCTATGCCGGCGCATTGATCGAGCGCCTGGCTCGGCGCTACGGCCCCGGCGGCTTCCTGCACTTCGGCCAGGGCAAGTGGTACCCGGGCGAGCAGTTGCCGCGCTGGGCGCTGTCCGCCGTGTGGCGCCGTGACGGCCAGCCCTGCTGGCACGACGCGTCGCTGTTCGCCGACGAGCGCCAGCCGGGCCAGAACGGCACCGCGCAGGCGCACATGTTCATGCTCGCGCTGGTCGACGCCCTGGGCGTGGAGCCGGCGCATGTGTGCGAGGGCTACGAAGACACCTGGTACTACCTGTGGCGCGAGCGCCGACTGCCGGTCAACGTGGACCCCTTCGACGCACGGCTCGAGGACGAGCTCGAGCGCGAGCGTCTGCGGCGCGTGTTCGAGCATGGTCTGCGCAGCGTGGTGGGCTACGCGCTTCCGCTGCGGCGCGAAGCGGCCGGACCGGGGCTGCGCGGACCGCGCTGGATGTCCGGAGCGTGGGTGTTCCGTGACGCGCGCATGTACCTGATCCCGGGCGACTCGGCGATGGGCTGGCGCCTGCCGCTGGACAGCCTGCCGTGGGCCACGGCGACCGACCGACAGCTGGACCTGGCTCCCGACCCCTTCGCGCCGCGCCCGCCGCTGGCCGAGGCCGCGCGCCTGCGCGAGCAATCCGCGTCGGCGCACCGAAAAGGGGCGCAGGGCACCGCCGCGGTGCCGGGCGCCGTCGACGACGCACCGCGACGAGGCGCCGGCGAAATCGCCAGGTCGCCCGCGCGCGGGCAGTCGGCCGGGTCGACCCTGCGCACCGCGCTGTGCGTGGAGGCGCGCTCGGGAATCCTGTATGTGTTCATGCCCCCGCTGGCCGAGGTGGACGATTACCTGGAACTGCTCGCCGTCGTGGAGGCCACGGCCCGGCGCCTGCGCGTCAAGCTGGTGCTCGAGGGCTACCCGCCGCCGCGCGATCCCCGCCTGGAAATGCTCCAGATCACCCCCGACCCCGGGGTGCTGGAGG
>JAKBBP010000076.1 GCA_021808445.1 Pseudomonadota bacterium
GCATTCCCATCAGGCAACTCCGGTTCGGGGGCCCAGCGCCGCATGCAGCGCCTGTTCGAGATCCGCGATCAGGTCCTCGGGGTGCTCGAGCCCGATGTTCAGGCGCACCAGGTAGCGCGCCTCGGCCAGGGCCGGAGCCGCGCTCGCGCCGACCGGCGGAGAAAGGGCGGCGCGCGCATGGCTCAGCTCGTAGGGTACCGCAAGGCTGGTCGGCCCTCCCCAGGAATAGCCGATGCCGAACAGGCGCAGCGCGTCCACGAAGGCGTCGACCCGCGGCGGATCGAACTCGGGCTGCAGGACCACGCTGAACAGTCCCGCGGCGCCGCGGAAGTCGCGCAGCCAGTACGCGTGCCCGGGGCTGCCCGGCAGCGCCGGGTGCAGCACCTGCCGCACCTCCGCCCGTCCCTGGAGCCACTGCGCGATGCGCCGAGCCGAGGCATCGTGCGCGGCGTAGCGCAGCGGCATCGAGGCCAGTCCGCGCAGCATCAGCCCGACGTCGTCGCCCCCCACCCCCAGGCCCAGGCGCATGTGCGCGTCCAGCAGCGCATCGTGCAGGGCGTCGTCGCGCACCAGCACGGCTCCCATCAGCACGTCGGCGCCGCCCGACTGGTATTTGGTCAGCGCCTGCATGGACACATCGATGCCCAGCTCGAAAGGCTGCAGCGCCAGCCCCGCCGACCAGGTGTTGTCGATGGCCGTGAGCACCCCGGACTCCCGAGCGACGGCCACCAGGGCGCGCAGGTCGGGCATTTCCATGCTCACCGATCCGGGGGCCTCCAGCCAGATCAGGCGCGTGTGCGGACCGATGCGCTCGCGCAGGGACCCGGGGTCGAGCGGATCGTAGATGCGCGTGCCGATGCCCCAGGCATCGAGCATGTTCTGCGCCAGTTCGCGACCGGGCGCATAGGCATTGCAGGGAATCAGGACTTCGTCCCCCTTGCGCAGCAGCGCGAGGTCGACCAGCGCGATCGCCGAAAGACCCGAGGGGCACAGCAGGGCGTGGCGCGCCCCCTCGATGTCGGCCAGACGTCGCTCGAGCGCGAAACTGGCCGGTGTGCCGTGCAGGCCATAGGTGTAGCCCGATTTGTCGCGCCAGCGGGCCTCGCGCATCTGGCGCACGCTGTCGAACAGCACCGTGGACGCGCGGTACGAGGGCAGCTGCGGACTGGCGAAGCCCTCGGGCGCCCGGTAGGGATGATGCTGCAGCAGCGTGGACGGGTGCGGGCGCGCTGCCGGATCCCGGGCGATTGCGTCTTGAGCTGTCACGGAAGTCTGGTCTAATCGGGAACCATGTTCATCATTGGACATGGGTGAAGGTTCTCCTGCGCTCCTGCGCGAATCCTGGATGCGGGCCGGCGGCACCGCGCCGCGGCCCCAGGCTCCAGCATAAGAGCAGCGCAGGCAGGACGTACACGCCCTTGCCCCCACCTTGGATCCAGACCCTGCTTCCCCGATCGCGCCGGCCCGTCCCGACGCCCGCCGCGGCCTCCTCGCCAGGCCCCCTGCTCTGCGCCCGAACGGCAACCCGGCGCCCGTCCAGGAGCATCGAACGGTATGAGTCAAGCCCTGGTTCTGCTGTTCCTGATCCTGCTCAACGGCCTGTTCGCGATGGCCGAGATCGCGCTGGTCACCGCGCGCCGCGCGCGCCTGACGGCGCTGGCCGAATCGGGAAGCGTTCCCGCGCGCGCCGCGCTTCAGCTCACCGAGCAACCCACGCGCCTGCTGTCGACGGTGCAGATCGGCATCACCTCCATCGGCGTGCTCAACGGCATCATCGGCGAGGCGGCGTTCTCCTCCGGAATCGGCCAGTGGCTGCAGCGCCTGGGCATGTCGGCCAACGCCTCCTCGGTGGCGGCCACGGCGCTGGTGGTGGTGGTCATCACCTATCTGTCCATCGTGGTCGGCGAACTCGTTCCCAAGCGCCTGGGGCAGCTGGCGCCCGAGCGCATCGCGCTGATCACGGCCCAGCCCATGCTGCTGCTGGCGCGCTCGGTGGCCGTGTTCGTCAAGCTGCTGTCCGTGTCCACCGACCTGCTGCTGCGCCTGCTGCGCGTGCGCACGGACCAGCCCAAGCACGTCACGGAAGAGGAAATCAACGTGGTGCTGGAGGAAGGCTCCGATGCCGGGGTGATCGAGGTGCAGGAACACGAGATGGTGCGCAACGTGTTCCGCCTGGACGACCGGCAGATCGCCTCGTTGATGACCCCGCGCAATGAAATCGAGTTCCTGGACGTCGAGGACCCGCTGGGCGACAACCTGAACAAGATCGCCCAGAGCTCGCACTCGCGCTTTCCGCTGGTGCGCGGCGACCTCGATGACGTGCTGGGCCTGGTCTCGGCCAAGGAACTCCTGGGGCGATTCATCCGCCGCGAGGGCATCGACGACCTGGTCAAGGCCTCCAGCCCCGCGATCTACGTGCCCGAGAGCCTGACCGGGCTGGAACTGCTGCAGACCTTCAAGCAGAGCCCCGACCACACCGCGGTGGTGCTGGGCGAATACGGCCAGACCCTGGGCATCGTGACCGTGCAGGACATCCTGGAGGCCATCGCCGGGGAGTTCAAGAGCCATCCCTCCGAGGAGCCCTGGGCCATCCAGCGCGAAGACGGCTCGTGGCTGCTCGACGGATTGATTCCCGTGGGCGACCTGAAGGACAAGCTGGCCCTGCGCTCGGTTCCGGAGGAAGAGAAGGCGCGCTACAACACGCTGGCCGGCATGCTCATGCTGCTGCTGGCGCGCCTGCCGCACACGGGTGACGTGATCGAGTGGGAAGGCTGGCGCTTCGAGGTGGTCGACATGGACGGCAAGCGCATCGACAAGGTGCTGGTGTCGCGCCCCGCGCTGGAGCCGGCCGCGCTCGGCGCGCCCGAGGGCTGACGCCCCCCGGGCCGCGGCGCCCCGCCCTCAGGAGCCGGGACGCGCGCGCGTGGACAGACGCGCGCCCAGCTCGCCGATGATGCCGCGGCGGAAGGCCAGCACGCACACCACGAAAATCGCGCCGATGACCATGCCCACCGAGTCGGCCAGATGGGAGAACCAGGACAGGCCGGTGAGGTGCACCAGGAAGCGCGCCACCAGGCCCATCTTGTCCTCCAGCACGGTGATCAGCAGCGCTCCCAGCACGGGACCGAGGTCGGTGCCCAGGCCGCCGACCAGGGTCATCAGGATCACCAGTCCGGAAGTCGCCCAGTGCACGTCGTCCAGGGTCTCGAAGCCCATGACCACGGCCTTGAGCGCCCCGGCCAGGCCGGCGAAGGCGGCCGACAGCAGGAACACGCCCAGCTTGTAGCGCGCGGCGTTGTAGCCCAGCGAGACAAGGCGCGGCTCGTTCTCGCGCGACGCGCGCAGGATCTGCCCGAAGGGCGAACGATTGACCCGGCGCAGGAACCACCAGCTCAGCGCGAACACCGCCAGCACGAATTCGTACATCACCCGGTCGGATTGCAGGGACAGTCCCAGCAGCGTGCCGCGGGGGATGCCCTGCAGTCCGTCCTCTCCCCCCGTGAAGGGGGCCTGCAGGAAGTAGAAGTACACGATCTGCGCCAGCGCCAGGGTGATCATGGAGAAATAGATGCCATGGCGCCGCACCGCCAGCAATCCCATGAGCAGTCCCACTCCCAGCGCGAACACCATGCCCAGCAACAGTCCCACCGGGGTCGGCAGGTGCCACTGGGCCAGCGCCTGCCCTGCGATGTAGCCGGCGCCGCCGAACATGGCCGCGTGCCCGAAGGAAATCAGGCCTCCGTACCCGGCCAGCAGGTTGAAGGCGCAGGCCAGCAGCGCGAAACACAGGATGCGCATGCCCAGCACCGGATACAGGCCCAGCCACGGCGCCACGGCCGCCAGCGCCAGCAGCAGCCAGAGCCAGGATCCTCGCAGGCCCGGCTTCATTTCTGCCTCCCGAACAGTCCCGCAGGGCGCAGGGTCAGCACCACGGCCATGAGCACGAAGACCACCGTGTTGGCCATCGGCGCGTACAGCACCTTGGTCAGGCCCTCGACCAGTCCGAGCAGGAGCCCGGAGACGATGGACCCCATGACCGAACCCATGCCACCGATGACCACGATCGCGAACACGGTGATGATGAGGTTGGATCCCATCAGCGGCGAGACCTGGATCACCGGCGCGGCCAGCACCCCGGCCAGCCCGGCCAGCGCGGCGCCGAAGCCGAAGGTCAGCATGACCAGCAGCGGCACGTTGATGCCGAAGCACTGCACCAGTGCCGGATTCTCCGTGCCCGCGCGCAGGTACGAGCCCAGGCGCGTGCGCTCGATCAGCGCCCAGGTGAGCACGCACATGACCACGCTGGCCAGCACGGCGAAGGCGTGGTAGACGGGCAGGAACATGAATCCGAGGTTGAGCACCCCGCCGAGCTGCGACGGTGGGTTGAAAGGCTGGCCCGCCACGCCGAAGGCCGAGCGAAAGCCCCCTTCGAGCAGCAGGGTCAGGCCGAAGGTCAGCAACAGTCCGTAGATCGGGTCCATGCCGCGCAGCCGGCGCAGCATCAGGCGCTCGACCAGCATGCCGAATGCGCCCAGGAGCAGAGGCGACAGCAGCAGCATCCACCAATAGCCCAGGTGGAAGTACTGGCCGCCGATCCAGGCCAGCATCGCGCCCATCATGAAAAAGGCGCCATGCGCGAAATTCACCACGTCCATGAGCCCGAAGATGACCGCCAGGCCCAGCGACAGCATCGCGTAGAAGGCGCCGTTGACCAGGCCCAGCATCAGCTGGCCCAGCAACAGCGGAAGGGGAAATCCGAACAACTCAGTCAATCGAGGCCTCGATCGGGCAGGATGCGGCGCGCAGCACGCGGGGATGCCGCGGCAGGAGCGGGGGCCGTGCCCCCGCTCCTGCCGCAAGGCCCTTTACTTCACCATCGGGCAGCCGTAGTCGGCAACCGGACCGAAGGCTTCGGGGCCGGGGATCTTCTGCACGATGTTGTACAGGTCCCACTCCCCCTTGGACTGCGCGGGGGTCTTCACCTGGGCCAGGTACATGTCGTGCACCATCATCCCGTTCGGGGCGAGGTAGCCCCCGTGCATGAACATGTCGTTGACCTTCATCTTGCGCAGTTCGGCCATGACCTTGTCGCCGTCCGTGCTGCCGGCGGCTTTCACCGCCTTCAGGTAGGTCAGCGCCGCCGAGTAATCCCCCGCCTGCGCGAAGGTGGGCATGACATGCATCTGCTGGTAGAAGCGATGCGACCACTCGCGGGTGGCCTTGTTCTGGTTCCAGTACCAGGGCGTGGTCAGGTACAGGCCCTGCGCCGCCGGCAGGCCGATGCTGTGGACGTCGGTGACGAACAGCAGCAGACCGGCCAGCTTCATGGTCTTGGTGATGCCGAACTGGGTCGCCTGCTTGATGGAGTTCACCGAATCCCCGCCGGCATTGGCCAGGCCCAGCACCTCGGCCTTGGAGGCCTGTGCCTGCAGCAGGTAGGAGGAGAAGTCGGCCGAGGCCAGCGGCGCGTACACCTGGCCCAGCACCTTGCCCCCGTTGGCCTCCACGACCTTGGAGGCATCGGCCTGCAGGGACTTGCCGAAGGCATAGTCGGCCGTGAGGAAATACCAGGTCTTGCCGCCCTTGTCGACGATCGCCTTGGCCGTGCCGCGGGCCAGCGCCGTCGTGTTGTAGGCGTACATGTCGGTGTACGGCGTGCATTCCTTGCCGACGATGGTCGAGGCGCCGCCGCCGACATCGATGAATGGCTTCTTGAAGCTCGCGGCCACGCGCTCCATGGCCAGCGCGGTGGCGCTGTTGGTGCCGGCGATGAGCATGTCGGCGCCATCCTGGCTGAAGAACTCCTTGGCCTTGCCGGCGGCCAGGTCGGCCTTGTTCTGGTGGTCGAAGGTCATCAGTTCGACCTTGCGGCCCAGCACCGAGCCGCCGAAGTCGTGGATGGCCATCTTGATCGCGGCCACTCCGCCGGGGCCGTCGATGGCCGAGTACACGCCGGACATGTCGGTGATGAAGGCCAGTTTCACCGGGGCTGCGGCCTGCGCCGAGGCTGCGCTGAGCGCCAGGACGCCGGCCACGGCGAGGGACAATCGGCTCAATTTCATGTAAGTCTCCCTGTTTGTAGTACGTTGATGGACCACCACTACACGCCGAGCAACTGCTCCAGCCGCTCGCGTTTGCCCGGCAATTCCTCGCGCGAGAACTGCTCGACGATGCGTCCACGTTCCATGACGTAGAAGCTGTCGGCCAGCCTCGCCGAGAAATGAAAATTCTGTTCCACCAGCAGAATCGAGAAACCCCGGTCGCGCAGCGAGGTGATGGCGCGGCCGAGCGCCTGCACGATCACCGGGGCCAGGCCCTCGGAGATCTCGTCCAGCAGCAGCAGGCGCGCGCCGGTGCGCAGGATGCGCGCCAGGGCCAGCATCTGCTGTTCGCCGCCGGACAGTCGCGAGCCGGGGCTGCGCGCGCGCTCCTTGAGGTTGGGGAACAGGGTATCGATCTCCTCCAGGCTCAGGCCTTCGAAGCCCGTGCGCAGCAACGGGGGCAGCAGCAGGTTCTCGCGCGTGGACAGGCTGGCGAAAATGCCCCGCTCCTCCGGGCAGTAGCCCACGCCGAGACCGGCCACGCGGTGCGGCGCCACCCTGTCCAGATCCTGCCCGAACACCCGGATGCTGCCGCTGCGCGCGCTGGTCAGGCCCATGATGGCGCGCAGCGTGCTCGTGCGCCCGGCACCGTTGCGCCCCAGCAGGCACACGGTACGTCCTGCCGGCACCTGCAGGTCCACGCCATGGAGCACGTGGGATTCACCGTACCAGGCGTGCAGGCCGCGGATGTCCAGAGCCGGCGTCGCGCCGTCGCCGGCCGCGACGCCCTGCGCGGGCTCGCGCGTCGGGCTGTGGGTCGCATTCATGCCGCCAGTTCCTCCGCCGCTTCGCCCATGTAGGCGCTGATCACCTCGGGGTTGGCGGATACCTCCGCGTAGCTGCCCTCGGCCAGCTTGCGACCTCGCTGCATCACCGTGACACGGTCGCAGATGCGCGAGATCACGGACATGTTGTGCTCGACCATCAGCACGGTGCGTCCCTTGGCCACGCGCGCGATCAACTCGGTCACTCGCTCCACGTCCTCGTGCCCCAGGCCTTGCGTGGGCTCGTCCAGCAACATGAGTCGAGGCTCCAGCGCCAGCGTGGTGGCCAGTTCCAGCGCACGCTTGTGGCCGTAGGGAAGATTCACCGCCAGCTGGTCCGGTCGCTCGGCCAGCCCCACCTGCTCCAGGTAGTGCATCGCGCGTTCGTTGAGCCGGCTCAGACGTGCCGGGGAAGCCCAGAACTGCCAGGCCATGCCGGCCGCCCGCTGCATGCCCACCCGCACGTTGTCCAGCAGGCTCATGTGCCCGAAGGTCGCGCTGATCTGGAAGGAGCGCACCAGGCCCAGGCGCGCCACCTCGGCCGGTTGCATGCGCGTGATGTCCCGGCCATCGAACACGATGCTGCCGGAACTGGGCTCCAGAAATTTGGTCAGAAGGTTGAAGCAGGTGGTCTTTCCGGCTCCGTTGGGGCCCACCAGGGCGTGGATCGAGGACTCGGCGATGTCCAGGTCCATATCCTGCACTGCAGCAAAGCCGGCGAATTGTTTGGTGAGGCCCCGGGCCCTCAGAATCAGATTTGTCGACATGTGTTGGGCGCGAATGAACGCCGCATTTTGCGGCACTGCGGCGAGGCCTTACAAGCTCCGCCGCCTCGGGGAAACCCTGGACACATGGCCCGGAATCTCGCGCCAGCCCGACCTCGAAGACCTTGCAAGCGAAAGGCCTTATGAAATGCAGCACAATCTTTCGATGTCCCTCGACTTTCCTCCCCGGACCGACTCGGCCGACAAGGCCGCAGCACCCGATGTGGCAGCACCCGATGTGGCGGCGGCCGATTCTGCTGCGGCCGAACCCGGGCGCCGCGATGCACGGCCCCGGGAAGAGCCCGGCCTTGCGTCGCTGCGCCAGACCTTCACCCGGCTCGGGCCCGAGTTCTACAGCAACCATGCGCCGCAAGGGCTGCCACAGCCCCGGCTGCGCATGGTCAGCGAGGACGCGGCGCGCCTGCTGGGTCTGAGCGCTCCGGACCCCGGCGAGGCGCGGGACGCGCAGGCCTGCGCGCAGTGGGCCCATCGGTTCAGCGGCAATGCCGCGGCCGCCGAGGCTGCCGCGCACACCGGGCCCCGCGCCTGCGAGGCGATCAGCACGGTCTACGCCGGCCACCAGTTCGGCAACTGGGCTGGACAACTCGGCGACGGACGCGCGCATCTGCTCGGGGAGGCGCCCGCGCCCGACTCCGCGCAGGCGCTGGGCCACGCCTGGTGGGAAGTGCAGATCAAGGGTGCCGGGCGCACCCCCTGGTCGCGTCACGCCGACGGACGGGCCGTGCTGCGCTCGTCCCTGCGCGAGTTCCTGTGCAGCGAGGCCATGTGGCACCTGGGCGTGCCCACGACGCGCGCGCTGTGCCTGGTGGACTCGGACCTGCCGGTGCGACGCGAACGCCTCGAGCGTGCCGCGGTGGTGGCACGCCTGAGCCCCAGTTTCCTGCGCTTCGGGCATTTCGAGCATTTCAGTCATTCGGGCCGCCACGACGCGCTGCGCAGGCTGGTCGACTACACGGTGGAGCGCCTGTATCCACAGGCTGCACAGGCCTCCAACCCGGCGCTGGCGCTGCTGCGCGAGGTGAGCGCGGCCACCGCGGCGATGGTGGCCCGCTGGCAATGCGTGGGCTTCGTGCATGGCGTCATGAACACCGACAATATGTCCATGCTCGGCTGGACCATCGACTACGGCCCCTTCGGCTTCGTGGACGCCTTCGATCCCGGATACACCCCCAACACCACCGATGCCTACGGACGTTACGCCTGGGCACGCCAGCCCGCGGTGGCCCGCTGGAACCTGCTGGCTCTGGCCCAGGCCTTGCTGCCGCTGATCGGCGACGAAACGCCCGCGCGCGACGCGGTGGAGGAATTCGCCGACCATTTCATGCCGGCGATGCGCGACGGCATGCAGGACAAGCTGGGCCTGGGCCCCGCGCGCGACGACGATCCCGACCTGGTGCAGGACTGGCTCGACCTGCTGGCCGCCTGCCGTGCCGACTGGACCATCGCGCATCGGCAACTGGCCCGCTGCGTCGCGCAGCCGCAGGCGGGCGTGCCGGGCGCGCTGCGGGAGCAGTTCGCGGCCTGGCCCCAGCGCCTGCAGGACTGGCTCGAACGCCTGCAGCGCCGGCTGGACGGGCTCGATGCCGGGCAACGCGCCGCGCGGGCCGAGCGCATGCGTCGCGTCAACCCCTGCTACGTGCTGCGCCACCACCTGGGACAGGCGGCGATCGCCCAGGCCGAGGCCGGTGACTTCGGTGCCGCGCGGCGCCTGCAGCAGGTGCTGCGCCGGCCCTACGAGGAACAGGCGGGCTGCGAGGATCTGGCCGCCGCGCCCCCGGCCGACGCCGGGCCGCCCGTGCTTTCGTGCTCGTCCTGATCCAGATTCGGTGTCTGGCGAGCAGCCGTAGCACAATGTGGGGAGGAGCGCCGCACGCCCAGGCCTGGCGCGCGCAATCCCCGAGGAATGAACATGTCGACCCACCCTGCCCTCCCGACCGACCCGGACCAGGACCGTGCGTGGCGCGAGCGCCTGAGCCCCGAGCAATATCAGGTCACGCGCCACAGCGCCACCGAGCGCCCCTTCAGCGGCAAGTACTGGAACCACCACGACACGGGCGCTTACCGCTGCGTGTGTTGCGGAGCGCCCCTGTTCGAATCCGCCACCAAGTATGACTCGGGCTGCGGCTGGCCGAGCTTCACCGCACCGGCGCCCGACGCACGCGTGGCCGAGCACGTCGACCGCAGCCACGGCATGGTGCGCACCGAGGTGCGCTGCGCCAACTGCGAAGCCCACCTCGGGCATGTGTTCCCCGACGGTCCCGGCCCCACGGGGCTGCGCTATTGCATCAATTCGGCGTCGCTGGACTTCGAAGCCCGAACCGACGAGCCGCGCGCCTCGACCCCGTCGGGCGACGCCTCCCGCTGAGCCTCCCGCCCCGCGCGCCGGCCTCTCCCGCCGTCCCTCCCGGACCTCTCGATGAAACTGCTGTTCGATTTCTTCCCGATCATCCTGTTTTTCGTCGCCTTCAAGTTCGGAGGCATCTACGTGGCCACCGCAGTGGCCATCGCGGCCACCGTGCTGCAGATCGGCTGGGTGTGGCTGCGCCGGCGCCGCGTGGAGCCGATGCTGTGGGTCAGCCTGGTGATCGTCGTGCTGTTTGGCGGAGCCACGCTGCTGCTGCACGACGAGACCTTCATCAAGTGGAAGCCCACTGTGCTGTACTGGGTGTTCGCACTGAGCCTGGCCGGCGGCCAGCTGCTGATGCGGCGCAACCTGATCCGCTCCCTCCTGGGCAGCCAGCTCGAGTTGCCCGAGGCGGCGTGGACCCGGCTGAACTGGTCCTGGACCGGCTATTTCGCCCTGATGGGCGTGGTCAACCTGTGGGTGGCCTACACCTTCTCGACGGCGGCCTGGGTGAACTTCAAGCTGTTCGGCAGCCTCGGGCTGACGCTCGTGTTCGCGGTGCTGCAATCCCTGCTGATCGCCCGCTACCTTCCGTCCAAGGCGCCCTGAGACCCCGATGACCCGCCAGCAACGCATCGAGCAGGCCCTGCGCGAGGCCTTCCCGGGCGACCTCGCGCAGGTCGAGGACCTGTCCGCGCAGCATCATGGGCATGCCGGATTCGACTCCCTGGGCAGCCATTTTCGGGTGTGCATCCGCAGCGCGCGCTTCGCCGGCCTGGGGCCTCTTGCAAGGCATCGCCTCGTGTATGATGCCCTGGATCCTCTGCTGCGGCAGGAAGTCCATTCGGTGACGCTGGACCTGCGCCCTCTCTGAGACCGTCTCCGAGACCGTCTCCGGGAGCGCGCCGGAGCAGCCCTTTCGGCCCTTCTGGAGCTCGCGCGCGCAGGCCATCCGCCAGCGCGGGCGACTCGAACGGAGCGCCGGCCACCTCTTTTGCCCTGCAGGTCGAGAAGTCCGTTCATCCTACGTTCATCCGCGGTTTTTGCCACGTTCCTCGAGGCTGATTGCTCCATGACCCTGTTCCGTACCACCCTCCTTCCCGCGGCTGTCGCGCTGGCTCTGTTCAGCCCTCTGGCGATGGCGCAGAACGCCGCCACCGTCAACGGAAAGCCGATTCCCGAATCGCTGGTCGACGCCGTCGCCGCCAACATGGCCAAGCAGCAGGGCCAGCAGGTCACGCCCCAGCTCAAGGAGCAGATCAAGAAGGAAATGATCCTGCGCGAGGTGATGGTGCAGCAGGCCGAGAAGCAGGGCCTGCTCAAGAAGCCCGAGATCCAGGACGAACTGGAGATCAATCGCCAGAACGTGCTGATCCGTGCCGTGCTGGGTGACTACCTGAGCAAGCACCCGGTCACCGACGCCCAGGTAAAGGCCAAGTACGACCAGTTCGTCAAGTCCTTCGGGAGCACCGAGTACGAAGCGCAGCACATCCTGGTTCCGACCCAGAAGGAAGCCGAGGACGTGATCGCCCAGCTCAAGAAGGGTGCCAAGTTCTCCGCGCTGGCCAAGAAGTATTCCAAGGACACCGGTTCGGCCACCAACGGCGGCAAGCTGGGCTGGTCCACCCCCGGCAACTTCGTCCCGGCCTTTGCCGACGCGATGACCAAGCTCAAGCCCGGCCAGTACACCACCACTCCCGTGCAGACCCAGTTCGGCTGGCACGTGATCAAGCTCGACGCCACGCGCCCGGCGAAGCCGCCCGCGCTGGAACAGCTGCGTCCGCAGATCATGCAGGAACTGCAGCGTGAAGAAGTGCAGAAGTACCAGCAGGAACTGCTGGCCGGAGCGAAAGTCACCCAGTAAC